>CAVYSX010000011.1:0-106832 GCA_963771285.1 uncultured Acidobacteriota bacterium
CACCAGGTTACGCCAGCACTCTTCGTCGTCATCCGTAACGCGAGTTGACTCGAATGCTCGCTGGGTAGCAATAATCTTCCGCGCATCGCCGGGCTTCAATAGCTCCAGTGCGCGTCCGCATTTCTTCATCCCCAGATCGAGCCACAGGTCGTAGCCATCTAAATCGCAAGTCTCGCTGCCTCCTAATTCCGCAAAAGACTGCCTACCGCACGCGAGTCTCGACAATATCAAGGCCGTAGGTACCTCCGCTGCCTCCGCTGCCGGTGACACTCGTTGAATACGTCACGTTGGTCGGGTAGACAATGTATGAGAGACAACTGTGCAGGTTGAGTTCGAAGTCGACGCGAGAGACACGGTATTGCTATTGGTGATGGCGGAGGTTCCATTGTTGTATGAGACCGACGCCACGACGCTATTCCCTACATTTGTGCTTTGAACCCAGATACACCCCTCCCCCCAGCTCCATACCGATGGGTGGAGGAGTTGCACAATCCTTTGCCGTGATGGTGCCGTTGATTATGGGACGAACATTAGCACCCGATTGTTGGTAGACCCGCACTCCGACCGGATACAGGGCAATTGATCCACCGCTACCGGTTGCAGCCCCTAACGTGCTGAGCTGGTTGTAGCTGAATGCGAGAGAACTTGACCCCGTGTTGACGCGGTAAGTTCCATTGAAAGTCGCTGGCGTCACTGCCGAGATCACAACCTCGTATCCGTCGGCAAGCGCGGGCGTGGGAGGCGCGCTGAGCGTTACCGAAACCGCTCCGTTGGATGCGCGCTGTATGGTGGAGATAGTACCGGGATTGACGGTCGCCGGGCATCCACTTCCGTTGGGGTCAGTACATTGAAATTGCTCAAGGCCGCGCCGTTTTGGTCCGCTACGTCACCGAGGCCGATGTAGATTCCGGCGACCCGGCATCCCGAGGCTTTCACCAGGTCGAGCACACTTTCTTCCTGAATTCCGAGCACGGCGATGCCGCTTACTCCTGGCACGTCGTTGCAATCGACGGCCAGTTCCCTCGCCGTCACCTGAAACAAGTTCATATTAGCTTGCCCAAGTTGGAGAATCGCCTCCCCGGAGGAAATACGACACTATTGCAATTGGGCTGACCGGATGCGCAGGCCTGTATAACGGTGCTGCCCGCGCTGTTGCCGATGATGTTAACCTCGTTGCTCTGAACCACCCACGGTACCTGGGCGAGGTAAGTGCCGCTGCCAAGCAGCAAACGGCCTTTTGCCGCGGCGGGAATCGGATTCACCGAACAGGTCATCGTTGCACTCGTTCCGGCGAGTCCTCGGGCGTCGACCGTACCACCCGTCGTGGGTAGATGAGTGAAAGTCAAAGCAATCGCCTGACATGGATCAAGTCCACTGCTGAATTGTGTTGCATCTAGGAAACTCGGCGATGATTGGGGATGGTTTCCCCGAATCCATCACTGCGTTTGGCCCTGCTGAGCGGCAGACGATGCCAACATCAGCATCATCATCGCCGCCAAGATGAACATGATGTTTGCCGAACAAAATCCACAATTGCTGCTTTCAGACGTCATGGCGATCCTCCGCGATTCGGATTTCTAGCCCTAGCGCGTCGAATCGTATCATGGGGTAGCAGTCTGCCGGTTGAAACAGCAATGCTTGTTCCGAAAACCGAACAGATTTGCAGTCAGGCAATTCGTGATTCAATGCCCAAAAACGTATACGGCACCTTGCTGATCATTCGACCCGACCATGGCGTCCGGCGCTCCGGCGACGATTGCACCCGAAGTCGCCGCCGTCGAAAAACCCAAACCATCACCGTTTCTCCCATCTTGTGATACGAACCTTGTCAAGAACTTCGAGGTCGTCTTCCATCCTTTCATCGGTTCCGTGAATAAAATCGCAGACCCCTGTCCACCACCATCCTGCCAGCCTGGGTCGCCAGCAGCTATGCTTTTTCCATTGTTGTACGCAGCGACAGAGTATCCGAGCTGATTGAACTTTGGTGGCACGGTCAGTCTTGCTCGTTCGGTGGCACTCCTCCAACCCTTGGTAGGTTTCACATAGACATAAACTGCACCGTTGGCATTATTTCGACGAGGCGCGCCAACGGCGATTGTATCGCTGCCAATGGACACCGAGTTGCCCAGATAAAATCCATTCCCGCTTGATGCCGTCAGCTTCGCGGTTTCAGTCCGATTCTTCCAGCCCCCCTTCGGCTTGACGAAAACGTAAGCGCCATCCCCGGCACCGCTCGTTCCGGTGATCGGAGCACCAGCCACGATAACGTCCGCCTCCATGGAGATCGACCAGCCCATTAATCCACCCTTGCCATCGGAGGGCGTCAGCCGTGCCTTCTGCCTCATGCTTTCCCAGCCCGATTTTGGCTTCACAAAAACGTAGGCAGCACCCTCCAAACCGTTGAAGACCTCGCCACCTGCCGCCACGGTACTTCCGTCAATTGCAACTGAGTCACCAAGGTTGACGCCTGCGCCATCCGTCGATGTCAGTTTCGCGGTCTCGGTCGCATTCCGCCATCCGCCCTGTGGCCTGACAAACACATAAGCCGCTCCGTTTCCATTGCCATCGGCGGGCCAAAGCGGCGCACCGGCCACTATGGCGCTGCCGTCATCGCTGATCGCGACCGACTCACCCAGATACTCTCCCGGCTGTCCGTCTGAGGCTTTCAACAACGCCGTCTCTGTAGTATCCGCCCAACCGTTCGTTGGTTTCACAAAGACAAAAATCGCTCCCTGTCCACACCCGTTGTCCGGAGTGCCGCACCAGTTGACCGCCCCTACCACGACCGTCTTGCCATCCTTGCTGATGGCCACCGACCACCCCAGCCAATCCTGGTTGTGCCCCTTGGCCTCGGTCAGCTTGGCCAACTGCTTCCACGGCCCAGGTGCCGAAGAATCGCTGCCACCCAGTCTTGCGCCCTGCGCAAAGGCACAAGCAGACAAAAGCAGCGCAATCAAATGACTCACCACCCTTACCCAAACCTTGCGCATCGCGAAAAACCTCCGGCTGCCTGTAAATTCTCGCACTCTGCCGTAGCTTGTCAACGTGAAAGAGTTTGCAGAGCAGGGGCAGGTTGCCAGCTTTCGTGACGATGGATAGCCATTAGTGCAAAACCGCCTCGATTTACATTGTTTTTGTAATAAAGCGCCCAAAACACCAGCAAATAGGCTACGGAACCTAAGCTCAAATTGGGTTTGAGGCCAGTTCATCGTATTTAGCACTATGGCTCACAAACAGGTTCCAGGGCAGTTGAGACTAAACAGTGTGCGACGCTGGGATTAAGAATCTCGCGTTTAATTGGGTTCGGATACTCATTTACGAGCCCCAGCGTAGCCTCCCTTGTCTCTGCTGCCGAGATTGCGGATTGGGATAAAGCGCGTTGGCCACTATCGAGCGCGTTGAACCAGCTAGGAACCGAATCAATTCACCTGCGCGATGCCGCCTTATTGGTCGTCTCGTTCCTGGAAAGGGTCTATCGGGAAAGCATCCTCGACGAGCGACGAAGAGCAATCACATTAGCCGTCATGGACCAACTCGGAAACCGACCCGGTGGCAATCAGGCAGTGCAGGCGATCAAGAAAGCCGTGGGAGGCGCTTTCGGTCTGAACGTCCTAGGCGCGGCTACAGCCACAATGACGATTGATTATTGGCTCAAAAGTCGAACTATTCGTCCGATTTGAATTAGATCCTTGATACCTTCCAACCGTTCCCCGTCCTCTATTTATACCGTTAACATACTCCGATGGATAGAAATTACGCAGTCATTGTCCACGTATCCTCGCCGGGAGTGTTGGAGGCGTATAGCCGAATTCTTCCCAAAGGGTACTACCCCGTCAATTGAGACCAGGGGCGCTCAGCAGTCGAGTGCGTAGGTCTGGGCGTCTTCTTCGCTCTCCGTCGTTTCCAACGCTGGGCGCAGCGGCATGATCGCTTTCACCACGGAGCCATGCTCATCAGAATGAATCTCTAGAGTTCCACCAAGTTGCGCTACGCGCTCCCTCATTCCGCGGAAGCCCACACCCGTTTTCCCGGCGATCTTGAGGGCTTCTTGTTTTTCGCTGGGAATACCTTTCCCTGCGTCCTTGACTTCTACTTGAACTTGCCCCGCTCCGTGCGCCAGGAGGACTTCGGCTCTTCGACTTCCGGAGTGGCGGTGGACGTTGGTCAGGCATTCCTGCACGATTCTGAAGATAGCGATTTCCATATCGCCATCAAGGCGCCCGAAATCACCCCCGATTGCCAACTCGACTGCGATGTTGCTTCGCTCTGAAAACCCCTCGACATACCAGCGCAGAGCTGATGCCAAGCCCGCTTCGTCCAGCAACGGAGGGTGCAGCAGATGAGAAATGGTGCGAATCTCGCGGCTGACTTGATCGACCAGCAGGACCGTTTCCGCAACCGCCTTTTCAGCAGCTGGGTTCAGCGGCGTAGATCGTAGCATGCCAAGGTTCATACTCATCGCTGCTAACAACTGCCCCACGCTGTCGTGCAACTCGCGGGCCAGGCGTCTTCGCTCTTCATCCTGCAGTTGCAGCAATCGAGCCGAAAGCTCTTGCAGACTTCTGTTGGCGGTGTTGAGCTCCGCGGTCCGCTCCTTTACCCGGATTTCCAGTTCTCCGCGGGCGGCCTCAAGCTCACGTTCTCTCTCGAGCAGTGCCTGCTCAGTCCGCATCCGTTCACTGAGTTCGCGCTCGGATTGTTCCCTCGAACGGCGATTCGCCTCGCCTAACGCGATAATGCAACCCGCAAAAAACAGGAAGCCGACCATTGCAGAGATCTGAGCTTTGGGATGCAACAGCGCGAAGGAATGAGTGGGAGGAAGAAACCAGTACCATACGCCCACCACCCCCATCAACGCGGACACAATCGACGGACCAATGCCGCAATACCACGCCGCGAAAACGATCGCCAACCACATTGTGTGATAGGGATTGCTGTTCCCGAGCAGAGGCGCGAGCATAGCCCGCAACAGCAGCGCCAGAATAGTCGCCAATACCGCCAGGCCATAACGGCCAAGCGCTTGTCTGTGCTTCGATAAAGCCTCTATTTCCATCCGGCGAACCTACCTTGCAGGTCAAACCCGAAATTTATTTCACTTTCCTAATTGAACCCAAGACGACGAAATGTGTTTCTGTCGGGTGAGCTTAGATCCCGCATCTGGGGACCGCTTCTGCCTGGCGGCCTCGGCATAAAGTCGCGCCAACTTCTTGGGATCCGTCACAATCCGCGCATGACAAAGCAGGGCGGAGGTGGCTGGACGACTAAATTCGCGATTCGTGTGGCACATGCGCTTCATAGTGCTTGTCCTCCCATCGCATGTTCGCGGCTTCGATTGCCAGCGGCGAAGCGTGATCTCAACTCAAGCCTTTCGAGCGCCTCCAGGTTCTTGAGAGCGTCCGCGAGAGCTCGTTGTTCCTCGACCGATCCCGCATCGTGAGTCTGCGCAAGATCTTTCCGGCGCTGCTGCATAGCTGCACTCGCCAGGCGGATTTTCTCCACCAGTGTCGCTGGATCTGGCTCGACAATCGCAGTCTCGTATAAATGCTGCCATCGCACATCTTCTCTCATGGGGCTCACCATTTTCTGTTCCTCACTTCGAGCATACTGCAGCCACTAAAGAAAGGTGGAAATACTCGGTTCATTTACCGCAGCAATCGAAAACCGTGACGTACGCGGAAACCACTCGCGCCAGCCATGGACGCTAGTAGTATATTAAACGTATAATAAAACAAACGCACAATATTTTATATGATTACGAATGATAGAAATATACTTGACACATTAATTCGGATTCGGTACAGTAATCGAACAATTTCGGAGGGGTTATGCCCAAAGAAGAAAAAACGAAATCTCCTCGGCCTGCAGGTAAATATCATCGCGTGGAAGTTTCTTCTCTCGACCGCGGCCGGCGCGGAAAACACTACGAATTGGTAGAGGGAATCTTCAAAGAGTTGGAAGCGGTGGAGCCGGGTTCGGCTCTCGAAATTCCTCTTGCCGATGTTGGGGGAATTGGCCTAACGAATCTGCGGTCGGCTGTCCATCGTGGCGCGACATCAGCGGGCATATCGATTGAAACGCTCGCGGACGGCAATAACTTCTACGTCTGGAAAACCAGCAAAGCCGGGTAGGGGCACCTTCCGTCGCAACCTTCCTATGAGCGCTTCGCTTAGGAGTTGGGGCGCAGGAGGATCTTTCATGCCCCAAAGTTTGACCGAGTGCTCGCTCGACTTGTGATTTTGCACTCCTCGATTCGTCCCTGATTCTCAGCCACTTGTACCGCAGAGGGCGCCGTTAGGCGCCAATCCCCTGATTTCCAATTGACATCAACTTTGTCCGGGTTAATATGCTCCTCGCTGGACGTGTTCCCAGGAGGCGGTAATGAAATCAACATGGTTGCTGTTCGGGTTGTTCGGCAGCGTGAGTCTCGTAGTAACGGCACCAACAGGATTGAGTCAGAGCAACGAACAGACACCCCGCCAGTTGATTTTCACGACGCGCCCACTGCTGAAGGGCAATCTCGATAAAATCCTGGCGCAATCCGCCGCCGGAACCGGATTGAAGATGTGGTCCTATGACGTGACCTCCACGCGAAAAGGTTCAATCGGCAAGAAATACAAAGGTGTCATGGTGGGGGGAAATCCGCTCACCAGCAACGGCACCACGACGATCACGATGCAGATCGTTCCGCTGATCGTCGATATTCAGGGCACGGTTTTCGATCCGACGGTTCCAGACGCCAAGTGTGCAGGCGGGAAAATCCCCCTAAAGCTAATCGAGCAATCGCCGTTGGTGGAGCCGGCCGATTTCACCATGAACGGCGTCGACATGGGAAAGACGCAGTACACCGATGCGTTCCGGCGCGCCAGCTTTTGGGATGCCGTATCGAAGAATGGGGGAGGTTATCACAACCGGCTGAAAGTCGTTGTCCTCCCCGCCATCAAGATTCACCCCGGCAGCCATGGCAGCATAGTGTTTTCACACGCGCCATGCGGAGCCTTCGGGGGATTGGACTATTTCTGGTTTACCAAGCATTTGGAAAACAGGTTGATCCCCAGCTTGCAGCAACAGGGCTTGGTCAACCCAACAACCTTTCCCTTCTTTGTGGTTTATAACGTCGCGTTTCCCTTTAATGGACAATGCTGCGTAGGCGGGTGGCATGGCAGCTTTGGCAGTCCAGTGCAAACTTACGGGATTGCGCTATTTGACACTTCAGGAGCATTCGGTTCGGGATATACAACCTATGGGATGTCTCACGAAATCGGCGAGTGGCAGGACAATCCGCTGTTCTTCTTCGACTTGAAAACTCTGGGGAATCCGACGCCACCCTGGGGACACGTCGGACAGGTAACGGGCTGCCAGAATGACACAGAAGTGGGCGATCCGCTGACCGGAACGCCACCTATCCGAGTGACGATGCCCAATCACTTTACCTACGACCTTCAGGAAATGGCGTTCTTCTCCTGGTTCTTCGGGCCACCCAGCATTGGCGCCGGAGGCAAATTTTCCAGCAATGGCACCTTCACGAGCGCTCCGGGGCCATGCCACTGATGTTTGCAGACCAGTAGTAGGCCCTGATCCTACTCTGGCTCCATTTCGGTCACGTGAATCATCTCGGCTTTGGGATCGAGCGTACCGCGCACTTTTACCTTTTCACCCACAAAGCGGCGCGGTAGGTCTTGATTGTCGAGATGATAGACGTGCTCTTTCGATGCCAGCACGAATTTCCCACCCATTCGCTCAACGCAATATTGCGCACAGGTTGCCGGCGTCTGCCCCGCCGCGCCGGACTTGGACTTCAGCATTTCCTGATGCGACTGCGTCAGGGAATGAATATTGAAGGCGCACTGGCTATCGGAGATCTCTCCCCGAAACGTCTTATCTTCATCGCCGGCAAAGGCTACAAATGATGATGCCAGCGCCCATGCCGCGATCCAAACTGCAACTCGGTTCATAGTTTCTCCTAAGAATTTCTCCAAACGTTACGGTGTCACTACAAACTTCATGAACATGCCTTCATGATCTTCGCTGCAAATTACGGTGCAAACCACCACATATTCGCCGGGCTCATCGGGAGCGGTCATTGAGAACTCTTGCGCCCCTGGCTTGAGCAACAAATCCCAGCCCGGCACTTTGGCCCGATCCTTCGCACGCAGCAAGGAAAATCCGTGTATCGAACCATCCCGATTCCACGACTTTGCTTTCTTCGCTGTGATTCGAAGCAAGAGCCGTTCCCCAGCCTTAACGGCAATTTCCGGGTGTTTCTCACCCGCAATCTTGTAGCGGCTGTCCTTGTCGGCCAGAACTTCTATCACGTGCACCGGCTTGCTTTCTGGCGCTTGTGCCAGACAAATCGCGCACATGGCTAACACCGTTCCACACAAATACTTCGTTCTTTTCAATTCGTCCTCATCCACCGCTACTGAGTCATGTAAAACAGAACCAAGCGCATGTCCTCATCCGTGATGCTGGCCCGCACCCGCATGTGACGAACAATTGTGGCCATCATGCGCGGGGGAAACTTTTGGGGCGCGGCATGGCAACGGCCGCAATTTGCGTGGAAGCGCTTTTCCCCTTCCACGCGCATGGCATTCGCTTGTGCGCTGGTTTGCGCTACCAGAGTAGTTGGCGCATTGCTCCTCGAGGAATCCAGCGCCACGCACAGCACTGAGATCAACGCCAAGGAAATACTCGCGATCGTGATCTTGATTCTCATTGCGGCCCCACTCGTCCGAGAGGGATCATGAAGCGGTACGCGACGCCAACCGTCCAAAGATTGAAATTCCCGTCCGAACTAAATTGGCGGCCATAACTTGCGACCGCCTTAAGACCATCGCTCAAGTAATAGTTCATGCCAAATTCACCTTCCCGAGTGTTCAACCCGGGCAGTTCGGCATCTTCGGCTTCGTCCGGGCTGATCTGACCGTTGAAGAATTGCTCCGCCCTTCCCGCAACCTCAAACCGGCGCATTGCCTTTTGCCAGAATCGAACCTGGCTCAACCGAAAAGCGCCATCGATCCAGTAGCCACTGCCCTGATTCGAACGGGCGTACTCAGAATGAATATTGAGCGGAAGCCGCTGGGGCTGCCAGGCGAGGTGAAATCCGAAGGCATTCTTCCGGGCATCTTGCAGCAGCTTTTGCCACGAAGCTCCTATTTCAAACCGCGGGCCGGGTAGGAAGATGCCCAAACGTCCGCCCACATTGCGGTTCGACTGAAGGTTGCTGTGATCCGTACTCACAGCTGAAACGTAGATCGCGTAGTTCAGGTCTGCCTTCTGATTGACCGGAAATCCGCCACGAAACATGACTCCATCACTTGAGCCGGTCGCGATAGGAAAAATCAGGGGATCCTGTTGCAGGCTACGGATCCAGATCGGGTACAGCCGCTCGTTGAAAATGCCAAAAGGGGTGAGAAAACGCCCTGCGGTCACCGTAAGGTAAGGGTTCGCAATGTAATCCACCTGCGCATAGTCGAGGTTCTTGCTGACCGGCCCTCCGTATGGGCCGCCACCCGGTGGGCGCTGAAACTCTCCCTCAAACTCAGCTCGAGATTCGATCAGCCAGTGATCGCCCAGTGGAAATAGCAGAACAGGGTTCACCTGGCCGTTCAACTGGGTTTGCCCCGCCGTCACAAACGTAAAGTAGCCGGCGCTGCCGGAAAGAATAGGGACGGGACGATCAGATGAGGAGGTCTGGGCCTGCAACAGCGTGGAAATGAAGCAGATGAGCAGCAAATGTGCAGTCCGTGAGCAGGCGAAAGTTCGCCTCAACCGGTGCGCCAGGCTTTTTACGGAATACGTCACAACCCATCCAACTTCCCCGCTGCTGTGTGATCATTTTCCGACATCCTCGAAAATCGCAAAAGTAACCAAGGTCACCGTAAGCCAGAGCCGGGGCTTTCTCTTCGCCCCACTCACGAATTGCCGGTTGGCGCGTCTATACCGTGTCGCACGGAGGAACCATGAAGAACGAACGTCGCCTTGCTACCCCGGCCGGCCTTATTTTGGGCACGCTTTGTGCTTTGTTACTGGTGGCCACCCAGGGATACGCCTCAGATCGAAGGGCTTTCACCGAAGAATTTCATCAGACTTACCCGCTCGCCGCCGGAGGTCGCATTGAGCTCGACAATATCAACGGGTCTGTCCACATTACGGCGTGGGACCAGAATGAGGTCAAAGTGGACGCGGTTAAGTATGCCGGAACAAAAGAGCGTTTGGACGAAGCCAAGATCGAGGTCGATCATGGCAGCGACTATGTTTCCATCCGCACCCATTATCCGGACCATAATCACACTTTCAATGGGGGATGGAACGATCCCGCGGGCGTGGAATACACATTGAGTGTGCCGCGCAATGCACGCCTCGACGAAATTAAGCTGATCAACGGCTCGCTCGACATTCACGGAGTCGCCGCAGAAGTTCGGGCGTCGTGCATCAACGGCCGCCTCACCGCCGATGGACTGCAAGGGCGGGTCAAACTAGAGACCATCAATGGAAAGATGGACGCGCACTTCGAACATATTCCGAATTCTCCGATTGAGCTGACCTCGGTGAATGGCAGCCTGGAACTCACGCTACCTTCGGATGCCAAAGCAGCAATCGAGGCGTCGACTGTGTCCGGAGGAATAGAGGATGACTTCGGCCTGCACGTGCGCCATCACCGCTATGTTGGCCAAGACCTGCGCGGGGAACTTGGCGGTGGGGGCACCAGCATTCGTCTGTCGAACGTCAACGGACGAATCGGAATTCGGCATGCCAGCGACGGCCGCACCCTAAGCTCGGCCAAAGATCTGAGCCATGAGGATCGTGACGATGACCGCGATGACGATGGGGATGATATCTAGAAAAGATAAATTGCGTGGGGACAGCCGCCTCGGCTGTCCCGTGGCAATCTAAACTACTGCCAGCTGCGCCACTTCCTGCAACGCCACGGCGAATCCGCTAATCGCTCGATCGATCTGCTGGCGGGTAATGATCAGCGGAGGCTGAAAGCGAATGACGTTGCCGTAAACTCCGCCCACTCCGACCAGAACACCCTGACGCAATAAAGAATCACGAATCGCTTCGGCTTCTGAGGTTGCCGGCGTCAGTTTTTCGTCTTTCACCAATTCGACACCGATCATGAGTCCGAGGCCGCGCACATCTCCGATGATCGAGTGTTGCTTTTGGAGTTCGCGCAGCTTGCTCATGGCATAGGCGCCCGTTTCGGTAGCGCGCGCTGGGAGATTTTCCTTCTCCATGAAATTGATGTTGGCAAGGGCCGCGGCGCAGGAAATCGGATTGCCCCCGAACGTCGAAAGATGATCCCCCGGCTTGAAGGCGGCTGCAATCTCCGGCCGCGAGGTAAATGCGCTTAGCGGAAAGCCATCCGCGATGCCCTTGGCGGTTACCAAAATGTCGGGCACGACTCCGTAGTGCTCGATGGCAAACATTTTTCCGGTGCGCGCGAAGCCCGACTGAACTTCATCGGCAATGAACAAAATGCCGTGCTGGTCGAGAACCTTCTTGACCTCTTTGAAGTAATTCGGCGGAGGCACGACGATGCCACCCTCGCCCATGACCGGCTCGGCGATGAAAGCGGCCACGTCACCCGAGGTCGCGAATCGAATCACATCGTCAATCGCCTTGGCGCACTGGCGTCCGCATTCTTCCGGATCGTTGCGCCACTGCGAACGATACGCGTAAGGAGCAGGAGCGAAGGCCACTCCAGGCGCATAAGGGCCTCCGCGCTTCTTGCGCCCCAGGTTGCCGGTGATGCTTAGGGTACCCCAGCTGCGTCCGTGGAAACTTGCGTGCAGCGAAATGTATTCGTGCTTGCCTGTGTACAAGCGCGCCAGCTTCATCGCACCTTCAATAGCTTCCGCGCCGCCGTTCCCGAAAAAAGTCTTGGTCAGGCCTGCGGGCGCGATATGCGCTATCTTTTCCGCGAGATCGGCGACCGCCTGCACGTGGTAGATGTAGGACGAACAGTGAACCAGTTTGTCCATCTGTGCTTTGGCGGCGGCGATCACTTGGGCATTGCAGTGCCCCGCATTAACAACTGAAATGCCGGCAAAGCAGTCGAGATATTCGCGGCCATTCTCATCGGTGACGGTCGCACCGCTGGCGTGGTCGATTACGATAGGCACGACTGACTTCATGAAGCCGGTCATGACGTAGTCTTTGTATTTTTGGATCGTGTCAGACATAAATCTCCGGATTTCTTTTGCGTACTTCTGTGCCCTTTTCGCCAAAGAAGGCTTCAAACACAAAGGACACAAGTCGCACATTCATCGCTAAAATTTGCGCGAGTGCTCCTTCGCCCAGCGCTCGACCACGACTTTCTTCTCTGTATAGAACTCGACTGCGTCGCGGCCCTGCCCATGCAGAACCCCGAAGAAGCTGTCTTTCCATCCGCTGAACGGGAAATACGCCATGGGTGCCGCTACGCCAATGTTGATCCCGATATTGCCTGCCGGCGCCTCGTAGCGGAATCGTCGCGCTGCCGCGCCGCTGGAGGTAAACAACGACGCTTGATTGCCATAGGCGCTGCGCTCGAGAAATGCGAGAGCGTCATCCATGTCGTTGGCGTGAATCAGACTCAAGACCGGGCCAAAGATTTCCGTGTCCGCCAGTTCACTTGTGGGCGGCACGTTGTCCAGGATTGTCGGCTTCACGAAGTTGCCGGCTTCATGCTTGGCGATTTTAGCGCTGCGTCCGTCGAGCAAGACTTTCGCGCCTTGCTTCTCCCCAACGCCGATCAAGGATTCGACTCGCGATTTGCTCTGCGGCGAAATCACCGGTCCCATCTGCACACCTTCGTCCAGGCCATTGCCCACGCGCAGGTTCGCGGCAGATTCAGTGATCGCATCGCGGAAAGTCTTTTGCGCCTCGCCGATAGTGACCGCGACTGATACTGCCAGACAGCGCTGGCCGGCACAGCCAAAGGCACTGTCGCTGATGATCTGCGTTGCCATTTTCATATCGGCGTCAGGCAGCACGACAACGTGATTCTTTGCTCCGCCCTGGCATTGCGCGCGCTTACCGTGTTCGCCTGCGCGGGCATAGACGTACCGGGCAACTGGAGTCGAACCGACAAAGCTGATGGCACGCACCCTGGGATGATCGAGCAGCCCATTGACGACGGCCTTGCCTCCGTTGACAAGGTTCACGACGCCCTTTGGCAGTCCTATCTGATCCAGCAATTCGTATGTTCGCCGCATGGTAAGGGGCACGCGCTCGGAAGGTTTAAGGACAAACGTGTTGCCACACGCAATCGCGTAAGGCAGAAACCAGAACGGAATCATCCCGGGAAAGTTGAATGGCACGATTGCTGCCACCACGCCGAGAGGCTGCCGGATCATAATTTCGTCGATGCCGCGGGCCACGTCTTCGAGATTGTAGCCCTGCATCATCATGGGAATGCCGCACGCGACTTCAACGTTTTCAATGGCGCGACGGAACTCAGCTTTGGCCTCAGTGAACGTCTTCCCGTTTTCCTGAGTGATGATGCGGCTGAGTTCGTCTATGTGCTCTTCCAGAAGTTGCTTCAGTTTGAATAGCGGCTGGATGCGATCTTCAGGAGGTGTGCGTCGCCATTCAGGATAAGCAGCCGCAGCCGCTTCCACGGCAGCCGCGACCTCCGGGGCATCTGAAAGCGGAGTTCTGGCGATGACCTCGCCGGTCGCAGGATTTGTGACGTCGGCCCAATCCGCGGTGGTGGATTCAATCCATCGGCCGTTTACGTAATTGGCAACATTGATTACAGGTGGAGCTGCAACTGTCATGATCGACCTCCTTCATGCGGCGAGAAGTAGCCAGCTACCTCTCTACCATTGCTCAATCACTTTGTAGAGACGTAGTTTGCTAAGTCTGCCGCGGCAAAGCCCAATGGGGCAGACGCTCGTCCTGCCGGTGTTGGCTACAGAGGCTGCGCCACAGCCTGGTTCTTCTCCGAAACCGCCTGCAGAGCCGCTTCCAAGACATCGAGTGCCTCGTCCATCTGATCGTTCGCAACGACCAGCGGCACCAGAACCCGGATCACGTTGGAATACGAACCTGCGGTAATCGTAATCAAACCGTGTTCGTAGCAATACTTGGTTACTTCTTTCGTTTCATCGACAGCAGGTTCGCGACTATCCGGCGACTTCACCAGTTCTATCGCCTGCATCCCACCCAATCCACGCAGGTCTCCGATGATCGGCCAGCGCTTCCCCCAATCTTTTGCTCGGTTCTGAAAGATGCTCCCTATTTCATTGGCTCGCTGCAGAAGTGGCTCGCGCTCAAAAATGTCGAGCACCGCGAGCGCCGCCGCACAGGAAACTGGATTGCCCGCAAATGTGCCTCCGAGTCCGCCGGGGCCGGGCGCGTCCATAATCTCGGCGCGGCCCGTCACTCCCGCGAGCGGCAGACCGCCGCCCAGCGACTTTGCAGTTACCAGAAGATCGGGCTCGATGCCGTAGTGTTCGCTGGCAAACATGGTGCCGGTTCTGCCGAAGCCGCTCTGCACTTCGTCGGCGATGAACAGGACGCCGTGTTTGTGGCAAATGTCGATCAGCACGCGGAAGAAGTCCGGCGGAGGAACGACAAATCCGCCTTCACCCAGGACTGGCTCGGCGATCACTGCGGCCACGTCTTCCGAGGCGACTACGCGTTTGAACGTGTCTTCTAGGTGCCGTGCGCAAAACAAATCGCACGACGGATACTTCAACGAATAAGAACAACGGTAACAGTATGCATACGGAATGCGATACACGTCGCCGGGGAAAGGCGCGAATCCAGCTTTGTAGGGATGAGTCTTGCTGGTGAGCGCCAGCGTCATCATAGTGCGCCCGTGGAAAGCGTCTTCAAAAGCGATGATGCCGGAACGTCCGGTATGAGCCCGTGCAATCTTGACGGCATTCTCCACTGCTTCTGCCCCGCTGTTTACAAACAACGTCTTCTTGGGAAACTTACCGGGAGTGATTTCGTTCATGCGCTCAGCCAGGCGAATGTAGTTTTCGTACGGCGTGACTTGCATGCAGATGTGCAGAAAGGCCTCTAACTGTTGCCGGATCGCTGCGGTTACAGGCTCACGCCGGTGCCCGATGTTGAGGCAGCCGATGCCCCCGGCAAAATCGATGTAGCGGTTTCCGTCAACATCTTCGAGCCATGCGTCTTCAGCCTTGGAAACATAGATCGGCGTTCCGTGGGAGATCCCACGCGGCACCGCGGTGTTTCGGCGGTCAGAAAGCGCTTTTGATTTCGGTCCCGGAATCTGAGTCTTCAAGTGAATCGTCTTCATGATGATTCTCAGTTCTTGTCGCTGGCCGTTCGTCGTGAGTCGTTAGCCAAATCGTTTGCGGATCTATTGACCATCGACCGACTGACGAGCGACCAACGAAATGCTCAATACCATCCAATGGGGGCTTCGCTTAGGTTGATGTGCACTTGCTTCGTCTCCAGATACTCCTCGATTCCCCACGGGCCCAGTTCTCGCCCGAAGCCGGATTGCTTATAGCCTCCCCACGGCGCTTCGACGTAAGTCGGTTGCATGTGATTGACCCAGACGACTCCGGCGCGAATCGCTTTTACCACACGGAATGCCCTGAAGATATCGCGCGTCCAGACGGCGGCAGCTAAACCGTAAGGAGAATCGTTGGCAATCTTGATCGCGTCCTTCTCATCGTCGAACGGAATCACTGCAGCAACCGGCCCGAAGATTTCTTCGCGAGCAATGCGGTCGGAGTTCTTTACGTCATAAAAGATTGTCGGCTCAACATAGTAGCCTTTGGTGAATTTGTCGGCACGCCCGCCGCCGGTTGCGAGTTTAGCTTCTTTTTTTCCCAGCTCCTGATAGGAGCGCACGCGGTCGTATTGATCCTTGCTGACCACCGGGCCCATTTTGGTGTCACGATCGAGGGGCGCTCCGAGCTTGATCTTCTTGGCCTTCTCGGTCATGGCATCCACAAATTTCTTGTAAATAGGCTTCTGCACCAGAATCCGACTGCCCGCCGAACAGACTTCCCCCTGATTGATGAACACGCCGAAAAGCGCGCCGTCCACGGCAGCTTCGAAATCGGCGTCGGCAAAAAATATATTCGGCGACTTGCCCCCGAGTTCGAGAGTCACTCGCTTGACCGTGTCGGCAGCTTGCTTGACGATAATTTTCCCCACGGCAGCGCTGCCGGTGAACGCAATCTTGTTCACGTCCGGATGTTGTACCAGAGGTGCGCCGCAAGTTTCACCGAATCCGGTGATAACGTTGACCACGCCGGGTGGCAAGCCCACTTCAGCGAACCATTTCGCCACTTCGAGCGCAGTGATGGGAGTTTGCTCGGCGGGTTTCAAGATACAGACGCACCCTGCAGCCAGTGCCGGCGCGAGCTTCCACGCCGCCATCAACAAGGGATAGTTCCAGGGAATAATTTGTCCGGCGATGCCGATCGGTTCCTTTAGCGTCAGGCTCATCGCATTGTCGGGAACAGGATTCACGTAGCCCAGAATCTTCGTAGCGAGCCCACCGTAATATTCAAAACAGGTGGCTGCGTCTGCAATGTCGAATTCGGCTTCGACGATGGGTTTGCCGGTGTTGCGCGACTCCAGTTCCGCCAGCATCGCCGTGTTCTGCCTGATCTTCTCGGCGAGGCGAAATAGGACGCGTCCGCGTTCCTGGGCGGTCGTCGAGGCCCACGGCCCTTCTTCGAATGCTGCCTTTGCGGCGGCAACGGCGCGATTCACATCGTCGGCGTTAGCCTCCGGAACCTGAGCGATTACTTCTTCCGTTGCGGGATCATAAACCGCGAAAGTCTTGTTGGACTTGCTGTTCACCCACTCGCCGTTGACGTACATCTGATAAGTGCGAATATCGGTTTTCACTCCACCTGGCATGAGTCCTCCACAACTTCAGCAATCAACGTCGATCTTTGCTCGACCAACTACGTAATATTTTGGACGGGCGCGTCGCCCGTTCCAACAGGAACCGTCGCCTGGGTTTTCAGCCGGCTGTATCCGAAGAAGAAAAATACCGCCAACGCGACAAAACCCAACGTGATTCCAAACATACTGAGTTCGTATTTCCACAACGACGTGATCTGCCGGGCTGGGAAATACGCCACGACGATCGCCAGAGCCGTCGTGACTAACCCAGAGATGCCGGCAAACATAAGGGTTCCCCGACCATAACGTCCTTGGGACGGGCCCTTCGCGGCAAACTTGACCAAAGCAGCAAAGACATAAAGAAACGGAATCAATTGCAACACGACGGCGGCCGACAGCATTTTCTGAAACGCTTCCTGCACGCCCCCGGAAAGCGTGAAGTTCAGAACGATCAGGACGAGTGACACTAACCCTTGCACGATCAACGCCACGTGAGGCGTCGCGTATTTGGGATGAACCTTTCCCATCGCCGCAGGCATGTAGGAATCGAGGCCGGCGACGAATGGGATGCGCGCCGAGCCTCCCATCCAGGCTGAGCCGATGCCAGCGATGGACAAACTCAGCATGACCGCGAAAGGCGCGATGATCCACGCCACCCCCACCTTGTCGGCCATATGGCTGACCGCCTGCACGATTCCCTGTAATACGTTGATGTCGTTTTTTCCGATGGCGACAAGGAGTGTCAGCGTCGCGCCTACGTATAAAGCCCCGGAGAGCACTCCTCCCCAGGCAACCGCTCCCGGAAGAGTCTTCTGGGGGTCTCGGATTTCATCGCCCATGACCGAAGCGAGTTCGAGACCTACCAGGCCAAAACAAATCACGCCAAACGAGTTCAGGACAAACTTGGGGTCGGCAGGAATTCTGAAGTCTGACGAATTGACGGGCGTTCCAAAGCGTGACCACACGGTGACACCCAATCCGATAAGCACGGCGGCGGCAACAAACGTTCCAATCGCGCCCAAATTGTTCAACCACTTTCCCACGCTCAGCCCAACAATATTGAGGACAGTGAGAAACGCCAGCAGAGCCACGGACGCTACCATCGCGAAATTCTTGTCGTCGGCAAGCGCGGCATGGCCCGCCCCCATGGCGAAGACAGAAACCCCAACAAAGTAGAGCATCACCGTGGGGACGTAGAGCATGTTGTTCGTCCAATAGCACCAGCCCGAGAGAAAGCCGTGGAAGTCGCCAAAGACTTCTTTCGCCCAGAGGTATACTCCGCCTTCTCCGGGATAGCGGTGGGCCAATTCAATCACTGCGATGCCCTGCGGCCAGAAGAACAACAGGAGGGCGATGATCCACAACCAAACCGTAACGCCGCCATTGGCTGCGATGGAGGGCACGACGTTCAAATTGAAGACCGCCACGACAAAGAGCAACACCAGGTCCCCGCGGCCGAGAACGCGTTTCAAGTGAGGCTGGGCGGGTTGGTCGTCGGCTGGCAATGCTCACCCCTGTCCCTAGTGGGCCACAACCTCTGCCGTCCGTTCCTGTTGGGCCTTGGCCAGCGCGGGCGCCACATCTTCGAAAGCCGCAATGTGCTTCGCGATATCGGCGTCGGTGTGTTGCACCGAAATGGTCCACTGCTCATCCCACCAGTAAGGTTGCGGCATCACTCCGCGGTTCACCATGGCGAACCAGTAATGACGCCAGAGGTCGATATCGACCGTCGTCCAGTCGCGGTAGTTGCGAATTTCTTTGGGATAAAGCATGAGCGCTCCGTTGACGCCCGCGCTCGCCACATAGGCCTGCAGGCCGACTTTCGCGATCACCTTGCGATAGCCTTCCGTAAGCTGCTTACTCAGTTTGTCCACGCGAGCATAGTTGTCACGCGTAAGCACTTCACGAAAAGTCGCGAGACCCGCAGCCATCGAAACTGGATTGGTGTTGTAGGTTCCACCGTGAAAAACTTTGTGCTGCGAAATCAAGTCCATCACGGACTTATGCGTGCCGAATGCTGCCAGCGGCAAGCCTCCGCCAATAGATTTCGCCAGGCAAATCATGTCGGGCTTGACGCCAAAGTATTCTGAGGCGCCACCCCAGCCCAGCTTCGCTCCGGTTTTCACTTCGTCGAAGATCAGAAGCGCGCCGTTCTTGGTGCAAATATCGCGCAGGCCCTGCAAAAATCCCGGCTGTGGAATGCAGAGGCCGACGTTCATCATGATGGGCTCAAGAATGACGGCGGCGATCTCGCCAGGGTTCTGCTTGAAACGAAGCTCGACACTGGCGAGATCGTTAAAAGTGGCGACGGTGACGTTCGCAATGCTGGCTTTCGGCACGCCCAGACCACCAGGGACGGAGGTCGGAGCGTTCACGTCGCCGAACTCCGGTGCGTGCGGCTTCACGCTGACGAGGGCAGCATCATGCAGGCCGTGGTACCCGCCTTCAAATTTGAGGATCTTGTCGCGACCGGTCGCCGCCCGCGCCAAACGGACCGCGTGCATGGTAGCCTCAGTACCACTGCTACCAAAACGCACCATCTCGACTGGAAAGCGGTCGCAGATTTCTTCTGCCAGTTCCCATTCCATGTCATGCGGCATGCCGAACATCGTTCCGGTGCTCAGGCGTTTTTCTACCGCTTTCATGACCGCGGGATGACAATGTCCCGCCATCAGTGCGCCAAAACAGAGATTGTGATCGATGTAGTCGTTGCCATCGAGATCGCGGAAATGCGACCCGCTACCTTCCTTCACGAAAATCGGGTAAGGATCGTAAGCGCGGTAGTTGCTGGCAACGCCCAGCGGGATGCGTTTCAGGTTTTTCTTGTGGGATTCGGCGGACTTCGGCGTGCGTCGCTCGAAGGTATCGAGCTCTTTCTGCAATTCGGGGTACATCTTGGATCTCCAGGAGGCTCAGGCCGGCGGTGCGGCCATTAGATTTGCCCGGGCGGCCGCAGCCGCCCGGGACTTCGGGCTAGAAGAACAATTTTAGCGCAAATTGAACCAACCGCGGGTCACGCGCCGAAGTAACTTTGCCGAAGAGCGGGCCGTCTCCAAGATTGCCGTCAGGATTCGTGAACTGCGTGTGATTGGCAATGTTGAATATCTCTCCACGGAACTGGAAGTACTTGGTTTCCGTGAGGTGGATCATCTTGTGCACCGCGAAGTCGGTATTGTCGAGACCGGGGCCGCAACAGATTGTGCGTTGCGTTCCGCTGTTAAATTGCCCCAGCGGTGGATTGGCAAAGTCGGAGCCGTTGAACCAATAGCCACCGTTCTTTTTCGGATTCAACGTCTGGAATGGTGCAACCCGCTGCGGGGCTTCGGTGCCTACAAAGAAAAAGCTGTTGATCAACTCGGTGTCACTGGAGGAGTTGATCGAATCGTTGGACAGACGGATGGGGAACCCGCTCTGGAACGAAGTAATACCCGAGATCGCCCAGTCGTTGGCCACTTTCCCGACCCAGCCCGAATGATGGGGGATTGGCAGATCCCAGAAATAACTGATCACCAAACGCTGTGCCGAATTGAATAGGGACAATGCACGGTTAGCATCGAAGGAATAGGGGTTCAGCGTTTCTTCAAAACTCGAAGCCTGATCGATCGACTTGCTGAAGGTATAAGCAGCCTGGAATTGCAAACCCTTGGAGAATCGCTTTTCCAGCATGGCTTCAAACGCGTTGTAGTTGGAATTGGCGATCGTATCCTCGGCAAAGATGTCGGTAAACACCGGAATTCCGTCCGCCGGGCAGTTGCCGCCAGTAAACGGGTTGCAGGTTGGCGAGGAGTATGGACGCAGGCCGACAAGGTTGAGACCCGTTCGGCGCGACTGAACCAATCGCTGGTGCCAGCGGGGATCACTGTCGGGCCGTTAGGTCCGTAAGGAACGTGAAATCCTCCCGCCGGAGCCACTGCACGTCGGCGAGATAAAGAATTGGCTATCTTCCAGAGTTGGACCGCAAGTGCCGGGAGTGCCATACGAGACGTCACGTTAGCTGCGCTCGCATTGGCCAAGTCATGATGTCCAGACAGGTTTGCGGAGTCGACGGATTGATGTCGTGCGAAACCAGCAAGCGGTGGCCCTGCGAACCGACGTAGCCAAACTGCAACATCAAATCGTGCGCCAGTTCACGCTGAATGTTGAAATTGTATTGGGCGCGTGTATTGCGTCCGCATGATGCGGCTGGAATTCGCCGAATAGCTCAATGGAGCGGAATCGCTGCCAGATCCTGCGGCTGCCCCGGTATCGGGTTAAGAATGCCGTTATATGGATTCGGATTGACCGTGCCGCTCTGCGCTACAAACGGAGTATTGAAGAAGACGCCGGAAAGAAAAGTGCTTCCTCCGAAGGGTGGCTCGGCTCCGAACTGCTCCATCACCAACTGCTCCATCGGGTTATAAAACAGTCCCCAGCCAGTGCGAATGCTGGTCTTTCCGTTATCGCCAAACAGTTTGCCCAGGAATCCGCTGCTTGCATTAGGACTGTAGCCAAGCCAACGCGCGGCGCGAAAGCTTTGTAATAAGTCTGCGTCAGGGCAGCGGGTACGCCCTTGTCGCCGGGAAGACGAGTCCGGTTGGAAGCACACCCGCGGCGAGGCAAGTTGATTGCCCAAAGCAGCCTGCTCCTGGCAGTCAGAGTGCAAGGGTAAATCGTCGTATTTTGCCCCGGACGGAAAGTCTGCACGTGATGGCTGATGTCGGTGAGCGGCGTATCGAGTTCCCAGCGCAGCCCATAGTTCAAGGTTATATTCGGCCGGATCTTCCAGCTATCCTGGGCAAACGGATAGACCGAAGTGCTGCGGATGTTTTCGCTCTGCGCCGCACCTTGAGTGTAGCTGTCCGCCAAACCCAGCAGATAACCGGCATAGTTGTCGCCGTCGTTAGTAAGTACGGCGTTTGCGCCTGAGCTGTCGAAACCGGGGCGCCGTTGACATTGAAGTAAAGTGTCTGGTCAAAACGTGCTCGGCGCACGTCGATGCCGAACTTCATCGTGTGATTGCCCTTCACCCAAGTCAGACTATCCGACCATTGAAACGAATTGCCCACCTGAGGCAATTGACCTTCAAAATTATTGCCGATGACCGCTCCACCGGAGATCGTGGTGAACGGCACGCCTTCATGGGTGGCAGTCAGGCCTGGAGTAATACCAAATGCGGGGTTACCTGTCGCGGGGTTCGCCGCGAGCGCGTTGATGGCGGAGGAATCAGACAAACCTGTGAAACAGTACTTGGACGCAGCCGAGGTGCACGAAGCGGATACGAGATTGTTAGTCTGAGGCGATTGAAAACCAAGCTGACCTTCCCGCATGTATGTGAAGCGCCCTTCATTGACCAGGGCATTGTTGATCGTCCAGGTGTGGCTCAGGTTTACTTGCTGGTAGCGAGAGTCGTTGCTGCTACCGAAACCCGGAATGTTGGCGCCGGCGGCTTGAAAGAAGGAAAACGGCTGAAAACTCGCGTCATCAGTGTAGTAGTAATAAGCCGTCAGATTCTGGTGATCGGTGATTCGATGATCAAAGCGAATCGTAAACTGGTCCTGGAAGTCGCTGCCCACCGGAACGGCCTGAAATATATTCGCGCCCACATTCGACGACGGGATATATTTCTGCAGCAAGTCAGCCGCCACCGGATCCTGGCAGGCCTTGGGAATTACATTACCGGGAAAGATTAGATTCCACCCCACGCCTCCCGCTGGGACCGCGCCACCGATCCCCTTGATTGCTGTCGCACATCCCGGCCTGCCGTTTAAGACATCGGCAACAAAGGGATCGCTGATACCGCCGCTAAACGGTGCGCCCGTATCGGAAAAATTTCCTCCCCGTTCGATGCCGGTTGGCACCAACACCTGCGAGCCCGACTGGCCTTGCCGGATGCGGCGCCCCTCATAGGATAAAAAGAAGAAAGTTTTATCTTTTCTGATCGGCCCGCCAAACGTGCCGCCGAATTGGTTCTGATTGAATTGCGGTTTGACCGTATTGAAGTAGCCCTGCGCGTTCAGAACTGTATTGCGAAAGTATTCGTAGACATTGCCGTGAAAGGCGTTCGTCCCCGATTTGGTGATCACGTTGACCACCGCGCCAGAGTTGCGGCCGTACTCGGCGTCGAAGGTGTTGGTGATGACGCGAAACTCTTCAATGCTGTCGGGCGTCGGCTGGATGGTAGGAAGATTCACAAACTGATCGTTGGCGTCGCCGCCATTCACGCTGAAGTTATTGGCGCGAGCCCGGCCCCCATTCACCGAAACGGAGCCCGCGGCATCGGAGCCGTAGAACAGCGAACCGCTGCTACCGAGCTGCGATTGCACGCCGGGCTGCAGCTGAAGAAACTGGTAGGTGTCGCGGGCGTTCAGCGGCAGCTCGTTGACTGCGCGATCATTGATGACCGCACCCAGCTGAGTGCTGGTGGTGTCCACTTGAGGCGCTTGCGAGGTCACCTCCACCGTCTCCTGGGTGGCGCCAATTTCCATGGTCTGGTTGAGTGTGACCACCTGGTTAACTTCGACGATAACGTCCTTGCGAACACTTTTCTTGAAGCCGGCCAGTTCGTACGTCACGCCGTAGGTGCCGGGCACCACTTCCACAAAGTTGTAGTCCCCGCTGCCATTAGAGACGACGTCACGGGCGACTCCGGTGGCTTGATTCGTCAGAGTGACCTTTACCCCGGCCAGGACGGCTTCGGTGGGATCGGCGATCCGGCCAAGAACTCTGCCGCCAGTGCTTTGCCCTAACGCAGAAATCGCCAGAAAGCTGAAGGAGCTAAGGACAAACAACCAGAAAGCTGGAGCGCGACGCGCCTGAGACGGACGCATTTAACACCTCCGGTTCGGGGAAAGATTGCCACTTAACAATGGTTGCGCAAAAACCAAACCTTGCTATAATCGCGCAAGGTTAGAGAATCCGACGCACGCTGTCAAGCAAAAAATAACCTCGAGCTGAGCTCGCAAGAGACTTGGGGAGCGTAGTTTAGGAATGAAGCCTGCCGTCCCAAAAGCCTACCTAAAGATTGGCGACGTGGCTCGCTTGGTCGGGGTTTCTCCGTCGGTAATCCGCTCATGGGAGCGTCTCGGCCTGGCTCGCCCGCATCGCACTACGAGCAAGTATCGCCTCTATACCGCCGACGACGTAAAGCTGCTAAAGCGGGCGCGATTTCTGCGTAAAGTGCGAGGGTTGAACGCGCCCGCGATTGTGCAGTTGCTCAAGCGTGATGGTCTGGTAGGGCACGCCCCGAAAAGCAGCAGTGGCGCAATCGGTATGCGTCTACGCCAAATGCGCACACGGCGCGGACTTTCCTTAACGCAAGTGGCCAAGGCGGTCGGCATCTCGGTGGGATTCCTGAGCGCTCTGGAACGCTCTCACATGAGCGCGTCCGTCAGCACTCTGCGCAAGCTGGCGCGATTTTATAAGACCAACATCCTCGATTTCTTCGATCCCATGGAAAATAGCAGCCCCCTGGTCGCCGCCGACAAACGTAAGACGCTTGAGGCGGGCCCGGGAGTCTGCATGGAATTACTTGCAGGTGGAAACACCGTGATGGAGCCTCACCTGTTTCGCATTTCGCCGCGAGCGGGAAGCGGCGAGTCCTACACTCACGACGGCGAGGAATTCCTATTTGTGCTGCGCGGGGAGTTGCGTATTTCCGTTGCCGAGGTTGAGTACCGGTTGAAGCCCGGCGACAGTTTTTACTTCGAGAGCGCCACGCCGCACCGCTGGTACAATCCGGGACGCACCGAAACCCGGGTGCTGTGGGTGAACACTCCGCCAACCTTCTAAATAAGGAAGGTCGAGGGTAAAGGGAGACACACAGAATGACACGACGCTGTCTTGTAGCTCTCCTGCTAGCGGCAAGCACCACGCTGCTCGGTTCCTGCTCCAAGAAGACTCCGACTCTCAACCTCTTAGTCTGGGAGGGTTATGCTGACCCAACCTTTGTAAGTGCGTTTGAAGAGCAGTGTCATTGCAAAGTTACGGCGTCCTACATGGGATCGAGCGACGAACTGGTGGCAAAGATGCGCGGCGGGAGCGCGGGAAATTACGATGTGATTTCGCCGTCCAGCGACGTTGCTACTTCCTTGGCTTCCGCGGGACTTGCCGCTCCGCTCGATCTGACGAAGCTTCCCAGCTACAACCAGCTCTCGCCGCAACTCACTTCCCTTCCCTTGGTGCGTATCAAAGGACAGGTCTTTGGAGTGCCCTTCATGTGGGGGCCCGATCCCATGATTTACGACACCACAGCGTTCCCGCAGCCGCCAGATAGCTGGACCTTGTTTTGGGATCCCAAATACCGCGGCAAGATTTCGGTCTGGGACGATCTCTCGACGGTTTACATGGCGGCGCAAGTGCTCGGCTACGACAAACCCGATCCCACGCAGCTCTACAACCTGAATGATCAGCAATTGGACGCAGTAAAGAAGAAGCTGCTGGAGTTGAAACCGAACGTCCGCAAAATGTGGTCCACCGGCGGCGAGCTTACAAATCTCTTTCAGAATCACGAAATCGTTGCGGCCATGGGCTGGCCGCTGATGACCAATCAACTGCGCAAAATCAATTTTCCCGTAGGCGAGACAATTCCCAAAGAAAACACCACCGGCTGGATCGATCACTTGATGATTACCGCGGGAAGCGAGAATAAAGACCTGGCATATCAGTTCCTCGAATACATGATTACCGCGCAAACCCAAAAAAAAGTCACGGATGTGACGGGCTACACGCCTGCAAACCCGCAGGCAGCGCAGTTCATGACGGCGGAACAAGTTAAGAGCCTGCACCTCGACGACGTGGACAACTATCAGAAGCGTCTCTACTTCTGGCAGGATGTTCCGCGCCGCGCGAAGTACGTCGAGGTCTGGAATGAAGTAAAAGCGGCCCAGTAGCGCAGCGGTTCGCCCAGCGAGAGACAGGCCCGAGAAAAGCATGGCAAGCACCACCGAATTGGCGGCCACTGATCTCGCGACGTCCAAGCCGCGACCGCTGCTTTCCATCCGCAAGATTGCAAAATCGTTCGGCAAGAACGCCGTGCTGCGCGATATTTCCATCGAGATCGCAGAGGGCGAATTCCTCACCATTCTCGGTGAAAGCGGCTCCGGTAAAACGACGTTACTACGTATCATTGCGGGATTTGAAAACGCAACTTCCGGAGAGATTCTCATGGAAGGCGAGCGGCTCGACCTCCTGCCGCCCTACCGCCGCCGCGTCAACACCGTGTTCCAGCACTACGCGCTTTTCCCGCATTTGACCGTGGAAGAAAACATCGGCTACGGATTGCGCGTGGCTAAACTGCCAAAAGAAGAGATAGCGTCGCGCGTCAAAGAAGCGCTGGCCATGGTCAAGATGACCGCCTTCGCCAACTCCAAGCCAGCCAAGATCAGCGGCGGTCAGCAACAACGCATTGCTCTGGCCCGCGCTTTGGTGAATCGTCCCCGACTGCTGCTGCTGGACGAACCGCTTTCGGCGCTGGACGCGAATCTCCGCCGGCAAATGCAGGTGGAGCTCAAATCCATGCAACGCGAAGTCGGCATCTCATTCGTGTTTGTCACCCACGATCAGGAAGAGGCGATGGTCATGTCCGACCGCATCGCGCTTCTGCGCATGGGTGAACTGGAGCAGGTAGCATCACCGCGCGAGATCTACAGCCGCCCCGCGACGGCCTATACTGCACAATTCATCGGCCACACCAATCTGCTTCGTGGCGAAGTCAGCGCAGGCATCGCACGCTGCCAGTCGCTGGCCTGGAAGGTCGCCCTGCCCGATGGCCCCGTTTTGTTTTCTCTGCGACCGGAGAATATTCGATTCACTACCAGCGGGTCCGGCTCGAATGTAGTCGGCTTCCGCGGCAAGATTCATCACCAGGCGTTTCACGGCGCAACCGAACTCTTACAGGTAGTCTGCGCCGACGGCCTGACGCTCTCGGTGAGAGCAGCCGCTCGCGAGAACTGGCAAGGCGATTTGCAACTGGAATTCTCCGCGGACGATGCGATACCGGTGCGAGAATCCCCGGAGAGAGGCTGAGCTGAGAAAATGTTTTCCCGCCCTTACCGAGCCGCCATCACGTTGCCACCCCTCCTCTGGGTTGCCGTGTTTCTGCTGGTTCCGTATGCCTTGCTCCTGTGTTACAGCTTCTGGTCGGTTTCGCCGTCGCAAACCATCGTTCATTCCTGGACGCTGGACAACTACCGTGAACTGTTCCGCGTGAATGTTTATTTGCAAACTCTATTTCGCTCGATGTGGATTGCGGCCCGCGTGATGATCTTCTCACTGCTGCTGGGCTACCCACTGGCGTATTACCTTTCATTTCACGCCGGCGCGCGCAAGGATCTGTTCTATCAGCTGGTCATTATTCCACTGTGGGTCAGCTATCTGGTGCGCGCTTACGCGTGGAAGACGATCCTGGGCAGCGAAGGCGTGCTCAACACTCTGCTGCAATACGTTCACCTGACGAAACATCCGCTGGACTTTCTACTTTATAGTCCGTTCGCGGTCGTATTGACGCTGACCCACATCTACACACCGTTCGCTTTCTTGCCTATCTACGCGTCTCTGGAACATATTCCGCGCAATCTGGTGGAAGCGTCACACGATCTCGGCGCGTCTCCATTTCAAACTTTCTGGCGCGTGATTTTTCCGTTGTCGATTCCGGGGGTGCTTGCGGGAGCGACTTTCGCTTTCGTGCTCAGCCTCGGTGATTTTCTCGCGCCGTTGCTGCTGGGCGGCCCCAGCGGCATCATGATTTCCAACATTGTCGTCAGTCTGTTCGGTGCGGCTTACAATTGGCCGCTCGGAGCGGCAATTTCGCTGTGCATGCTGCTGCTGGTTCTCGGGCTGCTATTTCTCTCTGAGGAAGTGGAAAAGAAGTGGAGCTTCCGATGAGCGATGCCCGCAACAGTTCGCATTGGCTGCCCTGGCACGCCGCAGTTGTATTTAGTTTTCTTTATCTGCCGATCGTTACCTTGATTGTCTACTCATTCAACGGATCGGGGGTTGGCGGATTCCCTCCGCGGGATCTCACACTCAACTGGTACCGGATGCTCTTCGCCGATGACGCCATCTGGACGTCGGTGGTGAACAGCTTGCTGGTTGCGGTTGCCGCAATGGCAATTTCGCTGACGTTTGGCATTCCGGCGGCGTTAGCGCTGGATCGCGCCAACTTTCCTGGCAAGGCTCTCTTCCGCAGGGTCGTCTTGTTGCCGCTGATTCTTCCCGGAATTATTACCGGGCTTTCTTTGCTCATGCTGTTTCGCGAGGGCAACGTGAAGCTCAGCCTGCTGACGATTGTGCTCGGTCACGGCACCGCGTTGATCTCCGTCGCCACCACCGAAGTTTTCGCAGGCTTGCAGAAACTGGATCGCGCTCAGGAGGAAGCATCTCTCGATCTTGGTGCGAATTACTGGCAAACTTTCTGGCGAGTTACGATTCCCAACTTGCACCTGTCCATCATCGGCGCCGCTCTGCTGATCTTCACGCTTTCCATGGATGAGATCGCGGTCAGCTTTTTCCTCATCGGGCGCGACAACACGCTACCCTTGGAAATCTGGGGACGTCTGCGCCGCGGAATCACGCCGGAGATCAATGCCATCTCAACCATTATTTTTGTCTTCTCACTGATCGCCATTGTGGGTTGGTATCGGCTGCGGGTGAATGCGGAAAAGCGCGAAATGCCCGCTTAGATTGTTCGATTGATGGTGGAAGGGCGGGAACGCTCGGCCTCCAAGGCAAATTAAATGCACATGTCCACAAATCGCAGAGACTTCATCAGGTACGTTGTCGCAGGATCGGTCGCCGCCGGTTGCCCCATTGATCTGTCACTGCTTGCGGCTGAAGCTCCACCTGCACCCGTCGTCGACGGTGAGGACAACCGGATCTGCCACCAGGTCCGCGACGGCAAAATATTCACCCGTCCTCCAGCTTCCGCCAAGCACGACATCGTAATCGTCGGTGGCGGCATCAGTGGGCTCGCGGCAGCGTACTTTCTGCGCAGCCGCGATTTTCTCCTTCTGGAAAAAGAACCGCATTGGGGCGGCAACGCCTATGCCATGGACTTTCACGACAGCGCCTACGCCACTGGAACGGCCTTCCTGTACAAAGATGAGTACTCGTACCGTTTTGCCCAGGAGTTAGGCTTGCAACCGCTGCCGGTGAACAGCCCGGACGGGACCATCGTCAACGGCGAGTTCATTGCCGACACTTGGGGCGATGGCCTGAGCAAGCTTCCCTACTCCGCAAGCGTGCGCGAGGGTTTTAAAAAATTCAAAAAAGAGCTTCTCGCGATTGATCTGAGCAAACGCGAAGCCGAAATCTATGGCACTCGACTCTCCGATATATTGAAGGGATACCCGAACGAACTCAAGCAGTGGTGGGACGCTTACGGCGCGTCCAACTATGGGGCCGCCACGGAAGATGCCGCCGCCGGAGTCGCCGTACTTGAAATGCGCGAACTGGCCAAGGAAAGTGCCAGCGATGATCGCTATACCTGGCCAGGCGGCTTGGGCGTAGTCACCGCCAAGTTGGCCGAAGTCATGCACGCCAAGCACGCCGCCCAAATGCAGACCGGCGCGACCATCGTTGCCGTTGTCCCCGGCGCAAACGACGTTCAGGTGACTTACATGCAGGGCGCCGAGCTGAAAACCGTGTCTGCGAAAACGGTGATCATGGCGACGCCAAAGTTCATTACTCGACGCATCGTCGAAGGCTTGCCGGAAAAGCAGAGCGATGCCATGCATCAGATCCGTTATGCGCCGTTTGCCGTGGTCAATTTGATCTTCGACAAACCTGTATTCAACAAGGGTTACGACACCTGGTGCCCCGGCAACACCTTTACCGATTGCATTCCCGCTGACTGGGTCATCCGCAAACAGCCCGGTTACCAGCAGAAATACAACATCCTGACTTGTTACACACCTTTGAAAGAAGACGACCGCGGCTACCTGCTAACCGAGCCGAGCACACGAAAAATCGGGGCGAACGTGCTCAAGGATTTTCAAAAGCTTTTCCCCGGGTCGAATGTCGATCCGCTCGAAGTTCACATCTATCGGCGTGGCCACCCTGTCTTCATGTCGACCCCGCGATTGTTTACTGAAGTGCAGCCGCTGGCGCGCCAACCCATGGATCGAGTGTTCTTCGCCAACACCGATTCCGAAGGACCTGAATCCACTTTCAACGAAGCCCTAACGGCAGCGCAGCGCGCGGTGAAACAAGTTGAAAGCCGTTTAGCGGGAAAGCCCGTGCCCACAACTGGCTAACCCCATTGTTCACGACAGACACGGAGAAATCCCTTAGGCTCTTGGGGGGCTCTGTGTCTCTGTGGTGAAAAGCCGCCTCTGCCGTGAAAACGCCCTAATTCTGCCTGCCCATAGTAAAGTGGTAGTAGCGGTTTATCAGGAAGGAAGTCCCTTTTGAGCAGCAACATTCGCAACATTGCAATTATTGCGCACGTCGATCATGGCAAAACCACGCTCGTGGACGCCATGCTGAAGCAGAGCGGTACGTTTCGAACCAATGAACACATCATCGAACGCGTCATGGACTCGAACGACTTGGAGCGTGAGCGCGGCATTACAATTTTGGCCAAGAACACAGCGATTTTCTACCACGACGTAAAGATCAACATCGTCGACACTCCCGGCCACAGTGATTTTGGCGGAGAAGTAGAACGCGCGCTGAAAATGGTGGACGGCGTCATGCTCCTGGTCGACGCAAGTGAAGGTCCCCTGCCGCAGACTCGCTATGTCCTCAGCAAGGCCCTGGAGGCGAATCTTCCGCCGATTTTGGTGATCAATAAAATCGACCGCTCCGACGCGCGGCCGCAGGAAGTGCTCAATGAGGTCTACGACCTCTTCATTGACCTTGACGCCAAGGAAGACCAGATCAATTTTCCGGTGCTTTACACCAATGCCAAGACGGGGACTGCATCACTCGACATAAGAGGTGGCGGCGAGGATCTACAGCCGTTGTTCGAGTCGATCGTGAAAACTATCCCTGCGCCGAAAGGTGACCCTGCCGGACCGCTGCAAATTCTGGTAGCGAACCTCGATTACAGCGACTACCTGGGTCGCCTGGCCATCGCCCGCGTTTTCAACGGAACCATGTTCACCGGCGAGGACGTCGCCATCGCCAAGCTCGATGGCTCGCTGCATAAAACCAAAATCACCAAACTATTTTCATTTTCTGGTTTGAAGCGTACGGACATCACCGAAACTACGTTGGGCGACATCGTCGCGGTAGCTGGAGTTGAGGGCATCACCATCGGCGAAACCATTACCGACGCGGAGAACCCGGCGCCGCTGCCGCATATCGCCATCGACGAACCAACCATCGCCATGCTGTTCACCGTCAACACCTCGCCGTTCGCAGGACGTGAGGGCACTTATGTTACATCGCGGAATCTGCGCGAGCGCTTGATCAAGGAATTGCTGACCAACGTTTCCTTGCGCATGGAAGAAACGGACAGCACAGATTCTTTTGTGGTCATGGGCCGCGGCGAACTCCAGCTTTCCATTCTCATCGAAATGATGCGCCGCGAAGGATACGAACTCATGGTCGGAAAGCCCGAGATCGTCACCAAGCGCGTCGATGGCAAGCTGATGGAACCGATCGAAAAGCTGACCGTCGACGTTCCCGAAGAATTCGTGGGCGTAGTGATGGAACAACTCGGCGTCCGCAAGAGCGAAGTCGTCAATATGCACAATCACGGTTACGGACGCGTGCGCATCGAGTTTCGCGTTCCCAGCCGCGGCTTGATCGGCCTGCGCAGTCAGTTACTCACGGACACTCGCGGCACCATCGTGATGAATGCCCTGTTCGATGGCTACATCGAGTGGCAAGGCGAAATTCCGCACCGGCTCACTGGCGCTCTCGTGTCCGACCGCGCCGGAGTGACAACTCCTTACGCTCTTTACAATTTGCAAGAGCGTGGCGAACTGTTCATCGGCCCCACCATCGATGTGTACGAGGGCATGATCGTCGGCGAAAACGCCAAGGATAACGATCTCGACGTAAACGTCGTGCGAGAGAAGAAGCTTACCAACATGCGGTCTTCCACTTCCGATATGGCGATCCGGCTGGTCCCATTCCGCAACCTGAATCTGGAACAGGCGATTGAATTCATTGCCGATGACGAGTTCGTCGAAGTCACACCCAAGTCCCTGCGCCTGCGCAAGAAGGTTCTTCAATTCAACAAGCGGAAGCGGAGCACGATGGTGTCGGTGGAAGAAGCGTAGAACGAGGGTTTGTAGAGCAGAAACTCTCTTGCTCATGACTATTGGTTGCCCGGAACCCAATAGTCAATGATGCGGCTGATTTTGCCGTCCTTGAATTCAAAAACGGTAATTTGATCATGCCCCATCTGAGAGATCTTCCCTCCTTCTTTTTTCATGGTGATGTCGACTCGCTGCTCGACCACCACCGCGACTGGATTGCTCATCCGATTTAGAGTCTTGATTTCGACCGACCCACTTCCTCCCAGAAATCCAATCATCCCGGCCCGCATGGCTGATTTGCCGACGATTCGAGCTTTAGCCCGCGGATGTTCATATACAGCATCGTCCGCCAAATACGTCAGGGCCTTGTCCACGTCTTTTTCTGTCGCGCCAGGTTGCATCGTCGCCAGACGGGCCGCCAAGTAGCCGTCAACTAGAGGCACAGGATCAAATGGTGCGGCATTTGGGGGCTGCGCAAAACACAACAGGGAAATCGCAATCGGAGCAAGCCGAAAAAGGCGTTTTGATCTCACGTCGACTCCTTGTCCCAATTTTAGAATTTTGATCAGATTAAGATCCAGATACGCAAGCAATTTGACTTTCGCCGGATTATATTTGGTAGCAGGAGCGGTCAAGATAATGACCAAGCCTGCGCAGCAACTCAAGATTTATCTGGTGCCATGCAGTTGCGGCACCACCTTCACGGTATCCGCAAATTACGATCACCAAGGCACGGCGTGGAGCCGCTACCTGCAATGTCCAAAATGTGGCAAGCGCCACGATCCCAAGAACCGCCTGCTCGAACTCGGCTTTCAGAGGCAAGGATACTGGAAAGTGGATAGTTGCTAGGTTGGTCAGAAAGTTATAACGCTATCGCGGCACCGTCTCGGCCGCACTCAGTCTGAGGAAAAAGACATCAGGCTAAGCTGATTTTGGTGTTCTGTTGTTTATCTGGCTTGCCATGGCTTTATGCCCTCCAACCAGGTGACGAGCGCAAGTACTGACCGATTTACCTCAGAGTAAAGGCAAGAAACTGCCATCCGCACCCAGTTCCGCACCGCTCGTCACAATTCTATTTTCTAGAAACGAACTGAGCTACGATTTCGATCCTTAGCTTCGCAGCTACTGCGCTGCAAGCATCCAAGGAGAAAGTCATGACTCGTCTGCAAATTCTCTCAATTGTTGTTTTGCTTGTCCTCGCGATGGTATTGCTCACCGGTTTCGACCATGAGCGACCGTTCTGGCCGCAATGGGGGCGCAACCCACAGCACACCGGAATGGTTGATGTTTCAGCCCAACCGCTCAACGAAAAACTCGCCGACATTGTCTACGACCCATTTGTGAAGCAAGAAGTAGCGGAGAGTTTTGCGGGTTCGTTGGCCGTGCACTATCAATCCACTCTAATCGACGGTGACAGTTTTTACATGTTGGGGAAGAGTGGGAAGTATCCGTCGTGCCATCCGGTTGGCAACTGGCAGAACGGAGCGCATTGCGGGCCGAATGCGTGGAACGAAGTGCAATGGAACGTGGTGCGTTACGATTGGAAGCACGACCAGGCCGTATCCACTTGGACTTTCGCGACCGATTGGAAACCAGAGCCAAACGCAAGCAATTTCGCCATGGGGTTCCTCGGCCTCGCGGGTGAAGAACCGGTATTTCATCCGGCGCTGGCTCACGGACATCTTTATGTCCCCGGCGCCGGTGGCACACTTTGGAAGGTTGATCGGCACAGCGGGAAAGCCGAGTCGCACATCAACCCGTTTGCGGGAAAGCGCATTCATCCTGCGGCCACATTTACTGCCGGACCTCTGAGCGCCGACGAAGATGGCGACATTTATTACAACGTTATCGAATTGAATACCAAAGGCAATCCCTGGAACCAGAATGATGTGGAGAACGCCTGGCTGGTGAAAGTCGCACCCGACGACACGTCGGTAACGGTGAGCTTTGCCACCCTGGTGCCCAATGCACCGCCGGGGAATTCGACTAATTGTCCTGGAACATTCAACAACCTTAACGATAACGGGGCATCGCTGCCGTGGCCGCCAACCCCGACCTCGGTCCCGCCTACCGAGCCATGCGGTTCGCAGCGCCCGGGGCTGAATGTGGCTCCGGCCATCGCACGGGATGGAACCGTATATACGGTGAGCGTGGCCCACTTTGATGGCATGGTTTCTTATCTCTTGGCGGTGAACCCTGACCTGACGCCAAAATGGGCTAAATCATTGCAGAATCTGTTGAGCGACGGCTGCGGCGTATCTAATGCCGATCGCGGCGCAAGGCGTGACCGACGAGCCCAATTCATGCCGTTACGGAACCACTGTGGGAGTGGACCCAACAACCAACGCCACTGGCTCCGGCATAGTGTCCGATCAAGGCACCGCTTCACCCACTGTGCTCCCCGATGACTCAATCCTGTTCGGCGTGGTGGACAACTACAACTATGGCCGCGGACATCTATTGCATTTCGATCCGGCAGGGAACTTTCTCAACCAATACACCTTCGGCTGGGATTACACGCCAGGAGTGTATACCCACGATCACACCTATTCGATGGTAGTAAAAGACAATTCTTACGGGCTTCCCGCGTACTGCTTTTTCAACAACCCGGTATGCGGGTTTCTGCCGCCGGGTCCGTTTCTGGTCACGCAACTCGATGCCGGCATGAACGTCGAATGGTCGTTCCAGAACACGACCTTCGACAAGGATAACCCTAACGGATATGAGTGGTGCGTGAATGCGCCGGTCATCGACCGTGAAGGATTGGTTTATGCGCTTAGCGAAGACGGGCATCTCTACTCGATTCCTCAGGGACACAAAGGAGTGTTTAAGAAGCCGCACCAGAAAATTCTTCTCAAGGAAGAACTTCCCGCTGCCTACACGCCCCTGTCCATTGGCGAAGACGGAAAGGTCTACAGTCAGAATGCCGGGCATCTTTTGGTAGTCGGCAGGTGAGTGCGCGGCTCTGTCTTGATCGGTTCCCTTTGCAACCCGTCCGAACTTTGCTCAGACGGGGTGGATGGGCGTCAAGCTTTGAGCATGAATCGTGTCAGTCCCCGGAACATGTTTCTGGGGACTGACTTTCAATAATCGGCATTCCTGCTATACTTCGTGCGCGTTTGATTGTTCGTCAACTTTGGCTTCCGGGCAAACCAGCTCTTTTGTTCGCCGAAGTCGCACCCACGCTCAAATAGCTCACACCGAGGCAATTCGCGTGAAAAATATTTTCGTAGGTAACCTCGATTTCAATACCGGGGAGGATGAACTGCGCAAACTGTTTGAAGCCCATGGGCAGGTCGACCGCGTCAGCATTATGACCGACCGGGACACCGGCCGCTCGCGCGGCTTCGGCTTCGTGGAAATGGGCAACACGGAAGAGGGCGACAAAGCCATTGCCGCTCTCAACGGCACTCAAATCGGCGGACGCACTCTCAACGTGAACGAAGCCCGCCCCAAGGTAGAGCGTGGCGGAGGCGGAGGCGGTGGCGGTAGCGGACGGGACCGAGGCGGACGCGGCGGACATGGTGGCGGCAGTGGCGGTGGCCGGAACCGCTACTAGATTCTTGTGGCTGTACCCCAATGAAAGTTCTCATACGGCGCGATAGCTTTGCTGTTCAGCCCCCAGCCGAGCGCCGTTTCTGAATCCGCTCCGATTGATGGGGCGCAGTTCCCGCATGTACACTGAACACGGAGTGCGCCCGTAGCTCAGCTGGATAGAGCGGCAGCCTCCGGAGCTGTAGGTCGGGAGTTCGAATCTCTCCGGGCGCACCAGATTTTTCCTCGTTCTCTGCCACGCTAGGAGAATCCAAAGCGACTAATCGGGCCGCGTCAAATTTTTCAACGCAGTTTCCTTCCCGGGAATACCTCGACGGGCGAGCCATCGGCGATAAAAGCGGAGTCCGGGGTACGTTGAAGAATCTCCGCTATCTCACGGCCGTAGAGGACACTTGCCTCTCCCTCGAATCCACCGGTCGCATTGGTCCAAATATTCCACGGCGCATGGTCGACGCGATATTCGATCGCACTGCCATTTCGCTGGGCGGTGTAGCCCCAATAGTGCTCAGTAATAAATTGTTCCAAACTACCCTGTGCGGCAGGCCCAGGCACGCCTGACGCATGGGCAAATATCCGCGACCAAGCGCCGTTCTCCAGCCACTGATACTCAGCGGCTTTTTTCGCTTCGTTGGTTTCAATCCGTTGCTTCATCGGGCGGCAGACATAGTTCTCACCATAGGCAATTCGTGCGATGCTCGGCAATCGCGTGCTTCGGAACAATCTCAGCGACGAACACTACGCCTCTTCGCTCCACATCTCGGTCCACACTTCGGTTCACACCGGTTTCTCTCCGGCGGACGTAAAAGCGCAGGTTGATCTCATCGAAGTTGGAGTGGAATGGGACTGGAAGGAAGCCAAAGAGTTTGGTGCGAAGAAACCGGAAGCCGACCAAACTTAAGTATGTCCGGCCGTCAAATGAATCCAACTCGGTACCCAGCGGGACGTGGTCTTTCAAGAGGCTGCGCTCAACCTGGTAATTCAACATCACGAGGTCTCGCCATTCGGCGGACAAGAAAACTCGCGGCTTCCGACTCATGTCCAGCATAAACCACTGATATTAAATAATTTAGAAGGCACAATCTTCGCGGGAAGAACAACCCGCCTCGGCGCCTCCACATCTGGAAAAAACGATTGTCAAACTAGCGACGGAAAACCGCGAAAACGACACGCCCGACTCCTCTTTTGGCATATGGCCCCGTCGTGCTATGCGACCAACCACTCGTGCCATTGTGCTTCCAAGCGAATGCCATCATCTTAGTAGTGTACCCAGAGAAAAGCTTAACGGTTCGATTTCAAGGAAGTCAGGAAATGGACGAGCAGAAAGCAAAAACGGAGAGCGGATACAGAGACCAACGCCGTATGTCGGTGGCGCTGGTTCTTCTGCTCGCGGCTTTGCTGGTGGTTGTCGTAAAGAACCGCGAACTCTGGCTCGGCTCCAGCAGCGACGTTGCCACGGATGACACGCAAGTCTGGAATCCGAGCCATCCTGCACAGACGCCTTCTGCTGCCGCACCCATTGCCAAAGCGAAACCGCATGTTGCATCCAAGCCTGCCACGCAATCAACACCTGCGGGAGCGACCGTTGTCGCCACCAGCCGAACCGTGATGCAGCCTCTAGGAATTGAAGTCGTTGCCGGCGGAGCGCACGAAGCCGTCCGCACGGTAAGCAATTCAGTCAAAGTTGAAATGCTTCCAGATTCGACCGGCCCAGCCACTCGCGAGTGGGTCCCGGCCACGAACGCCGCCGATCGTACACGGCTGGCTTCGGAACAGACTCCAGTCTCAGCACAAGCTGGACCGTCCGTATATCCGCTGCTGGCGCAGCAGATGAAGGTGCAGGGCTCGGTACTGCTGCAAGCTCTGATCGGTGCCGACGGTGGAATTCGAGATTTGCGCGTGCTGAACGGCCCGGCCATCCTGGCCTCAGCTGCTCGTGATGCCGTAAGCCAGTGGCGATTCAAGCCGTACATGCAGAACGGCCACGCCGTCGAGACCAGCGCCAACATCACTGTGAATTTCACGATCAAGGTATTGGACAAAGCAACCCGCGACCAGCAAGGCCCCGTTACCATCGCTGCCGGCGGAGAATAACCGCTCGGCGATTCCTTCCACGCAAGTACTGAAATCCACTTCAAGATCGCTTTCGGATTGTCTTTCCCTTTAGCGAAGCCGCGCGTTATGCCCGCATGAACACCTTCCGTCTAGCTGCTACAATTTACCCTCATCATTTGACGAAAGGATTTCACGCATCATGGTAAAGGCCGGCACTCCCTTCCCCAATTTTTCTCTCCCCAATCAAGACGCTAAAGTCGTCAAGCTGAGTGATTACGCAGGCAAATGGCTGGTGGTTTACTTCTATCCAAAAGATGACACGCCAGGCTGCACCGTGCAGGGACGATCGTTCACCGCGACGAAAGCTGAGTACGAGGCGGCAGGCGTCACTGTATTAGGCGTAAGCCAAGATGATGTTACGTCGCATAAGAATTTCATCCACAAGTTCGCCTTTACCATCGATCTCCTTTCCGACACGAGCGCTAGCTTGATGAAAGCTTTGGGCTTGGGGCAATCGGAGTGGAAAGGGAATAAGTATTGGGATCGCACCAGCTTTGTGGTGGATCCCAAGGGAGTAATCCGAAAGGTTTACGAGAAGGTCACTCCTGAAGGTCATGAGAAGGTTTTGCTGGATGACATTAAGAGCATGAAGGCAGCTTGATCCACGGAAAACGATAGCAGCCTTGAACCAACAGGGCGCGCCATGGTTTTCTTTGCGCAATTCGCGCGGCGCGTCCCGGCCAACTTCAGAAGATGAACAACTGCTCAGTGAAATACAGCGTGTTTCGTCGTCATCGACACACCGCGAAAATCTTCTCTTCTTGTCCTTGGTCTTAAGGTGGGGCTTTAGGCAGTACTTGCCTGCCGCGTGATCGTGAGGAGGCATGGGTTGCCTTTGAGCACTCAGCCCAGGAATGAAGGTTTGCGAGGTTTCATCAAGAACTCCTTACGTCTCTGGCAGTTAAAGATTGCCAGGGGATGCCTTGTAAGTGTGGCCCTTGTGTTGCTTTCCGGAAAGCAGCTGTCTGCAATCCGAGGAGCATAACAATGTCAATATCCGCGATAGTTTCCAGCAGTCCGCTTAACCAACTCCCCAGCCTGCAAAAGGTGAGCCAACAACAAAGCACGGCGTTTCAGGAACTCACGCAGGCTCTCCAGTCTGGCAATCCGAGCAGTGCCCAGCAAGCGGTTCAAGCTCTTAGCGGTGCGCCTACGAATGTCTCGAGCCTGCAGAGCGCACAATTGACGCAAGAACTCAAAGCCCTGGGAACGGCTCTGCAGGCTGGCAATCAGGCTGCCGTGGGCAGTACCCCCTCGTCCACCTCCACCAACACGCCAGCCCGTGCTGCGCACCATCACTACCATCACGGCGGAGGCGGATTGCCCGGGCTCACTTCCGGCTTTCCGAGCGATAGCCTTTCGGGCATTAACGCCGCCGACGCGAGCGAAGCTTTGCAGACGGTCAACTTGACGGTCTGAGATTTCCAACCAATAGAAACGCCAGCTTGATCGCACGCCAATCTGCGTCAACCCGGCTAAAGCCAACCTAGCTTTTGCCGATGGCCTTGAGGAAGCGCGAATCAAGCCGACGCAAACAACATAGTTGAATGCCAACATTTAGGAGAAAATCATGTCCGTATCTGCCATTTCCAGCTTAATCGCCCCTCAACCATCGACGATCACTCCCAGCGCGACTACCGTAAGCAGTTTCCTGAAAGCGTACTTCGCAGAGCGGCGGCCTGAGATCCAAGACCTGCAGACGGCCCTGAAATCGGGGGATCTGAGCGCCGCCAAAGAGGCCTACAACAATCTCGTCGCGCTGGGAAACAAGGTTCTCGGCAAAGACAATCCCTTTCTTAAAGCCAACCGGGCGTTCGATTTCAATGCCGTCGGTGGCGCACTGCAAAATGGAGATCTGGCGGGAGCCCAAAAAGCATTTGCCGCCCTTGAAAGTACCTTCGAAAAACAGGCCCCTCCGCCCACTTCTTCTCCCTTGAACTCACCCGATGCCGTAGTCAACCTGAGTAGCGGCAGCTAGCTTCGCGGCCCTCAGGTGCGCGCTTTGCCCGTCCTGGAGCCTCCTACCGAGACTCCAGGGCAGAGCGCAATCGTGGCTTGGGACCACTCAAATCCGCCGCCAACAGCAGCTCAGATTACCTGGTTACCGACGATGTGCACTACGGTCATCTTGCCGATGGGACCGTCGTGCTTCAATCTAGGCTGTGGGAAAGCCCTCAAAACCGCAGCCAAACACACATGACTGAAAGCAAAGCCGTTGCGCCCGGAGCCGACTGGACCAGGCTGCTCGCCGATCCTGAACTCGCAAGCCATCTGGGCGAATTGCTGCAGGCCTATCGTGACGCCGCGCCTAGCCAACGGGAACGGGTCCTAGTCGAGACCATGCGCAAGATCAAGAGCCGGGCAAAAGCGGCGGTTTCGCCTATCACTGTTTCGACATCCTCGCCGGAGGCCATTTCCGAGGAGCCCATTTCAACCACACCCGTAGCGGCACCGCCTTTCGAGCCAGACATTTTTACGCCTTGCTGGGGCCAGGATCGGCGACGCTATCCGCGCATGAAGTGTTTTGTTGCGGTCGAGCTGCGAGTCAATAGTTCGCCCACGCCGGTTTGGGGGAATTTGTCGAACACGAGTCTAGGCGGATGCTTCGTCGAAACCGTGACTCCGCTGCATACTGACGTCAAACTCGAGATCGGGCTCTGGGTGGCTAACGGAAAAATCTGGGTCAAGGGTTTGATCCTCAACGGAATCATTACGCACAGCAATCCGAGCTTTGGAGTGCGCATCAAGTTCGCCGATCTGGAGCCTTCCGAACGCGAGAGCCTGCGGCAATTTCTCAAATTCATTGAGAACACCACCAAGAGCTATCAAAACCAGCAAGGCTACTTAGCGCAAATGAAGCGCTAGTCTCGCCATCAAAATACTATAACGTCGCCACATTCGCTTGCGATAGGTGTCTTTTCTCAGGCTTCTTCGTCTAAATTCCCGCATGAAATATCTTTATTTCCTAGCAGCATTTCTTTGTCTTGCCAGCCTTTGGTCAAGATGTCGCGATGTTTCGCGGAAATCCGCAGCACACCGGCGTGTACGATGCCGCCGGAGTACCCCAGTTCAGCCGCGTTAAGTGGAAGTTCCAAACGGGCGGCAAGGTAATCTCTTCCCCGGCGGTTGCTGACGGGATGGCATTTGTGGGCAGCACGGATGGGAATGTCTATGCCGTCGACCTTGAATCGGGCGCCCAGAAATGGAAATTCGAAACCAAAGTTCGGGTGACCTCTTCACCCGCGGTGAGTAATGGCACGGTTTTCTTCGGGAGTTATGACGGAAACTTCTATGCCGTCGACGCCTTGAGCGGCCAGTTGAAATGGAAGTTTCAGACGGGTGGCGAGCGCAGGTTCGCGGGACGACACATCCACGGAATTCAGCCGGTGGCTGAGACCATGCCCGATCCTTTCGACTTCTATCTGTCATCGCCCACAGTGTGGAACGGGGCAGTGTACTTCGGCAGCGGCGACGGCAACGTTTATGCTTTGGACACAGCATCCGGGAAATTGAAATGGAAATTCCATACGGGTGACGTGGTTCATGCTTCGCCTGCCATCGCTGATGGCAAATTATTCATCGGCAGCTGGGACAGTTTCTTCTACGCCCTCGATGCGAGCAATGGAAAAGAAAAGTGGCGCTTTAAAACCGGGGAAGACCATGAGATTTACAACCAGGTTGGCATCCAATCCTCAGCAGCGGTGATGGATGGAGTGGTTTACTTTGGCTGCCGTGACTCGAATTTCTATGCTCTTGACGCTGCCACCGGCCAGAAGAAATGGGCTTTCAACAACAAGGGTTCTTGGGTCATCACATCTCCCGCAGTCGCAGACGGCGAAGGTGTATTTCGCCACGTCCGACACAGCATTGTTTTACGCGCTCGATGCTAAATCCGGCGCGCAACTTTTCTCTTTGAAGTTCAAGTGGCCGATGTTCTCCTCACCCGCCATCGCCGGAGACCTACTTTACATGGGAACGCATGAGGGCAAACTCATGGCGGTTGATCTCAAGAACCAAAAAGTCGCGTGGGAATTTCAGACCGACGCCTCCCGCCAATACGGACCTGCTTTCACTAAGCCAGATGGCACTCCGAATTATGAGGTCGCTTTCGGCGAGGACTTCTACGACGAACTGGTCACCGGCGTAACCAAAATGCAAGTCATGGGAACGGTACTCTCTTCGCCAGTCGTGGTGAATAAAGTGATCTACGTGGGCAGCACCGACGGAAATCTGTATGCGCTGATGTAAATCACCTTACCAACGCCGGCTCGAAACTGCAACTCGCAGTATTCGAAGCCGCCTTTGTCATCTTACCGGCAGGAAAACGTCGATCGAGATCGAGCGATCCTGCATCCAAGAACCCTGCTCTTTTTTCGTGGGCGGTCCGCACGCGCCCGTCGAGAACTTGATAAACTGCCTGAGCAGATATTTGCTCGGCTCAAGCATCCGTGGGACCAAAGTCATCGGCAGCAGAGTCGTTGAAATTGATCACCACGCCCAGGGGAGACCTTCTATGGCAGCGAGCGAACAGGCGTTACTCACCAACGAACAACTCGATATGTCTGAGCATCAATACCATTCGGACGTTGGCAATCGACGGAGTACAGAAAGCTAACTCGGGGCATCCGGGAGCGCCCATGGCGTTGGCACCCGTCGCTTATGCTCTGTGGCAGCAGTTTCTGCGTTTCGATCCGGCCACGCCAACCTGGCCTAATCGCGACCGTTTTGTGCTCTCCAACGGCCACGCTTCGATGCTGCTATACGCAATGCTCTATTTGTCGGAAGTACGCGGGGTCACTCCAGAATATGAAACGACCGGCGAGTTCGCGGTGACTCTGGACGACATTAAGAATTTTCGCCAGATCGATAGTAGGACGCCGGGCCATCCCGAATACCGCATGACCGCGGGCGTAGAGACGACGACGGGCCCGCTTGGCCAGGGGATTGGAAATAGCGTGGGCATGGCGATTGCGGGAGATTGGCTGGCGGCAAATTTCAATCGACCGGGCTTCGAAGTTTTCAACTACAACGTCTACGCGTTTTGCGGCGATGGCGATCTGATGGAAGGTGTGGGCAGCGAAGCCGCCTCGTTGGCTGGCCATTTGAGGCTCCCCAACCTCTGCTGGATTTATGACAACAACCGCATCACTCTGGACGGCCCCGCTGACTGGTCTTTCACCGAAGATGTGGGCGAGCGATTTAAAGGATACGGTTGGAACGTTGTCCACGTCACCGACGCCAATAATCTCGATGCTCTTGCCAAGGCTTACAACAACTTCGTGCAAACGACGGATCGCCCGACACTCATTGTGGTGAACAGCCATATTGGCTACGGCTCGCCGCACAAGCAGGACACGAACGAAGCTCACGGAGAGCCTTTGGGAGTCGAAGAAGTTCGTCTCACCAAGAAAGACTATGGCTGGCCGGAAGACGCGCAATTCCTGGTTCCGGATGGAGTGCTGGAGAATTTTCGCCAGGGTATTGGCAAGCGTGGACACGCACTGCAGCAGAAGTGGGAAGCATCGTTTGCGGAATACAAGAAGAAGTTCCCCGAACTCGCGGAGCAGATCAAACGCATGCAACACCGCGAACTGCCAGACGGCTGGGACAAAAATCTGCCCACGTTTCCCGCTGACGCGAAAGGCATGGCAACTCGCGACAGTGGAGGAAAGGTGTTAAATGCACTCGCTCAAAATATTCCGTGGCTCGTTGGCGGCTCGGCCGACCTGGCCAGTTCGGACCGCACTCGCCTGAAGTTTGAAGGCGCCGGCGATTTCCAGCCGGGCAGCTATGGCGGTCGCAATCTGCACTTTGGGGTTCGAGAACACGCTATGGCCGGAGCGCTGAATGGGCTTGCTCTTAGCAAGATTCGTCCCTTTGGCGGCACCTTTTTCAATTTTACGGACTACATGAAGCCGGCGGTTCGCCTGGCTGCGCTCATGGAAATCCCTTCGATCTTTATTTATACGCATGATTCCATCGGCCTTGGCGAAGATGGCCCGACACACCAACCCATCGAGCAACTCGCGGGTTTGCGTGCCGTCCCGGGCTTGGTTTTGCTCCGGCCCGCGGATGCCAACGAAGTTATAGAAGCGTGGAAAGTCATCATCCAACTTAAGAATGAACCCGCGGCTCTGGTTCTGACTCGCCAAGCTGTTCCCACCTTCGACCGCTCGCAGTATGCCTCGGCATCGGGAGTATCGAAGGGCGCGTACGTCCTGGCCGATGCGCCCGACGGAAAACCGCAAGTCATCTTGATGGGCACCGGCAGTGAAGTTTCGTTGTGCATCTCTGCCTACGAGCAACTTAAATCTGAAGGAATCAAAGCGCGAGTGGTCAGCATGCCCTCGTGGGACATCTTCGAAAAGCAGAGCGATGGTTATAAGAAGCAAGTTCTGCCGCCGGAGGTGAAGGCCCGAGTCTCGGTTGAAGCCGCCTCAACTTTCGGATGGTCTCAATACGTCGGGCCGACCGGTCGTTCGATTGGAATGCACCGTTTTGGAGCGTCCGCACCTATTAAAGACCTACTGAAGAAATTCGGCTTCACGCCCGAAAAAGTTGTGGAGGCCGCGCGCGAATCCATCGCGCACTCCAAGTAATCAGTAATAATGTAAGGTGGGCGTCTTCACTCGTCCCGTCTCGCAGTCTGGGTTCTACAGGAGGCACATCATGGCAACCGGAATCATCGAAACTGCAAAAGCCACCAATCCCTTAAAAGATCTGTTGAATTTCGGCCAGTCGGTCTGGCTGGATTACATTCGCCGCAACCTGCTTACCAGTGGCGAACTCAAACGCCTGATTGACGAAGACGGGCTGCGCGGCATGACCTCCAACCCCTCCATTTTCGAAAAGGCTATTGCTGGAAGCAGCGACTACACCGACATTCTCCAGTCCCTGCAGTCGAAGACCGACCTTGACGCGAAGGCGCGCTACGAACTTCTCGCCATCCGGGATATTCAGGATGCAGCCGGTTTCTTGCGCCCGGTCTACGACCAGTCGAAACGGAGAGATGGATACGTAAGCCTGGAAGTCTCTCCCTACCTGGCACACGACACGCAAGGCACGCTGGCCGAGGCACGGAGACTTTGGAAGACAGTCGACCGCGAAAACGTGATGATCAAAGTTCCCGGCACCGCCGAGGGCATTCCGGCGTTCCAGCAGTTGATCAGCGAAGGCATCAACATCAACGTGACCTTGTTATTCGCCCAGGAGGTCTACAAAAAGGTTGCGGAAGCCTATATCGCGGGCCTCGAACAGCTCGCAGCGCGCGGAGGTGACGTCAGCAAAATAGCCAGCGTCGCCAGCTTCTTCATCAGCCGTATCGATAATTCCGTTGACGCCATCGTGGCTGACCGACTCAAGACTTCGAAAGATCCGCGCGAGCAGGAGCAACTGAAGGGCCTGCTGGGCAAGGTGGCTATCGCCAACGGCAAACAGACTTACGTCAGCTATCAGAAGATTTTCAGCAACGACAACCCTCGCTGGAAAGTGCTGGCGGCGAAGGGTGCGCAGACGCAGCGTGTGCTCTGGGCCAGCACCAGTACCAAGAATCCCGCTTACAGCGATGTGATGTACGTCGAGGACCTAATCGGGCAGGACACGGTAAACACAATTCCGCCAGCGACTCTCGACGCCTTCCGCGATCATGGACATCCGCGCGCAAGCCTGACCGAAAACATTGAAGCCGCGAACAACACCATGGCAGACTGCCGCGAAACTCGGGATTTCGATTCAGGATGTGACGGACAAGCTGACGGTCGACGGCGTCCGGCTCTTTGCGGAAGCTTTTGACAAGCTGTTGGAAGCGGTCGAAAAGAGCACTGCGCCCAAGACCGCTCCCAAGGTCAGTAAGCAAACTTACAAGTTGCCGGATGATCTCAACAATTTAGTCAAAACAAACATCGACGACTGGCGTGCGGCAGGAAAAGTTCGCCGCTTGTGGCAGCGCGATGCGTCTCTGTGGACGGGTGCGGACGAAGCCAGTTGGCTGGGCTGGCTCGGCATCACCGAAGAGCAACTCGCCAACGCGGAAACTTTCAAACGATTAGCCGATGAAATCAAGCGCGAGGGCTTCACCGATATTCTCTTGCTGGGCATGGGCGGGTCGAGTTTGTGCCCGGAAGTACTGGACAAGACTTTTGGCCACATCGCGGGTTTTCCGCAGCTTGCACGTGCTCGACTCTACCGATCCGGCCCAGATCAAGGCGATCGAGAGTCAGATTAACTTGGCAAAAACTCTGTTTGTGGTTTCCAGCAAATCAGGTACGACGCTCGAACCGAACATTTACAAACAATATTTCTTCGAGCGGGTGAAGCAAACCATCGGTGCCGACAAGGCCGGTAGCCACTTCATCGCCATCACCGACCCCGGCTCCAAAATGCAACAGGTTGGCGAGGCCGACCACTTCCGTCATATTTTTCACGGTGTCCCCAGCATCGGCGGACGCTATTCGGCGTTGTCGAATTTCGGTATGGTGCCAGCCGCGCTGATGGGGCTCGAGACGACGAAGTTCCTGGGTCAGACCGAGGAGATGGTGCAAGCCTGCGCTCCATCCGTTCCGGTTCACGAAAATCCCGGGGTCGTGCTCGGCGTCATTCTCGGGACAGCCGCTAAGAACAAGCGCGATAAAGTCACCATCATCACCTCGCCCGGCATTTTCGATCTAGGAGCGTGGCTCGAGCAGTTGCTGGCTGAGTCCACGGGCAAGCAGGGCAAAGGAATTATCCCCGTGGATCGCGAGGCCTTGGGATCGCCCGATGTCTACGGCAATGATCGCATCTTCGCTTATCTTCGTCTCGACTCCGCGCCAGACGCTGCCCAGGACGCCAAAGTGGCTGCCATTGAGCAGGCTGGTCAGCCCGTAGTGCGGATTTCGCTGACCGACATTTACGACCTCGGCCAGGAATTTTTCCGCTGGGAGATTGCAACCTCAGTCGCCGGATCGATCATCGGCATCAACGCTTTCAATCAGCCCGACGTCGAGGCCAGCAAAATCGCCACTCGCAGCTTGACAGAACAATATGAGAAGACTGGTTCCCTGCCCGTCGAGAAGCCATTCTTTGAAGGCAGCGAAAAAGAGGCCGGCATAAAGCTGGTCACTGATTCCAAGAACGCCGACGCGCTGGCGAAGGCGGCCGGCAACGACAAATCTCTCGCGGGGTATCTGCGCGCTCATCTCAACCGACTGGGCGCGGGAGATTACTTTGCTCTGCTCGCCTACGTTCAAATGAATGCGGAACACGAAGAGCGGCTCCAGGAAGTTCGGCACCTGCTGACGAGATAAAAAGCGGGTTGCAACTTGCCTGGGATTCGGACCTCGCTTCCTTCATTCCACCGGCCAAGCTTACAAGGGAGGCCCGAACTCGGGCGTCTTCCTGCAACTCACATGCGATGACGCAGTGGATCTGCAAGTGCCCGGACAGAAATACACCTTCGGAACCGTGAAGTCCGCACAGGCGCGTGGAGATTTTCAAGTGTTGGCCGAGCGCGGGCGACGTGCGTTGCGCGTCCATCTTGGAAAAGATTTGAAGGCTGGTCTGGCGGCGCTGACCTCAGCCATTCGTCAAGCGCTGGGCGTGTAGCGCTGGCATCTTGCCGTAGGATCAGAGAATTTCAAAGAAGATCTATTGAGTTAAGGAGCAAGCATGAAGATAGGAATGGTCGGTTTGGGGAAGATGGGCGCGAATATGACGCTCCGCCTGATTCGCGGTGGGCACGAAGTCGTCGTCACGGACCTGAACGCCGACAACGTCAAGCACTCTGCGGCGGACGGCGCGATCGCTTCTTCCTCCCTCGATGACTTTGTCAACAAACTCGGAAAGCCGCGCGTGGCGTGGCTGATGGTTCCGGCGGGCGCACCCACGGAGCAGACAGCCCAAGCGCTTGCCCAGAAGTTTCAGCCCGGCGACATCCTTATTGATGGCGGCAATTCCTATTTCAAAGACGACATCCGCCGATCCAAACAGCTCAAAGACAAAGGCATCCACTACGTGGATGTGGGCACCAGTGGCGGAGTCTGGGGACTCGATCGCGGATATTGCATGATGATCGGTGGCCCCAAAGAAGCGGTGCAACAACTCGATCCCATTTTCAAGACACTTGCACCCGGACGCGGCAGCATTCCACGCACTACGGGCCGCGAGAAAATGTCGGGCACCTCTGAGGATGGATACCTCTACTGCGGCCCATCCGGGGCCGGACACTTCGTCAAGATGGTGCACAACGGCATTGAGTACGGAATTATGCAAGCCTACGCCGAGGGCTTCGACATCTTCGTCAACGCTACCAGTAAGGAATTACCCGAGGAGCAGCGCTTTAACTTGAACGTGGCTGACATCGCCGAAGTGTGGCGCCGCGGCAGCGTGATAAGTTCGTGGTTGCTCGATCTTACCGCGATCGCTCTGGCAGCAAATCCCACGCTTTCTGAATACTCTGGATTTGTGCCCGATTCAGGGGAAGGCCGATGGACGATTCAAGCGGCGGTCGATGAGGCCGTGCCTGTTGATGTTCTGTCGGCAGCGCTGTTCACACGCTTCCGCTCGCGGCGGGAGCACACGTTCGCGGAAAAAGTTCTCTCCGCCATGCGTCAACAATTCGGCGGCCACCTCGAACCAGGAACCTCCGCGAAAAAGACGGCTTGAAATTTCCCTTCGTGCACCTTTGTGTCCTTCGTGAGTAATGCCATAATGCCTCAGTTGCATTAACCACAGAGGACGCGAAGGAACCTAAAGGGATTCATATAAGGTTTACTCTCAATGGCCCAAACGGAAATCACGCCAGTCATGCAGCCGCCAAAAGTCGGAAAGGTCGGCGATCCTTGTGCGATGGTGATCTTCGGCGCGGCCGGCGATCTTGACCCGCCGCAAATTGATTCCCGCGCTTTACAACCTGGCTAAGAGTCAGGTGCTTTCCCGCGAATTCGCAATCGTGGGCGTGGCTCGCTCGCAAATGTCCACCGAAGACTTTCGCAATAAACTTTCGAAGGATATCAAGGAATTTGCCACCGAAGCGGTTGACCCGGACCTGTGGGAGTGGTTCGTGAAGCGCATTTACTACCTCGCGGGAGACTTCGACGACAAGAATCTGTACCCAAAGCTAAAAGAGCTTCTCGACAAGGTCGATAGAGATCACACCACGCACGGCAATCATTTCTACTATCTCGCAACAGCAGCAGATTTTTTTGCGCCGATCGTCGAGCAACTTGCCGCCATTGGTTTGATGGAAGAAAACGATCGCTGGCGCCGAGTTATCGTCGAGAAACCTTTCGGCCATGACCTCGAATCCGCCAAGGCCCTCAACCAGAAATTGCTGAGCGTGGCCCAGGAGAATCAGATCTACCGCATCGACCACTATCTAGGGAAAGAGACCGTGCAGAATATTTTGGCTCTGCGTTTTGCCAACGGCATTTTCGAGCCGGTGTGGAACCGCCGCTATATCGATCACGTTCAGATTTCCGTGGCAGAAACGGTGGGAGTGGAGCAGCGCGGCAGTTACTACGATCAGGCCGGCGCACTGCGTGATATGGTGCCCAACCACATCATGCAGCTGATCACTCTCACTGCGATGGAGCCGCCGGTTTCGTTCAGGGCCAATGCTGTGCGCGACGAGCAGGCAAAGACATTGCACGCGATCCAGCCTTTAAGCGACGAGGATGTGCTCAGTAAGACGGTGCGCGGACAATACGGTGAAGGCATCGTCAACGGCGAGCGCGTGCCCGCGTATCGCTCGGAACCGGATGTCCCTTCGGATTCCAAGACTGAAACTTTCGTTGCGATGAAACTGCAGATCGACAATTGGCGCTGGGCCGACGTTCCGTTCTATCTGCGCACCGGAAAAGCTCTGGCTGCTCACAACACGCACATCGTCATTCAATTCCGCCGTGCGCCGTTTGTGATGTTCCGCGATACTCCCGTGGAAACATTGATGCCTAACCAACTCATACTCCACATCGCACCCGAAGAGGGCATTTCGTTGCGCTTTGCCGCCAAGGTTCCCGGACCGGCTATGCGGTTGGGTGCTGTGGACATGAACTTCGAATACGCCGACTATTTTGGAACCCAGCCAAATACTGGTTATGAGCGGCTGCTGCACGATTGCATGATCGGCGACGCTACTCTTTTCCAGCGCGCCGACATGGTCGAGGCCGGGTGGTGCGTTGTCAGTCCTCTGCTCGATGTTTGGAAGGCATTGCCGCCTCGCAGCTTTCCTAACTATGCCGCAGGCAGCTGGGGGCCGAAAGAGGCCGACGAACTGCTCGAACGCGATGGACGTCATTGGAGGAATTTCGAGAAGTAAAGCATTCCTTCATCACTCGTCATGCCCGCCCAACCTGAAATCCGCATTCTGGATACACCTGCTGCATTGTTTCAGGCGGCCGCCTCTGAATTTGCCGCTCTCGCAGTCCAAGCCGTTCAGCGTAGCGGAAGATTTACTGTTGCATTGTCAGGTGGGTCGACTCCGAAGAGCCTCTACTCACTTCTCGCCAGCGGATCTGTACCTGATATTCCCTGGAAGCAAACTTATTTTTTCTTTGGCGATGAGCGCCATGTGCCTCCAGACGATCCCGAGAGCAATTACCGAATGGTGCGTGAATCGGGGCTTCTTTCGAAAGTCCCTGACGGAAATGTACTCCGTGTTCTCGCCGAAAATAAAGACGCCGACAGCGCTGCACTTAATTACGAGCAAACTCTGCGGCAATTCTTTTCGCTGAAAGCTGGCGAGTTCCCTCGTTTCGATCTTGTATTGTTGGGTCTCGGTCCCGACGGCCACACTGCGTCTCTCTTCCCGGGCACAGCGGCTCTTGGCGAGAACACTCGCCTCGTCGTCGCCAATTGGGTGGAGAAGTTCGATACTTACCGCATCACATTCACACTGCCGGTACTCAACAGCGCGGCCTGCGATACGTTCTTGGTATGCGGAGCGGAGAAAGCCAGTATGGTGCGCGAAGTCTTGGAGAACGCGAAAGCCAACCTGCCATCGCAGAAAGTCCATCCAGCGGATGGGCAGTTGCTTTGGTTGATGGATCGCGCAGCAGCAAGTGCTCTGAAAAAACCATAGCCAAGCACTTTCATGCGATACGCTTTCAGAATCACTCGCCGGGTGACGGCCAGGTGCCGACGCGTATTCGAGTCCCCGTACCTTCTACAGCAATCGCAGCGCGGATATCTGCCCCCAGGTCGAGACGCCACATTTCCCAGCGATCGGACTCTTCCGAATCGTCATCCACTCGCAATTGCAGTCTGTTACTTCCCGCAACCGGCAGCACGCTGAACGCTCCCAGCGACATAGACAAACCCTGGCCGTGCGCTTTGATGTAGGACTCCTTGGCAGTCCAGCAATTGAAAAATGATGGGATGTGCTCAGAGGCGGGCTGCGATCGCAACCATTCCACTTCCCGACGCGAAAAGAAGCGGTCGGCCAAGTCCAAAGGTTCCGTATTCTCGCGGATCCTTTCCACGTCAACTCCTACGCGGCGTTTGGAGGTGATGGCGAGCACCGTGACACCTTCCGTGTGCGACAAGTTGAACTGAAGATCAGCGTTTCCGTCGAGCTGCGGTTTTGAATTGGCGGTGTACGAAAAACGAACATCACGACCTTCGATACCCAAATAGCAGCCAAGAGTTTGGCGAAGCAAAGCGCGGCTGATCACGAATTGATTGCGGGGAGCGGGAAACTTGAAGCGTGAAGCCCGCGCCTGCTCCTCGCCGTCGAGGATGTCGTGCAAGGGCTTGATCACTCGTTCCCACGCTTTTATATGGGCATGCCAGACATGAACCTGGTTATCCGGAAGGATGCCATCGAGAGATAGCAGGGGCTCAGGATCCATCTCCGAATGAACCGGCATGAATGAATTTCTCTCCACGCTCCGCCCTGAAGCGGGCAGGGTTTAGATATCACGTATCAGCGCCAAGGTGCAAACTTCCGCAACAGGAAAATGGTACGCAGCGTCGAATTGTGTATTACAATCTGCCTACTCCAGCCAATGTAGCGTAGACGATTTTCAGCCGTTGAAGCAGCGCAGATTTTTTTTGAGTCCAATTGCCGGAGCTTGGCGGATATGAAGAATATCTTCGAAGTGCTGCGAGAAAAAGAAATGAACTTAGCGCGCCTCCGTACCGAAGTCGAGGCGCTTCGCTTCGTAGCTCCCCTGCTGCTCGAGCGGAGTGACGAGGACAATACGCATCAACCCGACCTTCGCTGGGCTCCGCCGGTGGAGCGGAACAAGTGGCCGTTGACGGTGGACAATCCAGCTCCGACGTATCTCGATTCGTAACCCTCGAGTAAGTCGGGACGATCCCATTCATTAACTACAGAGTACACAGAGGATAAGGGCGCATGCACCCTGTATCCCTGCGGTCTGCTGCATTCCCTGTGGTGAATCCTTTTCCCGACCGAATCGGTGTGCAACGCTTTTCACAGGAAGGCCTTTGGACGGATGAAAACACAAGAACAAGTTGTGTATTTTCAACATTATACAAACTCTTCGGCGTGGCAGACTGATTGCCACAATCTCATCAGAGTTTGAACGGAGCGGGCTTTTTCCGCGGGAGATGAATTGAGTGGGCGTCAGGAAAGAATGGCCGTTGTTGATAATGCTCCTGGCATCCGTCGCTTCCCTGGCCTCCGTTGCGCCCACTAGATTGCCAGTTTCTTCACCCTCAGATTTTGCGGCACGCGAGCGCCAAGTGTGGGCGTCGGCGTTGCATGATCCCGATATTACCTCCGCGCTGCAGAGCCGCACTCATGCCAATTGCGAAGCTTCGCGCCCCCCTGAACCTTTAGCCACACCGGACCCCCTCCTCGACGCTGCCGAGCCAAACACACGCGTGAGCGTAAGCTTCATCATCGGCACCGACGGCCGCGTGTATTCCCCGCTCATCCTTGAGAGTGCCGGCGCGAATCAAGACCGCACGATATTGGACACCGTACGCGCCTGGCGTTATCGTCCCGCGACCTGCAATGGTGCGGCAACGGAAACCGAATCCAAAGTCGAGTTTTCGAGCCGGTAAGCTTTCATTTCGGCTAGAATGAGCCTTGGTTGGGCCCGCCCTATGGATCAAGACAAGCGACTTGGACCGCCACGACCTTCTCCAACCACAGGACCAACAGGAGAACTCGCCCAGAATCCTGAAGTTGACGATTTCTTCCGGCGGCTTAAGCAGGATCTGCATCATCCGAAACCCGGAACGGAAGCGATCGCCGCCGCTCTGCAAGTAGTACAACGTTTGTCTTCCCAGATGGATACGGAAGAGTCTGTAGGCCCGGTGGCCGAAGCCGCGGAGTTCCGCACCTGCATGGCCTGCAACCATCAGAACCCGGTCGAAAACCGGTTCTGCGCTACCTGCGGAGTACCACAGGAAGGTGCGCCGCGCGTGCCTGCACCTTCCGCGCCACCCCTTTCGAAGCCGATGGCGCCCGAGGCCGGGCAGCATCACTACCATCATCATTATCATCATCACTACTTCGCTTCCACCGAGGGAACCACGCCGCTGGGAATTCCTGACTCGCGGCCAGCGAGTAATGTAAGCCGTGAACCGCGACCGACATCGCAGGCAGTTGGCGTCGGGCTAAGCCGCGCGGAAGCCGCAGTCCGCAAGCTCACTCAGGATTGGGCACAGGCCTGTAACACGAAGCAGCTTGATGACCTGGCTGGTCTCTACGGAGCCGACGCGGTCTTGTTACGATCCAACGTTCCCATGGTTCGCGGCACGGCTGCGATCCGCGAATTTTTCTTTGGCGCGCTGGACGCCGGCTTGGGAGAAGTTGAGATGGAGCCGCTACGCGTGGATATTCTGGGCGATACCGCCTACGAAGCCGGACGATGCAAGATGCTGGTCCCCTCGATGGGGAAACGCCGCGAAGAACGTGGCAAGTATCTCCTGACACTTACACGCGTAGCCGGCGAATGGAAGATACTCGCGGACTGCTGGTCCAGCGATTTGAGCCTGGCAGTAAGCGCAGAGCCCGCCCCTGCAAGACCCAGTCTACCAGCCGCAGGCACTTCGCCTTTGAAACCCCGCTAAAGAGCGCCCACGAGTTTCACGATTCGCACGATAGCCCGAAAAACGTAAACAAATGTGAGAGATTCTTGAAGATCCGTGGCTAGATCTCTTTGACCCCCAGTTGTTTCAGATCGCTGCGCAGTTGTTCTGCGCTCTCCATCCGAATCACATACATTCCCAACCGCGACGCGCTTTCCAGATTCAACGGACGATCGTCGATGAAACAACATTGTTTGGGAAGTCTCTGAGTAATTTCGAGGGCCAGGCGGTAGATTCCCTCCTCGGGCTTGCGCAATCCAACAAAACAGGAACTCACGAAAAGGCTGAATATTTCACGCAGGCCAAACGTTTGAATGCGGAACAAATTTAGTTCTCTTGATTCATTGTTAATAGTCGACATTAGAAGCTTTCTCGAGCTGGCAAGTTCTCGTGCCAGCTGCAAGACTTGCGTATCTGGTTGCGAAAGAGAAAACATGTAGTCTTGGAAGGCCTGCAAGGTGAATGACCGGGGACGATAAAAAATCGTACGTTCCAGATATTCCTGCAGGCTGATTTTGCCGCGCTCAAAAGAAGAAGCCAGCATTTCGTGGCGATCGCTGAATTCAACTTCATCCAGACCGAAGTGTTGCAGAGTGTGCTCGCGCTGCTCCCGGTCCCATGCGTTGCTGAGGAGCACACCGCCCACATCCCAGAACAAAGCGCTGATTTCGGCCAAGAATATCCTCCCTGCTGAAATAGTCAGAGGGACATGATACATGGGCCGAAGCGCGGGGCCGAAGCGCTTAAGGCGAAGCAACTATCCGCAAAGTGAAAAGCCCCGATTCTGCTGAGCAGAATCGGGGCGGTTGAATCGTAGTTGTCGTTAGAAGCAGCCGGTGTGCGGCGTGAAGCTCTGCCGGTAGCTCAAGTTGTCGATGTCGCGGAACAAAGGCGTTCCTGGCGGCAAGTTTTGTGGCTGCGTGAAGAGCGGATCGAAAATGTAATTTCGAGCTGGCGGAGAATACGTGGTACCACCGCCGTCTCGGTCGATGCCCGTGGCATAAGTGGAGTAGTACATGCTGACCAGAGACCCCTTATAGTTCAGAGTTTGGCCACCCCAATTTTCCAGCAGACGCAGGAAGTTGTGCAGTCCACCGTCGGTGCCGAAGTCGCCTCCGGCGTAAGCCAGACCCGCCACCGGGAAGTTAATGTTCTTACCGCCCGATACCGCTACCCGGTAGTAGGTTGTTGCTGCGGGCCTCGCATTGACGTTCGTGGGATTTGAGAGGCTGTTAACGTCGGACCAGTTGTTGGACAACATCGTGACCGCATCTGCAATCACAGCCGCCGCGGCGTGTGCCGGTTCGGGCGCATTCGGGTTCAACCACATGGGATCGTTAGAGCTGCTATTGTAGTCTCCCTGAACGTACACAGGATTCTCCGAGGCTACCGTAAACCCGCCTTTGCCGTTGTCCAGCCGCACGGGCACATTGCCGAGCGAACCGTCCACCAGCTTAAGCACATGCCGAGCTCCGCTTACCCAGTTGCTCTGGCCGATGGTGCAATTGGGCAGGCGGTTGGCAGTCATATATTGATCAGGAGCGCCAGCAGCGTTGATGATCTGTCGATTTACGCTGTTGTTGACGGTGTAGGGTGCAAGGGCACCATAGCCGAAGCCGAGACCGAGGTTTCCGGGTCCAAAGTTGTCGAGTAGACCATTATTGTTGACATCTTCGGGCGACTCAGTTTTGGCAGGCGGTATTGGTTCCAGGATGCCATTGGGTGCGCCGTTGGCATTGGGTGTGTTGACCGAATCTTCAAAACCGGAGTCGCCCGTCTTGGTACCTGCGGCGCCAACCGGGGGCGTGCCATTTGGACTCGGCAGCATTCCTCTGCGGTCCGAGAAGTACAGCACGTATCCGTTTTGAGTTACGAAGTCGACGAGTCTACCGCTGCCCGGAATGGTCCCGTTCAGCCATTTCTGTAAGTTGGCGACGTCGATTTCCACCGCGTTCATGATTCCAGCAGGGGTGCAAGTTGCCGCACCACCACCCACCGCATCGCGCGGCTCGCCTTCTCGGGAATCATAAAAGTTGATCGGATACCAGTTATACATGCTCAGGCTCGGGACAGCTGCGCTGTCGCCGTACCACGGGAGGAACGTGTTTTGATCGACCGTAACCTCGGGTGGCAGCGCTTTGACGCAGCTCCATATGCCGCCTGACTTAGTACACGGCCCCGGAGGGGCGCCCTTCAAGTCCAGTGCCGCGGTCGCCAGATTACGCTTCGCAGGCTCCTGCAAAATCAGAATGGCGTTCGGGTTAATGTCGTTCGTGATCGGTGGGGTAGCCGCGATGTTCGGAGGAACCAAGTCTCGCGCGAATCCCAAATTTAACCACTCCTGCGTAATGGCAACAGGAGCTCCACCGCCGATCGGTGTGTATTCAACGCGCAAGTAGCCATCGAGCAGATTCCACATACTCGAAGTGGCTGGTACAGGTGGATAGAACGGGTAGGTGCCGTTATAAAACTTTGGCGAAGGCGCCGGGGGACAAGTTGGAGGATTGCCGGCGACGCATGGCGTCAGGTTTACTGGCAGCGGCGCCGCGGTCAAGCCGTTGTTCGCCGCGGCAAGCTGAATAACCGGTGCGCCAGGATCGTTGTTAAGCGTGACATCAGCTGGAATGGGTGTCTGAGGCACGAATTGCCAGTCCGGGGCCAGCGTGGGTGCGGTCGCCACGTTAAGCGGCGTATTCGTCCACAGACTTGGATCGGGGTACGAGATCGTTCCCACGGCGAAGTAAGTGTTATAAGTACCGCCGCTAGCCAGTGGAGGTAATGCCGGCGTTGGAGCCGCAACACCCTTGGCATTCGCGCCGACGTTGGCCAAGCGAATATTATTCGGATCGCCGACTCCGCCCGGAAGGTCCGCGGGGGTATCGGCTAGCAATACGCGGATCTGGGCTTCGTTATAAAGTCGCGAACCGCCCAAAGGCGTCGAAGAAAGCTCGCCCGGCGGAGGCCGCCGGATGATTTCAAACGGCTGAGGCTGAGGACCTGCGCCCGGCGTGGTGTTGATAAATGGCAGAGACAGTTTTCTGGCGCCGGATCCTCCCGGATTTCCATAGTTCCCGTCGATGATCCAGGTTCCGTAGAAGCCACCGGAAATTGTTAACGGCCATGCGGGGTTCTGCGCACCGGGGGTCGTCCAGTTCACGGGAAGCGATCCGGGTACTACGCTGCTTTCATCGGTTCCGTTGGTTGCATCTTTCCCCATGTCGCGGCAACCGAGTCGCGGCGCATCACAGCCTTGCGCTGTCGTCAGAATGTCCACCGACCCGAGATGTTGGGTACCGTTCGAAGTAAGGACTCCGTTCGGAAGTTCCCAGCGAATGATGTTTCCCCACGCCGTCACTTTGTCGTGGAACGTCGCTGTGACTCCGTTACCCGCAGCCAGGTACAAGTCGCCGTTGGTGTGGACGCGGCCTGCAAAGTCCAGGTTCACGCCCGCGAAAAAGCTGAGGTCGCCGTCGGAGAATACACCGAACTGAAACACCGGCACCAGCGCAACTTCGACGTTGCGCGACATATCAACGTCATCGCCCACCACTCCAAGCCCGGCGAGCGAGGTCGTTGCAGTTACGTGTAAAGTGACGGGAAGTATCTGGGCATACAAACCCTGGTTCATACCGCTGGAAACCTTACCGAACTTGAATGCCAGAGTGCCGTCCGCGTTTTGAGCAGGCGTCAGCGTATACACCGGATAGGTCATGAAGGGAGTGTTGGCCGGCGCCAGAGCGCTCAATCCCTGGATGTCAGAAACCGTGGGCGACAGGATGTTTTGGAACTTGGTCGTGAGGTCCGACGTCATGTGTTCGATCCCGCCTTCGGCGGCGTGAAAGGCCAGAGTGTTCTGCGTATCCTGGCTACCAACTTTGGTCTCCGTGTCGACCATCATGAGCAACCCAATCGCAACCCCGGACATGATCAACATCAGCATCAGGGACGCGATCAGGGTAAAACCTCGTGAATCAAGTTTTCGATTATGCATCTTCCCGCTCCTTCATTCCCATCTCAAACATCGCTTCTCGCCCACCCAAATGTCGGCGAGTCTGTTTGTGTAACTAGAAGTACCGATTCTGATAACTCATATTTCGCGCACTGATCGAAGTCTGAAAGTCAAAGCTCTGATAACCCTTGGTGTTTTCGTTTACGCTGCCTGCGCCGGTGCGCTGGCTACGCATGGTCAAATGGATGACATTGATCTTGCGTATCAGGTTGAGCGAGGTCACCGGGTATCCGGCATTACCTTGATCGTTGAGCAGCACGCCATTCGCGTCATAAGTGTCGTAGGTGAACTGCATGTTCACGACGTTCTCCGCCACCGGCACCGCCGTGCGCCCATTCACCTGCCGCATCAGTACCGGGATTCCCGGCCCCAGGCCAACCGGATCCGGGAGCAATTTCAGGAAGTATGTGATCACAAACAATCGCGTCGCCGTGGTACCTGCGCCGCTCACAATTTGCGCCAGGTCGCCCGATGGAGCAGCGCTCTGATTAAGTTGCAGAGGGTCACCATTCAAAAAGTTGACCGTGCAGGGACAGCCTGTTCCCGGAGCCGGTGCCACGTTCGACACTTCGGCGATCGCCTGGCCGCTCCCGGCTGCAAGCGTGGTTTGGAACAGCAGCAAGTCGCCCGGTTGCAAACCGACGACATTGTCGTTGACCGCTTGCGGGGCCGCGAGGCCCGCCGGCAAGCAACTTGGTGGCACCACCGCCGGAAGCGTGAAAGTGACTGGATTGACTGCAGGGGCCGGCGGGAAAGTCACCTGGTAGCAAGGCAACGCGAATACTGTATCGGTGTAAACGACCGTGATGATGTCGCTGCGCACCGGACTGCCGGGCGGCGCGATCCCCAGTTGCCAGCCAGGAACAATGCTATAGAGAGTTGGAGCACATGGAGGAGTGGCAGTAGCACACGGGAAGGCAATGCCTCCACCCGGAATGCAGGTGCCCAGCTGATCGCAACCGTAAATCGGCAGCGTTCCCGTCAGTGCCGGCAAGGCCACGCTTTGTCCGGGGGGCATTCCTGCGCCCGCAAGACTAATGTCCTTCAGCAGGAGGTTCGAGGCTGCGCGCAAGTCCTGCTGCATTTCCGCGCGCTGAGAAACTACGAAAGTTGCAGCCATGCCCTGGCTGAACAACTGTACGGCAGCGCCCACCACGATCAAGCCCACAGCCATGGAGACCACGAGTTCGATTAGAGTAAAGCCGCGATTTGTATGTGTGCGCTCCATGATTTCCTCTTTACCGGTATTGCGACACGTAGGTAGTGAGAACATATTGCCGAGGGAGCTTGAACTGGGGAGTGGTGTACTGAACCGTAATCGTAACTTGACGCAATGTGGGTGTGGGCGGTCCACCGCCGATCGGAAAGACCGGTGTGATCGCGATCTGGCGCGTGAAGTTGGTCAACGGTGTACACACGTCAATCGCGCAGTTGTTGGCGTAAACCCCCGTGGGTCCCGGCCGCTTTAGAATCTGAGGCCCGCAGGCGGCGTCATCTGCGGTACCCACGATTCCGTCAACTCCCGCGCAATTGATTGCCAAGAACCCGGGGAGATAGATCCCGCCCGCGCCCGTATTCTGAATCTGTGTCCACGTAACATTAGCGGTTTCACGCGCCGTCAAGACGCTCTCGATGGCTTCGTTCGCCAACATTTTCGCGGTTCCATTCAATTGGGCGGTCTGGGTTGCGGCCATCGCAATCCCAAACACGCTGAGCATGGCAAGCAGGCCGACGGTCAGAATCACCATGGAAATAAGGCATTCGACCAATGTGAAGCCCCGCTCGTCCGCATTGCTTCGTGTCTGGAAAGCAGTACTCTTAGCGACTCTCACTGTTGCCTCCAGTAATAGGTGGCGCCCGTCGGATAAAGATGCCATCCTCGCAAACGGCCGGTGGCGCCCCACAATGTGATTGCGCGCGAGCTCCTGATCTCTCCCGCTCGCGCTATGTAAACCACGCCGTTGTTAACGTTGCCAAGCGCATCGGCGGCAGAACCGTCGGGATAAAAATAGATGACGTTCTTTGCGCCGGCCACAATGCCTTGATCGAAATCGATTGGAGTACCGCCCACTCCAAAGCCGTCCGGAGTAGTCGGCGCAACCGTTTGCGATGTAGGTATGCCCGGCTCTATGTCAAAAGTGATGTCGGTTGGAAGGGTGACAGTATTGATTACGGTGCCCGTCGATCCTTGCGTGACGGTGATTTGGCTGGACGGAACGCCGTTAACGATCACTCCATTGGCGAGCGTGACGAAGTAGATCTGGCGTTGCGCAACCGAGTAATCTCGCGCCTTGCGGATGGTCATCAAAGTCCGGTTGTAGGCTTCCGTGACGCGGCCTTCCCGCAGCGCCGGTTGGATAGTGATCGCCGAGATCGCCGACACCACCAAGATCAGAGAGATCACGATGATCAGCTCAATCATCGAGAAGCCGCGCATCCTGCGAGAATCCATGTGCCCCTTACCCTTTCTATCTACGGGGAGTTCTGCAGGAGCCGCCTTACCACGAGTTCCCAATTCTGGCTCCTGTTCCAACTCGCCATCTTCGGGGTTGAGCCTGGCGTCCTTCGGCGTATTTCGCCACAGGCAAGGCGCTTGCGCCACAAGTAAGGGCCGCTGGCTAACCCGCATGCAAGCTCATCGTAAGGAGGGGATGGAAGAGCGTCAAAGTACCAAAGGACGGGTCAATTCGATTGGACTTACGTAACGTAATAAGGGCAGATCACTTCGGTAATTTTGGCAGAGCAGCGGATGGGAATGCTCGGCGTAAGGGCTACGCGCCCCGGGCTTTGGCGGCTAAGTTCTTGCTGCTCTTGTGTGAAGCCGTTCGGGTGGTGGGCACATAGGCACAGGACCGAACGTCGTAGTGCTGCGCAAGACAGCTTCCGCAAAGATGAAGCTGATGCACTTTGCATTGCACTACGGGAGCCTCACTCCCACAAAGGTCACAACCACCCCTTACCCTTGGATTAGAAGGCGCAGCCTCATGCTTGAAATCACCGGATGCGATCGCAGCTTGCACCGCTCGCGCTTTGGCGTAAACTCCCGCGGCGATAACGAGCGCCCCCAGAGAGAACTGGCAGGCTGCCACTTCGATAAGATCGGGCTCTGCATCCTTCCCCAATGCGGCGGGCACAAAGCACAGCGCAATAAACATCATCGCGGAGCCGGCTAAGATGATCCAGTTGGCAGTCTTCGAAGACATGGTTTGTTCAATCCTTTAGCCGAACGAGGAAACCGCTTGCGCGAACCGCGGGGAGCGTTGCTTCGGAGCGCAATGCCGAACATATCCGGTTACCCACTTAAACTCCAGATGACTAAAGTCACGACCGCCCGCTGGCCGTGACTCAGGTAACTTGTAGCTCGATCGGAACGCCTTCTAACATGGCGGGACTATGGCGCTGACATCACTGTTGGTGTGCGCGGATGCCCAAGCCGTTCAGGTGCTCAGCCGAATTTTGCAGGATCTGGGCATTGCAGTGGAATCTTGTGGCGACCTGCGCATGGCCCGCGCGCGGATCGAAGACCGGCACTTCGACGCGCTCCTCGTAGATTGTCAGGATGAACCAGCCGCGATCGAATTGATTCTCGCTATTCGCAACACAGGTACGAACGGCGCAACCGTGGTGATTGCCATGGTGAGCGGACTGAATCACGTGCGCGAGATTTTCGCAAAGGGCGTGAACTTCGCCATCTACAAACCAATCTCACGCGAACGAGCGGCGCATAGCATGCGCGCGGCGCACGGGCTGATGCAACGCGAACGACGAGTCCGTCCACGCATTCAAGTGCAAACTAATGCCGCCATTGCCTACCCAGGCAGAGAGAATGTTCCGGCCGCACTGGCCGACTTGAGTGAAGAGGGGATGGCTTTTCAGACGAAAGACAAGTTGCCTCCATATTGCAAGGTCTACCTGGAGTTCGCGCTGCCTGGGAACGCCTCACAGATTCGGCTTGCGGGCGAAGTTATGTGGCAAGACTCCAGTGGCCGAGTCGGGATCCGTTTTGCCCATGTGCCGCAAACCTCGCGACGAATGCTGACGGGCTGGCTGCAAGCTAACCTCGCGTCACAAACAGAGGCTGCGGCAGCAGAAGCAGTGGAATCGCCTTCGCTAGATGACGCGGGCATGCGGCTGACTGCGGGATTGGGACTCTTGTCCGTCTCCGCGGAAGATCGGCGTGACCGATCGCGGCAAGCCTGTACGCTCGGCGCAGAAATTTACCGCGCAGACAGCGCGGCCCCGCAACGCTGCAACCTCGGCGACATCAGCCCGGGCGGCTGCTACGTGGAAACCACTGAAACTCTTCCCAGCGAAACACCGTTGGAAATTGTGGTGCGCACGCAGGAGCTCAAGTTACGTATTCGTGGAAAGGTGCGAGCCACGCACCCGGGTTTTGGCATGGGCGTCGAGTTTACCTTGCGGAATGACGATCAGCGGAAACAGGTGCAGCAATTGATTGCTTGCGCTCAGTCGGAGCCGAAGTTGTCCGGCTCCTAGCCCTGTAAGACTTTCTCTTCGAAGACGGCTTTTCGGAAATATTCCAGCGACATTTTCAAGCCAGTTTCCAAATCAACGCCCGGATTCCAGCCCAACAGTGTCTTTGCTTTGGTGATGTCGGGGCGTCGCTGTTTGGGGTCGTCAGGCGGCAACGGTTCGTAGCGAATCTTGCTCTTCGACCCGGTAACTGTGAGCACTTTTTGCGCGCATTCCAGAATCGTGAACTCGGTCGGATTCCCAATGTTTACCGGCAAATGTTCTGAAGATTTAGCCAAGCGCAGGAAGCCGTCAATCTCATCGCTCACATAGCAAAAGCTGCGCGTCTGGCTGCCATCACCATAGACCGTCAGTTCCTCGCCGCGTAACGCTTGCTTCATGAAGTTGGGGACGACACGTCCATCGTTGAGCTGCATACGCGGTCCGTAAGTATTGAAGATCCTTACAATGCGCGTATCCACACCGTAGTAGCGGTGGTAGGCCATGGTTACGGCTTCGCTGAAGCGCTTAGCCTCATCGTAAACCGAGCGCGGCCCGATGGGATTTACATTTCCCCAATAAGTCTCCTTCTGCGGATGTTCCAAGGGATCGCCGTAACACTCCGACGTGGACGAAGTCAGATACTTGGCTTTGTACTTGCGGGCCACATCCAAGGCGTGGAAAGTTCCTAACGAACCAACTTGAAGAGTTTCAATTCCGTGCTTCGTATAGTCGACCGGGCTAGCCGGACAGGCGAAATGAAATACGTAGTCGACTGGGCCGCAGTCGAATGGTTGGTTGATGTCGATTTGCTTGAAATCGAAGCGAGCGTCACTGTGGAGATGCTCAAGATTGGACATCCGACCGGTCAGCAGATTATCGACGGCAACTACGGTGTAGCCGTCTCCCAGCAATGCATCGCACAGATGAGATCCGAGGAAACCGGCCCCGCCGGTGACCAAGGCGCGAGGTCTGCTCATGAGTTTGAGACTCTCCTCGATTGCGCACTGGCCTGCGCCGGCACACCGTCGCCCGTGACCGTGGGCCGACCGACGCTATAGTAGGTGAACCCGTGCGCCGCCATCGCATCTGGATCGTAAAGGTTGCGTCCGTCAATCACGATGGGATACTTCAACTCGCGGTGCAGGCGATCCAGATCGAGGCCGGCGAATTCATCCCATTCTGTGAGGATCAACAGAGCGTCCGCTCCGCGGGCCGCTTCGTAGGCATCGCCGGCGAACTCGACACTCGAATTCAGCACTTCGCGCGCCCGCTCCCGCGCTGCCGGATCGTAGGCGGAAATCTTGCAGCCTTCTTGCAACAAAGTTTGCACCAGAGACATCGCGGGCGATTCCCGGATGTCGTCGGTTCCGCCCTTGAAGGCCAGGCCAAGCACGCCCAGGCGCTTTCCCCGCAGCGTCCACAGCGCATTGTGAACTTTGCGCAGGAAGCGGTGGCGCTGATCTTCGTTGATACGCATCACTTCATCGAGTAAACGGAACTCGTATCCACATTCGCGGGCAACCGCGCGGAACGCCAGCAGGTCCTTGGGAAAACAAGAACCGCCATAACCGATACCGGGATTCAGAAACCGCTTCCCGATGCGGCTGTCAGTGCCAATTCCCTGCCGCACCTGCTCCACATCCGCGCCGACCGATTCACACACTGATGCAACCGCATTGATAAACGAAATCTTCATTGCAAGAAAAGCGTTACAGGCGTGTTTGATCAGTTCCGCGCTCTTGGTGCTGGTAATGATCAGCGGCGGAGGAATCTCCGTTCCTTTAGGTTGCGGGATGGCGTCCGCATGCTTGTAATACGCGCCCTCAGTCAGCGGAGCGTATACCTCGCGAAGCACGGCAGCACAACGTTCGCTGTCGGCGCCCACCAGAATGCGATCCGGGTAGAAGAAATCGGTAACGGCTGTGCCTTCCCGCAGAAACTCAGGATTCGAGGCAACGTCAAACGAGCCCGGGGCCGCGGCATTGCGAAGAAGAATCTTGCGAATCCACTCGCTGGTGTACACCGGCACAGTACTTTTTTCCACGATCACTTTGTAACCGTTGATGCCGGATGAGATGCTCCGAGCGACCGATTCCACGTAGGAGAGATCGGCCTCTCCGTGCTCCGTAGGGGGAGTTCCCACGGCAATAAAGATCACGGCGCTGACATCGACCGCTGCGCCTAGATCATCGGAAAAATTAAGGCCGCGCCCGCGATGCCGTTCCAACAGCTCCGTCAGAAACTTCTCGTGAATCGGGACCTGCCCGTTTTTCAGACCAGCCAGCTTACGCTGGTCGTTATCGACCACGATGACGTCGTGGCCCATGTCGGCGAAACAAGCCCCGGCCACCAGTCCAACGTATCCCGATCCTACAACCGTGATGCGCATTCCAATGCTCCGAGAGGAGTTCTTGCACGAAGAACAGAAGGCCGAGTGAACTGGACTTCCAAAATTTACTCTATCAGTTTTCCCCTCACGCAAGACATGCGGCGATCGATTTCTTATGAGCTATTACAAGAATGGAACTGTGCTAAGACATTGCGCCGTGAAGGGCTTCTGAGCGGTCGTAAACCGACGAATCAAGATCGCGCTGAATGGGAACTGTGCGCTCGACATCTCGCCAGAGTGCCCTGAAACAAGCACCCGAGAGGATAACATGGGAGTTCGAGGATTGAGGCTTTCCCCCTCAGTGTTCGATTTGGGGTTGACAAGGTGCTTTTTTCGCGGGAAACTCCGCTCAAGGTTTAGACTGTAGGTTCGGTAGTTCAACGCGGGGATGGCTTCAGTTGAACCCAAACGTTGTCATGTTGGGGTGGTGAAATGGCTTATCGTCCGGTGTCTCTGCCCGATCCTTTCGATCCTCCGCGGCCGAGCACTGCCCCATTACCTCTGGGTGGAAATCAAAGCGCCAATCTAGGGGACGGATTGTCTCTCGCGGAACTGGCAACCGCCCTCTCCGTACATGGCGGTGGAGACTTGTCTGCCGATCTCGCGTTGGATCTGGTGTTGAACGAAATTGTGGAACACGCGCGCCTGGCTACCGGTGCAACCGCTGCGGCCATCGCTCTGGCGCGCGGAGACGACATTGTTTGCCGGGCCACGACCGGCGACAATGCTCCCGACTTGGGCGTGCGACTCGAGGCTCAGTCCGGCCTTTCCGGCGCCTGTGTTCAGAGCCGACTTTGGCAGCGTTGCGACGATACTGAAACCGATACGCGCGTAGATGCCGAAGTCTGCCGCAGCCTGGGGGTGCGTTCCATTCTCGTTTTCCCGGTGCTGAAGGACAACACTCTGCTCGGGGTGTTTGAGATTTTCTCGCCGCGCCCCAATGCCTTTAGCGATCGCGAGATTCAAACCTTGGAAGCTCTCTCCCGCAGCATAGTGAACAATGTCGAACGTGCCGCCGATGTGCTGTCGCCGCCACCGCCTGCGGTTCCAGCCTCAATCGCCCCTGAATCCGTAGATGCCGTGACTGCAGAAGCCGAAGCTGCCCGGGCGGATCCCGTCGCTGAGCCGGTCGAAGTTAATCTGCCAAAGGCCGAGACGGTCCCTCTTTCCGTTGACACAGTTCTCGAGGCAGACGTCGACGGCGGAAGTATCCGCAAAGAGAGTTCGACCATTATCTTGACGCTGGCGGTAATTGCCGCCGCCGTGTTCTTAGGATGGATGCTGGGCTATGTAGGAAAACAGAAAGCGGCTGCAGTAGCCAAGGCAAGGCTGTCAGCAATAACGACCCCGCAATCCGCGCCTATCGGGCCGGGAACCTCCGACCCAAGTGCGGCTGCTCCTGCTACCGAGTCACCCAGCTCAAGCTACCCTACCCCCGGGCAAAACAACACCGCGAGTTCAACCCCTGACGGTGGCTTGGTTGTCTATGACAAGGGGAAGGTCATCTTTCGCGCCTCACCAGCGATGGCCAGTGGTTCCTCAAAACAAGCTCCGAGCCACGCTCTCAGCGTCCCGTCCAAAGTCGCTGATGAATACGTCGAGCAGCGCGTCGAGCCGGAATATCCGGAGCAGGCCCGTGATCGGCACATTCAAGGCCCAGTCGTTCTTGTAGCGCTAGTGGGTAAGGACGGCGCGGTCGAGAAACTGAGCACGGTCAGCGGAGATCCACAACTTGTTCCCGCTGCCACCGAGGCGGTCCAGCAATGGCGCTTCAAACCTTTCTTCCGTAATGGCTCGCCTGAGGAATTTCAAACCCAAATCACTGTTAGTTTTCGATTGCCCTGAGAACCAGGAACAATTCTGCCACCGCCAGATTCAGCTTCTAGCTGGGCGCGAGTTTTGGCAAGTTCAGGGGTGAAGGGAGGGCCGCGGGTGCTTTGCTTCGATTCATTTTTCCACGCTTAAGAGCGTAGAGCGTCAATTCTACACGCGTCGAAACTCCCAGCTTCTCGAACACGCGGAACAAGTAGTTCTTTATGGTGTGCTCGCTCAACGCCAGGCGCTCGGAGATCTGACGGTTGCTGAATCCTTCCGCCACCATACGCGCGATCTCCTCCTCGCGTTTGCTCAGCGGGCGCGAACTCGGCAAGCCCAGCGCTTCGATCGGGGTGGGATCCACCAACGCTTCTAACACATACTGGAGTTCCAGGGAACCGGCCCACACCTGACCTTGATGCACACACAGGATGCACTTGCACAAACCCTGAAATGAATCCGATCGGCAGAAAACGCCACGCGCACCCGAACGAAATGCCTCCACGACCAGATTCCTCTCCATCGAATCCAACAGCACCACGATGCCCACTTCGCGATGGGCGGTTCGCACCTCCCGTACAAGGCGGAGGCCTTCTAGGGGCTCAGCAGCAAAACTTGGGCTTATCAATACGACGTCAACCGGAGCGCGTTGCAGCTCCTGGAAAAGCTGTTTGGGAGTGGACGCGGCTACCGCGTGGCAGCGATTGCTGCGCACCAATGCATCCACCAGAAGCTGACAGGTCATGCCAGCCGCATCAGCTACCAGGACCCTGGTCCTGAGATCCGAATTTGGGAATGAATCCAAGGGTTTACGACGTAACAGTTACTAGGGGGCGAGCGCAGAAATATTACGTGGAATCAGGCTCGGGAACAAGGAGTCCTCGGGCTCTCAAACCTGGAATTTCCTGAGGAAATATGGGTCCGCGAATATAAATACCGTAGAATCAATTGAAACTCGAGAACGAAATTTTGATTGCGCGGATTTGACGTGCGCGAGGTCACCTAGTCTTTCGGCTCTATGACTTTCATCCTCTTGTTGGCGCTCAGCTCTTCGGGCAGAGTAGTATATAGATGGGTGTCGAATCGGTTTCTCCGGACTTTCCCTCCCGAGGAGTTCCTTGTAACAGCGGGGCTTGAGGCATCAGGCTGATACCACGGAGTTTCCGGCCTCTTGATAAACTGGCGTTCTGGAGCAATTTCGTCGTCACAATCGCACGGTCGAAAGGGTAGGAAAGCTGCATGTATGAGAAGTATTATGGACTGCGTGAACAGCCGTTCGGCGTAACTCCAGACCCGCGATTTCTATATCTCAGCGCCGCCCATCGAGAGGCTTTGGCGTCTCTGTACTACGGCATTGAAGCCAACCGGGGATTTCTTGGTCTGATCGCCAAACCCGGCATGGGCAAGACCACTATTCTGTTTCATCTTCTGGAGAAGTTCCGCAGTACTGCCCGTACCGCGTTTCTGTTTCAGACCCAGTGCACTTCGCGCGAATTCATGCGCTTCCTGCTGGCAGAACTGGGTTATGAAGGCGATGGTCAGGATTTCGTGCGCATGCACGAAGAGTTTAATCGCCGCTTGCTGCAAGAAGCGCGGGCCGGTAATCGGTTTATCGTGGTTATCGACGAAGCGCAGAATCTCGACCCTTCGGTATTAGAAACCGTGCGGTTGCTTTCCGATTTCGAAACACCGCGTGCTAAGTTGATGCACATCATCCTGGCCGGCCAGCCGGAACTGGCGGACAAACTGGCCAGTCCCGGTCTCGCTCAATTGCGGCAGCGGGTTTCAATCGTCCACGGCCTCGAGCCGCTTCCTGCCTCGGAGATCAAGAATTACATCGAGCATCGGCTTCGCATCGCAGGCTACGCCGGGGAACCCCTCTTCGAGCCGAAGGTTTATGAGGAAATAGCAAGATTCACTGAAGGCATTCCCAGGAACATCAACAACTTCTGCTTTAATGCGCTTTCGCTGACATGCGCTTTGCAAAAGAAGATCGTCGATTCCGATGTGGTGAGCGAAGTGATCGCCGATCTGGATATTTCAAAGCTTACCTCCGAGAATCCGACAGGCCCTATCGATTACCCTTACCAGCGAACCATGCCTGCCATGGTTCCCGATCCGAGCGCTCACGAGATACTGAGTCCATCCGATGCTGCCGCTTATATGCACCAGGTCGCGATGAAGCTGCGGAACTGGCAAACCTCTCTCGACCAGGCAGTGAACGCTCCTCGCCGTCCCCACCAGGTGCGGGCACGTGGCGATGGAGAACGCTCTTAGAGGAATTCGCCGGATCGGTGCTGAATGGAAACGTGCCGAAAAGGGCAGTTCAAATCTCTTGGCATCTAAAGCCAAGATCGATTGCCACTGGGAATTTTGTCTAGGCCTTCGCTAGCCGGGTTACGTCACTTGAGGCAAGTCTCGGCAGCGTTTGGGTGCCGGTTACGGGCTTACTGCTTTCGAGTCCAGGCAACTTTTTTCCATTGCTGCCTGCCTCTGCTCTGGGTGCCTCGGTTCCGCTACCTAGGCTGTAGGCATAGAGAACAACTTCCACGCGCTTGGAAACTCCCAGCTTGTCGAAGATGCGAAACAGATAATTCTTGACGGTGTGCTCGGTGAGGCCCAACCGCTGAGCGATCTCGCGGTTCGACAAACCTTCAGCCACGCAGCGCACCACCTCTTGCTCGCGCTTGGAAAGCAATGCAGCTCCGCGGGCATCAATCACCCGCAAGGGCAATGCTTCGCCGAGGGCTTCCAGCAGGTAGCGCAGTTCCTTGCTGTTCGCCCAAATCTGGCCCAGGCTCACACACTGTATGCACTTCGCCAGCGACTTCAGAGATTCGCTGCGGCAGAAAACGCCGCGCGCCCCGGCGCGGAATGCTTCCACGATCTGGCCGCGGTCGGGGCTGTCAAGCAACATCACTACCCGAGTGTCGTTTTGCATGGCACGGACTTCGCGTGCTACCTCAAAACCTTTTCGCTTGTCTTCGTCGAGTTCAGCGCTGATGACCGCGACCGCCGGCTTCTCTTTAATCACAGCAGCAATAATTCCGCGCGCATCGGATCCCGCATCCAGCACCTGAAAGCGTTTATCACGCTCCAACGCCGCAACCAGAAGCTGACTGTTCATTCGGGTAGCGTCAGCCGCCAGCACTCGGATCACTTCAGAAACTTCCGGCAAGGCAATCGCGTGCGACATAAGATAATTTCCCCATCGTCCAGACGCGGGAGGGACGCTCTGGGTTGTCTGTTGCAATGACAAAAACCGGAGGCAAAATTCCCTACGGTAGTTGAGTAACGGGGACGGTCGAAACAATCGCGAGACGGGTCACAGATGCGCGGAGGAGAATGCCCACCCCTAACCAGCCGCCATCCCTAGCGACTGTCCACCGAGACTTTATTCTCATAACTATACACTGTAAATGGCACTTTAGTGCCAGACAGGAATTACCAATTTATGGGGGCACTAACTCTAGATAACCTATTGAATCGATTGGGATACAGTGGGAAAGCTTCGATGGCTAGGGGGGACAGTTCCGGCGTAGTTTTGGCGAGTCTTCGCGAATGAACCGATTTATTCGCGGAAATTTCCGCATACGAGCGACTTCGAATTGTAAGCCTGAGCGCTCGGCACACCCCGCCGATGCTAAAGCCCAAATCCCTCGCGCGCCATACGCACAATTTCGCGGCCGATTGGCAGAGACGCAGTTGCGGCGGGTGACACCACATTCCAGACGTGCAGAATATTTTGCGAACATTTGAATTGAAAATCGTCGACCAGCGAGCCATCGCGACTAACCGCAGTCGCGCGGACGCCGGAGCCATCTGCAACCACGTCAGCTCCGGTAATTTCCGGCAACAACATTCGCATGGCGCGCACCATAGCCGGCTTGTGGAACGAGCGATACACTTCCCCAGCGCCACTGCGCCAATACTTCCTCGCCATATTCCAGAAGCCTGAATAGGCCAGCGTGCCCGCGACGTCGCGCAGACTGAAATCAGTGCGGCGATAGCCCTCCCTCTTCAGCGCGAGCACTGCATTGGGTCCGGCATCGACTCCTCCGTGCACTCGTCGTGTAAAGTGCACGCCCAAAAACGGGAAGCGCAAATCCGGCACAGGATAAATCAGCCCGCGAACCAGATGTTCACTTTCCGGGGTCAGGTCGTAATATTCGCCGCGGAAAGGGACAATCGTGACATCGGTCTTCTCCCCTGCCATGCGGCTGACCCGGTCGCTGTAAAGGCCGGCACAATTGATCGCATATTTCGTCGCAAAGGATCCTCGGTTCGTTTCAACCACTGCGTCGCCGTTGCTCTGGCTTATTCCCGCAACTTTCGTGCCCGTGCTGACCGTTCCGCCCTGCGCTGTAATCAGTTCGGCATACTTCTCGCACACCGCGACGTAATCCGTAATGCCCGTGCCGGGAACGTGCAACCAGCCCCTGCCGCCACAGTGGGGCTCGATTTCAAGAGCTTGTTCCTTGCTCAAAAGCTTCAAGCCGGAAATCCCGTTGGCTTGCCCGCGCTCGAACAACGCCTTCAATCGCGGCACTTCTTCTTCCGTAGTCGCGACGATAAGTTTGCCGCAAATCTGTACTGCGATTCCATGTTCGCGGCAGAATTCGGCCATCGCGGCTGCACCTTCGACACACAGCCTCGCCTTCAGCGATCCTGGCTTGTAATAGATTCCGGAGTGAATGACTCCGCTGTTGTGGCCGCTTTGATGACGCGCGACACCATCCTCTTTTTCAACCAGCAGCAGGCGCAATTTAGGAAAGGCGCGCCCGAATTGCAGGGCAGTCGCCAAACCCACAATCCCGCCACCGATGACCACGACGTCAAAGCGCTGATCTGGCATGCCTGGGAACCCTCGCGAACACCCACAAAATCGGGTGCGGAGCAATGCTTACAAGATAAATGGAAAAGGCGCGAAGTGCGCAAGAATGTCCACTAGAAGCAAACACTCGAAATCTGAGAATCAGGAGCTGAAGAGTTGATCCTCCTCAAAGTAAGAACCGGCGGGAAGGTGTGCCCAATCTAGTTCACCGTAAGCTGCACCTCCGCGGTCTGCTGAGGTAACGAACTCATGGTGGCGCTGATCGTCATGGCGTACGTCCCAGCAGGGGTTCCGGGCTGCCCGTTGCCGCCCGAGCCATTGCCTTGTAATCCGCTGCCGCATGACATCTGCAACCAAAGCATTGGAACCATCAACGCAAGCACCAGGAAGATAAGTTTCCTCCTGCGCCGGTCACGTTGTCCGCGTCCGCCGAGCGCGATGACCAGCCCCGGCAAGGAGAGCCAGATGGCGTATAGCGGCGGGCCGAACCGAGCCGAGCGCGCTCCGAGAATCGGAGCCGTGGTGGTGATCGTGAATGTAACATGCGTAGCCCCGCTGCCTTTACTTACCTGCGTCGCGCTAAGTGAACACGAACTCAGTGGTGGACAATCGTCGGAGGCCGTCAGTGTGACGTCGCCGGGAAACGCGCCTGCGGAAGGTTTCACCTCAAGATCGAAGACCGCGGGCTGTCCCGCCGGCAAAGACTGGACACTGCTCGGCGGCGTGATTGTGAAACCAAACGGCGGCGGTCCTCCACCGCCCGTCGTGCTAAGCATCGCGAGAAATGAATGTGTGGTTGAGCTTGGATCTGTACCCAGCGCTACGATCGCAAAATTGTAGGTTGCCGCCGCATTGCTGCTCACCGTGACAGCGAATGGCACGCCACTCACCGTCGGCGTGAGTATCGCAGGAGAAGGACTGCACTCGGGCGGAGCCCCCGAACCACAACTCAATTTCACCGTGTACTTGTAGCAGAGTGTGCCGGTAAGAGTCCCGTGAAATGCGGCCGAGCGATTCAAAGCAGTAGTCAGTGGCGAATCGCTAATCTCCAGCGTGTAGTCGTCCTGCGAGGGTGATGTTGCGGTGAAGGTGACAGGAAAATTGTGCGATGTCTTCAACGGGTCGGTGCCCTGAGCGACGATGTTGAAGCGATAGGGAGTATGTGGCGGGGTGTTGGTGGGAGAGCACTGGTTGCTGGCCACCGCAACCGTGAAAGGAGCTCTGCTTACCGTCGGCGTCAACTGTGCAGGAGCAGCCGAGCAAGTCGAAGGCGCCTCCGTCGCACCGGCGCCACAACTCAAGTTGACCGGGCTGCGGTAGCCGTTCAGCGAAGTCAGCGTCCCGTTGTAGTCTACTGGGAAAGCGCTAACATTCGCTTGGAGCGCAGGATTGCCGATCACCAGCGCATAATCCTCAGTCACGGTTACAGCTAGATTTTGGGTTCGCTCGTACCCATTCGCCACAGTTCCGACAATCGTCATTGATCCCGAGCCGGCGATCTGACCCGCGGCGGTGGTTATCGTCATCACCACAGCGGCTGGCTTTCCCGCCATGGGAGTCACGGTGTTCGAAGGCTGAAAGATACAACTCGCACCGGCCAGCTGTTGGGGGATGATGCACGACAAAGTTACGGTATCGATGAAAGACCCCAACGCCGTCACCTGAAAATTTATCGGTCCGGAAGTTGCTCCAGGGCCCACCATGATGCTGGCGGGCGAGGGCGGCGTCAGATTGAAGTCCACGATGTTCAAAGAAATGGGGGCCGTCCGCACGAGGTTGTGAGGATCAACGCCTTGTACCAGGAAGCTGTAATTTTGCACCGGCCCGCTGGTGCTTATCTGAAAAGCTGTTCCGGGCGTCGGGGTCGGCGTTAAACTGCCGGGTGCAACCGAACACGTGGGCGGCGGCTTCGTGGCTCCGGCGATGCAATTCAAAATCACCTGGAAGTTGTAGCCGCCCAATGCAAACGCACCGCCGTTGAACACAGCGGGCAACTGCCCCGCATAGGCCGTCAGCGGAGTGTTGGAAATAGAAAGATAGTAGTCCGGCACGATCACCAGTGGGAACTGCCACATGCCGCGCCCATACGTAGAGGCCCGCAACCATTTATTTCCGCTTGTGTCATTGAACATGCCAAGCGCCGTGACGGCAACGTTCGGCAGGAAACCCGGCTCGCTGCCCGGGGCGGGACCCACTTCTGTCCAGGATGCATTTCCGGTACTGCTGGAAAACACCCCAACGTCGGTACCCACGTAGAGGGTTCCATTAGTCGGAGCTGTGCCCGGATCAACGAGAATCGCATTCGCGGGAGCGTCTGGCAGGTTTGCGGTGAAGTCCGTCCAGGAGGCGCCGCCATTGCGCGTTTGCCAGACATGCGATGTGGGGAAGTTCGCCGTACTGAAACCCATGATGCTCACGTACGCCGTCAGTCCAGCTGGATCCGACCTGTCCATGGCGGTCCCGGAAATTGGGAAATTATTGGGATTGATCGCACCGGTCTGATCGACCCATGTCGATGCCCCGTCCGCAACATCCGTACTCACCCACACGTGTCCACCCGGCGGCAACGTCGGAATCAATGGCCCAAAGCCGTCGGTCCCTGCGTACATAACGTTGGAAAAACCGTTGCCATCGAGAACACCGCCTGCTGCCAGCGACCGCACTTGATTGATTTCGCCGCCGGTACAAACTCCGGCTCCCCCAGTCTCGAAGCTGTCGCTGAGAACTTCGAATCCTGCCCCCGTGCTCCCACCACGCCACATCCGGCAGGTGCCTATGATCAATTCACCTGAATTCTGGGGATCTAGAACGTAGGGTGGATAGTAAGGACCGGTGTCTCCTCCCACCGTAGAACTATCCACAACTTGATCGTTCTGAAAATCCTGCGCGTGACAATTGATGCCCGAGGCGCAGCGGAAAATGTTCACCCCTGAAGTCGCGTCTGGAGGGCTCGAAACAAACCACTCGTCTTCATTTGCAGGATTGATCTGACTATAGCCACCGTCTCCCACGTTGGCATTCTGCCAAGTTGAATTGATCAAAGCGGATTGCGTTGCGGGTGATCCATTGCCCTGTGCGCCGCCCAGAATGGTGTTGGCGTCTCCCGCAGCCTGAGAAAACGAAACAAGCTGCGTCATGGACCCAAGCGTTTGATTCAAACTGTCGAAGGCGTTGTGCCCGCCGCAACTCCCGGTGGTAAGCCCGCTATAGCCATCCAGCGCGCGATAGATTCCGCCGTCATTCGCGAAGTACATGACATCCTGGGTGTTGCTGTTGACCAGCATGAACGCCGCCGCGTGCTGTGCGGGATGTACGTGCGCAATCGATCCGAAATCAGGAGGGCAGCCATAAGCGTGGGTCAAATTCAGAAATGTATTTGCTCCTGTGCCGCTGCAGGTGGGCGATGCGATCGTGATTTCGCATTTGTAGAGATTGATCGTGCCTGCGTACAAATCAGTCACTCCGCTCGCGCCATTCGGCACCGCGACCAGTTCCAGATCATAGGAACCCTGCTCGGTACCACACCCGAATTGGTCACCACAGAGGCTGATGCCAGTGTCGGCTAACTCCAACCAAGTGTTGCCTCCGTCCACCGACCTCCATATTCCCTGATCGAAATCGTTCGCATCCACATACCAAACATACATTTCGTTGCGTCCGGGAACCACCGCGATTTCTCCGCGATAAACCGGGCAACTCGTCAGGGAAGGGCTTGCCGGGCACGAGGCCGCGCTCAATCCGGGGCCGGGTTGATTGGGCAGTCGTGTCCAGTTCACGCTGTCGCTGGAGGAGTAGAATCCGTGATATCGCAGTGCGGCGACAAACTCACCAGCGCCGGAGTTCGCACTCGCGTTGTAGACCACGGACGTGGCCGAACCCGGTGCGGTCGTCACTCCTGCATCGCTCACTGCCGCATAGGTCCAGGAGTTTCCGCTGTCGCCCGAGTAGTAAAGCCCAAGGTTCGCAGTCAGTGGATTTGCCAAGCCTTCGATAATTCCCTGCGATGCTCCAGCGGTGGCCGCAACAGCCAGTTTCGGCGCATTGCTACTGAAAGCGATTTTGCTGAACGCCATCCCCGCGAACGGGCGCGAACCAGTAGTATCTGAAGAAATCAGGCTCCAGGAATGCCCCGCATCAGGAGATCGCAAAATCCCCAGGCCATAATAGGAGTCAGCGGAGCTGTTGGCCTCGCCGGTGCCCACCAAAATCACGGAATTGTTTAGGCCGTTTCCAGGCTGGATTGCGATTGCGCCCACGGCCAAAGTGGCTTGGCTATCTGTCACCGGTTGCCAAACAACTGTGGCAGGCTGCGGGCTGGCCGGACCGGCGTTGGTTGATTTCCAAACTCCGCCATAAGCTCCACCGATGTAAACCGTGTTGCCGGAGGCGTCGCCTGGATCTACAGCAACCGCCGTCGCTCGCCCTGAAACCCAGCCATAGTCGAACTCTCCTTTGCCACTTGAATCCGAAGCCAAAGGCGCCGGTCCCAGCGGAGTCCATGAGCTGCCGGGTGCCTGAGGAGGCAAGCGGTTCGCAACGCTGGCCGAATTCATGGCCCGGGCAACACGCATTTGCATCTTCTGCAAGTGCGCCCGGTAGCGCAACGCAGCGTTGTTCTCGCCCGCAGTTCGACCTCGCAAAAACCACTGCTCGCGCGATTGTCGTCGAGAACGAGCCTCGTCTGCTCCTAGACCCGCACGTGCCCTCGTGCCCGAGTCTTGCCCGAACATGACAAGACTCATCGATCCTAAGATCGTCACCAAGAAAAATCGGCGCAACCGGCTGTGGCACACGCAAGACGGTGAGCACCACTGCCATCGGAGCCGGGCGTGCGACAGGCTTTCCGCAATCCAAAGTACTGGTCTGCCGAAGTTTTTCGTCCGCTGAGTTGGCGATTTCACGCCACTTTGTCCGGAAACAGAGGACGCGATTTTTCTGGCGTGACCTTCCCGAGTTTGATCAGCCGAGCTACGATCGACGGCACCGTCCGGTTATGCGTCTTCGCGATCTCTTTGAACTCCATCCCCTGCCGTAACTCCTCGCAAACCTGTACATCTTCCGTGTGAGTCCAGTAGGCGCCCGCTTTGGCGGCTTTGTTTTGTTCCCGATCCTGCTGTGAAACCAGGGCAGACAGTGCGCGGTTCAAGGCCTTCACGCAGGTCGCAACCCGGCAGATCGATTCTTCTTTGAGCGCGGCACCTGTTTCCGGATCCACTCCATTGGCCAGCGCACGTATGACCTGAATCGCTTCGTGAATCTCCATTTACACACCTCACCCACAGGCATCGTAGGCGCAGCTTCGACCGATCCCTTGTGACGAATGAACATTGGCGAAAAGATTCAGCCCGATTTGGGAACCAGTCAGTTCGTCAGGCCACTATTGTGGATAGGAAATCGTGGCCTGCTGGCCAGGCGATCGATATCGGTAGTTTTGGCTATACTGACGTGAGCTTCAGGGCGCGCACAGTGAAATCGAACCTTGTCATGCTGGGCGCAACGCACCCCTAATTGGACATCTTCCGGGTTACAGGATTTCTCGGAATGACAAGCCTCTGAGAGCCTCATGGACTGGCAGGCATTTTGGTTGACAATCCGGCTGGCTGCGTTGGTCGCGGCAATCCTGTTGGTCCTGGGTTTGCCGCTCGCCTACTGGATCGCCTTCTCCCGCCAACGGTGGAAATTTCTCGCGGAAGCGGTCGTGGCCCTTCCTATAGTCCTGCCGCCCACGGTGTTAGGATTATACGTTCTCGTTGCGCTCGGCGCGCGCAGCCCTATCGGGCGCTTCTGGCGAAATCTTACCGGACACACTCTGGCTTTCACTTTCAGCGGATTGGTCATTGGCTCCATCCTTTATAGCCTGCCGTTTGCAGTCCAGCCATTCGCCGCCGCATTCGCGCTGGTCGATTCCAGATTGATGGCCGCATCTGCGACCTTGGGCGCGTCAAAACTGCGAACCTTCTTTCGGGTAATTCTGCCGCTTTCCGTCCCCGGTCTGTTGACCGGCGTTGCCCTAAGCTTCGCCCACACCATGGGAGAGTTCGGAGTCGTACTCATGGTTGGCGGAAACATCCCCGGCGTAACCCGCACTGTTTCTATCGACATCTATGATCAAGTGCAAGCGCTTAACTACAGCCGGGCCAACCAGACCGCGCTTGTGCTGCTGGCCATTTCCTTTGCCGTCTTGTCGCTGGTTTACGGGTTGAATCGAAGAGTCTGGATGCTGCATTTATGGAAGTAATCCAAGTTCCACAAAGATGGCCGGACTCGGATAATAGTGCTAGCACGAGGGAATTTGGGTGACGCAGCGCTTCAGCGTTGTTAATCGAAGCCCTCAAATGAATACCGGCTTTAGCCTCTGACGAAATCGAACCAGGCGTTACAGAAAATGCTGACTGTCCAACTGCAAAAGCGATTCCCTGGCCGCGATTTCGCGCTCGACCTCACGTTCACCCTGAGCCCAGGCATTACCATTCTCTTCGGCCCATCAGGCGCGGGAAAAACTACCCTCTTGGATTGCGTTGCCGGCCTAACCATTCCCGATGCAGGCAAGATCGCAATTGGCGATTGCGTGCTTTTCAACTCAACGAACCGTACGAATCTCCCGACACAGCACCGCAAACTCGGTTACGTGCTGCAAGATCTCGCGCTCTTTCCGCACCTCACGGCAGAACAAAATGTCGAATACGGACTCAACCAGCTGAGGGCAAGCGAGCGCCGCCAAAAGAGCGCCGCCATGCTCGAGTCCTTTCGCGCCTTGCATCTGCGCAAGTGTAAGCCAAGGGAAATCTCGGGAGGCGAACGCCAAAGAGTAGCGTTGGCCCGTTCCCTGGTTACCGACCCGTGCCTGCTCCTGCTCGACGAGCCCATGGCCGCGCTGGACGCTGCAACCAAGTCGAAGATCATCGACGACCTCCGCGCATGGAACGCGGCCCACGCAATTCCGATTCTCTATGTTACCCACAACCGCGAAGAAGTTTTCGCGCTGGGGGACCGCGTGCTGGTCATCGAAAACGGACGCCTGATCGCCGACGGAACGCCTCACGGAGTGATGGGCGCGCCACGTCAGGAATCTCTGGCGCAACTGATCGGTTTCGAAAACATTCTCCACGCCACCATGCTCGCAGCGAATGATGATCGCGGAACCATGACTTGCCGCATGGCAAACGGCAAGCTGGATCTGGAAACTCCTCTGATGCGTGCTGAACCTGGAGCCAACCTGCTCGTGGGAATTCGCGCCGGCGACATCCTGCTGGCGACGATCCATCCTGAAGGATTGAGCGCGCGTAATGTGATTCCCGGGCGCATTTTGTCTTTGGACCAACGCGACGTAATCGTCGCCGCTAAAGTCGATTGTGGTGTCGAGCTAGAGGTCCATCTCACGCTGGCCGCCCGCGATTCCCTTAGGCTGCAATCAGGCCGCGAAGTCTGGCTCATTGTCAAAACCCACTCGTGCCACCTCATGGCGGCAACATAAACCAAGCCCAGCAAGGCTTCTGGCTTGACACCGCCCCCCGAGTTATATAAGGTTGCTGCGTTCGGCTGGTCGCGTCTTGGCCCTGTTGTACCCCCTCTCCGAGACTGACCTCTCGTCGCTTTGATAGGCGGCCAACTTGGTTTCGGGAGATCCCTCTTTATCCAACTGGCCCTAATTCGGACGAAAGTGCAGCTACGGCCCGGCCAACGCTTGCGACGACCGTCGCAAAATTCAACGGTGGCGGGAATGGTGTAATTGTATGAAAAACCCTCTTAAGCTCACTACCTCAACTCTGCTAATGTCTGTAATCGCTTTCTCGTGTCTTGCTACGACGGCCGTCGCGCAAAAACCTCCGGCTGCCCCACCGATCAACCTGGTAGCGGGGGTCGGCGGGCCGGTAGCAAGTTCCAACCAGTGGGAAAACTATTCGGCGCTGAACCTGATTGCCGGCGCCTTCATCTTCCCAGCCACGCAAACAATTTCTACCACGGTTCTCTACATTGGTTTTACGGGAGGGACCGAGGCCGACCTCGGCAACATGGTGCTTTATACGACCAAGCGCGGAAACAATAAAATCACGACCGTAACACCTGTGAAACTGAAAGGCGTCCGCAACCCTATCATTTCCCTTACTAACAAGAAGACTTGTCCGATACAGCCAGTGAGCGTCACGAATCCGTGTGTGATTCGGTTAGATCCAATTACCCTTACGCCTTCGACACTGTCGGACTATTACTTCGTGATGTATTTCTCGACCAGCTCAAACAATGCGAGTCTGGGCGCCGCCAACGCGCAGTACCCGATCACGAGTCTTACCGGCTGGTTCGTGAGCGGCGATCAAAGCCAACTGAAAGTTGGTAACACCATCCCGACCGGTTACAGCGGGAGCCACCCCTACTTCCTCCTGTACGTCATGAGCAATTAGGAGGAGAGAAACCGCACGTGGTATGAAGAAATGATTGGCACTGGCGAATAACTTCGGCAGTGCCAATCGAGCTTAGTTCACCGTGACGCTGACCTTCTTGGAGGGAATCCCGTTCGCCACGACCTCAAGGGTACTTGCTCCCGTCTCCGCGCCCGCGGGGACATCGAAATTTGTGAACACGATGGCGCTGCCGGTCGCAACCCCCATGGTGCTGTGGTCGTGAGTTTTTGCGTAGAATACGTGTTTCGACGCAGTGTTCGTGATGCGTACCAGAGGATAGTTGGTCGCAGTTTCGAACTCATCTCCGAATGCCGCAGCTTGCGACAGCCCGTTGAACTGCTTGCCCGAGATTTTGTAAGTCGTACCGCGGGTAACGCTATGCGGATAAGTAGTGATCACCGGAGCCCATGAACTCTGGGCCTTGCCCTTGGGGTTGTAGACTTCCACATCGAACACTTCGGTGAACACCTGGCCGGTTGGCAACATCAGAATGGGGCCACCTTGGCCGACCGGATCGGGTGTTAGTTTCGTCCCGTCGAAGTCGTACAACGTTCCCGAGTCGCCCTCCACCAGCACATCGCCGTTGGGGATAAGGACAGCGAGGGAGTCGCCTGCGTTGTCGCCATTTGGAAAGTCCGGGCCCACCGTCCATTTGCCCGTCGAAGGATGATAGATCGCAGTATGCCCAGGGCCGTTGCCGCCGTTCGAATAGGATCCGGTCGCGAACACTGTGCCATCCGGTCGAAGGATTCCCGGTCCGACTTCTCCGGGCGGGTAATAGCACCCGGTTTTTCCATATGGGATGCAGCCTTGGATGTCAGTGGGCGAGTGTAGATCGACGATCGTGCTCCCGTCGCTGACCCATTTCTGCTGCGACTCGATGTAACTTTCCGAGTGAGGTGCCTTGGTCACGTCGTAAGTTAAGACAGAGCCGTCCGGCATGAGTGTCCAGCCTTCTTCGGCATTGCGGTCCCTCTTACCGGTAGAACTGAGTTCTGTCCAGGTAAGCGTCGCCGGATCCAATTCAGCGATGCGCTTGTCGAACTTGCTCCCCAGCAGAAATTTGCCATTGGGGAGGACAGCCGAGGGCGAATCTCCAATAAAGCCCCACCCGGCAGGTGGCTTCTGCTTAGTCCAGGTATTTTTCACGGGATCGTAAATAGCGCCAAGGTTCGTGAATGCGAATTGGTTATTGTTGTATTCACCACCCTCGATGATAAGGCGGCCGTCGGCCAGCACCGCCGAAGCGAAAGCATCCGGCACATAGCCAGAAGGCAGGCTGGCTATTGTCTTCCAGGTTCCATTGACATAGCTTCCGAACTGGTCAGGCGTCAGCTTTGCCCAGTCGGACTCGCCGTTCCCCTGCACGATAACCGTACCATCAGTCATCAAGAAGGCGATTCCGGCACCGTCGGGCGGTTGGTTTTTCAGCCTTTGCAACGTCTGCCCCAGCGCGATCCCGCTGACAGCAAGCACAAGCACAAATGCGGCAAGACACAATTTCTTTGGCAAGATAAATCCCCTCTCGTGAAATTCACAACATGGACACACACGGCGCTGGAAGCCAAGCGCAGGGCTGCCATGCTATCAAATCCCGCGCCAGTAGCCAACACAATACGACGAGTTAGGAACTTTCGACCTCTACCGAGCGTAGTAGTCCTCTGTTATATTTTCCCAGTTTTCATTAGGAGGAAGTTCCGGATGTTTTTTGGCAACCGCACTCAAATCTTGCGCACAGCGGCCTTTTCGGCCATGTTAGCGTTCGCCACCACCACCTTTTCAGTCGCAGCCGATCCTTCAGCTCTTACCTGGACGAAGTTGAAACCGACGAAAGGCCTTCCGGCACGGGAAGGTTTCGCAAGCGCCTACGATCCCATCAGTAAAAAAGTTGTGGTCTTTGGCGGAGACAATCAAACCGGAATACTCGGTGACACTTGGACCTTCGATGGAAAGACCTGGGCACAAGTAAAGACCAGCACTGCCCCCAAAGCGCGCTTGAACGCCATGATGGCCTATGATCGCAAGATTCGCAAACTGGTATTGTTCGGCGGTTCAGCCGGGTTGCTGCGTCTGAGCGACACCTGGCTGTGGGACGGAGCGACATCTACCTGGACGCAAGCTAATCCGAAGACAGTTCCCCCGGGAGCGAGCGGCCCAATCTTATTCACTGATCCTGCGAATGGGCAGGTGGACATGTTTGGCGGGAACCGAGGCATGTTTTACTCGCGCGACACTTTCCGCTGGACAGGGACGGATTGGAAGATGCTAAAGCTCAATCTGTTGAAGTCACCCTACCCCAGAATGTCATCGGTCATCGTCGTCGACCCAGTTAGAAAAAATGTTGTGCTGTTTGGAGGAATTTCGGACAACTGGGTCACGCAGAACACCTGGACGTGGGACGGAAGCAAATGGACGCAATTGAATCCGGCCCACCAGCCACCGACTCTATACCGCACAACCGGCGCTTTTGATCCACGATTGCAAGAAGTCGTGGTGTTCGGGGGCGGCAGCTCTGCAGAAGATCAGAACATCACCTGGGCATGGGATGGTTCAGATTGGACGCAGCTCTCGCCCGCCAAGAGTCCCTCCGCGCGCGAAGGTCTGGGCACGATCTGGGATCCTGCCAACCAGAGATTTCTGGTTTTCGGCGGAATGGATTTCACTACCGGCAAGTTCTACGGGGATACCTGGACTCTGACTGGAAAGTAGGATCAGACAACATTTTCAATTGCAGGGAGAGGTCATGCCTCTCCCTTTTTCGTAAAGCACGATAAAATCCGGCCTCTTCCGAGGCCGGACAACAAGCGTTAATGACGATCGCTACTGCTTGCCTGGATCGGTTTGTCGAGTTTTGCTCTCCTTCATCATTTTCGCGATGCCGGGATGACGGGCCGCCGCGATTGACTTCTCCGCGGGTGCGCCAAAAAGTTCAGGGTGCAAGTAGAGTCCCCGCTCTTTGTCCGTCTTTGCTTCTTCCACTGGAATGCGGTGTGCATTCGCCCAGGCATCCTGGCGAATTCCGGTCACCTGCCAGGAGACTTCCATGCCTGGTTTTCCTCCAGCGATCTTAAAGCTGTTGCCCTTCACTCTCGCTGCGATGTAGATCGGCGCAAAGCCGTCGAGGCAAGTAAGCTGGTAGCGGAAATCACGGTTCAGTGTTTCAAACCATTCCGCAAGTTGCACGACCGCTTCTCCGTTGGCATCGAGCTTCACGTTGCCGTTGTAGACATTCATCATGTCAGGCGACTCTACAAACGAGTGCGAAAGGTATTTGTTGGCCGGGTCGAGGGGATGATCAATCTTGAAAGAGCCGCCGGACTTGGAAAGGTTGCCGTGCACCGCAACATCTCCAAAGAAATTCCCGGCGAACCCTCCGTTGCTCTGGGCAAACAGAGCGTCGCCTGCTGCGGAGTTGACGGCTGCGACGCCGGATCCAACTGTGCTGTGCGAAATGCCATCCACGCCGTCGGGTCCGAAATTGTTGTCACCGAACTGGATGCCCAGGCTCTCGCCCCATACTCCCTGGCCTTGATTTCCGGTCGCCAATCCCATGACTCCCAACCCACTGACGAGGTTTGTCCCGAATACTCCCGCCCCAAAACTGCTTTGGGAATCTCCAACTACCCCGTCGCCTTCGACCGCACCCAGGGAAAAGTTGTCACCAATGACGGCAGCGACTCCGCGACCCGAGTTCGGGGTTGAACCGACGATGGAGTTGAACCCATTGAGTTGACCCTCGACGTCGAGATTGCTCACGTCGATTCCGCCGCTCGCATCCCGCTTGACGATGGCATTCGCAACGTCCGAACTGGTGGGCGGGACTAGCCACTGCAAGTTCAACGTACCGCTGCTGGTGACGGGAGGCCCTACCGTGAAGTCGGAATTCGGAGCACTCAAGCCCACGCTGGTGACCGTGCCATTGGTTGTACCGGGAAAGGATTGCCCCGGAACAAAACTAATGATGCCGTTGTCGGCAATCGACAGCCCGGTATCGGATGGCACGCTGCCTCCTCCTCCAAACAGAAGACTCAATCTCCCCGAGGGTTCTGGGGTGTTGCTCCTAACCGGCTCTGCCTGCCATCCGAAGGTTTCAGTGGCAGCGGCGTTATGGCCACTGTCGAAGACAGACGTTGCAAGATTCAGAGGCTGCGAACTCCTCCCCGCTGCCGCAGTCGCGGTTGCTTTTGCCGGCAAATTCAGTGCCCCATGGAAGATGCCTGCGCCTTTCACGTCCAGCTTAGCTTGCGGCGCATTGTTGCCGATTCCCACATTCTTCCCGTTATCAAAAACCTGTGAGTTGGCAATGTCGGCGTTGGCATCGAATTTCGCCAGCGCTTGCGCCGTGCCTCCCGCCGTGGTCACGGGTTTTGTGCCGGTTGGCGGAGCCGCTCCCGTCGCCGCCTCCGTCGCGGTCGTCCCGCCGTTAGTCGACGTCACTGGCGCCAGCAAGAAAGCTGAGGGCGGCAAGCCGCCTAACGTCTGCGCGTCCGCAGCTTTGAGCGCATAGGGTACACTCAACAAGAGGACGCGCGGCTGCTCACTTCCGCCGTTCATGCGAACTCCCAGCCAGCGTGCCTGCCCTGAACTGAACAAGTCGAGCGGCAGGCCCTCTGACTTGCTCGCGCCCAACTGCACGGTGTAGTTCCCTTTAGCGTCGGTGATGACATTCTGCGTTTCCATCCACAGAGGCGCACCTTCAGATTGGTCCTGGTAAATCGCGAACGTTATGCCGGGCATTCCCGTGACTGGCTTGCCTTGCCCGTCCAACGCTTTACCGGAAAAGTTGACCACGCGCGGCACCGTGTTCAGATTTGTCGATTGAGTCTTAGATTCCTGCGCCGTCAGAAGTGAAAAGCTAAACGTGAGGCCCACCATCAGGGCGATAGTCGAACGAATGACTCTTGCCGAGCCGTATGTCATGAATCTTTCCCCATTCTCAATATGTACGAGCCAATGCGAGCAACTGAGCTGTTGGTCTCTACCGGGAATATCGAAAACCGAACGCAGAACACGACAGGCCCGCTCGGTGGGAGCGGGCCCTGGAAGAGGTAAAGTAAGAACCGCTGGGATTTTATCGGACCTCCTCTGGTGTGCCTGGCGGATGAATTCGTCGCGACGTCCTGAACTTCTTGCTGTTGTCACTCACTTTATTGATCAGTGTCGCGGTGAGTCCGGCGTTGATGACGGAACTATTGCCACCCACGGTGCCATAACATCGCAGCTGGAAAGAATCGCCCGCCTGAACATGAATGCGGTCAGAAATACTTGCCTGTTGGTCACCCGGTCCATTGGATCCGCCAAACTGGATGGGATTCCCGTTGGATGCTGTCGTGTCATAGCAAAAAACACCTAGTTCGTCGACGGGAGAAATCGTTAGGAATGCCGTTGCCGAAATGAAGTAGTCGCCATCGGCTGCAACCGGCCCGGTTTGAACGATCACGATGCCGGGAAATTTCGGCAGCAAGGCCGACCCGGTGGTGCTTACGCTGGAATAGCCAACAGAAATTCCCGCCGGCCCCTCCGGGCCTTGCGGGCCTTCGGCTCCCTGCGGCCCTTGCGCCCCTTCCGCTCCTTGCGGTCCGCGAGGACCTTTCTGGTTCCATTGAATCTTGTGCTCAGTCGTCTTGCAGGTAGTAAACGACTGCACGATCCTGATTGTGCCCGTGTTGTTGTTGACGCAGCTAAAAAGAGTTACCGCCGGAGGATTGATACCACTATTTGATGGTCCCGACTGCTGTGCCACAACGGGCAGGACGGAAACAACTGCCAGAAGGACTGTCCAAAAATTAATACGCAACATGAATTCTCCTTTTTATTTGTTCGCTCTTGGTTCCACACTTGAAAACCATCCATGGGCTTCGCCGCTAACTGATTTCTCGGCGTCGCGTTAAGCGGGACGCCGCTGTCGATGTCGCGGGTTTGTCCTTCACTGCTTTGGGAAACGGAATCAGCATCGGTACTCGTTCGCGGTAGCTGCGGTAAGCCAATCCGTGCTCCACGACCAGATCGCGCTCCTCAAGATAGATTCCCAGCAGGATGTATCCCGTGGTTGCGATCGAAAAGATCAGGCGGCCAAGACTCATCCGCGGAGCTGACCAGAACGCGATCACAAATCCCAGGTAGAGCGGGTGGCGCACAAAGCGGTAAAGCACTGGCGTACGGAACCTCGCTGCGCCGTACTGCTTGCGGCGGAAAAAGGCCCAGACCTGTTGCACTCCGAACAGTTCGAAGTGATTGATTTGGAATGTGCTGCTAAACAGAAGCGCCCATCCCAGCCAGAACGTGACCTTCAGCATCGTCGCCGCTGGGCCGTGCAACTCCCATACCGCCTGCGAAATCGGCCGCCACTGCCAGAGCAGAAGAATCAGCACCAGGGTCGAAGCCAATACGTAGGTCGGACGCTCCAGATGTTTGGGGACAACTTGTGTCCACCTCCGCTTAAATCCTCTCCGAGCCATGATGCTGTGCTGGGCTCCGAACAGGCCCAGCAAGGCTATATTGATGGTGGCTGCCAGCAGCAACGGCGACTGAATTCCGCTGTCGATGGTCTTCGGAACCACAATATTGCCAATGAACAGAATTGCGTAAATCAGCGTCGGCAGAAATATTCCATAAGCGATCAGGCCGAAAATTAAAGACAAGATTCTTTTCATGAAATGCATCCTTTTGATTCTCAACAGCTAGTATGTACGCTCCCGATTGAGCGGGGAAGCGTAAGGACTTACTGGGCTCTATTTGAGATATCGAAAAGGGGAGTGGAAAGGCGACAGTTGGATCGGGAAACTAGCGGCACTATCAAACGGGGACTTCGAATCCCTAATCTCCGTACTCGGGCGCCAGCAATGGCATCGATTTCGACAGTTCGCCAAGCGGAAACTGGAACGTGGCGCCTGCGGACTCGGCGCCATTTGGCGCCCGTGACGCTTCAATTGAATCGTTCAGGAGACAAATTAAATCATGAGCCGAGTAGAATTCAAAAACATGATCCAGTCTGGTCAACTCCAATACCTGCGCGACTCCATTGATGGCATTCATCAACTTGAGCCTGACGCCCCTAGATCTAGCCCATTCCCGCAGGCCCACCAATACCCCCAAGCCGCCGGCATCAACGCGATCGACATGGGCGAGGTCGATGACCATCGTCTCCGCATGGGCTTGGGCAATTGCCGCCTCTTGTAAGATCGAGCACTCATTCCCGATCACGATTTGTCCCCTCAAGTGGAGAATAGTGGCCGCTCGCAAGTTCTGAACTGTCGCATTCAACATCTCTGCCTCCTTCGTCATTTCTAATGATGTCCGGTCATGCCGGCCAGCGGATCTCGGCCGATCAGACCGCTCTTCACTTACACGACGAATAAGCGGGGGCAGAATCGACAGATTTATTACATTTTTCTTTTTCCATGCTCCGATGCCCCACTCGTCATTAAAGGCGAGTGGGGCATCGGCACAGATGCCAAGCCCCTACTTAGTTACGCGCGGGTGCTGAGCGTCCGCCGTCGGCACTTTCACGACCGCACGACGAGCTGTCGCGATGGATTTCTCCGGAGCTGCACCGAATAGTTCGGGATGCAGATAGAGCCCGCGCTCCCGTCCTGTCTTAACCTGCTCGACCGGAATGCGGTGTGCGTCCGCCCAGGCATCGTGACGAACGCCGGTGACCTGCCAGGAAACTCGGGCACCGGGCTTCCCTCCCGCAATCTTGAACTGATTGCCTGAGATCTCCTGGGCAACGTAGAGGTTCGGCCCGGGAGCGCCGATGGAAGTGAGCTGGTAGCGAAAATCCTTGTTGAGGCTTTCGAACCAATCCGGCATTTTCACCACGGTCTCGCCATTGCTGTCGAGTTCAGCCACGCCGTTGTAGATGTTCATCATGTCCGGCGATTCGACGAATGAGTGATAGAGATACTTATTCGACGGGTCAAGGGGATGATCGATCTTGAATGAACCGGAAGACTTCGACAAGTTGCCCACCACTTCCACGCCCCCATCGAAAAATCCGGCAAGGCCGGTATTGGCCAGTGAAACCAGAGCGTCACCGTCTCCTTCGTTGACGGCGAAAACACCGAACCCGTCGTTGTCGTTAAAACCCTGAACGCCAGAACCGCTGCCATGAGCCACGCCCACGACTCCGAATTCGGCTGTGTCGGCGGTGAAACCCTCTCCCCAAACTGCCGTAGCGCTCTCCCCAGTAACTATGCCCATGACTCCACGCCCGCCGTCAGAAGCAGAATCGCCGGCCACCCCGAATGTGGTTCCTGCGTTGCCTCCGGCCGCAGCAGTGCCAACGATGGCGCTGACGTCGTTGCCCGTCGCAAAAGTAGTGCCGCTTACGCTGCCGGCGGCAACCGAGAGCGAAATTACGCTGTTACTCCCATTGACGTTAACCGCATTGACATCTCCACCCACATTCACGTTGCCGACAGGGAAGAGATCACTGGTCACGATTTCTGCTCCCTTAACGGTTATGGTCGTACCCTGTTGCGACACGATCGAATCCTTCACCTGGGCGCTGCCGCCATGGGTCGCGAAAAGCGGAATGAAACCTTGCTTGCAGGCGGTGCCCGACGCGCAGACAATCTGATTTGCCACAGGCGCTACCGGCGCCTGAGAACCGTTCTTTGCCCCAGGAGCGGGCGCTGTCAAGAATGACGATGCAGGCCTGCCTCCCAAAGTTTCCGCGTCCAGTGCTTTCAGGGAATAAGGAACACTGGCCAACATGACACGCGACTGTTCATCCTGTCCGCTCGGTTGGACTCCGAGCCAGCGCGCTTCACCCGCGGCGAATGCCTTGGCCGGAATTCCGTGACTCGTAGCCGAGCCCAGCATCGCAGAGTAATGCCCGCTCTTGTCGGCTTGCACATTTTGGGTTTCCGTCCACAACGGCGCGCCACCCGTTTGCTCGGCATACAGCGAGAAGGTGACTCCCACAGTGCCGGTAAGAGGTTTACCGCTGGCGTCGTTCAACGTGCCGGTGAACTTCACCATGCCGGGAACAACACTGTCGGCGCTAGCCGCGGTCTGCGCTAACAATGGCAGAGCGCAACACATCAGCAGAAGAAAAATATATAAACGAACACTTGTACGCATCATGAGCTTCCTTTCAGTTGGTTGAATCTTTCTTTCGACTATGGAATGGAGTGGTAGAGGTAACTCCGGCTTCACCCACAAGAGGTTCCACTTTAGAAACTGAACCTATTGGGCTCTACTCGGATATCGGAATTGGAAGTGCAAAAGACGACAGCTGCGGAAAATACGATACGATTGCCGGTCGTTAACGCCTGTACGATATGCCGGCACTAGCGGTAGTCACGAGTGCCGGCGACCGAGCAAGAACCAATCGGCCCCTCGCGAGACCGATCGAATCTTTTCAGCTCCTCGCTACCAACCCTTGTAGGTCACCGTGTTGGTCACCGCCGTTTGCGGACCATACATCTGCCGGTAGAGCATGACCAGCGACCCATCGGTAGCGTTCAGTACTCCTGGGTTGAAGTTCGCGGTCGGATTGCAGGGCGCGGGTGGTTTCGCGATGTTCTGCACGAACGCAAAGCTCGAGTCATCGAGCACTGTGTTCAGGTTCTGCAACTCCAGCCCAAAAGGCTGGCCGGTCTCCGTATCGGAGCCTGCAGAAATCCACCCGAGGGCACTGTTGTCCGTGGCATCAAGGCTGTTCAACGGACTCCCGTCGGCATCCACATCGGCAAAGCGCAAAAGAGCTGCAGCTCGAGTTGCGGTAGTGTTGTTCTTCAGCGTCATCACAATCTTCGCCGAGGGGGGCGCCGTGGCCTGAGTAATGGTTTGCGTCAACGTCCAGTTGCCATCGCTCGTGGTGCGGGCGATCTTCACCGAAGTTGCGTCGTGCTTCAGAACCTTCGCGGCACGCCAGTTTCCACTATCGCCAAAACCACCATAGTCGCTGTATTCCGTGCCGCTGGTTGCGTCACAAATGCCGTAGCCCTCACCGAGATCTCCCGTAGAGATGAGCGGGACGTCCGAAGGTATCGCAAATTGCACAATGTTTCCGTTCGCGGTCACGCAATACTGCATGGATGCGAATCCCGAACCCGAGATAAAAGTAAACGCGCATTCTGCGATCGGAGCAGGATTTTCGCTCTTCAGCGCGGCGGCCCTAATCAGCTTTGCCTTTGCTTCTTGCTGGGCCTTGATACCCGTCGCATTCGGAGTTTCTGCCACGCAGGCAATTCCCAGAATTATTACCGTGACTGCATGAATGATTTTCTTCATCGAGATATCCCCTGTTTTTTTCCTTCACGAAAAATATGTCGTCCCGTTGTTTCAAAATCCTCTGTACCTCACGGTCACCGTCTTCGACGCCTTGGGGCCGAACGTGACTCCGTAGAGCATGACAATCGATCCGTCGATGCCGGTCACCGGCCCAACGATCCCGTGATCGAAGGGGCCACACGGCGACGGGCCGTCCGGAACGTCCTGCACCAACCCAGTAAGAATTACAGCCGGGGGGTTGCCTACATTTTGTAGAACCAGTCCGAAAGGATTGGTAATCCCGACCGAATTCCATCCGAAGGCGCTTTGCAGGGTTGCGTCCAGATTGTTTTGGAAAACACTATCCGCGTCCACGTTCGCATAGCGCAAGAGGGTTGCATTTCGATGAACCGTGGTGTTGTTCTGCAGTGTCATGGCAACTCGCGCGGACGGCGATCTCCCGCTAACTTGGGTGAAGGCTTGGGTCAGCGTCCACACTCCGTCAGACGTTGTGCGCGCAATCGTGACCGACGTTGCGGTCTGACTCAGGACGCTTGGAGGTCCCCAGTTTCCGCTGTCGCCAAATTCTGCATAGTCGTCGTACGCGATCTCAGACCTGGCGTCGCAAATGCCATATCCCTCGCCGTCCTTTCCGACGGCGATGTGCTCCTGGCCCTCGGGGCTCTCGAACAATGTGATGTTCCCGTTCGCAGTCACGCAGAACTTGAGGAAAGTGTTATCGGCGCCGGAGGTGAACGTGAACACGCAGTCCACACTGAAACGGGGGCTGTGGGGCGTCGCGTTTTTCTGCATCTGCGCGGCGACCGCTTTGACTTGGGGGTTGGCAACATTCGCGGTTGGCGTCTGAGCGAAACCGACTGCGCAGACACCCAGCACCAGAACTATAAGCATGCGTTTTCTCACGAAACAATCTCCTAAATTCGATTTCTGGGGGAGGTATAAAAGCACCGTTACCGCAACTCCTGGCCAGACGCTCTCGGCGGTCTTGCTTTGCGTCCAACCGAAAACGAGACAAGCCCGATAAACTATCCAACAAACCTTGGTCCGGGTCCCACCGCGGTTCCCGCCAGAGATCGGGTCTATCGGGCTCTACTTGGAATATCGAAAACGCCGGTGAAAAGACGCCAAGCGAGTCGGGCAAAACAGAGGACCGGAACCGCCCAACGCCAGACTTCAACGCTCACCGATGCAACGGCAATCGCGATCTACTTGATCTTCGAAGTACCCGGAAGATGGAGCCTCTGCGAATGGTGCGGCAGTTTATGATCCAGCGTGCTGGCGATCAAAATTGCAGTGAGCCCGGCGTTCGATGAGATGCTGAAGTCTCCACGCGTCCCAAAACACCACACCTGGAAAGCATCGCCTGCATTGACCGTCAACACATCCGTGATACTTGCCTGTTGGTTGCCGAACGAACTGGAGCCAGCAAGCTGGTTGACTCCACCGGTACTCGCCGTCGTGTCGTAGCACAGCGCGCCGTCCGTGTCTCCGGGGTCGATGCTCAGAAGTACGGACGCGGAAATAAAGTAGGTGCCCGCGGTTGCGACGGGACCAGTTTGCGCAATCAGGGCGCCAGGAAAGGCAGGCAAGTCTGTGCCCTGCAGGCTCACACCCGAGTAGCCCACCGGGATTCCCGGAGGACCCGGCGGCCCCTGGAATCCTTGAAATCCTCTCGGTCCCTGAGGACCTTGTGGTCCCGCAACCCCTTGCGGGCCCGCAGACCCTTGTAATCCCGGGTCCTTGCGGTCCTTTTTGATTCCAGTGAATCTTGTGCTCGGTTGTTTTACAGACCGTAGCGTTACTCGCAATCCTGATCGCGCCAGTGGAGTTGTTGACGCACCCAAACAAGATCACGACTGCGTTCGACTGGGTCGGGTTCGCAGGTGGCACGGCTTGCTGGGCAGCGACAGCCGGAGTGCACAACATGAAAACCGCACCCACCCAAACTTTGATACGGAACATAAAACTCTCCTTATTCCTCCGGCTTGGAAACTACGGCCCCGGCGAGAAGCGCCTGGGGCCGTATCGCATCCGGAAGTTCAACCTCTCCCCCGAGAGGTTTGTTCTCCCGAAAATCAATGCCGATGCGGTGCGATTCGCAATGCCCTGCACCAGACGACGAATCGATCGCCCTACTTGGATATCGAAAACTGTGGAGGGAAGACGACAACGGATAGAAGGGAATTTGGACTGCGGAGGCTATTCACGCGGCGTTTCTTATTCCGCCAACTGGCGCGCTCGGCGGGTGTCGTCGTGCTCAGGACCCAGAGTATTTTGCAGATGCTCGGTGGCGGAGCGAAACGCAGCGTGAGACTCGTCACGCTTGCCCTCAGCCTCTAAAGCACGACCCAGGTTCAAGTAGGCGCGGCCCATGACGCAGGAGAAGGTTCCCGCCGGACTGGCATTTTGTAACTGTGTCAGAGCTCGCTGCGCATCGTCTATCGCCGGACCGGGCAGCCCAGCAGCAATTTCAACTGTGGATCGACGGACCAGCACGATTGGCAGGTAGTCGCTGCCCGCTCGGCCGGCCTTACTTGCAGTTTCAACGACGGCTACTGCATGACTCGCAAGCGGTAAGGCTGTGCGAAAATCATTTTTCCCTGCCGCGAGCAGCGCCTGCGCCGAGGCCAGCAGTCCAAACCAGAAACTATCAGGCGATACGCTTTTCTTTAGTCTTGGTTCCACGTCCGCAAGCATGGTCGTCGCACGCTCGAAATCATGCTGCTCGATTGCGATTAACGCTCCCCAGTATAGCGATTGATAGATCCCCATCTCATCGCTGGTCCGCACCGACTTGGCATAGGCGCGTCCGGTATAGTCGCCCGCTTCATCGAGACGCCCCAATTGATACAGAGTTTTCGCGTAGTTATTAAGCAGTATTGGAGAAACGGTTTCTTCCGTCTGCCCGGCGCGGCTGATGTCGATGGCCCGCCGAAAAAGTTTCTCCGCTTCCAGAGGGCGGCCCAGTTTGTCCAGCGCGAGGGCCCAGTCGTTGAATATCACGACAGCAGTTTGCGTATCGTTGCGACCCAGGGGTTCCAGCAGCGCCGCAGCTTTTTCAAAAGTAGCGCTCGCCAGATTGTTCCGGCCAGCCACACGGTAGGCTTCCGCCAATTCCACCGCGACGTGCAATTCCAAGGCGTCGGAGTCGAATGGCGATTGCTTTAGTATTTCCCTTACTGCTTCCATTCTTGCGATCCCTTGTTGAGGATCGCCGCTTTCCTGAGCAACCTCGCTACCTCGCCGCAGGCAGAAGACTCGATCCGCGTCGTACTGTGAACCTCCCGCGAGATCTCGCAGCCCTTCCTGGATGAGGGCTTCAGAGCGTTCCAGTTCGCCATCGCGGGCGAGAACACCGGCCAGAGAGCACGCGGCTTCCGCGCGCGCAGTACTTTCATGCAGTTTTTGCGAGAGCGCATACGCTGACTCAAGAACACGGCGAGCTTTGGCGTCTTCATCCTGAGTGGAGTATTGGTCACCGATGATGACCATGAGTTCCACGCGGGAAGTGTCATCCGCTGAATGCTGCCGCGCCAAGATGTCTTCTGCGCGCCCTAGCAGTTCGTTCACGGTGAATGGCTTTCCTGAAGGTGCCGCATCCGAAAGCAGGAACTCGTTGAAATCGATAGTGGCTTGAGCGCGAACTAACTGTTGGATCGCGAAGTCTCTTTGCGCGCGGGCAGTTCGTGCTTGCATCAATGTCCCCACGACGCCGGCAACCGTGGCCACAATCGCCACCGTCGTCAGCGCCACCGCCAATCTGTTGCGGCGCACAAACTTGGCTGCGCGATACGGAAGCGTATCGGGGCGCGCGCTAATCGGTTCGTTCCTCAGGAATCGGCGCAGGTCATCGGCCAGGGCTGTGACAGATGCGTAGCGTTCGGCCGGATCTTTTTTCAGTGTCTTCGCGACAATCGTATCGAGGTCTCCACTCAGCAACCGGCTGAGCTTGAAGGGCGTCGCATCCCGTTGAGCCGCATTGTGAGCAATCACCTCGGCGCTCTCCGCGGTAGACGTCACCGCGTCCGAAGGCTTTAGCGGTTCGGTCTCTACGATGGCCTTGACCAGGTCAGCGGGCGCGAGTGGGCCTCGGCCAGTTGCGTGTTGTCCGGTCAACAGTACGTAGAGCAGCACACCCAAAGCGTAAATATCGGTGGCAGTGGTGATCGCCCCACCCAGCAATTGCTCAGGAGCCGCGTACTCGGGCGTCATTGCCCGTACGCCTTCCATGGTGAGTTGCGGCTGCGCTTCGGCTTCCAGCAGCTTGGCAATTCCAAAATCGAGCAGCTTCGCCTGGCCATCATTTCTCACCAGGATGTTCGACGGCTTCAGGTCGCGGTGAACAATCAAGTTGGCGTGCGCTTGCGCTACAGCCGCCAGCACATCGAGGAACATTCGTATCCGGGCTTTTATGGCGAGCTTGTGCTGGTCGCAGTAGCGATCAATGTGATCGCCCTCAATGTGTTCGAGCACCAAGTAAGGTTGTCCCGCATCCGAGACTCCCGCATCGATCAGTTCTGCGATGTGCGGATGCGCCAGGCTCCCGAGAATATTGCCTTCCCGTTTGAAGCGCTCCTCGCCGGCCATACCAACCAGAGCTAAGTTCAGGAATTTTATTGCGACGTGCCGTTCAAAACGTCCGTCACTTCGTTCCGCCAGCCAGACACTGCCCATGCCACCCTGACCGATCTGCGACAACAAGGTGTATGCGCCGAGAATTTGACCCTGAAGACCTGACCGTCCGGGCAGTCCGATGGTGCTGTTCTCAAGGAAGCCTTCTTCGGATAGCGCGCGATGATCCCAGAGAAGCTCTTCCAGCTTTTGCGCAAGATCTGGATGCTGGACGCGCAGCGTGGACAACCAGACTGAGCGATCGGGTTCGTTCATCGCGAGCGCTTCGTCAAGGCGCGGGCTCAGGGCTTGCCATTCGTCAGGGCTCAGTGGAGACACATTGATCCTCAAGCCGGCAGGTCGCAGCGAATGCTTCCGTGAAGGTAAATTCGCGCTTTCTCCCACCTTCTTTGTACGGTACGTTCCGACAGGTTCTGCAAGGCCCCAATCTCGGCGAACGAGAAGCCGCAAAAAAACTTCAGATCAACCAGAGCAGCGAGTTCGGGCTCGACTTTTGCTAGCTGATCCAAAGCGTCACTGATTAACGAGAGTTCCTTCGCATCGGCAGGATTCGCGACCCCTTCAGTGTCGAGCGAAGTGATTTCAAACTCACCGCCCCGCTTGATCGCGTGGCGGCTGCGGGCGTGGTCAATGATGAGGCCGCGCATCACGCGCGCAGCATATCCCATAAAGCGTGCCTGGTCAGGAAACGATGCGCCGTCGCGCGCCGCCATATCGAGATAGGCTTCGTGCAACAGCGTGGTGACGCTGAGGCTAGGAGGAGCGCCACGGCGCGCCATCTCACGCTTCGCCATCCGGTGTAATTCGGAATACAAAGTGCTGAATAGAACGTCCGTAGCGGCACCGTTGCCGCCTTCAGCCGCAGTAATGAGCGAGGAAATTGTCGTACCCACGGAACCTCCCTGCAATGGAAACGCCCCGAACCGCTTAAATCTGTGGTCTTGCAAAAAAGAATTAAAGAGAACGAAACCAGAACAAACCAAGCAGTAAACGGTAGCCGTTTTAGTATCGGCCGATCTTGCAGGGCCGGAAGTATCAAACGCAAATCAATATATATCGGTTGGTAAGTATCGAAATGTCACCAATTTTTCACCGGATTGTCATTTCTTTGCAGCAGGAGAGACTGAACGCGTTTATGCTGGTGCAGTCGCTAAGCAAGTCGCGTTTCCGCGCCTGGCGAATATTTTTGCTTTCCGCCGGTCACGTAACGCCAATCCTTTGCATCCATAAGGCGCACGATAGAATCAAGATTTATTGATCCTTACTTCGGCCTCCAGGATTCAACGAGCGGGCAAGATTTGTTAACGAATTCAAGATTTTCACCAACTGATACTGATACTGATGAAGACAGCCTCTAGCTTCTCGATCGCTTTTTTTCTTCTGGCCGGCCTACTGATGCTGGTCGGCGATGCGCTCGCCCAAGCGGCCGGATCGACGGGACAATCGATCAACCAGTCCAACTCCTCCGATTCGGCCAGCGCCCGTATCACGGTCACGCAAAACTCTTTTAATGGGAGCGTCCCTGAAGGCAAGGCGACTAACGAGGTGCTGCAGCTGTCTTTCCAGGAGGCGATCGACCGGGCCTTACGAAACAATCTCGGCGCTCTGTTACTGGATGACAACCAAATGTACGCGCGCGGGCAAAGGTGGAAAGACCTGAGTGCGCTGCTTCCCAATGTCACTACCGCGACCACGCAAAGCGCGGCTCAGATTGATCTTGCCGCCTTGGGGTTCCGATTTAACTTCCCCGGCGTACCGCATGTGGTTGGCCCCCTGGGAATTTTCCAGACCGGAGTCTACTTGCAACAAACGGTTTTGGACTTCAACAAGATCCAAAAGGAAAGGAGTGCGAGCGCCAGCCAGAAAGCCGCCCTGTACACCTACAAAGACGCACGCGATCTGGTAGTGCTGGCCGCTGGGAATTCCTACTTGCAGGCGATCGCGTACGCAGCAACCGTTGAAACTGCGCAGGCACAAGTAATGACTGCTCAAACGCTCTACGACAAGACCGCCGATCAGCAGCAGGCGGGTACCAGTCCAGCCATTGATACTTTGCGGGCCCACGTTGAGCTTCAAACCCGGCAGCAGCAATTAATTGCCGCGAAAAACAATTTCGCAAAACAAAAGCTATCATTGGCAAGGGTGACCGGGCTACCCCCGGGACAGGAATTCGCCCTTACTGACAAAGTTCCCTACGAACCTTTGACTGGTTTAACTGTCGAGGAGGCCACCAAGCGGGCGTATGCTTCGCGCAGCGATTACCAGGCAGCCCTGGAGCAGGTTAGAGCGGCGGAATACTCGCGCAAAGCTGCCACTGCGGAATATTTTCCCACCGTCGATATCGCCGGCAACTACGGAGCCGCGGGAGTAAACGTGGGAGATTCTCATGGCGTGTTCAATGTCGGCGCAACGCTGGCTATTCCGATTTTTCAAGGCGGAAAAGTTCACGGCGATGTTCTGCAAAGTGAAGCAGTCCTGCGCCAGAACCGTCAGCAGTTGGAGAATCTCCGTGGACAGATTGACTATGACGTTCGCACCGCCCTGCTGGACCTGGCTTCCGCCGCCGAGCAAGTCGAAGTCGCCCGCAGTTCGGTAGACCTGGCGGATCAAACCCTCGCCCAGGCACAGGACCGCTTCACCGCAGGCGTTACCGACAATCTTGAAGTAGTGCAGGCGCAGGAGTCGGTGGCCGCGGCGAATGAAAGTTATATTTCAAGTCTGTATTCACACAATTTGGCGAAGGTCGCGCTGGCTCGGGCGATGGGCTTCGCGGAGCAAGGCGTGAAACTATATCTTCGGAGCAAGTAAACATGGCGCAAGACGGCGACACGACCGTGCAAGAAAAGCAGACTGAGAGACAGCCACCGCGGGATCCGTCGGCGCAAGCCCCAGCGACGCGGCAGGCGCCGCTTCCCTCTTCGGACCGGGACCTCCGGCGCTCGCAACTCAGCGTCAGCAATCCGCGCTTCCGGTTGTTCCTCATTATGTTTGCGATTGTGCTGCTGGTGACAGGCTTTTTCTTATGGCGATACTTCGCCAGCTATGAATCCACCGACGATGCCCAAATCGACGGACACCTGAACTCGGTCAGCGCGCGCATCACCGGCCACGTCGCAAAATTACTGGTCAACGACAACCAATACGTGGAGGCTGGCACTCCACTCCTTCAAATTGACCCTGCGGACTATCAAGTCGCATTAGACCAATCAAAAGCTGATTATCAAGACGCAGTAGCAGCTGCACGCGGCGCGCAAGTAAATGTCCCTATCACCTCGGTAAACACTGGCAGCCAGATTTCAAGCGCGCAAGCTGGCGTGGAAAACGCCCGCGCTGGAATCGCCACCGCCAAACAGCAGTTTGATGCTGCGAAAGCGCAGGTGGCGCAGGCCGAGGCCAACAACGTGAAGGCCCAAAGCGATCTAGTGCGGTACAAGCTTTTGGTGGACAAGCAAGAAATCTCCCGGCAGCAATACGATCAAGCTGTGGCTGCGGCGCAAGCTGGAGCCGCTACTGTGGATGCGGCGCGCGCCTCTGCCTCCGCTGCCGAACATCAAATAGCCCAGGCCCAAAGCAAGCTCGATTCCGCCATCGCGGACCTGCGCTCTGCTCAGACCGGACCCCAGCAGACGGAAATCATACAGGCCCGCGCCGACTCAGCTGTAGCCCAGGCAGCGGCCAAGAAAGCCGCGCTGGAGCAGGCTCAACTGAACCTGCAATACACCACCGTGACCGCGCCCGTCAGCGGTGTTGTGACCAATCGCACGGTCGAAGTGGGGCAAAACGTTTCGATTGGCCAGGAGATGATGAAGATCGTCAATCTCGACGATATTTGGGTAACCGCAAACTTCAAAGAGACGCAACTGAAACAAATGCAACCGGGTCAACGCGTCAGCATCCACGTGGACACCAACGGACAAGACTATAACGGCCGCGTGCAAAGCATCGCAGGGGCGAGTGGCGCCATTTCCAGCCTACTGCCCCCGGAAAACGCCACCGGCAACTATGTGAAAGTAGTGCAGCGTGTTCCAGTAAAGATCACGTTTGATCCCGGCGAGACTCGCGAGCATGTGCTTCGTCCAGGCATGTCCGTCGTTCCCAAGGTGTGGTTGAAATGAGTGCCACCACCTGGCCAGTCGATGCCGTCGCAGCGCCGCGGCCCGCGGTGAACCCATGGATTATCGCCATCGTCGTCACCATGGCGACATTCATGGAGGTTCTGGATACCAGCATCGCCAATGTGGCGCTCCCACACATTGCGGGCAACCTCTCCGCGGGAACCGATGAGAGCACGTGGGTTTTGACTTCCTATCTGGTATCGAACGCCATTGTTTTGCCGCTCAGCGGCTGGATTTCCTCGATCATTGGACGCAAGCGCTTCTACATGACTTGTGTGGGAATATTCACGGTCAGTTCGCTATTGTGCGGGCTCGCGCCGAACCTGGGAATGCTGATTTTTTTCCGCGTGCTGCAAGGCGCCGGCGGCGGTGGCCTTCAGCCGAGCGAGCAGTCCATCCTCGCCGACACTTTTTCACCTGCGCAGCGTGGCATGGCATTCGCTGTATACGGTCTCGCGGTCGTCATGGCGCCAGCGATCGGCCCAACTCTCGGCGGTTGGATCACCGACAACTACACCTGGCGATGGATTTTTCTAGTCAACATTCCCGTCGGCCTCACTTCTCTTTTGCTCACGGCGCGCCTGATTCACGATCCGGTAGGCGCGGTGCGCAAGAAGTTCTCCGAACTGAAAGTCGACTACGCCGGATTGGGTTTTCTCGCACTGGGCCTGGGCACGCTGCAAGTCGTCCTCGACAAAGGCCAGCGTGATGACTGGTTCCAGTCTCATTTCATTTTGACTCTCGCTATCATCTCTGCCGGCGCTTTGCTATTTACCCTGTGGTGGGAGATGAGAGTACGAGATCCTATTGTCGACCTGCGTTTGTTTAAGGATCGGACTTTCGCATCCGCCAACTTCATGATGTTCGTGGTCGGGTTCGTGCTGCTCTCCAGCACCTTGCTGCTTCCGCAATTCATGCAAGACCTGCTGGGCTATACCGCTGAACGTGCTGGCATGGCGTTATCTCCGGGTGGCATCGCGCTGGTCCTGCTGATGCCTCTGGTAGGCTTCTTGCTTTCGCGCTATGATCCGCGACGCTTGATGATTTTCGGATTCCTCATGGTTTCCGGCTCACTCTTTTACATGACACGATTCGATCTCACCGTAGACTTTCGCACCTTGATCGTTGCCAGAATCTTTCAGTCCTCCGGCCTGGCGTTTCTATTCGTTCCTATCAACACCATCGCCTATTCATTCTTGCCTCGGGAAAAAAGTAACGCAGCTTCGGGCTTGATCAACCTCGCGCGAAACATCGGAGGAAGTGTCGGCATTTCCGCCGTCACTACCGTGCTGGACCGCCGGGCCCAGCATCACGACTCAAATCTGTCCAGCCATCTCTCGGCATCGAATCCTAATTTCCGGCACACGCTGCAGGCGCTGACGCAAGTTCTGCAAACTCGTGGATTCTCCCACGCGGACGCAATGCATCGCGCTTATGCCATGATTCAGAATACGGTCACCCGCCAAGCCACCATGCTGGCCTACATTGAAAATTTCTGGCTGCTGGCCATTGGAATCCTGTGTATGGTGCCGCTGGTATTTCTGATGAAGAAACCGCCAACCGGCGGCCCGATTGCCGTGCACTAGTAAAATAAGCGGGAGGAATCGTGTACCGCATCATCACCGTCGAACGCGAATTCGGATGTGGAGGCGGCGAAATTTCCGCCGAACTGGCCAACCGCCTCGGGTGGAAATTGTGGGACCACGCTCTCAGCGAAGAAATTGCCAAACTGGCCAATGTAGATTGCGCCGCCGTCGATCGCCAGGAAGGCCACGTCGACAGCACCTTTCGCCGGCTCTCAAAAGTCTTTTGGCGCGGCAGTTTTCAGCGGTCCATGCCGCAAGGCAAAGCGGAATTCTTCGACGCGGATTGTATGGTCGAAATGGGCCGGCAAGTCATGGAGAAAGTTGCCAGTGAGGGCAACTGTGTAATCGTAGGACGCGGAGCGCCTTATTTACTCCGCCAGCAGCCCGATGCCTTCCACGTTTTTCTTTATGCTCCGTACGCCGAAAAAATACGGCGCTTGCGTGAAAGCAATCGAGTGTCGGAAAACGTCGAGGAAATGCTGGACTCCGTCGATCGCGACCGCATCGCTTTCGTGAAGCGCTACTTCAATGCCGACTGGCCCACACGCTCGCTTTATCACGTGATGCTAAATACCGCGATCGGGAACGAAAACGTGATTTCGGGCATTTTGGAAATGAAGCGCTCCCTGGAGCGTCAACCGACCGCGCTGGTCACAAGTTTCCCCGACCAGGAAGAAACATACCGACGCTAAAGGATCTCGTTATCCCAGCACCGCGTAATATCAGTCTCTACGCGCGAGTCAGTCTTGGTCGAGATATTCCTCGGGAACATCATCCTCCGGCACTTCGTGGGTGTGGACTTCCCTTTCTTCTTCGTCTCCGGCATCTTCCACACCTTGCACAGCTTCAGCTTCGAAGGCGTTCCCTTCTTCGAGCAACTCATCGACACTTTCGGAATCGGCATGCTCTTTCCACGACAATCCCTGCAAATCGCCGGATTGCCCAGCCGAATCCGCTCCACGGCCTCTCGGTGAAAGCACTCGAGGGGTCGGCTGACTGGTCGCCCGAACTTTTTTCTTGGGAGCGGCAGTCTTCGCTTCCGTTTTCTTCTTGCTTTGCGGCTTTGCCGCCGTGCGTTTCCGAGCCACAGTTCTTCGCAGGCAATTTTTTCTTGACAGCCTTTTTCGCGGGAGACTTCCTGCGGGCGGCGGGTTTCTTCGACTTTGCTTTTTTCTTTGTGGGTTTCTTCTTAGCAGCCATAAGCGCAGTTTACCACCGTCATATGACTACGACGAGAGATAGAGTCTGCCCCGGCACACGTCTTTTCGGCGAAGGCCCGAGGCGAATCGAGAAGTAAGTCGGCGAAATATTTAGAGCGGCCATCAGGCCCCATTGAAGCTGGTGGTAACATTTGTTTCATCGGGGGCAATGCGCGCCGCCAGGGACCGGAAACGTAGATTCTGGAAGCGGTCAGTCCGATAGGGGTCCTCCTTGTGAGCCCAACAGCGTACGAGTCTTCGAAACCTGCTGCGGGCGTGAGCCTGGCTCCTGGGCCGCTGTTCGTGGTGAGCATGTGGCGCAGTGGGGCTTCACTTCTTTACGCCCTGCTGAACAAGCATCCCCAGGTTGCGCTGACTTATGAGGCTGATCTTTGGCTGTTGCGCTCGGTGTTTCACAAACCCGCCCGCTATTGCGACTGGGGCGCGCGTTGGGAATTCTGGAATAGCGCACTAACCCGTCATGGAATCGTTGCGAACGATCTGCCGCGGGGAATTGCGGACTATCCCACAGCGTTCAGCGCCGCTCATAAGGCCTACGCCGCAAGCAAAAGTGCGGTGATCTGGGGAGACCGGTCTCCCGTCTACTACGATTCCCTGCCTGCACTCGCCAGACTATTTCCTCAAGCGCGATTCATCGTGCAATGGCGAGATTCCGTGGCCACAGCGAATGCGATTGCGCGCGCTGCTCAAACCGGCTTCCAACGTCCGGGAGCCCAACTGCGAGGGCTGATTGGGTACCAGGTTCTGAAGACCGGAGTTGATTCGCTAATTTCGCGAGGACTACCAGTCTGCCAGGTGACCTATGAAGAGTTGACCAGCGACCCCGCTAAAGTCATGCGGGAAGTCTGCCGCTTTTTGGAGATTCCTTACCGCGACGAGTTGGCTACCTTGCAAGATGCCGACCGATCTGCGATTTTCGAGGGAGCACATCATTCTCTGGTGCGCGGCGACAAAATAGTCAGTACGCCTCGCACGCTGGTTCTCGACGAAGCGGCCCGGCGAAAAATAAACGGCTACGTGAAGCTCTGGAAGCGGCAATATAACGACGAATGGCCGCCCTCCGCTTTCAGTGATGCTGACGACGTTGCGCTGCCAGGATTGCCACAAAGGATCGGCGACCAGGTGGGTTTCCGCGCGGTGCGCGCCTTCGAGCAATTCCGGGCGGCCTGCTACGCCTATGTGCCCATGACCTTGCTCCGAAGTTTCCGCAACCGAAGACTCGGCGAGCGATTTCCTGCGGACAAGCGAACTGGGGTCGCGCGGGAGTAAATCTAAGGACCATGCAGACATCCCCGGAAACTCGCCTGGGATAGTGAACTCGATAAATCACGTGACATCTCCCCTTCCAGTCGTCCTGCTATGGCGGGTTCGTCACTTGAGAAATTACACCGATTGACTCCCGACCCAAACCGAGGGATAATCGCGGTCTCTTCGAGGAGGTCCTTATGAAACGCTCTCCCGTGGCGCGCAAGGCAGCTAAACTTTCCGATTCATTGCACCACCAACTCAATATGTATGCGGTTGCGGCAGGTGCAGCTGGAGTACTGGCCTTGACGCCATCGGCCGGGGCCAAGATCGTTTTCACGCCTGCGCATCGGAATTTTCAATTTAATAAGAACTTCTTTCTCGATATGAACCACGACGGCTCCGACGATTTCAAGTTCGCATTCGCTCACCGTGAGACGTCGAGCAGCATGTTTCGCAATGACCTCAGGGTCGGAGGCGTCAGGCCGGGCAACTCGGTTGTATTTATGGCTTCGCAACAGCATGAAGGCTCGTGTGCGGTTGCGTTGCCCAAGTGGAAGAAAGTTGGCCCCAAATCGCCGTTCATGAAGGGTCCGCTCATCATGTTCAACACGTATGCGAATACGTCCGCGCGGACCACTTACTGTACATGGCAACATGTGAAGAAGGGGCAAGCCTTTCTCGGCTTGAAATTCACCATAAATGGAAAGGTCCACTTTGGCTGGGCAAGACTTTCGAATGTCACCGGAGGCCCTAATCCCTCGGCTGAGCTCACGGGCTACGCGTACGAGACGATCCCCAACAAACCGATCATCACTGGAAGGACCAGCTCAACGGATGACAGCAACGTCAAAGAATCGAACACAGCTCTGGTTGCACCCGCCCAGCCCAACACCATCGGCATGTTGGCCTTGGGATCGCCCGCTCTTTCCATCTGGCGGCGGGAGGAGGCAGCAGGCGCGAGGGCGGAATCGAACTAGCCTGGGTAACCAACTTCGGATATTTGTCGAGCGTCAACCTATGCTGCACAGCCCATGCTTCGGGTAACTGCTTTCAATCGCAATAATGCTCATTGCCCCCGACGCCGGACCAATTCTCAATGAGCGCTGTGCGGGGTGGCTGGATGCGTCCTGGATTACATCGCATTCATCAGCGTGGCTTCACCACCCCGGTGGCTGCGCCGTGCAATTTCACTTCTACCTTATCTTCTTCTTGCAGCGTGTCGTAGTACTGCTTTAGAACCGCGATCACCTCGGGCTTGGAGAACTCCGCGGGAACCGGCTTGCCTTCACTCATCAGCTTGCGAAGTAGTGAACCGGAAAGCAGGAGTCTTGCACCACCCTTGTAGTTGCCATTGTCGTCAATCACCGCCTGGCTCTCGTGAGGACACGTCTTCATCGAAGCCATGCACCCGCACTCATAGCAGTAGAAGGTCCAGTCCATGCAAAGCGGCTGGATTGCCAGCGACCCCGGCGGGATTTCGTTGAAGATCTTCTGCGAATCAAACGGTCCGTAATAATCGCCAACACCGGCATGGTCGCGTCCCACGATGAGATGTGAACAACCGTAGTTCTCGCGGAAAGTGGCGTGGAGCAAGGCTTCGCGCGGGCCCGCGTAGCGCATCTCCATCGGGTGGCCTCCCTGGATTACACGTTCCTTGCGAAAATATTTGGTCACCAGCGCGTCGATTGCTTTCACACGAACGTCGGCAGGAATGTCGCCGGGCTTGAGTTTGCCCAGCGTCTGATGCACGTAAACTCCGTCGCAGACCTCAATCGCAATCCACGCCAAATACGCATGCGAGTTGTGCATCGGGTTGCGGAGCTGCAAAACCGCAACCGTGCTCCAGCCGCGTTCGGCAAAAAGCTTGCGCGCTTCCGCAGGACGCTGATAAATCCCTTTGAACTCCTCAGGGAAGTATGACTCGGACAGCGCCTGCACCGGCCCAGCGAGATTCACCGGCCCTTGCTGCATGACCTTCTGCACGCCCGGATGGTTCGGGTCGTTGGTGCGGAACACCTGCTTGCACTCATGCTCCTTATCGATCGCGTACTTCTCGTTCACTTTCATGGTGCCCACGAGCGCGTCGTTCTCTGCGTCCCATAGGGCAACTTCTTCGCCTGGGCGGATGGATTTCGCCAGGGCCTCGTCCGTCGAAAGCGTGATTGGGATGGGCCAGAATAGACCGTTCTTGCTGGGCAGCTGGTAGTCGTCGCAGCAGCTCTTCCAGTCGTCCTTGCCCATGAAGCCATCGAGCGGAGTAAAAGCGCCGATGCCCATCATGATCAGATCGCTGGTTTCGCGACTGGTGAGAGGGACCTTCTTCAACCCCTGAGCTTTCCTGGTCTCTTCGCGGTTGGCTTGGCCTTCCAGCAAGAGCGGCTTCAGTTCAGAGCTGCCGTGCGGTGAAACGAGTTTGCTCATATCAGCTCAAAGCGTGAAAGATTACAGACTTTGTGATCCTAGTGCCGACGGCTCACCGGCTCAAGCCCAGATTTGGCTTGAGCGAGGATCTTCCGACCTCCCCAGCTTCGTCATCCCGAACCGAACAGATCGCAAAGCGATGACCTGTGGCGTGGAGGGCTTTCTGTCCTAATAAACGCCAGATCCCTACAATTCGGTGAAACGTATGATAGACTAAGTCTACTAAACTAGGTTTATTAAATCACTATGAAAACAGTGAATATTCACCAAGCAAAAACTCAGCTCTCGAAGCTGATCGAACAGGCTTCGAAGGGTGAGTCGTTCATTATTGCCAAGGCTGGCAAACCGGTCGTAAGGGTCACTGCCCTCAGCACTCCCACCGCTGCGCAAGTGCGCCGGATTGGTTTCATGGCAGGGCAGATCTCTGTGCCCGACGATTTTGACCGAATGGGCCAGGAGGAGATTGAGCGAATCTTCGGCGAGGAAACGCTCGGCGGTGGTGCATGAAACTGCTGCTGGATACGCATCTTCTCTTATGGGCGGCGGGTGAACCCAAGCGGCTTTCAAAACCCGCTCGAAGATTGATCGACGATCCGGATAACGAACTGCTCTTCAGTGCGGCTAGTTTGTGGGAAGTGGCGATTAAGCGCCGCTTGGGCCGGGAGGACTTCAAGGTAGACGCTCGGCTGCTACGGCGCGGCCTCTTGGACAACGGGTACAGCGAGCTGCCCATCATCAGCGATCACGTCGTTGCCACCGAGAGTTTGCCGATGCTTCATCGGGATCCTTTTGACAGAATCTTAGTGGCCCAGGCGACGGTTGAGGGCGTGACGCTGCTGACCATTGATTCCCTGGTATCGCAGTACGCGGGTCCAATCAGGACTGTGTAGGAATCTGCCTCCCGGCATCATCGAGATTTCGAATCCCCTCACCAGTTCGCGTGTACCGCCAGCAGCCCGTGGTGAAACGCTGAATCAGTTCGCTTCTTGAACCGGTACCAACTCGTTTCGCACGCTTGAGAAATACTTGGCGGAACAAATTCTTACCTGCCCAGTACCAGATCAACTCCCGAAAAAAGCAATTCCAGCTTTGCCCGAGGCAGCTTGCCGACGCGCTCCGTCAGAAGAGACTTATCGAGAGAAATAACTTGCGAGACATTGGCGACCGAATCTTTTGGCAGTCCGGTAATCCGCGCGGATAAGCTGACATTACCCGGAGCTAGAGCCCATTTCAGATTACTTGTCAGCGGAACGCAGATCACTGTAGAGATTCGGCTCTGGTTGAGCGCGTCGCCTTGAACAACTGCAACCGGCCTACGAAACCCTGGGCCCGAACCGGTCGGGGCGGGCAAATCTGCCCACCAGATCTCGCCTTGCGAGATCACCACTCGCTCTGCTCCAGCCGCCTCCGGGAAGCCGCCGTCACGAACGGATCGATACTCTCACCGACTTCAGCCAGCGCCTGATCCATGGCCTCGGTGATTTTGTCGGGCGAGCGGCGGGCCACATACTCGCGCAAAGCATCGCTAAACAACCGGCTCCGCGACTTCCGGGTGCGCCGCGCAAGGCGTTCGGCCACCTCGAAAAGCTCGTTGGGAATGGAGACCGCCGTTTTCATACCGAAAGTATAACCGCGATTCAAACGGTTCGCAAGACCATAAACGGTCTCGCGGCCTCAATACCAATCAGTGCATTCCATCCCCGAGATACACATCCTCTGA
>CAVYSX010000012.1:0-162041 GCA_963771285.1 uncultured Acidobacteriota bacterium
CTCCGCCATTCAGTCGGCACCGCAGAGAAACCTGACTGCGTGTTCGTATTCTTACGACAGCTTGTCACGGTAGCACTCTTCATCAAGTAAGCAGCGCCGCTATCCCTGGCGTGGATGCTTTGTTTCTATTTGGGCAGGTCGGGACAGACGGATTCTTGCGCGACTGCGGTCAGCGTGAGGTCTTTCTTTTCGTGGCTGCGAATCAGTTCCTGCTGCAAACGCAACGTTGTGTCGGTCAACTCAACGATGGTCGCGTTGAAAGCCGGTTGCCCATCTTCGACCACACGCAGGACGCCCACGTCGTTCTTGTCGATGGTCCACGTGGCGATGCGGTAGGTTTCGACGCACGATGTTTCCAGCAGTATGCCGTTCGCGAGGAAAATATAGATGGCGCCGGGAGCCGGCGGCGAAGGAGATTTGGTCACTCGCCAAATTCGGCTGAAGAGTAAGTTTAGGCTTCCATCGGAGTTGCCGGAAGAAGAAGACGCAGAGGGCGTTTGGGCTGAAGCCGGAGTGGCGGTTCCCTCGGCATTGGGTCGCGCGGTACACGCGATCAACGCGGACAAGAAAAGTGCCACTACTGGCAAGCACGCACGTCGAGGTAAAAGTTGAGCTTCTTTTGAAACTTGGTTCCGTAAACCAGGAGTCGTTACCGCGGCGTTCAACTGGCCTTCTTGTCGTGAGGCTTCAGGCGGCGAGACTTTTCTCGAGAGCTTTTTTGATTGGCGAACTCTTCGGGCGGGACGCGATTTTCAATTTCTCGTTCAGGTGAACGCCGGGTTGCGCTTTTGTTTTCTGCGTTCGTGGGCTTGCCATGGCTCTTCCCCAAAGCGAGCGCCAAACTTCTTCCAACCCATTGAAACGCGGCGCTCAGGCGCGCAGTTCTGCTTTGGGGCTGCTGATCGAGTGCAGCTCGATACTTCTCGATCCAATCTGGTTGCTCATCCACCAAACCCAAGACTCCTGCCCCAAAACACGTAACGTCTAAAATCGGCCAAGCAACTGTTCCAGCGTTATACGCCTCTCACTGCCCTCGCGCAATACCCTGCCAAGAGCACTATTATCGCAGGCTTGGTTGTGGATAAAGCTGGGTGTTAAAGCGCGGCTCTATTCTTTCTGAGTTGCCACTTCCAGGCGGGTCTCTGCGCGTTTCAGTTTGCCTTCGGCTACAGTGAAGTCTTCTTCAGTGGTCCCGCTCTTCAGAAGCTCTTCGGCGCGACGCTTTTCTTCCTGCGCCCGGTTAACATCAATCTCCTGCGGACGCTCTGCGGATTCGGCGAGGATGGTTACTTTGTCAGGCAAGACTTCAGCGAATCCCCAAGCTACTGAGAGATGATGCGTCGAGGCTCCCTTGCGATACGTGATCTCGCCGACGGATAGTTCAGTGATGAGCGGCGCATGGCCGGGCATAATTCCCAGGTAGCCGTCCTTGCCGGGAATTTGCATTTCTTCCGCGGCGTCGCGAACGATCATTTTGTCCGGCGTCACGATTTCGAGTTGGAAAGTGTCAGCCATAAACCTGCTATCGGCACTCAGCCGTCAGCACTCAGCTTATTCACCCTCGCCGACACCTGTCTGAAGAGTGATTGCTGAATGCTGAGAGCTCTTATGCTACTGCCTTCAATTTCTCTGCGGCTTCCAGGGCTTCGTCGATTGTGCCCTTCATATAGAAGGCTTGCTCTGGAATGTCGTCGTATTTACCTTCGTTGATTTCCTTGAAACCCTTCACGGTGTCGGCGACTTTCACGTAGCGGCCGGGCGCGCCCGTAAACTGTTCGGCCACATGGAATGGTTGCGAGAGGAAGCGTTGAATCTTGCGGGCTCGAGCAACCGTTATTTTTTGATCTTCGCTTAGTTCGTCGATACCGAGAATGGCAATGATGTCTTGCAGGTCTTTGTAGCTTTGCAGCGTTTTCTTCACTGCCTGCGCGACATCGTAATGCTCCTGGCCCACAATGCGGGGATCCAGAATGCGCGATGTGGAGGCTAGCGGATCGACTGCGGGATAAATTCCGATTTCGGTCAGCGCGCGCGATAGCACTGTGGTAGCGTCCAGGTGAGCGAAAGTTGTAGCTGGCGCGGGATCGGTCAAGTCGTCGGCGGGAACATAAATCGCCTGCACCGATGTGACGGATCCTTTCTTGGTGGACGTGATGCGCTCCTGTAGTTCGCCCATTTCGGTTGCCAGATTTGGCTGGTAACCCACGGCGCTGGGCATGCGGCCGAGCAGAGCGGACACTTCCGATCCGGCTTGGGTAAAGCGGAAAATATTATCGATGAAGAGCAGCGTGTCCGCACCCTCGACGTCGCGGAAATATTCGGCGACGGTGAGACCCGTGAGTGCAACGCGCAAGCGCGCGCCTGGTGGCTCAGTCATCTGGCCGTAAATCAGCGCAGCCTTTGATTTGGATGGATCGCCGGGTGTGATTACGCCCGATTCGGACATTTCGAGCCAAAGATCGTTGCCTTCGCGAGTACGCTCACCAACGCCGGCGAACACCGAGAATCCGCCGTGCTGTTTCGCAACGTTGTTGATCAGCTCTTGAATGAAAACTGTCTTGCCTACTCCGGCACCGCCGAAGAGGCCGATCTTACCGCCTTTCAGGAAGGGCTGGATCAAATCCACCACCTTCACGCCGGTCTCAAACATTTCCGCGGTGGTCGCCTGGTCCTCAAACAAGGGCGCCGGGCGATGAATGGGCATGGTGATCGTGTGCTCAATCGGGCCAAGTTGGTCGACGGGCGCGCCGATGACATTCATTACTCGCCCCAGCGTGCCGTGGCCGACGGGAACGGAAATCGGTCCGCCCTGGTCAATGGCTTTCATACCGCGGACCATGCCTTCGGTAGCTTCCATGGCGACGCAACGCACGCGGCCTTCGCCAAGGTGCTGCTGCACTTCGACGATGACGTTCACCGGAGCGGGGACAGTAAATCCGTCGCTCACGATGCGCAGCGCTTGGTAGATGGGAGGGATCTTGCCGGGATCGAATTGCACGTCCACGGCCGGGCCGGCGATTTGTACTACGTGTCCAACATTTTCTGCCATAGAAAATCAGCTCTTAGCTATTTGCTGTTAGCCTTTAGCCGCTCCTCCTGAAATTTCTTTATCTGCGAGCCTTCATCTCAAGATGCGGCTGCGCCGCTTACAATTTCGATAATTTCCTTCGTGATCTTGGCCTGACGGGCGCGATTCATAGCTAGCGTCAAGGAGTCGATCATGTCGGTGGCATTGTTGGATGCGGCTTCCATGGCCGTCATTCGGGCGGCGTGCTCCGCCGCTACCGATTCCAGGAGACCCCGAAACATTTGTATGACCACGTATTTCGGTAACAATGACTGAAACAAATCTTCCGGCGATTGCTCGTAAATGTAATCTACTGGAGCGGTGGCGAACTTCGCGGCCACCGCGTCCACTTCTCTGGTGTCCGCAGGCCGAAGACCGACTCCCGCACCCTTCGCAGCTTCGAGCGCATGTTCCTTTTCTTCCAGCGTCATTTCATCAGCCTGGCGGATGGCGTCGACGCCGATTTGCTCGATGGGCAAAATCTGTTCCACGATCAAGCGTTGCGCGATGACCGACTTAAATTCGTTGAACAGCACATAGACGGAATCGACTTCGCCTTTGCGATACCGATCGCTCACCCGGTTTGCCAGTTCGGCGGCCATACTGTATTCAACTTTGTTCAGCACGCCGATGTGCTCGCCCACGAGCGTGATTCGCGGCTGTTCGTGAGAGTCCGCGGTGCGCGGCTCGGCCTTCGGATAACGGCGGCGGAGAAAATCACGGCCTTTGCGTCCGACGGCTTCAACTTCGATATTCTTGCCCGCTTTCGACGCGAGAAAACGCGCGGTAGCTTTCAGGATGTTGGTGTTGAAAGCGCCGGCTAAGCCCTTGTCGCCGGTGACCACGATAAGCAGAATATTGTTCTCGGGGCGGTGCGCAAGCAAGGGGTGTTTGGCTTCGCCGGTTTCCGGATCATAAATTTCCGCGCGCGACACTAAAGACTTCAAGACATTCGTAAGCATTTGCGCGTAGGGGCGCGCCGCTAAAGCACGCTCCTGGGCGCGGCGCAACTTGGCTGCCGAGACCATTTTCATGGCCTTCGTGATCTGCCGCGTGTTGGTCACGCTGCGGATGCGGCGGCGAATGTCGAGAATGTTTGCCATTGAAAATCAGCTCTTAGCTTTCAGCCGTTAGCATTTGGCGACTTGACGATCTTGCCGGGCACGAGAACAACCGGGCCCGCCAAATGCCGAACGCCAAGTCCCAACTGCCAGCGTTTTACTTTGCTACTGCCTGCCTCTCGGCTACGAAAGTCTCTTTGCACTCTTTGATTGCTTTGCTCATTTCGGCTTTCAACGCGTCGTCAAGAGTTTTCTTTTCCATGATGGCGCGTAACAGGCCGGGATTGGTTGCGTCCACATATTTGTACAGTTCGGCTTCGAAATCGCGGACCTGATCCACCGGCAGGTCATCCAGGAAACCGTTGGTGCCGGCAAAGATGGTCAGGATTTGTTTGGAGAACGGCAGCGGCGAAAATTGCTTTTGCTTTAGAACCTCCACCAGACGCTGACCACGATTCAACTGGTTTTGCGTGGCCTTGTCGAGGTCGCTGCCGAACTGGGCGAAAGCCGCGAGTTCGCGATACTGCGCAAGTTCGAGCTTCATGCTGCCCGCCACTTGCCGCATGGCTTTGATCTGCGCGCTGCCGCCGACGCGGCTGACGGAAATGCCGACGTTTACCGCAGGACGTACGCCGCTGTTAAACAAGTCGGTTTCCAAAAAGATTTGGCCGTCGGTAATGGAAATAACGTTTGTCGGAATGTAAGCGGAGACGTCGCCCGCTTGGGTCTCAATGATCGGCAACGCGGTCAATGAGCCACCGCCCATTTTGTCACTGACTTTCGCGGCGCGTTCCAGCAGGCGCGAGTGGAGATAAAAAACGTCGCCGGGATAAGCTTCGCGTCCAGGGGGACGACGCAGCAACAGCGAGATTTCGCGATACGACGCTGCGTGCTTGGAAAGATCGTCATAAATCACCAGCGCATGCTTTCCGTTATCCCGGAAGAACTCGCCCATGGCACACGCCGCGTACGGCGAGATGTACTGCATAGGCGCGGGTTCGGACGCGGATGCAGCGACGACGATTGTGTAATCCATGGCGCCGTAGTCGGTGAGAATTTTTACCACTTGGGCAATCGAAGAACGCTTCTGTCCGATGGCGTTGTAAATACAAATCAGATTGTTGCCCTTGTTGTTGATGATGGTGTCGAGCGCGACGGCAGTTTTTCCGGTCTGGCGATCACCGATGATCAGCTCGCGCTGGCCGCGGCCAATCGGAATCATACTGTCGATGGCCTTGAGGCCGGTGGCCATGGGCTCGCGGACAGGCTGACGGTCAATGACGCCAGGGGCGAGTCGCTCCAACGGGATGAATTTATTGGTCGCGACCGGGCCTTTATCGTCGATGGGCTGACCAAGCGAATTCACCACACGACCGACGAGTGCATCGCCGACAGGGACGCTCATGATGCGGCCAGTGCGCTTGACCTCATCGCCTTCCTTAATTTCGGTGTACTCGCCAAGGATGACGACGCCGACCTGGTCTTCTTCCAGGTTCATGGCGATGCCGGCGACATCGTGCGGAAAGGAAAGCAGTTCCCCGGCCATGACCTTGTCCAAGCCGTAGACGCGGGCGATGCCGTCCCCGAGGGCAATGACCGTGCCTACTTCATCCACTTCAATCTTGGATTCGTAGTTCTCGATCTGTGCCCGGATTAACTGTGCGATCTCGTCTGCTCTGATTTGTGCCATAAAGTCAGCTTCTAGCTTTTAGCTCCTACCTCTTAGCGTATTTCGCCGCTTCGCGGCTCGGTCCCTGCTGGAATCCATTGGTTTGTTTTCAAGCTAACCGCTAACGGTAAGAGCTTATAGCTTGCTGTATCCGATCCAGCTGGCCTTTCACTGAGCCGTCGTAAATCGTGCTGCCCACCTTAATGACCGCGCCACCCAGAAGTGACACATCGTCGGTATAGCGGGCGCGGACTTTTTTCCCGGTCAACTTTTCCACACGGGCTTCGAGCACGCTGCGGTCCGACGGGTTGAGCTCATGGGCGCTGGTAATTTCCGCCTCGATGAATCCTAACCGCTGATTCATTTCCTGTTCAAACTGTTTCACGATCGGACCGAGAAAATTGATGCGCTGATGATCGATCAGGACAGCGACAAAATTCCGCACCGCGCGTGAGATTCCGATGCGTCCTACAATTGCGTCAAGTACGCCGCGCTTCTGCGCAGCTGCGATCGACGGTGTTCCCCAGACTTCACGCAATTCCTTGCTGCTGGCGACCAATTCGGCTACGGACTGGGTCTCCTGCAAAGTCTTTGCAGGATCCAGACGGAGGTCGAACACAGCATCGGCGAAGGCGCGTGCGTAGGCGTTGGTAACTGATGCCGCCATTACTGGCCGCCTTTCCGGGTGTCGCCGCCGTTGCCTGAAAGTTGTTGTGCAAAGTTATGGATCAGCGTTTGATCGGTCGCTGGATCGACCTTGATCTGCTTCTTCGCCAACGACACCGCCAGCTCGGCAGCATAGGCCGTCAGTTCGCGGCGTGCCGACCGAGCTGCAGCCACGATTTCCTGCTCCGCCGATTCCACAATCTTGCGGGCGTCTTCCGCGGTGGCGGCGATGATCCTTTTTTCTTCCTCGCCGGCCTCCTGGTCAGCGGCAGCGCGCATTCCATTAATTTCCACGTCCAGCTTGGAAAGCCGTGCCTCAATTTCTGACAATCGGCGGTTGGCGTCTGCGCTGGCTTTGCGCGCTTCTTCCATTGCTTTCTGGATGGAAGCTGTCCGGTTGCGAAAAGCTGCTGGCAGATTCTTTTTCGAGACCCAGAAGATCGCGAGGGCAATTACGGCGAAGTTCAGCAGCACACAGAGCCAGTAGGCATGCTCCAAGTCCAGTCCGGTGAGTTTCGCCACCCACTGGACGGAAGCCGAATGCTTGAACTGACCCTCATCGTCTTCACCGGCTGCTTCGCGGGATTCCTTGGTTAGTTGCTGGGCCAGGGAAGGGGAGTGTTCGGGAGTTTTGGTAGGTTCCTGCTGCGCGATCACCGGCGAGAGATAAGTTGCGCGAGTCGCGGCCTGCCCTGACGGCACGTAACATACGAAAAACATGAAAAGCGCGACGGCTGAGAGGATGCGTCCCTCGTATCGCGACCGTTTTTGAGCAAGAAAGCGACTCACCGGGCACCTCCGGCGGGCGACTGTGCAGGACCAGAACGGAGCACCATGCGAATAATTTCCGCCGCCAGCTTGCTGCTTTCGGCCTGCAGGCCAGTTTGCGCCTCGGTCTTATCTTTAGCAATAGCGGCTCGCGCCTGTTCCACTTGCGCCTGTGCCTTACTCCGCGCTTCGGTCACGGCTGCGGCGCGGGCTTGCAACGCCAACTGGCGACGGGACTCTTGAGCCTTAAAGACTGCCATGCGGGCTTCGCGAAGTCTCTGTTCGTACTGGGCGGTGCGGGCTTCAGCTGCGGCGATGTCGGCGCGCGCCTTTTCAACAGCTCCTTCGGTCTTGCTGCGGCGCTCGGCAAGCACTCGGACCAACGGCTTATGGACCAGCGCGTTGTAGATCCCGTATAGCAACACCACGAAAATAATGGTGGGGATCGATCCGAGCAGTAATTCCCCTACTTGTCTGAGCGTCTCGTCCATACTTGTGCTTGAATAAAATCTCGAGCGATGAGGGCTTTAGGAAACCATTAAACCTAACATCCTAAAGGCCTAGTGTCAACGAGGAGGTTTTTTTAGAGCGGACTAAGGAACAGCTGATGGAACGTATTTTTGCCCGCTTGTCAAGACATTTGCGCTCTCTAATCAAAGATTGCTTGACATCTGGCCTAGCCGGACTAGCATGGAAATATCACCTCCGATCCAATTCAGGATCGAGTGGGCCGATAGCCAAGGACTGTCACCGCTTCTTGGTTGCCGGCCCATTTAAATTACGGTCTTGGTCAGAGTGCGATTGGCGTAGAGATCTCGCTGCGCTGGATATGACACTCTACTTATAGACAAAGGCTTTTACCCTTCTCACAATTGACTCCGGCGCTTCGACCTCGAGTTCCACGAGGCCATCTCTATAGGCGCGGGAATAAATTCGGGCGCGTGCTTCCAGCAGCGCCAGCGTCTTGCCCTCTTTCTGAGGAATCCGCAGGCGGATTCGGCTAAGTGCATCGCCTTGCAGCATCTGGTCAATCCGATCCAGTAGCGTGCCCATTCCGATGCCTTTCGCGGCGGAAACGTGGACAGTGGTCGCGTCGTCGCGCAGGCTCTCGCGCTGCCGGGGCGGGAGTAAGTCGATCTTATTCATCACGCGCAAGCGCGGTTTGCCCTCGGCTTCCAATTCCTTCAACACTTTTTCTACTTGCGCGTCCTGCTCGGCGGAGAGCGGACTGCTGGCGTCGGAAACGTGAAGTACCAGCGCGGCGCGTTGCACTTCCTCCAGAGTCGCGCGGAAGGCGGAAACCAGAGTGTGCGGGAGATTGCGGATGAATCCCACGGTGTCGGAAAGTAGAACATCACGGCGCGATGGCAGCGTGACGCCACGGATGGTGGGATCGAGGGTCGCAAACATTTTGGGCGACTCCAGCACGGCGGCCTGAGTCAGTGCATTAAACAGCGTGGACTTGCCCGCGTTGGTGTAGCCGACCAAAGCCAGAGTTGCAACCGGGACCGATTCGCGGCGCTGCCGTTGCTGTTCGCGAACCCGGCGGACATTCTCTATTTGCTCCTTCACGTGCCGAATCCGCCGGTAGATTTTGCGGCGATCAGTTTCGAGCTGGGTTTCACCCGGACCACGAGTGCCGATGCCGCCACCGAGTTGCGACATCTCAATGCCTCGCCCGCCGAGGCGCGGCAGCATATATTCCAGTTGCGCCAGCTCTACCTGCAACTGGCCTTCACGGGTGCGGGCATGTTTAGCGAAGATGTCGAGAATCAGCTGGGTGCGATCGATCACTCGGGTGCCGACGATCTTTTCGATGTTGCGCTGCTGCGATGCAGTAAGGTCGTGGTCAAATAACAGAAGATCCGCCGATACCGACGAGGCGGCACCGGCGATCTCTTCCAGTTTTCCCCGTCCGATCAGAGTCGCCGGGTCAGGCTTGTCGCGGCGTTGCAGAAATTCTCCTGCAATTTGTGCGCCGGCACTAGTCGCAAGCGAACGCAACTCGTCGAGCGATTCCTCCGCGCTGAATTCTGGAATTGTCGGGGCCTTCGAGACGGTGCCCGCAACGCTGGCGCTATCGCGAGCAGCCAGCGCGCCGCTGGTCAAAGGACTCTTGCTGGATTTCCCTCCGGATGCCGCACGCGAGCGTGCGCGGTAGTCAAGGCCGACCAGGAAAGCTCGTTCCACAGGGCCGCGCGCTGCAGTCGCAATGGGGAACGAATGCGGGCCGCTTTTCTTGCTTTGCGAAGTTTTCGATCCTCTACTTTTCAATCCGCTACTCTTCACTTCGTCACTCAATGGAAATTCTGTAGTGCAGGTCAGCCGCGATGGGCAAGGCTCCGCAAGGGCTCACCTCGCGAGTTGCGGGCGCTCCGGCCAAGCTCATCCCGGCCCCTGTCTCTATTATTATCCTTCGGTGCCAGATGCACTGGGCGCCGGTTCCGCCTCCACTGCGGGACTCGGCGATGGAACCATGGTTGGTCTCTCACTATGGCTATGTGCGGCTCGGCCCATGGCGACCGTCGAGATGGCGTGCTTGAAGATCAACTGTTCCTGATTGTTGGTTTCCAGCACGACGGAATATTTGTCGAAGGAACGAATCCGCCCGGTCAGCTTCACGCCACTCAATAAGTAAATCGTGATGTTGACTCTTTCTTTGCGGGCAGTATTGAGGAAGGTATCTTGAATGTTTTGCGCCGGCTTGCTTTCCATGCCGATCTCCTTAGCTCTCTCAACTGCGAGAGCATTTGTAAACTGCACATTGTCGGTTCCCTGGGGCCGCCGCCAACACAGCATCAGGGAACAGGGGGACTTTGGACGCTAGACAGGGTCATTCCACCCCGCCGGGCGGCCAAAGCGACTCTCCGTACAATACGGCCTCGTCCCCCACTTTTCAAGCAATCGTTATCGCCGTCCGCACTTCTGGTTGACACATAACACAGCAACATGAAACCATTCTGGCGCGCTGCGAGTAGATCGAATTTCGGGGGTTCGCAGCCGGGGCCGGTTGGACGGGCCTTGCATTCCTGATGACTTGCCGAGTTGCCCGTCCTGGTAACCGGATTCGCGCAATTCAAAGTTGGCGGAGGAAACATCGATGCAACAGCTGATTGCTTTCGCAGCTTTATGGGTAATGCCGACGCACACGGGCACCGAAGCTCTGGCGTTGATTTTGCGCTGGTTTCACTTCATCGCGGGTATTACGTGGATCGGATTGCTGTACTTCTTCAATCTGGTCAATGTCCCGTTCATGAAACAGGTGGACGCGGGCATGAAGGCGAAGATATTTCAGTATTTGACTCTTCCGGCGCTGAACTGGTTTCGTTGGAGCGCACTGCTGACGGTCTTCATCGGCTTCTGGTACTGGGGGCAGATCTACGTCGGACCCGACGCCGACCGCATGGGGGTCAGTCCTCTGAGCACGCTTGGCCTGTTTTGGCTGGTCTGGATCGCGGCGTGGGCGATTTTGTTCTTCGTAATCAAAAAGGCGCCAAGCGGGTACGTTCTCGGCGCGATCACCACCGTGGTTGTCATCGCCGCAGCTTGGCTGTTCTTGACTTACACGCCGGTGGGTCAAGACGATAACCACGTGCTGTCGATCGGCGTGGGTGGGGGCTTCGGCATCGTGATGTTGTTCAACGTTTGGGGAATCATCTGGCCCAATCAAAAGAAAATTATCAAAGGGACTCTGGCGGGAACACCGCCGGCGAATGCCGCAGTCTTGGCACGGCAAGCGTTTCTGGCTTCGCGAACGAATTTCTTCTTGTCGGTGCCATTACTGTTCTTCATGGCCACGAGCTATCACTACACCATTTTTGGACGGTAGGTTCTAAGCCGCGTCTATCGAGCGTAGCTTGTTTCTCTGTGCAAGAATGAAGCGTGGATTGCGAAACCTACGCTCGCGGGATGCGCCTCTTTAACGAGGCGCATTTTTTTGACGCCCACGAAATACTGGAAGACATTTGGCGGGCGGCGCCTCCCGAGAACAAAAAGTTTGTCCAAGGACTTGTGCAGGTTGCGGTGGCCTTTCATCACTACTCCACGGGAAACCGCGTTGGCATGCGCTCTGTGTTGGAACGAGCGGTCAGGAATCTAGGTGAACCCGCGGGCAGCTTTGGGGAAATTAAATTGGACATACTTCTTGAATCACTCGTCGAATGGCGTAAAGCCATGGATGAAAGTTTACCCCCTCCTGAACTGCCGCAAATGATCCGCATCGAGCGATCAAACCCTGCGTAGTACGGAAAACGCAAAGTCTCTCGCCTTCGCGAGGGATGAAATTAGAGACAGACTCCAGCGTCGCGCGGAGCGCACGTAATGGTAGAATCGCTCTTTCCCGTGACTCAGTCTTCTCCTGCAAAAACGGGCTCCCCGATCAGAACGGTCGATGCGATTCCTTTGCTCGACCTGCATCGCCAGTACCAACAAATTCGCGAGGAAGTATTGGCGGCGGTGGAGCGCGTGTGCGCTTCCCAGCACTTCATCCTAGGAGCGGAGGTAGAAGCTCTGGAGCGCGAGCTAGCCACGTTCACAGGCGCGAGCGCGTCCGTGGGATGCGCCTCCGGAACGGACGCACTATGGCTCGCCCTGGTTGTGGCGGGAGTCGGCCCGGGTGACGGCGTCATCACCACTGGATTCAGCTTTTTTGCTTCTGCGAGCGCCATCGTGCGTGCTGGCGCTCGCCCAGTCTTTGTCGATGTGGATCCCGCCACTCTAAACATTGATCCTAATCGGGTGGGCGCAAGACTCGAGGCCGGGGGCGACTACAAGATCCGAGCGCTGTTGCCAGTTCATCTGTACGGTCAGTGCGCTGACATGGATGCATTAAGTCCCATCGCCGATGAATTCCACTTGCCAATTATTGAAGATGCAGCGCAAGCGATCGGGGCGAAATGGCGAAACCGCGGCGCCGGTTCGCTGGGCGCAGCGGCGGCATTCAGCTTCTACCCCACCAAGAATCTGAGCGCCTACGGCGATGCAGGCCTCGCCACCACCAGCGATCCCGGCTACGCCGCGCACATGCGGAACCTGCGCAATCACGGCAGCCCCCGGCGCTACCTCCACGAAGAGATCGGCTGGAATTGCCGGATGGACGCGATCCAGGCCGCCATTCTTCGCGTGAAGTTGAAGCACATTGAAGAGTGGAATCAGGAGCGGCGGCGAGCGGGCGGCCGCCTACGATCTTCTGCTGGCGGAGGCTGGGCTCATCTCGGCAAAGCCTGGCGCGCCGATTGCGCCGCTCGAGACGTCAGCGCACGCCTTTCATGTCTTTCATCAATATGTGGTTCGGGCTCGCGACCGCGACGGACTGCGCAAGTTTCTCGGTGATCGAAAAATCGGCACGGAAATTTACTATCCCATCCCCCTTCACCTGCAGCCGTGTTTCGCTTACCTCGGATACCGCGAGGGTGATTTCCCAGAATCCGAGCGAGCTTCCCGCGAGGTGCTCGCAATGCCGATGTTTCCGGAGCTGACCGAAGCTGAACAGAAGCTGGTCGTGAAAAGCATCGCGGAATTCTATTCGTAGAGGCTCTTAGCAAGACTCTAGTCGCACATCTCTCTACGAGTTCTTACGTTTTTTTCTCGGGGCTGATTTCTGGGGCAGTTCGCCAGGTGCGAGAACGCGTCGCACCACCGGTGTGTTCAGTTTGTATTTTCGTTCGGCGAGGTTGCCGTTGTCATCTTTTACTCGCAATATGAAAATCGGCAGAGTTCCTTCTTTGTCGAAGTTTTCCTGAGAGACGGTCACCGGAAGAAATCCGTTCAATCCGTGTTCGCGATACGCGGTCTCATAACGGTGATGTCTGACATCCCATGTAAAGACGCGGACCTGGTTGTAGTCGAAAGGCAATCCATCCTTGGGTTCGGTCAGCACGACGAGATATTGCGGAACTCTCTTGTCTCCGTCCGTGACCTGATCAAGCACAAAGAACGCCACGGTACGCTGGCCTTCCGCATATTGCGCGATGTCCAGCGGAACATCGAGATCAACCATGCGTGCCAGAACCCAGCCGACACGCCCATCGCCATTGCGAATGAGCCACCAGTCTTCCATCAGAGGCGCCGGCGATCCAGCTTTGGCCGTGCCTGCCTGTTTAGGCGCCACACCCGGCAAAGTTTTTTCAGCGACGGCCCGCTTGAGGATTGAAACCTTGGATCCCTGGTTCAGTTGATAGAGATGTTCGGTCTCGCGGCCCGGTTCAACGTGAAGATTAGTGTCATTGCGAGTCGTGCCCGTAGCTTGCACCGGAGTGTTCTGCGACTGCTGCGCCAGTTTCTGGAACCCATCGTAGACCTGCTGCGTGACCAGGTAGCGCTGTTCGATCCAGCCTTCAACGCCGGTCGCCAAGCGAACGCGGACAAAACGCCGGTCGCGCTCCAAAATCTGGACACGATCTCCATTCCTCGCTACTCCAGTATTGGTAGAAACTGCCGCCACGCGGTCGCGGAGCACAGCCTGCGGAGCACTGATGTAGGCAATCTCCTGCACTCTGCGCCCCCGATTGCAGCCGGAGCACAGCAGAACCAGCGTCAGCGCAACCGGCAGCCGTAAGGATTGCACGTTGATTTTCACGGGATCAATAAACACTATAGCGCAGGCAGCGCGGTTGGACGGGCCTGACTCATCACCCATGTTTCGGACTGTCAAATTTGTGGTAACGTAGCGGTCGCGCCGCTCGTTCCCATCGGGATTCTGCGACGCATTGGGTTTTACCATGTTCCTAACCGTGAATCACAAACCGACCGATGGGATTCAGTTCTTTAAGTCGAAATCGGGAATGTTGTCCTTGTTGATGGTGGTCTTGGCTGTGGCATCAACCGCCTCCGCGAGCTGGGAATGAGAAAGTTCTTTACCGCTTCCAAGGTGGTACAGATGGCGCCACTCCCGTCGGTAGAGTGGTGTTTGACGTTGGGGGCAACCTTTATGGAGTCACTCAGAATGGTGGCTCGTCAAGCTGTGCATCGATCTATCAGTGCGGCTCAGTGTATCGACTCGCTCCCCCGGTGAAGAAGGGTGATCCTTGGTCCGAGGCAGTTCTGTATGTTTTCAAGGGCAATGCCGACAATGACGGCGCCTCCCCTTTTGGTGGTTTAGCGATAGACAGCGCAGGAAACCTATACGGCACGACCGCTTATGGGGGCACAGGGGACTGCATGCTGTTGGGTTCGAAGCTGGGCTGTGGAACGGTGTTTGAGCTATCACCACCCAAACAAAGAGGAGGCAAGTGGAGCGAGACTGTACTGTACAGTTTTCCCACCGCCAAGCAAGGCTATGTTCCCTGGGGGGATCTGGTGTTCGACAATGCCGGCAATCTGTACGGAGCAACTGAGTTCGGAGGGGGACGCGGGGCGACTTGTAACGGTTTTTATCAATACTGTGGAGCGGTTTTCGAGCTGAGTCCGCCGAAGAAGATGGGTGGCAAGTGGACGGAGAAAGTCCTCTATGGCTTCAGAGGCGTTGCGGCTGGTGCGCGGTTCGGTGATGGGGCGAATCCCAACGGCGGGTTGGTTTTCGACAATAAGGGCGCGATTTACGGCACGACAATTTTCGGTGGCAACAATGTAAAGGGGAAATGCCAGGGTGGTGTCGGGGGAACCGGGTGCGGCGTAGTGTTCTCGCTCCGGCCGCCGATGACGAAGGGTGGCGTGTGGACGGAGAAGAAGATACACATATTTTCAAATGGAGACGACGGATTTCAGCCGGGCGCCGGTGTGATTCTTGATGCGCAGGGGTCGCTTTATGGCGGAGCCGAGGGCGGCGCCAAGGCAGGAGGAGTTGTCTTCAAGTTGGCAGCTACGACCGATGGATCGTGGAAGGAAACAGTTCTGCACGAGTTCAAAGCAGCCGCCGACGGTGGATATGACCCTTCGGTTGTCCGATTCGACCGGGCTGGCAATCTGAATGGCACGACGAACGTTGGACCCGGCGAGTCACTGGCCGGTAGTGTTTTTAGTCTAAAGCCTCCTTTGCAAAAAAGAAGCACTTGGCCGATCAGCATCCTGCACGGTTTCACAAACACTCCAGACGGAGCATTTCCCGGGGCGACTCTATCTTTTGACCGCTCCGGGAGTATTTGTGGTGCGACACAATTCGGGGGAGCGGTGCAGTTCTGCCAGCGAGGCTGCGGGACGGTGTACGAGGTATCGCCCTAGCGCGGTTGGGCGGGCATGACCCTTAGCCAAGTTTCGGGCTGTCCGGTTTGTGGTAACGTAGGACTCGCGCCGCTCTTTCCCCATCGGAGGTTCTATGCGACGCATTGCCCTGCTCCTCGCGTTTTCCCTGCTGGTCTCTCCACTATTCAGCCAAGACTCTTGCAGCGGATTGAGCCTGGGCCTTCACGCCAGCCTCAACGGCTTTATTCCCTTTCCCGCCGACAACGCCTGGAACCAGGACATTTCCAATGCATCCGTCGATCCTAATTCCGACGCAATCATCAATTTCATTGGCCTCAACACCCCCATGCATCCAGACTTTGGTGCGGGACAATATCAGGGGCAGACCATCGGCATTCCGTACGTCGTAGTGAGCGGTTCACCGTTTGTGAACATCCACTTCACAGCTTATGGCAACAACAGCGATCCCGGCCCCATGCCCGTTCCGCACAATGCTCCGATCGAGGGCTATCCACATCCGGGAAATGGCGACCGGCATGTGCTGACGATTGATCGCGATAACTGCTGGCTCTATGAGCTTTACTATTCCTTCCCCAAGGAATGATGGAACCTGGAAGGCGGCATCAGCCGCAGTTTGGGATTTGCTGAACGATGAACAACGTCCTTACACATGGACTTCGGCAGATGCTGCCGGCTTGCCAATTTTTCCCGGGCTCGCGCGGTATGACGAGGTCGCGAGCGGACAAATCCAGCACGCTTTGCGCTTCACCTTGCAATACAGCCGGGAAGCTTTTGTTCCGCCGGCTTCGCACTGGGCTCCGAACTCGACCAATTCCCTCGCCGCTCCGATGGGCATGCGCTTGCGCCTGAAGGCCAGCTATGACATCAGTTCGTTCCCCCCGCAAGCCGCCGTGATCCTTGCCGGCCTGAAAAAATACGGCATGATCATGGCGGACAACGGCAGCTCCATGTACCTGAGCGGAGATCCCGACAATCGTTGGAACAATGACGATTTGGGGAGCCTGAAACAGGTCCCGGCCTCAGCCTTCGAAGTCGTCCTGATGAACCCAATCTATACCCCGAATAATCTACCGCAAGGCAAGGCGCCGAAGATCGGCAGCTTCACAGCGAATCCTCCGACCAGCAAAGCAGGCCAGCCGGTTGTGTTGAACTGGACTGCGACTGGCGAATCATATTTTGTTGTGACTCCGCAGGTCGGAGCGGTACGCGGCGACACCGTGACCGTCTATCCGACAACCACAACCGTCTACACCTTGTACGCGACCAACCAATACAGCCGCTCTAAGAAACAGGTTACAGTCACCATCCAATAGAGGGTCGAAGCGCTCCGTGCTCCGCGGCGTGCGTAGTGAAACGCTGGCGTGAGTTGCGTCACTACTAGAGGAATGTTGCCGGCAGAGGATTTTGGAACTCGCCGGCAATCGCCAGCTTTCTGCGGAGGAAGATTGATGCTCACCCGGTTTGTTGCCATGGTGTTTGGTTGCCGGCACAAGAACTACAGTTTCCCGATCACTATCAGGCCCAAACGAAGGACCGGCAGTACAAGTCCAGGCGGCGCCTACGTGGTGTGTTTCGATTGCAGCCGGGAGTTGGCATACGACTGGATCAACATGAGAATTGCGCCACAACCTACCCGCGTTCTGCCGCCCCGCGCCGACGCGATGGATCTTGTTCTCCGTGACTTGGCGTCCTGAATAGTTAGTTGAGTCCGCGTCAGCATAATTCCGAAATAACGGACTCATCGGCGCAGACCTCATTGACCGGCACGTGGACTCCAAAAGGGGAAACGGGTGGCTCATCTTCCCGCAATGGAGGCGACACGGTTCGAGTCGCGGCCTAAAGCCTGCGTTTTCAGAGAGAGTCGTCTGGTGCAAAACGTGCAATTGCTTGGCCCATGATCCTGCTGATTACTTTGCTAGCCAAGGCACGGGAGTGTGCCACGGCGTTGCAGGAAGCTACGGCTGAGTCCACCTGCGTGGCCGCGACCTTGCGCGAGGCAGTCGACCAATTGCAAGCCCAGGAATTCTCCGCAGTCATCATCGATCAACTATGGTTGGATGCAGAGCCCGATAGGCCTCGACATTGTCTTGAAACAAATGGGAACCGCGGTTCCGGTTTATTCGAATTTTGCCATCAATGGAATTGACCGAGTGAAGCGCGAATTGCGCTCCGCGCTGTACCGTCGAAAGCGTGAATTGCAAATCGCCCGCAAGGAAGCGGAACAAACTTTACGTCGTGAACTCAACGACACCGTCACCGCGATTTTGCTTTCCTGCGAACTCGCGCTTGACGTTCCCGACCTTCCGCTGTTTGCCGAAACTAAAATGAGGGCGGTCGACGCCCTAGCCAAAGAAATACGCGGCAAGCTGAATTAAACTCTCGCGGTTCCACTGTAATCTCCCTGCATTTCTCTTCTCTCCTGCTCAAGGGTTGAACGGACCACGTGAATTCTTTAGAGTGATGCGATGCCGCGCATCCTCTTCTCCCTCAGGAAATGGTCAGGGCGAACTGCATGAAATACAACTCCACCGAGTTGTTGTTTACTCTGGATGTGGCCGGGACATTCGTCTTCGCGGTTGAGGGCGCTATGGCTGCGATCCGGGGCAACCTCGACTTTCTCGGCCTCATGGTTTTGTCGTTCGCAACGGCGCTCGGCGGGGGAGTCATACGCGATCTGTTGATCGGCGCGGTTCCTCCTGGATCGATTCGCGATTGGCGCTACTCCGTCGTGGCCTTCACCGGAGGAGCTGTGGTGTTTTTCCTGCACCACTTCGTGCAGGAGATTCCTACACAGTTACTCATCGACGTCGATGCGGCGGGGCTGGCGCTCTTCGCCGTCGCCGGAACTCAGAAAGCGCTCAACTACGGCATCCATCCCTTCATGGCGATCTTGATGGGAACCATCACTGGCGTTGGCGGCGGAACGGTGCGCGACATCCTGTTGGCGCAAATTCCTACAGTCCTCCGCGCCGATGTCTACGCCACCGCTGCGATGGCTGGCGCGGCGGTCATGATCCTGGGAAGAAAACTAGGTCTGAGCCCTGCGGTAACAGCCATCTTGGGCGGCGTGGTTTGCTTCGTGCTGCGCGTGGTCAGCGTCTGGCAGCACTGGAACTTGCCCCGGGTTGCTGGCCCGTAGATCTGGATTAGACAGCCGCCTCTTCCATTTCTTCAGACACCTGCTCCGGTTTCTGGTCGAGCATGAACGCGAGAACTTCCTGCGGAACTGGATTGTTCCAGACCGGCGCGAACGACTGGCGATGCAGCGGACAAGGCCCGTGCTCACGCAGGGCAGCGAGGTGGTGGGGCGTGCTGTATCCCTTATTGGAGGCCAGACCGTAGACAGGAAACACCGGGTCCCATTCGCGAACCAGGCGATCCCGTTCCACTTTTGCAAGAATTGAAGCCGCCGCGATCGAAGCGGAGAGCGCGTCCCCGTGGATTATGGCGCGCTGAGGCAGTTCGCAATTCAAACGCATGGCGTCGATCAGCAGGTGGTCGGCCGACGGATCGAGAGACTGGACGGCTTGCTCCATGGCAACCCGCGATGCCTGATAAATATTGATTTGATCGATGCGCGCCGCATCTACGGCGGCGATCGACCACGCGATGGCGTGTTCGCGAATCCTGACAGCCAGAAGCTCGCGGCGTTCGGCGACAAGAAGCTTTGAATCGCGCAGCCCACGAATGCGGTAGTTGGAATCAAGAATGACGGCGGCCGCAACCACGGGTCCGAAAAGCGAGCCGCGACCGACCTCGTCAACACCGGCCACCAGCCGCGCTCCCGACTGCCAAGCCTGCTTTTCAAATTTCAGGGTGCAATGCAGCCGCTTGAGCAGGCGAAGTTTCGCAGCCGATGCAGAAATAGACTTCGCAGGCGCGAGTTTGAGTTTGGCAGGCACGACGCGATGACTATGCCTGCATCTTCGCCCACGCCCGGGCTGTGGATCAAGGCGGAAATGTGCGTCGAGTTTCTAGTCGTGCCGCAAAGCGTTAGCGGGATCGACCCGCGCCGCGCGCACGGCAGGGATATAACCTGCGATCAGCGAGACGGCAGCAAGCACGCAGCCTGCGGCCACGACGGTGGGGAGGTCGAACGCCGGCAGTCCGAACAGCTGCGCGGAAATAAGGCGAGTTCCGGCAGCTGAGGCAGCGACACCGAGAGCGATACCGATTGCCATCACCACGCTGGTTTCAAGCAGGATCATATTAACGACTCGCCTCGTGCCCGCGCCCAGCGCCAGACGAATTCCGATCTCGTTGGTGCGGCGCTCGACGCCGTAGGACAGAACTCCATAGAGGCCGATGGCGGCCAGCACCAACGCCACAATTCCGAAGATGGCACAAAGCTGGGCCACAGTGCGGGTGGGTGCGTCGTACTCGTCAATCAGTTCACCCAGGGAACTGGCGCTTGTGATTGGCAGGTTCGGATCGATACCGTGAATCGCGGTACGGACAGTATTCAACATCTGGTCCGGATCGCCGGAGGCACGAACATTGAAGTAGATCGACGGCATGACGCCGCCGAGGGCTTGCTCGACTGGAACGTAAAAGCGGTCCGGCAAAACCTCGCGCAAATCGTGATCGCGGGCGTCCTTGGCTACGCCGACAATTTCCATGGTGGTCTTTTGAAGGCCAAATATTTGCGTGACGTGTTTGCCGATGGGATTCGCGTTCTTAAAGAAATGTTTTGCGAAGGTTTGATTGATGATGCAAACCAGGGGCGCACCCGCAGCGTCCTGCGCTCGGAATTCCCTTCCTAGTAACAACGGCACGCCAAGGGTCGCGAAATATCCCGGACTGACGCGATCGAAAGCGGCCCCGCGATCGTCGTCGGTCACGCGTGTGAATCCTTCCACTTGAATCTCATCGCCAGAGTCGGTGCCGCTGAAAATTCCGTTCTCCGAATAGGCTACGCCGTGCACTCCGGGCAAGGTTGCGAGTCGATCGCCGACATTGCGGTACAGATTCGCCAAGGCGGCGTCGTGGTATCCGGCGGTCAAACCGGCCACGCGGACGACTAGCAAATTGTCCTTGGCGTAACCGAGGTCGACTGCTTGCAGGTTCCAAAGAGTGCGCAGGAAAAGTCCAGCGCCGACGACGAGCAAGAAGGAAATCCCCACTTGCGCCACGACCAGCCACTTCTGAAACGACAACCGTCGGGCGGAAGCCGTAACCCCGCGGCCAGCGTCTTTGAGGGTGTCGCTGACATTGATGCGAGTGCCTTGAATCGCGGGCGCGAGACCGAAGAGTATTCCCGTTAAGACTGTCACTCCGGCGGTGAATGCGAGGACGCCGAGATCGAGTCCAGTTGCGAGCGTCAGCGGAGTTTTGGACGCGGACAACACCCTCACCAAGACGCGCGCTGCTGCGCTTGCCACGAACAGACCGGCGACCCCGCTAATTAACGAGAGCAGGAGGCTTTCCGTGAGGAATTGGCGAATCAGCCGTCCGCGGGAGGCTCCGATGGAAAGGCGAATTCCGACTTCTTTCGATCGAGCTGCGGCACGAGCCAGCAATAAATTTGCGACGTTGGCACAGGCGATCAACAGAACCATTCCGGCGACCGCCAGCAATAGATACAGCTCGCGCGACAGTACGTCGCGCTTGGCAAAAGCGCCGGTGCGGGCATCATTGACTTGGATTCGCTGATCGAGGACTTCCTTTCGCTTTTCCGGTGAGAGCGAGGTGGGATAGGCGTTCTGAATGATCTCGCGGAACAGCACATTGACTTCCGCCTGCACCTGGGCCTTCGTAGCTCCGGGCTTCAACCTGCCAAATACTTGCAGCCACATGACCTTGGCCATGTCCTTGGTCAAATCTTCGTGCAGCCAATTCCGTCCCGGCTTTGCCCATGGTTCCATCATCATGGGGAGCCACACGGACGGATCTTGACCCACAGCTTCGCCGCGGAAACCGGGCGGAGCCACGCCGATCACAGTCAACGGCGTTCCATACAAGTTAATCGTTGTGCCGAGGACGCGAGTGTCACCGCCGAACCGCCCCTTCCAATAGTCGTAGCTGACCACCGCGTAGGGATCCTTTCCCGGCGCGGTGGCATCTTCCTGTGTGAAAAAGCGGCCAATGACTGGCTCGACGCCCAGCACCGAAAAGAAGTTTTCACTGACGAGCTTTCCGGGGGCTTCCTCTTGCGGCCCGTCGCCGATACGCATTTGCCAATGCTCGAGCCCGACCTCTGCGGCGCAGAGTCCGGAAAGCATGGTGGTACGATCGCGCAATTGCTCGAACTCGGGATAGCTAAGAACGCTGCGTACGCCAGTTTCAAGACCGCTGCCGCCGCCGTCGCGATTGGGATCGGTGAGGATTACCAACTCGCGCGGATTGCGAACCGGCAAAGCCTTGAATAGTGCCGCATTCATCACGCTGAAGATCGCTGTGTTCGCGCCGATGCCGAGGGCGAGCGAAAAAGCTGCGACCAATGTGAACATCGGGTTCCGCGCGAGTTGCCGCAGAGCGAAGCGAACATCCTGGAAGAGAGTTTGCATACACGAGTTTTTCGGCTGAAAATGCCCGGTACGGGTTTCGCACCCCGACTGCCGAAGGAGTGTTTTGTTTAAGCGATTGTAAAAGCGTTGGTTATCGGAAGTTTTGGGACGAACCGACGGGAAATAGTGTCCGGATTCAGTCTCTACCGTCCGAAAGCGGACGGTAGAGAGAAAGAGATTGGCTTACGGCGCGAGGTCTTGGCTGGGCTTCGCGCAAGTCGCTCGTCGTGCCAGCTATTTCGCCGGGGCCGCTGCGACAGCCTGCTCGCGGTCCACATCTTTCAGTCGGGCGGCTTTCCCACGCAGCGCGCGCAGGTAGTAGAGCTTGGCGCGGCGGACTTTTGACGAGCGCAGCAGTTCGACCCTGTCAATGACGCGCGAGCTCTCGGGAAAGATGCGTTCCACGCCGTGGCCAAAGCTGATCTTGCGCACGGTGAAGCTGGCTTGCGGGCCGCGGCTGCGGGAAATCACGACGCCTTCGAAGGCCTGCAAACGCTCTTTGTCGCCTTCCTTGATTTTCACGTGAACGCGGACGGAGTCGCCGGGAACGAACTTCGGCAGGTCGGTGCGCTTGGTTTTGGCCAGCAGTTTTTCGATGATTAGGTTCGACATGATCTTGTCCTCGTTCTGAAAATTTCTAATCGCTTTGGCCCTGAATCAGGACCAGTAATTTCTTGTCTTCATCGCTGAGCGTCGTTTGGTCAAGCAGATCCGGACGATTGCGCAACGTTTTCTCCAGCGCAGTGCGGCGGCGCCAACGTTTTATTTCGTCATGATTGCCCGAACTCAGCACTTCCGGAACTCCCATTCCGCGGAAGTCCGCGGGACGGGTGTAGTGCGGATAATCCAGCAATCCACCCGAAGCGCACGTCGAACTTGGGCCGTTTCCCGCTTCCGTCGACGAAAACCTCGTAAACGACTCCTGCCGGGTCGAGGCTTCATTTCCCACTGCGCCGGGAATCAAGCGCGTGACGCAATCTATAATTACCGCTGCGCCAAGTTCGCCTCCGCTGAGCACGTAGTCGCCGATCGACAGCTCGCGATCTGCCAAATGCTCTCCCACGCGTTCGTCAACACCTTCGTAGCGGCCGCAGATCAGGACCAGTCGTTCCATGGTGGCCAACTCATTGGCAACGCTCTGATCGAATCGCTTGCCTTGCGCCGAAAGCAAAACCACACTCTGCTTCGCACCGGCGAGCCGCTCCTCGCGAGAACCAACCTGCATCGCTTCAATGCTTTCAAAGATCGGTTCCGGCTTGAGCACCATGCCTTCGCCGCCGCCGAACGGGCGGTCATCTACAGTTCTGTGACGATCATGCGCAAACGCTCGCAGATCGTGGACTTCAATTTTCGCCAGACCCGCTTCCTGCGCCCGGCGGATGATTCCGTGCTCCAGCGGTCCGCGAAAAAACTCGGGAAAGATCGTGACAATGTCGATCTTCATTGCTGGACGACCGTCAAAATCTTTTTCACCACATAGGACACAGAGATAGCAGAATTCTTAAGACAGCGATTTTCGATGTGCCGCTTGTGTCTATAGCTTTTTTTTCCCCAACCCCGACTGCTCCTGCTTTTCTTCTGCAGTGAGCGGCGCGTTCAGTTCCAGCATCCCTTCGGGCAACTGCATCTTTATCTTTTTGCCTTCGAGATCTACGCTCTGCAAATAGGCTTCGGCGTAGGGAATCTCGTGAGTCTGACTGCCCGCTTTCACGATCAGCAGCGGAGCTTCACCCGCGCCAAACTGAACGTCTTCTACTTTGCCAATCTCGCGGTCGGCGTCAAAGACCGTGCTACCTACGAGGTCGCTAACGTAATTCCAACCCGCGTCAAGCTGAGCCCTCTGGCTGCGCGGAAGCTGCAATTCCGATCCGATCAGCGTTTCCGCGTCGTTCATCGAATCGACTTCGACGAATTTCAGAACCTGCATGCCCTTGTGAGGCCAGACATCTTCAATCTGTAACTCGCGACGCGAGCCGTCTTTCCTGAGCGCCGAAAGCTTCAGGCCTTCCGTGAATCGTCCCGGAACGTCGCTATGTACTTCGACGGCGACTTCGCCGCGGCGCCCTTGCGTCTTGCGCACGCGGGCCAGAGTCACGAACTCGTCGGCGATTCCCAAAACCGCTTCCGCTATTCGAGGATCTCGAGCCGAAAGCGTTTGTTGGCTCGAACGCCTGCCGCGCCGACCAGCGCCCGCAGCGCTCGCGCCACGCGGCCTTGCCGGCCAATCACTTTGCCCAGATCGTCGGGAGCGACTTTCAGTTCGAGCACGTCGCCGTCGAGCTGGCTGACCGCGACCTCGCCGGGCGCGTCCACCAGTTCCTTCGCAATCTGCTCGACTAAAGCTCGCACGTCGCCACGCTGTTCGGTCATAGGTTCCTATCGGGCATTCGCGGTTCCGATCGGGTGGGGATTTCTACTGGTACACTGCCAAACTTAGGCGGCGGGAGCGGCAGCCGGCACGGGCTTGGCCACGATTTTGCCGACCCGGTCCGACATCTTGGCGCCTTTGGAGATCCAGTAATCAATGCGCTCGCGCTTGAGTTCAATGCTGGCCGGATTGCTGCGGGGATTATAAGTTCCCACCACTTCCACCGGACGGCCATTGCGCGCGCGCTCTTTTTCAATCACGACCACGCGATACTGCGGTTGTTTACGCGCACCAGTGCGCGACAGACGAATCATTAACACAGAACGTTAGTTCCTTTCCTAGTCCTTCTGGCAGGGGTAAGACAAACTATGATTTTTACAGAAGTTGAGGGGATTGGCAAGGGGAACTGCTCCAGCGCCTAGTCTTCCCACCGATTATCCGACATAGCCAACCTATATAGAAGAAACGCCAGCTAATCGAAGATCACCCGGGGTGCTCGGACGGTGTTGAAGCGTCTATGCACGCCCGTGCACGATCCAGAAGGAGTTCACGCTCGCGAGTGTTCTGCGTAAGCGACGCCGCGCGCTCGAACTCGACGCGCGCTTCATCCAGTCGGCCCAACTTTCTGAGAAAGTCGCCCCGCACACTTGGCAGCAAATGATATTTTGCGAGCGATGGCTCAGCCGTCAGTTGATTGACGAGTTCGAGTCCGGCGGTGGGTCCGAAAGCCATGCCAACTGCCACCGCACGATTCAGGTTGACGATAGGGGATGGGACGATCTGGGCGAGGGTGCCGTAAACCTGCACAATTCGCGGCCAATCAGTTTCATCCGGCGTACGAGCCCGCGCATGGCAGGCGGCTATTTCTGCTTGCAGGAAATAGGAACCGTGGCGAGCACCTAGTTTTTCGGCGCGGGCCAGCGCAACCAAGCCACGACGAATGAGCAGTTGATCCCATTGCGCCCGATTTTGATCGAACAGGAGGATGGGTTCACCCGACGGACCCACGCGCGCTCGGGATCGCGACGCCTGAATCTCCATAAGAGCGACCAGGCCGTGGACCTCGGGCTCCTGCGGTGCAAGCTCGGCGAGGATGCGGCCAAGGCGCAACGCTTCCTCACACAGAGCCGGCCGAAGCCATTCGTTACCCGCCGTTGCCGCATAACCTTCGTTGAAAACCAAATAAATGACTTCGAGGACCGAAGCCAGACGCGCAGCCAGCTCGACCCCACGGGGAACTTCAAATGGAGCGTGGGATTCGGCTAGCGTCCGTTTAGCACGGACGATTCTCTGCGCGATGGTCGGCTCGGGAACCAGGAAGGCGCGCGCAATTTCGTCAGTCGTCAACCCGCCGAGCAAGCGCAACGTTAGCGCCACGCGAGCCTCGGTCGATAGTACCGGATGGCAAGATATGAAGATCAGCCGCAGCAAGTCGTCCCCGACGGGATCGTCAATTGCGGCGTTGAGATCCGGAATTGCCATCTCTTTGACCGCGATCTCGCGCCCCAGTTCTTCGTGTTTTTGCTGAAGGCGCGTGTTCCGCCTGAAGTGGTCGATGGCGCGATGCTTCGCCGCGGCCATGAGCCAGGCGCCGGGATTGTCCGGAACACCCGACTCGGGCCACTGCTGAAGCGCCGCGACCAGAGCGTCCTGCGCGAGGTCTTCCGCGAGACCGAGATCCCGCACGATCCGCGTGAGGCCGGCAATCAGCCGCGGCGACTCGATCCTCCAGACAGCGTCGATAGTCCGATGTGTGTCGGTAGCTTCCACAGCTACCGATCACATCATTATTGTTCGGAGAGTGCAACTCGGAGCATTCACCACTCAGCAATTCACAACTGACTGCGGATTGCGAAATGCCAACTGCCAGCGCTCCGCCTCATCATTCGCACGGAAATTCGCCCGGCTCGAACATCTGGCGAACTTCCGTCTCGCCTTCCCAGCCCGGCCAGTGTTTCTTGTGGAGTTCCATGAAGGCAACAGCTGACTCGATCGCTTCCTGCTTGGACTTCAGTTCAAACTGCGCGAAGCCTCCGATAATTTCCTTGGCCTCGGTGAAGGGGCCGTCGATTACAGTCACCTTGCCGCCGGAAAGGCGTACACGGGCACCCTGCGCAGTCGGAGTAAGTCCGCCGTTTCCGAGCATGGTGCCGGCTTTGGCCTCTTCCTCGGCGATCTTGGCAATGGCCTCCATCAACGGTTTGGGCGGAGGGCCCTGTTTCTCAGAGTGTTTGACAATCATCATGAATCGCATGGTATTTCTCCCTTATTTATTTAGTGTGTAGCCTCAGCCTCGCGTCTTGGCTCTATGAATACGTCGAACGGCCAACGCCGAAATCGACACGTTCGGCTCACCTTTTACGCGCGTCGCAACTATTGTTTCTTCGTGGCCAACTGGGCGCGCATGTTTTCATCCCGCTTCTTCATTTCGGGAGTCAATTCGGGGCCGAAGTCTTCGGCCTCAAAGACTTGACGGATTTCAATCTCGCCTTCCCCCTCATGAGGACAAGGGCAGCGCTTGACCCACTCGACCGCCTCGTCCATGGACCTGACCTGCCACAGCCAGAAGCCCGCGATCAGTTCTTTGGTCTCTGTGAAGGGCCCGTCAATCACGGTTCGTTTTTCTCCCGAGAAGCGAACGCGCTTGCCCTTCGAGCTAGGCTGGAGCCCGTCAGCGGCGAGCAGCACACCGGCTTTCACCAGTTCTTCGTTGAACTTCCCCATATCGGCAAGCAGCTTTTGCTTGGGCATAACTCCCGCTTCAGATTCCTTGTTCGCTTTAACAATCACCATGCACCGCATATGTTCTCCTTTTTGATTTCGGTATAGAGTTGGATTGCTTGAGCGTTCAAGCGGCTGCCCCAATCTCTCCACTTTAACGTCGAATCCGCATGGAACAAATCGACAGGATCCCAATGTTTTTCGAAATTGTTCCTAAACTGCGGCGTTAGTGAGATTTGCTGGATTTCACTGTCCGGACGGAATGGGCGTGCGGGATTCCATTTTTATTGCGGTGAGGCTGGCGGCGTCGAATCCTCCACCCAGAGCCTTAATCAAGAGAACGCTCGAGACCATGCGGCGGCCAGAGATTTGCACTGCTGTGATTTCGTCGGCCAGGGCGATCTGCTGCGCGGTGATGACTTCCAAATAGGCGGCGACTCCGCCTTTGTAGCGGTTGTTGGAAAGGGCCAGAGAATGCTCGGCGGCGGCGACGGCGTGTGCCTGAGTTGTCGCTTCGTCGTCCAGAACACGTAAAGCGGACAGGTTGTCTTCCACTTCCTGATAACCGGTAAGAACGTTCTGTTGATAGTTAGCGACCGCCTGCTCGTAGGCAGAACGGGCTTGGTCGGAAACAGCGCGCCGGCGGCCTGCGTCGAACACGGTTACGGCAGCCGATGCAGTGGCGAAGACGAATCCACTGGGGCTGGAAAGCCAATTGCTGATGGTGGTGCTTTCAAAGCCGGCGCTGGGATTCAAGCTAAACACAGGAAAGTACGCGGCCTTGGCCACTCCTATGTTGGCGTTGGCTGCAGCCATGAGCCGCTCAGCACTGGCGATGTCGGGACGGCGTTCTAATAAATCTGAAGGCAATCCCGGCGGAATCACTGGCGGCGTGGCACTCAGAGGAGCTTCCGGCAAAGTGAAGGTGGAAGCGGGTTCTCCGACCAGCACGGCAATGGCGTGCTCCAACTGTGATCGGTCGACATTCACATCGATTGCCTGCGCGCGCGTAGTTTCGAGTTGCGTTTCGGCCTGCGCCACATCCACCTGCGACGCGATCCCTCCCTTGTAGCGATTGTTTGTCAGATCGAGAGCTTTGACATAGCCGTCGACTGTGGAGTTGAGTAAGCGTTCTTGGGCGTCGAGCTCACGGGCTTCAAAATAATCGACCGCGAGTTCAGCATGAAGGCTAAGACTTACCAGCTCCAGGTCCGCCAGCGAGGCCTGCGCGTTGGCGCGGGCAGCTTCCACGGTGCGCCGCACGCGTCCCCAGACGTCGGCTTCGTAGGACATGTCCGCAGAGAGGATGAGATCATTCGTAGTGGTGGTGCCGCCAGGTATGGCCAGAGGCCGATGCTGCGATAGACGCTCGCGTTCAGCGGAAACGCCGACTGAAACCGTCGGGTAGTAATCAGCGCGATGGAGGCGAACCAAAGCCCGGGCTTGTTCGAATTGGGCTTGCGCAGCCTTCAGGTTCTGATTGGACACATTTATCTTGTCTTCCAATGCATTCAGCTGGGGGTCCTGATAAACCTCCCACCATTTGCCACGCAAGACTTCGTCGGACGGTTGCGCTTGTTTCCAATTCGCGGGCGTTTCCTTGTACGCGGTCGGTACGGCAGCGGGGGGACGCGAGTAGCGCGGACCCACGGCGCAGCCGGTCAGTAGTGCCGAAGCAAATAGCAACAACGCGATGAAAACTCGCCTCACGGCTGCGATCCTCGGGCGCTGGGCTGGGCGATGCGCACTTCTTGTCCGGCAATGATGGAATCGGGAGGGTTGACGATAATCGATTCGTCACCGGTTAAACCGGCTACGACTTCCACTTCGGATCCAAAATCATGGCCCACCGTGATGGGTTTGAGTTCGGCGTGCTTCCCATCTGTGATCGCGGCCACCATGAGTCCTTCCGAACGAAATAGCAATGAGTTCACTGGGAGGATGAGCGAAGACGTTGGCGTCGGCAGCTTGAGGTGGACCTCGGCATATGCGCCGGTGAAGAGCGTGCCGGTTGGATTGTCAACACGAATCTCGACTAACAGAGTGCGCGTCGATTGATCAATCGCATTGGCAGTGCGGACTAGAGTACCGGGGAATGTGCGCCCCGGAAATTCGGCAAGAGCGAGGTTCGCGATTAGTCCCGGCTTCGCGGCTTGAGAGTAAGCCTCCGGAACATTTACATATACTCGCAACTTGTCCGGCTGCGCTATGTGAAAGAGTTCGGTCCGGCTGCCCCCGCTGCTTCCCGAGTCGATCAACGCGCCGATATCGGTGTTACGCGCAGTAATGACCCCGGCGAAGGGGGCGTAGATCTTCTCGAACGATTGCAATTCTTCCAATCGCTTTACGTTCGCTTGCGCCGCGTGCACCGTGGCTTGCTTGGCGGCGAAGTCCCCTTCGGCATTGTCGGCGTCCTGCTTCGATACAGAGTCGGACCGAAGCAGGCCGGCGTAGCGATCCGAAGTGATTTGCGAGAGGTGCAAATTGGCTTCCGCGGTTGCCAGGTCGGCTCGGGCTTGCCGCAGTTGCTGATCGACTTCAGGAGTTTCGATGTCAGCCAACAATTGGCCTTCTTTTACGTGAGCTCCGATGTCGGAATACCAGTGCTTGAGATAACCGTTGGTGCGTGCGTAGATGGGGGAATCAATATAAGCCTGCACGTTTGCGGGCAACACAACTTCTTGGGTCGGAGCGGACCGCTTGGCGCGGACGACTGTGACCGTGGGAATCGCCATCTGCCGCGTTTCAGTAGCAAGATTCGCCTCAGCCCGCTTGCGCGGAACGATGCCGGAAATTACGACCACAACAACGACGATGAGGGCCAGAATCACAATCCACCAGGAATGCGATTGGCCCCGCTCAGGACGGTGGTCGGGACTCGGCGTATTTTCGATGCCGGACAATGTTTGTGTGCTTCGCGGTTCCATCATGAAACATCCCCCAACTTCCTATGAATCACTCGGGCACTAGTGACGAATTGTGGCCCTCGCCTGTCTAGCTTGCTGGCGCCCATGCAACAAACTGAAAAATACCGGTACAAAAAACAAGGTCGCTATGGTGGCGAAAAAAAGGCCGCCGATGACAGCCCGTCCGAGGGGCGCATTTTGCTCTCCGCCTTCACCCAGGCCAATGGCCATGGGCACCATGCCGATCATCATGGCGAGAGCGGTCATCAGGACCGGACGGAAACGCGTAAAACCGGCTGCGAGCGCCGCGGCTAGCGCATCCTTGCCTTCTTCCATTTGCTCTTTGGCGAAACTCACCACCAGAATGCTGTTTGCCGTCGCCACTCCCATGCACATGATCGATCCGGTCAGAGCCGGAACGCTGACCGTGGTGCCCGTGATAAACAGCATCCAGACGATGCCGGCCAATGCTGCGGGCAGCGCGGAAATGATGATGAAGGGATCCAGCCAAGACTGAAAATTTACCACGATCAGAAGATATACCAGCACGATGGCGAAGCCGAGACCCGCGATCAATCCGAAGTAGGAGGATCGCATAGTGTCGATTTGTCCGCGCACCGTCAATTGCGAACCTCGAGGTAGTTCTTTGCGGCTGTCTGTGACAATTCGATTGATCTCCCGCGCCACGCCCCCTAGGTCACGCCCTTGCACGGAGCCGAAAATATCGACCACGGGTGTGATGTCGTAGTGCGAGACCGTCGCCATTCCAACTCCACGTTTTATCGAAGCCAGGTTCCCCAATATTTCCGGAGTAGCGTTGCTCGGACCGGTCACGGGGACATTTTCCAGGTCCTGGAGCGACTGGATTCGGTATTGCGGAGTTTGCGTTGCAATCGAATAACTGACGCCATTCTTCGGATTAAGCCAGAATTCTGGAGTGGTTTGGAAACTGCCGCTCAGAGAAATCAACACGTTGTTCGCGATGTCGCGCTGCGTATAGCCAACCTCCTGCGCCCTAGTACGATCCACGTCGATGTGCAGATAAGGCTGATCGAAAGGCTGCTGAATGCGCAAATCAACCGCGCCAGAAATGTTTCTCACCCGTGCAAGCAGTTTGTTGGCGAACTCGCGGTTGCCTTGAAGATTGTTGCCCACAACCTGGATATCGATGGGAGCAGGAAGGCCGAAGTTCAGAATTTGGCTCACGATGTCCGCGGATAAGAACGAAAAAGTTACGCCGGGAAATTCCTGCCCCAGCCTCAACCGCAGATCGTGAACATATTTCTCCGTAGGGTCATGTTTCGGTGTGAGGCTGACGAGAATATCTGCATCCGCGGTTCCTACCGGCGCGGAGGTGCTGTAGGAAAGATTGATGCTGCTATATGGGAGTCCGATGTTGTCGATAACGCTCGATATCTGATTTGCTGGAACCTGATCGCGAATCGACTGCTCAACCAGATCACAGAGGCGAGCCGTTTCTTCGATGCGAGTTCCGGTGCGGGCACGCAGGTGCAGTTTGAACTGGCCGCTGTCCACGGCGGGAAAGAAATCCTGCCCTAAATAAGGAATCAGCCCGATCAAAGAAACCACACACACCGCGAGAAACAGCAGGAGAAAACCCCGCCGCCAATGGAGGCAGCGATCCAGCAGTTCGTGATAGCGGTCGCGGAAGCGATCAAAAGCTGCCTCAAAGCGAATCTGCATATGAACCAGCGGATTGCCGCTTTGGGCCGCCGCGTGGGCTTCCACTTCGTGGCCTCGCAACAAGTACTTGGCCATGGTCGGCACCAGAGTTCGCGAGAGCAGGTACGAGGCCAACATGGCGAACACCACAGCCTCCGCCAGAGGTACGAACAGATACCGCGCGACTCCCGTCAGGAAGAACATGGGCACAAACACGATGCAGATGCAGAGTGTCGAAACAAATGCCGGCACAGCAATCTGCTGCGCTCCATCGAGAATCGCGTGTTCGACTTCTTTACCCTGCGCCAAATTTCGATTGATGTTCTCGATTTCAACCGTGGCATCGTCCACCAGGATGCCAACCGCGAGCGCCAGGCCTCCGAGCGTCATGATATTGATGGTCTCGCCCAGTGCGCTCATCACGATGATCGAGGACAGAATGGAGAGCGGAATTGAGACCGCGATGATCACCGTACTCCGCCAGTTCCCGAGAAAGATGAGAATCATCAGACCGGTAAGGCAGGCGGCGATGGTGGCTTCCTTCAGCACACCATCAATCGAAGCACGTACGAAGAGAGACTGATCCGCGAGGGGTTTAATTTCAAGATCGGCAGGAACCGTCGTCTTGATTTGTGGGATCAGTGCTTTGATTCCCGCCACAATGTCAAGAGTAGAAGCGTCACCGGTTTTTAATATTGTGAGCAGCGAAGCGCGCTGACCGTCCACCCGCACGATGTTGGTCTGCGGCGGAAATCCATCGCGCACGTAGGCCACATCGCGAACATAGATCGTGGTATTGCCCACAGTCTTGACTGGAAGCTGGTTCAGTTCCTCGACCGTCTGTGGACTTCCGTTGATATCGACGTTGTACTCAAAAGCCCCAATTTTGGAGGTGCCCGAGGGCAGGATTAGATTCTGCGCACTGATGGCGTTGACCACATCCAGCGGCGACAAACCTTTCGATTGCAAGGCCGCGGTGTTAAGGTCGACCTGCACCTGCCGCTGTTTGCCGCCGTAGGGATACGGTATGCCGACGCCCGGCACCGTGATCAGGCGCGTGCGAATGAAGTTGACTCCGTAGTCGAACAACTGCTGCTCGGAAAGGCTCTTGCCCGAAAGCGCCAGCTGCAAGATCGGAACGCTGGATGCGCTATAGCTGATAACCAGCGGCGGCGTCGTTCCGGGAGGCAATTGTCGCAACTGCGTTTGTGAGATGGCCGTTACCTGCGCAATCGCTCGTTCGATGTGCGCGTTGGGCTGGAAAAACACCTTCACCACCGCAATTCCCGGTAGCGATTGCGATTCAATGTGCTGAATGTCATCGACCGTGGTGGTCAGGGTCCGTTCAGTGAGGCTCACAATCCGGTCTGACATCTGTTCGGGATTAAATCCGCTGTAGTTCCACAGAATGCTGACCACCGGAATATTGATGTTAGGAAAAATATCGGTGGGCGTGCGCAGTATGACGATCGGGCCGAGAATCAACAGCAATAAGGCAAGAACGACAAAAGTATAAGGCCGCCTTAACGCGAGTCGAACAATCCACATAGTTTTCTCAGATCGTGAAGCAGTTCTTCATCGCCGAATGGGAAGCACAACCTAGATCAAGATAAAGACAAGGAACTAAAATTCAGCATCTCCCGCTATCTACTAGTCGGCTGCACGCTGCACCAATATACAATTCGATTCAGCTACTTAGATGGGGATGCAAGAGTTTTGTATGTAAAGATTTGTATCGTATGCAAGAACTTTCGCCCACGCGATCTTCAGCCAATTTCAGACGCTTCCATGCTGGTCTGAGCTGCGCAGGAGCTCAGCAAGAATATCGGCAGGCTCGGGCCTCTCGGTGTAGTCGGGGTTGACTGAAGCATAGAGCACCGTGGAGTCGCGGTTCAGGATGTAAGTGGCTGGAATCGGGAGTTCCCAACTTTCTTCGCCATTGACGAACGGTAGATTGATGAACACCTTCCGATAGATTGCTTTCTGGTAGTCAGGAACAGAGTAGACCAGGCTAAACTGACCAGCCACTCGATTGCCCGCGTCACTCAGCAGTGGAAACTGGAGCTTGTGCTGATCGGCCATGAAGAAAGACTGCTGGATGGTCTGCGGTGAAATTGCAACCAGCGAAGCTCCCGCTTTCGCGATCTGCGGCAGAATCTGGTTCATTGCCTCGAGCTGGCCAACACAGAAGGGACACCATCGACCCCGAAAGAAACAGATAATGAGCCGGCCTTTCGTCAGGAGTTCAACCGACGAAATTGGATTCTCTAAGTGGTCATTCAGTTGGAATGCCGGAGCCGCCGCTCCAGGAGCGAGCGCACCGCGGGCAATTCCCTGTTGGTTCAGCTCCGCGACAACGCGGGCGTGGATCGCCTGCGTTTCCTCGGGAACGTATCGAGCGATGAGGGCTCTGCGCTCGGCGAACTGATCGCGGAGGGAACGGGCGTCTCCAACCGAGGACGGCTCTTCCAGGGAACGCCATTTCATAAACGCAATTGTTAGCTCTCTGATCCCGGTTCTCAGCCTACATGCCGGGCAGTTTCATGCCAGCCAGCTTGCGGGCGAAGCTGGCTTTGCCCATCTGCTTGAACATTTTTCGCATCTGGGCGTACTGGCGCAGCAGGTTGTTGACCTCCTGCACGCTGGTACCGGAGCCGCGAGAAATGCGCTTCCGGCGACTACCATTCATCACTTCATGATGCAATCGCTCGTGGGCCGTCATCGAGTTGATGATGGCTTCGACGCGGTCGATTTGCTTCTCGTCAATCTTGTCGGCGTGTTTCTGCAATCCGGCGAAGGGACCGATGCTGGGCAGCATCCCCATGATGTTCTGGATCGATCCCATTTTCTTCACTTGGCGCAACTGGTCGCGGAAATCTTCGAGCGAGAAACCATCGCCGGCAAGGGCGCGGCTCGCCATCTCTTGCGCTTTCTTCTTGTCGACATTCTGCTCGGCCTTTTCAATCAGCGAGAGAATGTCGCCCATGCCGAGAATCCGCGAAACGATGCGGTCGGGATGGAATGGCTCGAGCGCATCATATTTTTCGCCTACGCCAATGAACTTGATGGGCTGGCCGGTGACCTGGCGAATGGAAAGGGCGGCGCCGCCGCGGGCATCACCGTCCATCTTGGTGAGCACAATTCCGGTGAGCGCCAGTTTCTTGTGGAATTCGTCGGCGGAGTTGACTGCGTCCTGACCGGTCATGGCATCGGCGACGAACAGAATCTCCTGCGGATTCAGCAGCCGTTTGAGCGACTGCATTTCCTCCATCAGTTGCTCGTCGATATGCAAACGGCCGGCGGTGTCGACGATCAGCACATCGCAACCAGTGTTTATGGCTTCGCGGCGGGCTTCTTTCGCGAGGCGTTCCACAGTCGCGGTATTGGCTTCCACATTCGCGCCTTCATAGATGTGGGCCTTGATTGCTTGCGCGACAACTTTGAGCTGCTCGCGCGCCGCGGGACGGTAGACGTCGACCGAGACCAGCAACGGCCGATGGCCGCCATTCTTCAGCCAGTTCGCCATCTTGCCGGATGTGGTGGTTTTGCCTGATCCCTGCAATCCAGCCATCAGAATCACGGTTGGCGGCTGTGAAGCGAACTTCACCCGTGCAGTATCGCGGCCAAGAGTCTCAATCAGCTCGTCGCGCAGGATCTTTATGACCTGCTCGCCCGGCGAAAGTGCGGTGGCCACTTGCTGCCCAATCGCTTTTTCCTGGATGTGGTCGATAAGCTGCTTTACGACTTTGAAGTTGACGTCCGCCTCAAGCAGAGCAAGACGAATCTCGCGCAGCGCCTCCTGAATGTTCTCTTCACTGAGGACAGCCTGACCCCGCAAGGTCTTGAACGCACGCTGAAGTTTTTCCTGGAGATTCTCGAACATAGCGATAGGAACCTATTTTAACAGCCTTCACCTTCGAGGCTTCAATTGAGCCCAAACACTTCTTTCGCGGCAATCACAGTGTTGCAATGAATGGTCACTGTGTCTTCCACACGCCGAGCGTATCCACCTGCGAAGGTGACCATCACTGGAATGTCGCGAGAGCGGGCTACTCGGAATACCAATTCGTCTCGACGCTTGAGCCCGTCAATGGTCAGGGCCAGGCCTCCGAGTTGGTCTTCGCGATAGGGGTCGGCACCCGCGATGTAGCAGATCAACTCCGGATCGAACTGACGCAAGCCCGAGCTGAGCGCATTGTCGAGCCAGCCCAGATAGTCTTCGTCGCCCATTCCATCCGGCAGATCAACATCAATCGATGAAGGCGGCTTGTGCATCGGATAGTTATTTTCCTGGTGGAGAGAGATGGTGAACACGTCGCCGGCGCGAGCGTTGCGCAAGTTGCCGGGCTGGGGTTTCAGGGTTAAAGCCGACGCTGAAGGAAGGCGATCACGGGAGATGCTCGCCGCAGCAAAGATGGCGGCAGTGCCGTTGCCCTGATGGACATCGCAGTCCACGGTCATGGCGCGCGAGATTCGTCCGTCGCGTTGCATGCGGCGAATGGCAACGGCCACGTCGTGAATCATGCAGAAGCCCTCGCCGTGATCAGGAAAGGCGTGATGAAATCCGCCGCCGATGTTGAAGGCGATACCATCCTTGAACGAATGCTCGGCGGCGAGAATCGAACCGCCCGCCGCCAACCAGAACGCCCGCACCAATTCAGGCGAGTAGGGCACTTCCAATTCAAGCTGTTCGCGAGCGGAAAGTGTTCCGGTTTTCAGTTTCGTTACATACTGCGCGGTGTGCACTAAAAGGACATCGTCGTCGGTCGCAGGGTGTGGAGTGAGGAAATCTGAGGCTTCACAGAATCCGGTTTCGAGCAGCCGATCATGAACTCGCCGATATTTTTCCGCGGGAAATACGTGAGTACCAATAGGGAGATAGTAGCCGTCGCTATAAACCAGCTTGAAAGGAAGCATGGGTTCAATATGTGCGCGAAGACGCTCGCGCCTACATCAGCGCGGGCAGGGCTGACTTATTCTGAATTCCCGCGCCCTCGGTGATCGTATAGATGAAATCTGCCGGGACATCGTGCAGAACTTCGACCTTGCCGCTCGGCCACTTGATTTCAATTTCATCCATTTTGGTTTCGGCACCCAGCCCGAAGTGCAATCGCGGATCATTCTGCGAGAGGTAACTTCCTCCGCCACGCACTTCGCTGAGTTGTGTCAGCTTCCCCGCTTTAACGGTCATCCGTGCACCAATCGCCATTTTGTTGCTCTTGGTTCCGATCAGCTTGAACATTGCGCGGTGATTCTTGTTTGCACCCTGGTTCAGCAGCAGGGTCGGCGGCTCTCCAGTTCCCATCACCACGATATCAACGTTCCCGTCGTTATTAAGATCGCCAAAAGCCGCGCCTCGCCGCGAAGCGTTGGGAATCGTCGCAAGCACACTCGACACATCTTCAAAAGTGCCGTCACGATTGTTGCGGAAGAGCAGCATCGGCTCGCGATAGGGCGGCGCGCCAGGAACAAGATCCATCTGCGGATACACATGCCCGTTGGCGATGAACAAGTCCAGCCAACCATCGTTGTCCATGTCGAAAAAACCGGTGCCCCAGCCAACGGGGAGATAGGTCGGCTTGGCCAACCGTGCTGCATAGCTCACTTCCGCGAATCCTTGTTGACCCAGGTTGCGGTAAAGGGAGTCAGGCTGCTCCGTAAAAGTCGTCACAAACATGGAGAGTCGGCCCTCATGCAAGTAGTCGCCCCAATCCACGCCCATGTTGCCGCGTTCCGACCCGTCGTCACTCACCGCGGCTCCTGACAGCATCCCGACCTCTTCAAAAGTTCCGTCGTGCTTGTTGCGATAAAGGTAGTTCGGACCGGAGTCGTTGGCAACGTACAAATCTGGCCAGCCGTCGTTATCGTAATCTCCCCAAATCACACCCAATCCGTAGTACTTGTTGGCATCGTCGACACCCGCTTTCTTGGAAACCTCTTCAAACGTGCCGTCTCCGCGATTGTGAAACAGTAGGTCGGACTCGCCCAACATGCCCCAAGGGCCGCACTGAACGGGGATTCCCTTAAAGCTGCAGTTTTTCTCATTCTTCCCGAAGTCAGGCAGCTTGTTCACATCGAAATGAACGTAGCGCGAGACGAACAAATCCACCAGTCCATCGCGATCGTAATCGCCCCACGCCGCCCCCGTGCTGAATCCGCCGCCCGCGACTCCAGCCTTGTCCGTAACATCCTCGAACTTGCAACCTCCGAGATTGTGGTACAGGGCGTTTCCGTTGTAACCAGTCACATAAATATCAGGCAAGCCGTCGTTGTCGTAGTCGGCGACCGCGACACCCATGCCCCAGCCTTTACGGCTGAGGCCGGCGGACTTGGTGATGTCAGTGAATTTGAACCCATCGTCCTGGTGATAAAGCGTAATCATGGGATCTCCACCGAGTTTGAACCGATCAATGGTGGATCCGTTCACCGTGACGATGTCGAGTTTGCCGTCGTTGTCGCAGTCGATTAGCCCAACTCCGCCACTCATGGACTCCACGATGTAACGCTTCTCTGGCGATGAGATGTGGGCCACGGTGAGGCCGACCTGTTTGGCGACATCTTCAAACTTAGGCAGCGGAGTTTTCGCGGCGGGAATTTGGGCCAAGGCAAGTGCCGAAAGCAACAAGAAAGAAGAACAAAGCGTACGCATGATGGTGGAGTGGGAAAATTATAGCAGCGGCTCCGGACCGCATACGCAGCAAATACGGACCCTATTTCTCGCTCAGTCGGCGGGTACTGGCGCTGGCACATGAAGAGGCTGTTTCCCATGTTCGCGCCAGCCTTCGATGATCAGATATAACACGGGAATGAAAAAGAGATTAAGCACCGTCGACATAATCATGCCGCCGAAGACCGTGGTTCCGACTGAGTGGCGTCCCGCTTGGCCCGCGCCCGTGGCGACCATGAGCGGCACGACGCCCAGGATGAATGCGAACGAAGTCATTAGAATCGGGCGAAGACGAATTCTTGCGGCTTCGACTGTGGCTTCTACGAGGGGCATGCCGCGTTGCCGCAACTGTTCGGCGAATTCGACGATCAGAATCGCGTTCTTGCTCGACAGTCCCACCAGCATCACCAATCCGATCTGGCAATAAACGTCGTTTTCCAGGCCGCGTAAAGATTGGGCAGCGAGCGCTCCCAGAATCGCCATCGGCACCGCGAGCAACACAATGAACGGCAACACGAAGCTTTCATACTGTGCGGAAAGCGTGAGGTACACGACCAAAACCCCCAGGCCAAACAATATGAATGTGGTGCGGCCCGAGGCCAGTTCTTCCAGGGAGAGCCCGGTCCACTCGTAGGTGAATCCCTGGGGCAAGTTTTTCTTGCTCAATTCTTCCATCGCGGCGATGGCTTGACCAGAGCTGAACCCGGGGCCCGGATTGCCGTCAATTTCCGCGGAGCGAAACAGGTTGTAATGGCTGATCACCTGTGGCGTGGTGGTCTGAGTAATAGTAGCCAGGTTCTCCAACGGAATCATCGCTCCCGAGTCCGAGCGCACGTAATACTGCTTCATGTCTTTGGCTTGCGAGCGGAATTGTTTGTCGGCCTGAACAAACACGCGGTACGAACGATTATTGAAATCGAAATCGTTCACATAGGCGGAGCCCATGTATACGCCTAGCGTGTCGGTGATTTGTTGCAAGGGCACGTGCAGGCTCTTGGCTTTTTCGCGATCGATGGTCACCAGGAACTGGGGATCGCTGGCAGTGTAACTGCTGTACAAACCGGTCAGATTCTTGCCCGCGTTACCCTGGCGAACCATGTTCTGCGTGACCGTTGCCAAATCTTCCAAACTGTGCGAACCCTGATCCTGGACTTCGAATTGGAAACCTCCGAACTGGCCCAGACCCTGCACGGCCGGCGGGGCGAAAACAAGAATTTGCGCTCCCGTGATGTCGGTGACCGCGCCTCGAATCCTGTCAATCACGGCGTCCGCCGAGTGTTCGTTGCCTTTACGCTTGGAATAATCCTGCAGCCCGACATAGATGATCCCGCGATTAGGCGCGCCGTTGCCGGTGATGGCAAAAGTGTTTTGGACCTCTGGCATCTTCTTCATCACTCCAGTGACTGCGTCCTCAATGTGCCTCACATAGTCGGCGGAGGCGCCGGGCGGAGCTTGAATGATGACCGGGAAAAAACCCTGATCTTCGTTCGGGACAAAGCCTTTAGGCACACGCTGAAAAATTACATATGTCAGCCCGAGTCCAATAAGAAACAGAACAACCGCCACCGCACGGAAGCGCAGGAAGAATTGCAGCGAGTGACGGTAGCCCTCTGTGATTCCGTTGATAACGCTGTCAACGTGCCGGAAAAACCAGCCTTTCTGTCCGTGTTGGCGGCCCAGCAGGATGGCCGAAAGCGACGGGGTCAGGGTAAGAGCGTTGAACGCGGAAATCGAAATCGAGAACGCGATGGTCAGCGCGAATTGGCGAAAGAGAATGCCCGTCGTGCCAGGGAAAAAAGCGACGGGCACGAACACCGCGACCAGGACCAAAGAGGTCGCGATGACCGCGCCTGCAACTTCCTTCATCGCGGCCGAAGCCGCTTTGTGCGCGTCGCGCTCGCCTTCCTGAATGTGGCGCTCGATGTTTTCAATAACAACAATGGCGTCGTCAACCACCAGTCCTGTAGCCAGGGTGATGCCGAACAGGGTCAGGGTGTTGATGGAGAATCCGAGGAGCTTGACGAAGGCAAAAGTTCCGATCAGCGAAACCGGGATCGTCACGGCCGGAATAACTGTGCTGCGCCAGTCTTCCAGGAAGAGGAAGATGACCAGAATAACCAGCACGATGGCTTCGATCAGCGTGGCCAGCACGTCATGAATGGATTGCCCGACGGCTTCAGTGCTATCGAACGCGTTTTCGTAAACCATGCCTGGTGGAAAGTGCTTGGAAAGCACATCCAACTCAGCCAAAGCGCGCCGATCGACATCGAGCGCATTGGCTTTCGGAAGTTGCGTGATCGCAATTCCCACCGACGGATGCCCGCTGTAGACCAGGTCAGAACCGTAGTCTTCCGCCCCCAGTTCCGCGCGGCCGACGTCTCGAAGTCGAACCAGAGTACCATCCGCATTGGCCTTAAGAATGATGTCTTCAAATTGCGCAGGTTCGCTCAGCCGCCCGATCGCGCGCACGCTGATTTGAAACTGTTGCCCCGCTTTGATGGGAGGCTGCCCAACTTGTCCCGCGGCGACTTCGACGTTTTGCTCCTGCAGTGCGTTCACCATGTCAGAAGCGGTGAGACCCCGACTCGCCATGCGAACCGGATCGAGCCACAAACGCATGGAATACTTGCGCTCGCCAAAAATGAAGACGTCCGCCACCCCTGGAACGCGCTTGAGCGTGTCTTTGACGTACACGTCAAGGTAGTTGCTCATGAAAAGCGGGTCATAGCGGTCGTCGGGAGAAAAAACAGCGGCTCCAAATACAAAATCACTGGACGACTTCGTGATCGTGATTCCCGCTGCTTTGACCGTGTTCGGGAGACGCCCCTGGGCGGTGTTGACGCGATTCTGTATGTCAACCGCAGCCAGGTCAGGATCGCGGTCCAGATCAAACGTCGCGACGATGTTGCTCGAACCGTCGTTGCCGCTGTCGGAGGTCATGTACTTCATGCCCTGCGCGCCGTTAATCTGCTGCTCCAGGGGAATGGTGACGGCCGACTCCACCGTCTGGGCGCTTGCGCCGACGTAACCGCTGCTCACCGAAACTTGGGGAGGCGCGAGGTTGGGGAATTGTGCGATCGGCAGCGTGGGAATGACGACCGCGCCTGCAAGGATAATCAGCAGAGCGCAGACTGTGGCAAACACCGGCCGTCGAATGAAGAAATTGACGAACATAAAAGCCGTGCGGAAACGGCGCATCCGCGCCCGGTTTGGACGGGCGAAATGCCCATCCTCAATCGCAGCCTCTAACTCTGCGGCGCTACTGTCGCGCCGTCCACCAAAAACTGGACTCCGGAGACGATGATTTTGTCTCCGGGCTTGAGGCCTTCCAGCACTACGTAGTCGTTGCCGGTCATCTCGCCGAGACGCAGCGGCCTCTGACGCGCCACTAGCTTGCCGTTCTGGTTCTCAGCGATAAAAGCGAAATACTGTCCGCCCACTCGCGATACCGCAACAACGGGAATGACGGGGCCCTGGTGCGTTCCCCAGATCACTCGGGCGCGAATAAACTGCATATTGCGGAGCCGGTCTTCATTATTAGCAATGCGCGACTTCATCAAAACCGTCTGGGTCGTATTGTCCACTTGCGGCGATATGAAACTGATGCGGCTGTCCGCCAGCACATTCCCCGAACCATCCACAATTTGTACTGGCATGTTCATCTTGAGTTGTGCGGACCGTTCAATTGGAACGTAAACATAAGTCTCAAGGCTGCCCGGCTGATCCACCGTGGTCAGCGGAGTGGTGGTAGTTACCCGATCGCCTACGCGCACCGGAATATCTCCCACGATTCCAGACGAAGGCGCGATCACGCGATAGTAGCGTAGCTGGACTTGTTGCTCCTGTACTTGCGCGTCCAGCGATTTCAATTGTGCTTTGGCGTTGTCGAGTGCCGTCCTTGCCTGATCAAGATCCTGCCTGGCCACAACTCCGGCGGCAGCCAGCGCGCTGATCCGGTCATATTGTTGCTGGGCATACGCGAGGTTCGCCTCTTGCGCTGCCCGGCTATGCTCCTGGCTGTTCACCGTTGCCTGCTGCTTGGTGGGGTCAATCTGCATCATCACGGTGCCGGGTGAAACGTGGTCTCCGGAGTGCACGCGAATCTCGGTAATTTGTCCCTCAACCTGCGGCATGATGATTGCCGAGTCGCGCGACTTCAAGGTGGCGACGTATTCCGTGGTGTCGCTGATGCCGACCGATTGCGCTACCTGGATTTTGACGGGAACGGATTGGTCTTGTGGCGCGGCCCCACTAACGGCGCTACCGGTGCATCCAACAGTCCCAGCGGTCAGGACCAACGCCATCAGCAGCACGGAGGCAGACGTGGCTCTCAGTCCACGCTCAATCACGGAACTCGACGTCTTCGCCATCGCTTCTTGCCTCTACGGGCTGCGCCTACCGCTCCGACACAGACCGCAGCAAGTCTATTCTAGCTCCCCGCTTAGACTGAAGGACGTCAGAAAAGTTAGTCGGTTGCGAGTTCAGGCTCGGGCTCGTGAGTCCGTGGTCGGCAGCCCACGTGCTAACAGCTCTGCAAGCCGGTCGTAGCTTGCGGTTACGCCTTGCTTCATCCCCGTTTGCAGGGCCTTGTCTCGCGCTTCCTTCGAAGGATAGAGAGCAGTGACCGTGGCCGTAGTTTTGCCGTCTTTTTCAGTCAGGATGAGGGTGTTCAGTGTCTCGGGCCAGTCGGGTCCCCAAGACTCGGTGGAGACCAGTCGCTCGGGCCGGACGATTTCCCGATAAACGCCGCGCATCGACATTTCTGTACCGTCGGTTTGCCGCCACATGAAGTGCCATGCCCCGCCCGGCCGTAGGTCGATTTCGCAGACCGGCATGGTCCATCCTGCCGGGCCGAGCAGCCAATGCGGAAGGTGCCTGGGGTTGGTCCATGCGTCGAAGACCAGTTCCCGCGGGGCATCGAAAACACGTGCCATCGCGATCTCCCGATCGGACGGCGTGGTGAAGGTGGTGAGAGCTTTATTTGTCGGGGCCATAATTTCTCTCCTTGGCTTTCATGCTTTGCAGGTATTCATCCAGTCGTTCGTAACTCGCGTCCCAAAAGCGGCGATATTTGTCAGCCCATCGCACGATGTCCTGAAGCGGTTTGGCCTGGAGCCGACAGGGCCTCCGCTGAGCATCGCGGCTGCGCGAAATCAAGCCGGCGCGTTCCAGAACTTTGATGTGCTTGGAGATGGCCGGCTGAGTCATGGCGAAAGGCGCCGCCAGTTCGTTTACCGAGGCTTCGCCGGAAGCGAGTCGGGCCAGGATCGCCCGGCGCGTGGGATCGGCGAGCGCCGCGAAAGTTGCATCGAGGTGATTGGCGTTTTTCTTTATATAACTAGACGGTTGCATAACTGCTAGGTAATATACTGAGCGACCGACCCACCTGTCAAGCTATGAAGGATTTTTGAACGGTAAGTGGAATCAACAATCCTACGGGTTGCACATCGAATTTCTCGCGCCTCCCCGGACACCGCGAAAAACAGCTCTCTGCTACAGTAATTAAAGTATGAAGCCCGCCCGTAGTTTTGCCAGCGACAACAATGCCAGTGTGCATCCCAAGGTTTTGCAAGCCATCGCCGCGGTCAATCAGGGACACGTAGTTGGATACGGGGATGACCCGTATACTCAGGCGGCCATACGCAAGTTCAAACAGCATTTCGGGGCTGACGTCGAGGTGTTCCTGGTGTTCAATGGAACCGCTGCCAATTGCCTGAGCCTGAAGGCAATGACGGAGTCCTTTCACGCTGTGATCTGCTCCGAAGATGCACACATCTATACAGACGAGTGTGGCGCCCCGGAAAAATTCACTGGCTGCAAGCTGATTGATCTCCCGACTCCCGACGGTAAGCTCACGGTAAAGACGATCGCTCATGCTTATCACAACATTGGCGACCAGCATCATGTGCAGCCCCGCGTGGTGTCGATTACGCAGGCCACCGAACTGGGCACTGTGTACACGCCGCGAGAAGTGCGGGATCTGGCGCGCTATGCGCACAGTCATGAAATGTTCTTGCACATGGATGGCGCTCGCATTGCCAACGCGGCGGTCAGTCTGGGACTTACGCTGCGCGAGGCTACTCGCGACCTCGGCGTGGATGTTCTGTCATTCGGCGGCACCAAGAATGGGGCCATGGGCGCGGAGGCCGTGGTTTTCTTTGACAAAAAGCTGAGCCGCGATTTTCTGTATCGTCGCAAACAGGGAATGCAGTTGGCGTCGAAATCACGCTACATTGCCGCCCAACTGGATGCCTTGCTCTCGAACAACCTGTGGCGGAAGAACGCCGAGAACGCGAATCGTAGCGCCGAAGTTGCTGGAGAAAGAACTGCGCAAGATTCCACAGGTGAAGATCGTCTACAAGGTCGAGGCGAATGGCGTGTTCGCACAGCTTCCGCGAGCTGCCATCACCAAGTTACAGCAGCGTTACTTTTTCTACGTTTGGAATGAAGAACGGTCGCTGGTTCGGTGGATGTGTTCCTTCGATACCACGGAGAGGGATGTAAAGCAGTTTGCCAAGCTCGTCTCAAAGGCAGTGGATGGCTAAGGGATGTTAGGCCGTCAGGCATCCCGGCGGTTATTGATTTTTGTGAGTTCTTCCACTAGATTAGCGCCGTTCGCTTTAAATTTCGCGTAGGCTTGGATTTGCGGGAGTTTGGATGAATCGAAACTGCTTGAAATTGGTCCTCGTTTGCGCTGCCGTTTTGATGCCTGGCTGCGGCCACGACCAGCAGTTAGTGTCCATTGCCATCCAACCGGGCGTAGAAACCTTTGGCTCCTCGAACACTCCGGTTTTTCTGGATAAAGGGCTTAATGTTCAGCTGATGGCGCTGGGATCGTACATTCATCCGCCAGTCACCAAAGACATAACCAACCCAAGTTAAGTGGGTCTCCAGCACCCCACAGATGGTCACCGTGAGTGCGACAGGGATTGATTACTGCGACTGGGGAGGCCTGCGGCAGTACGCTGATTTCCGCGACCGTTACCACCAATTCGAGCGCCAACAACCAGACATCATCGGGTGCGCTCATCACTGGCACCATGACCGCCAACGTTACATGTGACACCACGCCGTAGCGGTATCCACTCGACTTCAGGGCACTTCGTTCAAGAGTTCCAAAAGTTAAGGCTCTTCCAGTAGTGTCCGCATTGTCGGCTTGTGCTTCTCGGTTCGCTTTTTCTTGCGGTCCGGAACCACGCGAGATGGCGGAGGCTCCCCGAGCTGGGCGCGAGCCATGGTCTTTACGGCTTCCACCGCGGTAAAACGCTTGGGTTTCTTTTTGTTTGCCATTACGCTCACATCTTGCCATAGCTCATCCCGCGTTGGCGTGCAATAATGTTAGGGAAAATGAGGAATTGAGCGGAGATTTGGCGCTGTCTACGCAACTAAGGGCCGCCGACCGCTGACTAGCCTATGGATGAGCGCGAATTTTTCGACGAGCGGCCGGAAAAGAAGATGTCGAACCTGAACTGCCCGCATTGCCAGCAGGCTGGCGAATACGAAATTACCTGGATTGTACGAACCAAAAAGAAGCAACTCTCCGGCCGTGCTGACGAGCGCGACCGCGCCCGCTTCGCCAAAGCCCGCTCTTACATGCTCCGCAAGGATGACATGCTGGCCTGCAAGAACATGCGCTGCCGCAAACGATTTGAAATCTCCGGCGTTCAATCGGTTGTATTTACGGAGTAGAATTCGGGCCCGGTATCTGCGCCTTCTTGTTCGCAGGAACGGTAACCCCGTAGATCGGGCACGAAATCGAATCTACCACGCCAACACCTCTTTGGGTGAACAACGTCGGCCGCTGTGTGTTGTTGTTTCGGCGGTTGCGTCTGAACTCGGGCGAGTCCGCCCACGGTACGGCCTCATTCATTTATACTTACCAGTTTGCCAAGACACCGCCGTAGAAACATGGCGTGTTACGTCTCACCCAAACCGCATACAGGGAGTTCCGTTTGAAGATTCTGGTTTGCATGAAGCAGGTTCCGCAGAAAGACGCGCCGCTCAAGCTCAATGAGTCGGGCACGTGGATCCGCGAAGACGTTTCCTACGAAGTGAACGAGCCCGACGCCTACGCGCTGGAAGAAGCGCTGCGCCAAAAAGAAAAGCACGGCGGAGAAGTTGTGGTGATCACCTCCGGCCCGGTGCGCGCGCAGCAGGTGCTGCGCGAAGCGCTAGCAAAAGGCGCCGACCGGGCGATTCATCTCGAGGACAACGCATTTGTGGGACTGGATGCGCTCAACACCGCGCGCGCTTTTGCTGCCACGATCAAGGACGAAAAATTCGATCTCATCTTTACCGGCTTGCAGTCTGACGATTACGGTTATGCGCAAACCGGAGTGGTGCTGGCGGAACTCTTGGGCTGGCCTCACGCAACGATCATCATGCAAATCGAGAAGAGCGATTCCGGAATTAGGGTCAAGCGGGAACTTGAAGCGGGTTTCTTTCAATTTGTGGATATGCCGTTGCCCGCCGTGCTCACAATCCAATCCGGCATCAACAAACTGCGCTATGCCACACTAATCGGCATCAAGCAGGCCAAGAACAAGCCGCTGCGTAAAGTGGCAATGGCAGAAGTGCAAGGGGCAATCTCGGCAAACGCGCAGAAAATCGAGCGACTGTATGTCCCGCAGAAAACCAAGAACACGGAATTCATTGAAGGGCCGCCGGGAGAAGTTGCCAAGAAACTGGTGGACAAACTGCGGAACGAAGTGCGCGTGCTGTAAGGGCTTCGGCCGCAAGAGCCGAGCTTCGGTCGGCAGGACAGCCGGGGGCGGCTGTCCCCACGTGACTAAAACGGAGCGCTGAATTTATATATGTCTGACACAATCCTGGTCGTCGTCGAACAACGTGAAGGCAAACTGAACCGCGTTTCCTGGGAAACGATCGCCGCCGGGCAAGCACTGGCCGCGGATACCGGCTGGACACTGGAAGCGGCAGTCGTCGGAAAGGGTGTGGGCAGCTTCGCCAGCGAAGTCGCGGCTAAGAAAGTTTCGAAAGTTTACGCCATCGAGTCGCCTAAGCTGGAGCCCTACACTCCAGACGCTTTCTCCGCCGCTCTCAAACAATTCATTGCGACCAAGCAGCCGAAAATCGTGCTCATGCCGCACACCTACCAGGTGCGTGACTTCGTTCCGAAGCTGGCTACCGCCATGGGACGAACCGCAATCACCGATTGCATCGGATACAAGAATGACGACGGCAAACTATTGTTTACCCGGCAAATGTTTCAGGGCAAGCTGGCCGCCGACGTAAGCTTTACATGTGATGCCCCGTGGTTTGTGACCTTCCAGAACGGAGCGTTTCGGGGCGACAAAGCCGAGGTTGGAGCCAGCGCCGCTGCGGTGGAAACCGTGAACCTGGAAATCGCCGACGGCGTCATTCGCAACAAGCCGCAGGAAGTCTTCAAAGAAGCCAAACAGGCGGTCGACCTTACGCAGGCGGAGATCATCGTCTCCGTCGGACGCGGAATCAAAGAACAAAAGAACATCGAACTGGCCAAACAACTCGCGGAAGCGTTGGGCGGAGAACTGGCTGCATCGCGTCCCATCTGCGACAACGGGTGGTTGCCGATGGATCGCCAAATCGGATCTTCAGGTCAAACGGTGGCGCCCAAGTTGTATCTGGCGCTCGGCATCAGCGGGGCTATTCAGCACATCGTCGGCATGAAAGGCGCGCGCACAATCGTCGCCATTAACAAAGACTCGGAAGCGCCGATCTTCGAAATTGCGGACTACGCCGTAGTAGGGAATCTGTTTGACATCGTGCCGCCGTTAATCGAAGAAGTGAAAAAAGCAAAAGCAGGAGCCTGAAGTCAGCCACCGATCACATAGATTTGCACGGACAGATTTTAGAAAAGCAGGCTGATCCCTGAGATCAGTGAAATCCGTGACCCGGTTTTTCTTATGTTGATATTTCGTAAGCCGCTGGAAGGAATTGAACGCCCTCAGATGCCTGCTGACGTTGTCATCGTCGGCGGCGGGCCGGCGGGGATGGCCTGCGCTCTGCGCCTTTCGCAGTTGATCGATGCGCACAATGCGCAGCATCCCGACTCGCAGCTAAGCAAAGAAAATATCTACGTGCTGGAGAAAGCTCGCGAAATCGGCCAGCATTGCCTGTCAGGCGCGCTGCTCGATCCGCGTTCCATGCGCGAACTGCTTCCGGGCTTTGAAAAAGAAGCTCCGCTGGACGCGGAAGTCACGAAAGAAGCAGTTTACTTTCTCACTCGGAACAGCAAGTTCAAGCTCCCAATCACTCCGCCACCACTCCGCGATCACGGCAATTACGTAATATCCCTGAATCGTTTTGTGAAGTGGCTGGGCGGCAAGGTGGAGGAGACCGGCATCACCATCTTCACTGGCTTCGCTGGATCGGAATTGATATTCGACGGTGACCGGGTGAGCGGGGTCCGCACCGACGACAAAGGCGTGGACAAAGAAGGCAATCAGAAATCCAACTTCGAACCAGGATACGACCTGCAAGCCAAGGTCGTGATCCTCGCTGAGGGCACTCGCGGATCGTTGACCAAGCAGCTCATAGCCAAGTTCGATCTCGCGAAAAATTGCAATCCTCAGACTTACGGGCAGGGAATTAAGGAATTGTGGGAAGTGCCTTCGGGCCGCATCGCTCCCGGTGAAGTCATCTACACCCTGGGCTGGCCGCTCACCACTAAGGAATATGGCGGCGCGTGGATTTACGGCAGCAAAGACAACGTCGTCTCACTTGGGTTCGTTACTGCGCTCGATTATCCCGACCCTCGACTCGACCCACAGCATGTGTTGCAGGAATTCAAGCAGCATCCCTTCGTGAGTAAACTGCTCGCGGGCGGCAAGATGATTCGCTATGGCGCCAAGTCCATGCCGTACGGAGGTTGGTGGTCGATTCCCCCGGTCGCGGGCAATGGTTGGATGATACTGGGCGACTCCGCCGGGTTCTTGAATTCCGCGCGGCTGAAAGGAATTCACCTTGCTATCAAGAGCGGCATGTTGGCGGCGGAGACCGCTTTCGAGGCTTTGAAGAAAGCTGATTCATCCGCCGCTATGCTCGGCGAGTTCCAGAAGAAAGTCGAATCCAGTTGGATCAAAGAAGAACTCTGGAAAGTTCGCAATTTCCATCAAGCGTTCGAGCATGGATTTATTCCGGGTCTGTTTCACGCAGGCATTCAGCAAGTCACCGGAGGGTATGGCCTGCAAAATCGGTATCCCGCAACCCCGGGCTATCAGCACATGAAGAAGCTGGCGGAATTACCCGCCGACGGAGGCAGAGAAGCGTACTTGCTCGGCCCGGCAAGGGGTGATGGCAAGCTTACTTTCGACAAGCTCACCGATCTTTATCACTCAGGCACAAAACATGAAGAAGATCAGCCTGCGCATCTGGTTATTGATGACACCAACATCTGCAATACGCGCTGCGTGAAGGAATACGGCAACCCGTGCTTCAATTTTTGTCCGGCGAATGTTTATGAAATGGTGGAAGACGCCTCGCAGCCGAATGGCAAGCGGATCAGCCTTAATCCCTCAAACTGCGTGCATTGCAAGACTTGCGATATCGCAGATCCCTACCAAATCATCACTTGGGTTCCGCCTGAGGGCGGCGGCGGGCCTAATTATGACGGCATGTAAGGTTGCGAACGCAGCTTTTCGCATCAAACCATTTTTCCCACTAGAGCCATCGACTCGGCCTCGAAGTTTATAATGACCACAGAAGCCTTCAACCGTCACGGCAGGGAGAGGCCTTAGTTTCTTTGCGTTCTCGGCGGCTTTTACTTCGGCGCACTCTGCGGCTAACAAGCGTTTACCGCGGAGCGTCGTAAAAGATTTGCGAAGGTCGCGAAGTCACCAACCACATTGACTCTCACCGACAAATTCGGTCGTGCCATCACTGATCTCCGGATCTCGATCACCGACCGGTGCAACTATAAGTGCGTTTACTGCCGCACTGGCAACGAGGGCGCACTGTACGGCGATCTGCCTTTCGCGGACTATTTGCGCATGGCGCGAATATTTGCCGAACTCGGCATCAAGAAAATTCGACTGACCGGGGGAGAGCCTTTGTTGCGCACGGGCGTGGTCGACTTCGTTCGCGAATTGGCCCAGTTGCGCGACTCCGATGGCGATCCGCTCGATCTCGCCATGACCACGAACGGCCATCTACTCGCTGAAATGGCGAAGCCACTCAAGGATGCCGGGATGAACCGCATCACGGTGAGCATGGACGCCGTCGATCCCGACAGGTTCGCGCGGATTACCCGTGTGCCGAATGGCTACGATCACGTGCTGGCGGGAGTCCGCGCATCACGACGCACCGGCCTTTGGCCGGTGAAAGTTAATTGCGTCCTCATTCGCGGCTTTAATGAAGACCAGATTATTCCCTTCGGCATGTTTGCGCGGGAAGAAGGTGTGATTGTTCGTTTCATCGAATTCATGCCGCTGGGAGAGGACCGCGTCTGGTCGCCTGCTACCGTTGTCACACTGGATGAAATTGTGGAGCGTATGGCTGAGTACCGGCCTTTGGTGGAGATTCCTCACGCTCGCAGTGAAACCGCGCGACGCTATCGCTTCGACGACGGCATCGGTGAAATCGGAATCATCGCCCCGGTTTCCCATCCTTTCTGTGGACATTGCAGCCGCATCCGCGTCACTTCCGACGGAAAGATCCGAACCTGCTTGTTTTCCATCTGGGACCACGATGTACACGAGTTGATGAGTCGTGGCGCGTCGGATAAAGAACTGACCGACTTCATCCGTGCTGTGGTCCAGAAAAAAGAAGCGCGTCACCATATTGGTGAGCCGGACTTTGTGCCGGCTTCGAGGACGATGGTGCACATCGGCGGTTAGCCTCTGACGGCTTCTCGTAAAACCTCTAACCACAGGGAGCACGGAGGTCCACAGAGGAAAACCATGTTTGGTTTTCTTGATGAAACCCTGCGTCCGTTGTGGCCCATTTCATTTGATCCAGAGTGAAGTAAAATCTAATTCGTGAAACAGGCTCTTCTAATCTTCGTTGTTTTCTCTTTCTTCGAAACCGTTTGCGCTCAGGCTCCGAGCCCACAGCCCGCGGCGGAACCAAGCAGTTCGGTCTACCTGGGTTTTGATCGCAACAACTATCCCGGTGATGAAACTTTGGGCGTCCTCCATTCATTGTTTGCCTATACGGGTTATTGGCTCAACCAGCCTCCCAGCGCGAAAACCAATACCTGGTCTGGCAAACGCCAGAAGTTGCAGTTCCGAGGGTTCGGTTTTCTAGTTCTATTCAATGGCAGGCTGTACAACGAATTAAAATCGGCTGCGGCGGCTACAAAACTCGGCAACACCGATGGCCAGGCCGCGGTCGCGGCCGCGCGGCGTGAGGGATTCCCGGAGCAAACCATCATCTTCCTCGATCAGGAGCAGGGCGGGCGCATGCTGCCGGAGCAGAAAGCCTATATCTATGCCTGGGTGGACAGCGTCGCAGCCGGCAAATTTGGTGCTGGTATTTATTGTTCGGGAATTTCCGCCGCAAAGGAAGGCGGCGAGGATATCGTGACCGCTGACGACATCCGGAAGAACGCGGGCAGTAGAAAAATCGCCTACTGGGTGGCAAACGATGCGTGTCCGCCGTCGCCTGGGTGCACTCTCCCAACCCACATTCCGCGACCCTCAGCAAGCGGTGTTTCCTTCGCGGATGTGTGGCAGTTTGCCCAGTCTCCTAAGCGACCGCAAGCAGCCAGCTGTCCGGCGACCTACCACGATGACGGCAATTGCTATCCGCCGGGAATCGCCTTCGCCAAGCAGATTCACATCGATATAAATACGGCAAACTCGCCGGACCCGTCGCACGGACGAACGCTGGGGAAAGCCGATAGCGCGCACTAGATCGCAACCGGCTGACTTCTTCAGCCTGCCTTTTTCAACTTCTCGGGGCGCGAGTCCATGCCGAAATCTTTTTCGATCCGCTTATACCAGGTTTCGTCGTCGCTGGCGTTCATGCTGACCCATTCCTCGTCGTTCATGCTCTGGCGCCACCCGACAAATGGGACGGCATCCGGGCCCACCAGATGACGCAGCTGCCAGGTGGCACTATCGATAATTTCGAGAATCTTCTCCGCCACCACGGAGGGTGACACGGGATTTTTCAGCGCAGTGGCGAATAGAGATGCGAAGCGTTCCGGCTGGGGATAGGCTGAAGGAGGCACGGCTTTGCTGATCTCCGTAGCCATCTCAGTCTCAATAATCCCCGGCTCCACAATCGCGACCCGCACGTTGAAGGGCTTCATCTCTTGCGCCAGAATCTCGCTCAACGCCTCGGCGGCCCATTTGGACGCGACATACGGAGACATGGGGGCGTTGGCAATCCTGCCTGCGACCGAAGTCACGTTGATGATGCAACCACTTTTTCGTTTTCGCATTTCCGGCGCCACTGCTTGCACGCATCGCAAAATTCCGAAATAGTTAGTCTCCATCACTGCGCGGAAGTCGGCGATGGGGGTCTCTTCGATTGATCCATTACGCTCAATTCCCGCGTTGTTGACGAGCACGTCCAAAGAGCCGTTTTCTTTATGGATTCTTGCGATCGCTGTCTTCACCGACTCATCCGAATCTACATCCATTGCCAAGATCGTTATCGGCAGCTTTTCGCGAGCCGCAATTTCGCCAAGTTCGGGCGCTCGGGAGGGATTACGCATCGTTGCGAAAACCTTGTGGCCAGCTCGTGCCAACGTCAATGCGGTCGCGAGACCGATTCCTTTGCTCGTTCCTGTAATCAATACGGATGCCATGATATTTCTCTCCCTGTCGCTGTGGTTGGACTACAACTTTTGGAGTCGCTTCTTCCGCGAAGTGGGCACAGTGTACACCCGCAAAGGGCTTGTATTCCGCCTAAGACCCTTTGCCGGTAGATCTACGTCGACGTGGCCGAGCCTTTGGTAAGGTCGACTGGCTTGCGCTGTGCAACCGTTCCGGTGCACAATACTGCAAGATACTCAGTCACTTGCGAGAGGTTACTTGGCCCTTAAAAAAGGCGACTCTTTAGCTGTCTCTGAGCATCTTAAACTAGTGCAGATGAATATTATTTAGTGGCTTCAACATCCCCGCCGGTTGGGCGTGGTGGAGTTTCGGAGAGATGTAATTTGCTACGTCTCCGGAATCGAGACCGCGCAGTGAACCGACTGGAGCCGCTGGAAGCTTTCAACATCCCCGTTCCGGATCAAGCGTTCGATGCCTGCGAAAACTGTCGCAAGCGCGGTCGCATCTGGAGCTGAAGGCGAGACATGACAATGGCTACCGCAACTGAACTTTGCAGTCTGGAAAATTACCTCGTCCTGCCCGACAACACGATGGACGGCCGCATTGCAGCCGCGCGTGAAGCGCTGGGCCGTGAATGCGTCGTGCTCGGACACCACTACCAACGCGATGAAGTCATTCGCTTTGCCGACTACCGCGGCGACTCCTATAAGCTGGCCCAGGAGGCGGCTCGCGCAGGAGGCAAGTACATCGTCTTCTGTGGCGTCCACTTCATGGCGGAAAGCGCCGACGTGCTCAGCCGTCCCGGCCAGGTGACGATTCTGCCCGACCTCAACGCGGGCTGCTCCATGGCCGATATGGCGGAAATCACTCAGGTAGAGAATTGCTGGGAGCAACTCATCGCCGCCGGATTGACTTCGGATGCCGGCGAGGGCATCACGCCGATCACGTACATGAATTCCGCGGCTGCGATTAAAGCATTCTGCGGAGAGCGCGGCGGAGTGGTCTGCACGTCCTCCAACGCTGCCGGCGCCTTTCAGTGGGCTTTTGCCAAGACTCCCAAACTGCTATTCCTTCCCGATCAGCACCTCGGACGTAATACCGGTTACCGTCTGGGTATTCCATTGAGCGAAATGGTTGTCTGGGATCCGTACCTGATCAACGGCGGCCTTGCGCCCGAAAGATTGCGCGCTGCAAAAGTGATTTTGTGGAAAGGTCACTGCTCGGTTCATCAGCGATTCTTACCAGAGCACGTGGACAATGTCCGCGCGAAGTATCCCGGCATCCGCGTGCTTGTGCATCCGGAGTGCCGCTGGGAAGTTTGCCAGAAGGCGGATGGAATTGGATCCACAGAAGGCTTGCTGAAAATGATTCGCGAAGCGCCTGCTGGAACCAGTTTCGCCGTGGGCACGGAGATTCACTTGGTCAATCGCATGGGCAAAGAATTTGCCGCAGAAGGCAAGAAAGTCATCACCCTCGATGACTCGGGCTGCCTGTGCACAACGATGTTCCGCATCTCGCCGCAACATCTGTGCTGGGTGCTCGAAAATCTCGCCGAAGGCAACGTCGTGAACCAGATCAAGGTGAAAGCAGACGTGAAGCACTGGGCAAAAGTCGCGCTAGACAGAATGCTAGAGATTCAGTGACCGATTGAAGATCGCATCAGGGACAGGGTTCCCACCCGCCCCAACGTGCACTTTGATATACGTCGGCTTAGCTACCCGATGGTAAAATAGCCTCATCACCTCTATGGCCGACCGCACATTTACCCTCGACGAAGCCCAATCCCTTCTCCCCGTGCTGGAATCCCTGCTGCGCACGGCTATTGATGGCAAGAAATTAATTGAGGCCGTTGACACCGAGCTACAGGAACTCGCCCACCGTGTTTTCCTGCACGGCGGAATTCTCGTCAACGTAGTCCACATGGCGCGCCGCAAGGCCGAGCGCGAAAAGGCCATTCCGCGAGTGAAAGATGCGTTGGCCGAAATTGATTCCACCGGCGTCCAGGTAAAGGACCTCGATATCGGATTGCTCGATTTCCCCTGTAAAGTTGAAGGACAGATCGTGCTGCTGTGCTGGAAGTTGGGAGAGCAGGGCATTACTCACTGGCACGATACCAGCGAAGGCTTTGCGGGTCGCAAGCCGATTGACGAGAAGATCAGTCGGGCGCGAAAAGCGAATTAGAAGCTCGTAACTTCCCCGCGGGTCCCAGATTGAACGTCCCCATTTGGATGTGACAAATTATTCTGCAACTCCTGCCCAGGTTAAGCGTTCTTAGACTTAAGCGAATTCGGGCAGAGTTAATACCCAAGGTACGGCTATGCACAAAGGTACGGCGAGGCGTTCCAGCGGAATCTACCTCTGCTACAATTTATTCACGTCATTGGACCCAGTCCAAAGATGGTCGTCCAGGGCTTTCTAACATGTTGAGCCGTAAGAAACAATTCCAGATCGTGGCGGCACTTGCGACCCTCTTCTTAGTCGCTGGGGGACTCGCTTGCAACGGCTTTTTTGTTGACCCCGTTTTGACGTCGCTCACCGTGGGACCGACCGCTACCATCAACCAGGGTGGAACCGTGCAGGAAAGCGCCATTGGCACGTACAACGACGGCTCTACAAAAACCCTGAGTTCGGGTGTGCAATGGAGTAGCAGTGATTCAACCGCCGCTACCGTAAACAGTTCGGGATTGGTCACCGGCACGGCTCCGGGGACCGCCACCATCACCGCTGGCTTTCAGGCGACGAGCGGCACCTCCAGCATCACCGTCAACCTCGGGAACGTGACAGCCATCAAGATTGATCCCCCGGGCAACACTACGATTCCAGTCGGTGGCGGAGTCAAGAATTTCACGGCCCTCGCGACCGTGACCGGCCAGAGTGGCACAGTTGACGTCTCTTCCACCGCAACCTGGACTTTGTCCGATCCCACCGATTTCCAGTTGACTTTGGGAGATCCGGTAACGGTTCAGACCATCACCACGGTAGCCGGCACTTCTACCACGCTCACCGTAAGTTACATTAGCACCACAACGATTACGTCGACCCCAATAACCATTACGGCTCAATAGACGCGCCACAATGTCTGATATCCGGTGTATCGGCATTTGTACCGGAGGCGGAGATGCTCCCGGCCTCAATGCCGTCATCCGCGCCGCCGTCAAGGCAGCGGTCCTCAAATACAAATGGAAAGTCATTGGCATTCCCGACGGATTCGATGGCCTGATCTGGCCGGAAAAATCACGCGAGCTTACGCTCAACGACGTTAGCGGCATCTTGCCGCGAGGTGGAACCATCCTTGGTACCACTAACCGCGGAAATCCTTTTCAGTACAAGAAACTCGAAAACAACGTAGAGGTGATCCGCGATATTTCTGATCAGGTGATTACGAACGCCCATAAGCTGGGAATCGACGCCGTGATCAGCATTGGCGGCGACGGATCGCAGAAGATTACCCTCGAACTATTTCACAAGGGCCTGAACGTGGTCGGCGTGCCTAAAACCATCGACAACGATCTTTGCGCCACCGAAGTCACATTTGGTTTCGACACTGCGCTGGCAACCGCAACCGATGCCGTCGATAAGATCCACACCACAGCCGAGTCGCACCATCGCGTCATGATCGTGGAAGTGATGGGCAGAGATGCCGGCTGGATCGCCCTTGAAGCAGGAGTTGCGGGGGGCGCACACGTCATTCTGATTCCCGAAATCCCTTTCACCGTCGAAGCCATCTGCCGTCACGTGTCCACGCGCGAGTCCTTCGGGAAGCACTTCACGATTATTGTGGTAGCGGAGGGCATTAAGCTGCCACAGGAGTGGAAAGAGAACCGGCGCACCGGTTCCGTGGGCAACCGCGTCGGCGATGCCGTTGCAGCAGGTACCGGCAAAGAAGTTCGGGTTAGCGTGCTCGGACACATCCAGCGCGGCGGATCGCCAACGCCTCACGACCGAATCCTCGCCACTCGCTTCGGCGCCACCGCAGTCGAACTGGTAGCCGCCGGTGAATTCGGCAAAATGGTCTGCCTGAGAAATGGCCGCATCGAATCCGTAGACATCGCCGACGCCGTGGGACGACTAAAGACCGTGGACCCCGAGGGCCAGATCGTGAACACTGCCCGCGCCATCGGAATCTGCTTCGGGGAGTGATGTGGAGTCTTGATTTCTCTCTTTCCCCAAAGTGTTGCCTGGCGGCGCGGGCGTACGCGCCCGCGCTAATGATCAGCGACGAATCCTCGACCCTGGCACGAACGCCTTTCGAACTATGCTTGAGAGTGGTATTCCTTCAGCTTTCGATACAGCGTGGTTTTGCCGATTCCCAGGAGACGGGCTGCCATCAGCTTGTCCCCATTGAGTTGCGTAATGGTATTGAGAATCGTGCTTCGTTCCAACTCCGAGATGGAAACGATTTTAACGGAACTTTCGGCATGAATTGTGAGGTGCCCATTTTCGCCTCGAATCGCGCCCGGCAAGTCAGTGATGTGAATAATCGGGCCGCTGTTCATGGCGCAGGCCTGTTCCAGGCAATTTTCCAGTTCACGGACATTTCCCGGCCAGTCATAGGCGAGCAGGACCTTCAAAGCGTCGTCGCTCAGCGTGCGCTCCTGCCCTAGCTCGTGAGACATTCGTTCGAGGAAGAATCCTGCCAGCACTGGGATGTCTTGCCTGCGTTCACGCAACGCTGGAATGCGCAGGTTCAGTACATTCAACCGAAAGTAGAGATCGCGGCGAAAGGTTCCCTGGGCCACGGCTTGTTCGAGATCGCGATTGGTGGCCGCCAGAATACGCACGTTTATCGCAGTCCGACGCGTGCTTCCGACGGGGCGAATTTCCTTTTCCTGAATGGCGCGCAGGAGCTTGGCCTGTAAGTCAACCGGAAGCTCGCCGATTTCGTCGAGAAACACAGTGCCTCCTTCAGCCACAGCCAGCAAGCCTTCCTTAGGTTGGACGGCTCCGGTAAAGGCGCCTTTCACATAGCCGAACAATTCGCTCTCGATCAGCGTTGGCACCAGCGAACCGCAATCCACCGGGATGAACGGTTTGTCCCGGAACGGGCCCGAGAAGTGAATGGCTCGCGCCACCATTTCCTTTCCGGTTCCACTTTCGCCCAGCACAAGCACGGGATGGTTGCTTTGGGCGGCCTTTGCGATCATGCGGTAGAGCTTCTCCATTTCGGGGGCGCGGCCAACGATGCTGCCGAAGCCAAGCTTGGATTTGATTTTTTCGCGCAATACGCGGTTTTCGCTTTTCAGCCTCAGGTGCGCAGCCACACGATCCAGCAGTAGCCGAAGTTCATCCATGGTGAAGGGTTTGGTAACGTAGTCGTAGGCGCCGTTTTTCATGGCCTGAACCGCCGACTGCACGGTGGCATAGCCGGTGACAACCACCACCTCAGCATCTGGGCGAAGCTCTTTTATGCGACGCAAAGCCTCAAGGCCGCCGGCTCCTGGCAGCTTGAGGTCGAGCAGCACGACGTCGATGGTGTGGGATTCGAGGAGACGGTAGGTGTGTTCTGCCGATTCCGCAACCATGGCGTTGAAACCCATGGACTGGGCAACTTCGCGGCATACATCACGAACCGCGCGCTCGTCGTCGACGATCACCAGATTCAGAAAATTGGAAGCCTCGAGTCGAGGCGGTAGAAATGCGTGGGCGGTGGCGGTTGTCATGCTGATTTACCTCGCGCTGATTTGGCTTTTCTTGGTTGGACGATATCCCGTTGGAGAGCTGATGTGGTTCCTGTGGCGATTGGAGCAACACGGTTTGTTGCGGTAGCCACGCTGAGCTGCGGCAATCGGACCAAGACCCGTGTTCCCTTCCCGGTTTCACTCTCCACCACGATGTTCCCGCCGGCGTGAGTCACAATGCGGTACACCGTGGCGAGCCCGAGCCCGCTGCCCCGCCCTGGTTTCTTGGTGGTAAAAAATGGTTCGAATAGGTGGGAGCGAGTATCTGCATCCATGCCGCAGCCACTATCCGTGACCAGGAATTCGATCCAGGAATCGGCTCCCTGAGCACAACCCGGAATCGGTGTATTGGAGTTTCGAGTCGTCAGTACTATGCGGCCGCCCTCTGGCATCGCGTCGCGAGCATTCAATACCAGATTGAGGATGATCTGCTGAACTTCTGCGAGGTCGATCTTCACCACACCAAGATCGTCGGCAAGTTCAGAAACCAATTCGATATTCTCTCCGATAAGACGGGTGAGCAGGTTGTGAACTTCCGAGATGACGTCGTTCAGGACGAGAACACGCATCTCGACCGTGCGCTGTCGTGCGACGGCCAGCAATTGTTGGATAAGTCCGACACCTTGTTCACCTGCGGAACGAATCTCCTCCGCGAAATGCCGTAGTCTGCTGTTCTTGTCCAGGCCGGTGAGAATCAGTTCACTGCACAGCACCATGCCGGTGAGCAGATTGTTGAAGTCGTGAGCCACACCCCCGACCAGACGCCCTATGGCTTCCATTTTCTGGCTGTCCCGCAACTGCTGCTCTGTGGGCAGCCGACTCTCTGTTTCCTCTTGGCTTAGCTGAAACTGTGTAATCGCATTCATAGTTGGAGTGGTTCCTTTTGCGAAATTCTGGGCAAGTGATGCGTTCGCCACGTGATCCCCATTCGGGAAGTCTAGGCAAGCTGAGTCCGGAGCGCTGTGACGGTTGAACAGGCTCTTATGAGTTCTGCCAGAGACAAAAATTGGATGAAGCCGAGGGGCGATCTCCTAGACGCAAAACGCACAAATCGAGGTTCGGGAGGAGTTTCAGCTGGGAAGATGCAAAGGTTCGGTGAGGCGAAAAGTGAAACGGTGCCCTGTGGAAAACCTCACTTCGCTGTTCGCAGGCGCGTAAGAAGTCTGGATTTTAGGCGAAGCAACCGATCCTGTTGCGGTCGGCAAAGTTTTGCTGCCGACGGATTGGTCGAAATCCGGAGATCTGCGGCTCGCAGACGTTGAACCCTTGGCAAAAATGTTGGACGTCCGCAAAGCGATCTGCTTTCCGTTCACACTGATGGACACAAGGGTCAGACGTAGGTAGCCTGGATCCTCTGGACGGTCAAAGGCATGCGCGGCCAAAACAATTCCAGTAACGGGCGTACCACGCGGCAGTAACCTCTTGCCGTCAAGGACTATAGGTGCATCGAGCACGCCAGTAAAGGAGTCCCCAGCATGGGCATCTGCGCTGGACAGCGCCAGTTGCAGACGAACCGCCAACTCGGTCCCAACCGGAACGCCGTCAGAGGTAAGGTCTGCCGTCGGGGAAATGCCGGCATTGTCAGAAACCTGATCGAAGGGCAGTTGAGCGGTTGCCGCCGGAGTAGCGGGGGTCCCTGGCACGCCCCCTTCGCGAGACAGCCTGTTGCGCAAGCCATAGCGAACAGCAGAGTCAGCCGTCGGACTTGCTTTCTTTTCATCAGCGCGTCCTTTTGCCCAGAGCGATCTGTCTAACCAGCATCGTGGGGTTTCCAGCGTACGATTGGCAAGTCGCAAGGGAGATGCCATTTATCCCTGCGTCGAGAATCAACGACTTCAGGTCGGTCCGGTTTGTAGGAGGTGTAGATTTTGCACTCGTTCCAAATGCCGAGCGTTGCCATTTGACGCGCGTGTCTCGTACCGGGGCAAATTCGCTCTCTTGGGAGCTGCAAGTTCTTTCATCTTGACTGGAAGCCGCGGCCAGCGCACACTCTAACGGACCGTCGCGGTCGTCGCTCGGCGACTGAATGCCGGCAGGTTTCCTTTTTTTGTCCAGATATGAACATCCGAGATCAGGAGAATGTATGAACTCAAGACGTGCAGTCGGCGCCACGCTGATGTTGATAGCCTGTGGGCTGGCCTTTCCGAGCTCTCTGCTTGCCGCCCAAAGTGCTTCGTCGAGCCGTCCCCTAGTGGTTTATGACGGCTACCATGACACCTCGCTGCCGGTGCGCGAGTATTCGATGGAGCTGCCAAAAGGCCGGATTCCCCGCGAGGTGGAACATCCCCGGCCACGCCGCATTTTGTCGGGTGCCAGCACTCCCGTGAGAGATTGGGCTGAGCAACGAACTGAGCTGGCTCCGCCGGTTTCCGCGGTTATTGGGCTCAACTTCGAGGGCATTCCGAATTCGGCCAACGGCTCGTCGCTGGAGGGAATTCCTTCTGACAACAATCTGGCAGCTGGCGCCACCCAGGTTGTTGAAACCATCAATACTGCATGGCAGGTCTTCGACAAGGCTACGGGCAAGTCCATATTTGGGCCGCAGCAGATCAGCGCCATCTTTACCGGAGTTTCGGGATTGTGCGGACAGGGACAGACCTTCGACTGGACTGACCCGGTCGTGCTGTACGACCAGATCGCGAATCGGTGGATCATCAGTCAGATCGCTGCCGATAGCAGTTTCAGTACCGGGAACGAATGTATTGCGGTCTCGGAAAGCTCCGACGCAACCGGCAAATACCATCGTTATATCTTCACCTTTGGAAACGGTATTTTTAACGACTACGACAAACTCAGTGTGTGGCCGGATGCGTATTATGCTTCGTACAATCTATTCGGCCCTTCTTCTTTCATCGCGGCAGAGTCTTGCGCCTATGATCGCGCGGCGATGCTCAAAGGGATGAAGGCTAAAGCTGTTTGCTTCAAGAAGACCAACGAGTTTGGTTTCCTTCCCTCGAACGTGGATGGAGCCACGCCGCCTCCGTCTGGCGAACCCGCATTCTTTGTCGATCTCTCCAGCTCAACTGCGTTGCACCTGTTCCGTTTCCACGTGGATTTCACCACCCCGACGAACTCCACATTTAAGGGACCGATTTCTATCCCGGTGAAGGCTTACACAATGGCTTGCGGCGGCGGCAGCTGCATTCCGCAACCTGGTACGACGCAGACACTGGACTCTCTCGCAGATCGCCTGATGTTTCGACTGGCTTACCGGAATTTCGGCAGTCACCAGACACTGGTCGTCAGCCATTCGGTAGGAACCAGCAAAGCGGCATCTGGCGAACGCTGGTATGAGATTCGCAATCCCAACCGCACACCCAAAGTCTTTCAGCAGGGCACCGTCACCAGCGGCAGCAATTCGTTGTGGATGGGCAGTATCGCCATGGACAAAGTCGGCGACATGGCCCTCGGCTTCAGCCAATCCAACACTACTACTTTGCATCCTTCTTTGGGGTTCACGGGACGCGTTCCGAGCGACCCGGTGAATACGATGGAGAGCATTGCCTCCCTCTTCACCGGAAAAGGGTCCGCAACGGATGCCGACCGCTGGGGAGACTACAGCAGCATGGTCGTCGATCCAACGGACGACTGTACGTTCTGGTACGTGAATCAATACATTCCGAAGACTTCGGCCCATAACGCTGTGACCTTCCACACCCGAGTAGCTTCGCTCAAATTTCCGACTTGCAACTAGGCGATTTTCAACCGCGTTATCCAGAAAAATCGAAAGAGTCCACGCCAGGCGTGGACTCTTTTGTTTCTACCCCAGGTCGCTCCGGTACTGCTAGTTGGTGATCCGGCCAGCTACCATGAGGAAGGTCGGCTGATTCTGCGAACGGCCAAACAACCGCGCGGCGCGGTGCCCAGCTTCCTTGATCGAAGCTCCACCACCGTTCTCCGGAAGCTGGCTGAAGAAGACCAGTCCCCAGATATGAACCGCTGCGCCATTGCTGATCGCAGTCTGCATTGAGGTGCCCGCCTGCTGATAAACATGCATAGTGTAGAAGAACGGGTTGATGACGTTGTATTGAGCGTTGGTGGCGAACACCAGGTCGAAGGTCGCAGTGCCCGGGGTCTCACCGGCTTGATAGTTGGCTACAGTGCCGGTAAGGGTCTGGGGTTCGAGCGTCACCGTCTCGGGGGACATCAGGGCTGAGTTGCCATGCGTGTCGCCGCGCGTTCCTCGCAGTGATTGCACTTGCACATGTTGTCCGAGCACCAGGCTGCTGCTGTCAAACTCAAGCGACGCCATGCCGGTCATGTCCATATCATCGGTGTCTACGACGTACTTGGGATTCTCACTCAAGTCGACGGAAACTCCCGAGCCAACGATCGCGCTCTTCATTCCAACTCCAGCACCATCCTGCGATGCCAGCGTGATCACATCGGAGTTCGGAATATATCCGCTGAAGATGCCTTCCATCACGACTCCATTACGATTCTCCAAAGCCTCGACTTTCACGGCTTCCAGCAGTCCGTTCGTTGCAGACTTTCCACGCACCGCTACGATCAGTCCGGAGAGTGTCGACAAAGTGGCATTGCGGAACTGAGTGGCGGAGTTGACCGCGAAGGTCAACGAGGCGCCCGTTTGTCCATCCATCACGGTGAAGGAGCTCGCAGACACAGCGGTTACCGATCCAACCGTCCGTTGCACTTTCACTTTCTTAGTTTGCGGCAACGGTACACCAATTCGGCTGGCAGTGACTCGTAACATCGCGGCACTATTCTGGGTCGCGCTGCCTCCGATCGCCGACGAATTGACAACACTATCCGGGCTGATTTGAAGACTCAGAGCAACCGGGGTGGTGCCAACCGTGAGCGTGGGGTTGAAGTGAATCACAGAAGTGAAGTTCTTCGAGAGCGGCTTAATCACCAGCAGGCCGCTGACCGGATCTAGAGAAGTAGTCCGCGTCGCCGTCGCCGCGATCGAAACTTGCGAATAAGTCCCGTGTGGCAGTTGGTCGATTTCCACGGTTTCGCTGTCGCCGGCCCAGTGCATGATCTCCACCGTAATCGGCGACGAAACCAGCGAGGTCGTCTTACCATTGGTCGCGGTGGCCACAACCGAATTCAGCTTCATTTCGAAGCAGATGATTTTGTCGGAAGCCACTCCGCCAATTTGCAGCTGTACGGCCGTCTTCTGCACCGGTGGAACCGGGGGCGTGGGTTTCAGTTGCAGCTCTTTCGCCGCGGCCGTGCAAACCATCAAAAAGAGAATGAACAGTGTCATGGCGGATCGGGGCGCTCTGGCCCTTTTTCGTTTCTTGCACGTTGGCGGCTGTTGTCGTTTGCATAAATTCCTCGCGTCTGAGTCATTGCAGGAGGGGTGCCAAAGGCGGACGATTTCACTAATCATAGTTAAGCTATTTATTATCATACACATAACATGGTTTCCCGCGTGGCAAGTTTGGTCGTGCCTCGTTTCTGACCGTAGGAATGGCGGATGGTGTGTTCAGGTTGCGGACACACCGCAGCGGCTAACTAAGCCGCACTTCCGGAGAATTTGTAGTTATCGAGTCTGGAGCGCTGGCCGTTCCGCGCTTCGGAAAGAGGTTTCCGCGTCTTTAAACGGCCATCAACCAGGCCAGAGCCATTACCTGGCGGCGCCTGCTGCTTTTGTGCCGGAATCGCCGCTCTTACTGGCATTGATTTTGGCGAGCATCTCGTAGATGGTGGTGCGGCTGATGCCTAGGATTTCGGCGGCGCGGGCCTTGTTGCCATTTACCCGCTCCAGGACTTTCCTCAGGTGCCGGTTCTGAACTTCCTGCAAGGACAACAATGCCTGGTCTTCGGCGTCTTCCTCGATCGCCACACCGTTGAGCGGGGCGGGCAGGTCGCTCACATCGATGGTATTTCCCTGGGTCATCATGGCGGCGTTGCCGATCACGTTTTCCAGTTCGCGAATATTTCCCGGCCAGGAATACTCCGCCATGAGCAACTGAGCGCGCCGGGTGATGCCGCGAACGGGCTTGTCGTATTGCTTGGCGAATCTCTCCACGAAGTATTTCTGCAGCAACGGAAAATCTTCTTTGCGATCGATCAGCCGGGGCACGGGAATCTCCACCATCGATAAACGATAGTAGAGGTCGTCGCGAAATCCGCCTTCAGCGACCATGGTGCGAAGCTGGCGATTGGTGGCTCCAATTACGCGGACATCGACAGTATGCGAAACCGGAGAGCCGACGCGCTGCACTTCCCTTTGCTGCAAGACACGCAGCAGCTTGGCTTGCGCAGGTAAGGAAAGCTCGCCGATTTCGTCCAGGAAAACGGTGCCACCATTGGCTTGCTCGAAAATTCCGACTTTGTCTTGGTTGGCGCCTGTAAACGCTCCACGGACGTACCCGAAGAGTTCGCTCTCCAGTAAAGTTTCCACCAGCGCCGAGCAGTTGCAAACCACGAAAGGACCGGAAGCCCGTGGGCTCAGATGATGAAGCGCCCTCGCCACCAACTCTTTTCCGGTTCCGGTAGCGCCTGAAACCAGCACCGTCTGGTAATGCGGAGCGACCCGGCGAATTCTGGCGAACGTTTCCAGAATCACCGGGCTGCGGCCAATCATTCCCTCAAACTGAAAAGTGTCGATCAGTTCGCGGTCCAGTTGAACCGCGCGCCGCCGGCTCTCCGCATCTTTGAGCAGAGAATTTATCCGGTGGCGCATCTTGTCCAAATCGAGCGGCTTAGTCAGGTAATCGCATGCGCCTTTTTGAATCGCTTCCACCGCGGTTTCGGGAGAATACTGTCCGGTCATCAAAATCACGTCCGTCCCGGGATCGATTGCGGCGATTCTTTCCAGCAACTCCATTCCGCTGACCTTGGGCATGATCAAATCGATGACCACAATCTGCGGACGAGTTCGCAAGAATATTTCGAACCCGGCTTCAGGGTCGCTGGCGGTGAGGATCTGAAGCCCTTTCTGAGCCAAAGCACCCGTGATCAGTTCGAGATTCTGGGGAGAATCATCGATGACCAGAAGTTTCAGCGCGTGGTTTTTCTCGCCCATATTACTTCTCTCGTTCGGTCGTCCGGCCAGGGTAGCGGTGGCAAACCATCATTGATCTTTCCTCGAGCCTGCCTCTTTTAGCCCGCGCAAGTTTGCCATCGCATCGCTCAATTTCTGCCGCTCTCCGGGATCGCCCGAGCCAGTCGAAACAAGTTCACGCCACCGCTCTTTCAGGTTTCGTTCCGCAATCTCGATTTTTAGCAACCGATTTTCGAGGTCACTCTCGGACAATGCGGCTTGGTAGAGGGCGTTCCAATCCTGGCTTGTTTTCCGTGCTGCCTCACGGGCTGGGCCATCCGCTCCGGTTGCAGGATCACCTCCGGCGTCGAACTCCCCAGATTGCGGAACTTGGCGGCAACATACTCGGGAAAGCTCTCTTCCAGCCGGTGCGCGAGCCATTCCTGCAGTTCCGAAGTTTGCTTCGGCGACAGCCCAGTGAACTGCAATCCGACAATGCCGTCGCGGTACCAGCAGATCCTCGACTCGACCGCAAATCCAGAATCATGGTCCGGGAGTGTGAACTGTACCAATACACAGGAGTCGGTTTGGAATGCGATGGAACTCTTGATTGCCATTCCGCCTTCGCTGATGTTCACGCTTTTGACATGCGCGTCCTCGCTCTCTGGCCGGCAAATCGCAACCGCAATCTCGACCGGACAGCGGAAATAACGGCGCTGCTCCCTTACGATCAGGCCATACGCAACTCGCAAAGTCCGATCGATCGATGTGTAGGAAAGGGGTCTTCGCAACACGAAATTGGAGCCACCCTTGAATGCGTCCGCGGTTTCGGCATCGCTATTACTGATTGCGAGCAGCACCGCGGTCCGGTTGGAACGGGACAAGCGCACTTCCTCTAGGAGCGCAAGTCCGCGTTTCCCAAGCTGAAGATCCACAATCACAGCGTCGAATTTCTTTTTTCCCAACAGAGCCTGCGCAGTCGGCCCATCGGTGCACACCTCCGGAAACATAGCCAACTGCCTTAGTGACTCGCTGACCTGCTTGGCCGTCAATGCATCGTTCGATACAAGGAGCGCACCTCCCGCTGCCGCCGAAGGTGCAGGTGCATTCGCGCTACTCATATCAAATTCCTCCTCGAGTCAATTTGTTCCTCGATTCAACGACCCTTCACTGCGGCTTTCACGAAGATGTCTGCCCTCACTTGACTGGCTTTGCCAGAACGCCTCTGACTGCTTCCACGAGATCTGCGGCATCGTTAGCCAAGGTCTTCTCCGACTTCTCGAAGAACGCTGCTGCACCCTCCTTGATCAGCCGCTCTCCGTTGGTTTGTGAAAGACCGCTTAGGACAATCACTGGAATCTCCTTGGTACGCTCATCGCTTTTCAGGCGACGCAGCACATCGAGGCCGGTTATCTTGGGCAACATCATGTCGAGCAGGATCAGATCGGGAGCTTGCTCCTGAGCCACACGGAGAGCCGCTTCTCCATCGTTTGCGACAATCACCTGATAGCCAGCCTTAACCAGCGCCCTCGTGTTGGCGACGCGTAGCAGCTTGCTATCCTCTACCAGGAGAATAGTCATGCGTGTCCCCACAATTTCCAACTTGCGCAATGAGTTAAAGCGAGAACCAACGCCCCTCGCACTACCGCGAACGAGGGTCTGCGCGGGTTTGGAGTCACGCGGACCTCCGTTGGGATTCGTGGACCGCGCGTATCGTTGATTTGCGGACAGTCTTTCAAACCGCTGGGCGCGGTTTGCTGTAAGTCGGTCTTAATCTTCTTGAGCTGAACTAGATAGACAACGCCGGTAAGCAGCGCGCCCGCGCCGCAACCCGCCAGTAGAAGCCCGAGAACTAGCCAATGCCCCATTCCGCAGCTCCGTTCCTTGCAGACACGAGCAGCAGAACAATTACTTCATCCCCCCCAAGGGAATCTAGCCAACCCTCGATTCTGACTTCATCAGGAGACGCTCAATGTCGATTGATACATTGATGCAATTGCCTGCCTGTCACGTAAAATGCCAAAGTCAATCGTACTTTTGCTTGGGAATGTCCAACCTTTGAACAGTGACACACCAAGCCGATAAATCGGCACATAAAAATAGCGGAGTGATGGCGCAGCACCGTTGCGATCCGCCTGTCGCATCCGCCAAATAAAACTTTCTTCTCTCCTCTTATGGCTAACTCTAAGCCCATTCCAATTCGGAACTGTTGAGGCTTTCAGTTTTTTTACAAAAACCGAACAACCAGCAGGACGAGCACAGTCAAACCTTGGATTGGATTTAGTACGCGCCAGCAGAGCGCAAAGAGATGTGCCGCCTGGAACTGCGTCACACGCTTGAAGTGATGAGTAGTGTTCGGAATCCGAACAGACGAGACCCCGCGACTTGGCGACGAAACTCTCTTGCCGTTCCAGAGGCCAAGGCGGGGTTGAATGGAGCGATTCTAATCGGCTTGCCTTGAATTGTATGGATCAGAAACTACTGCAGAGCAGTGTACGCAACACAGGCCGCAACCGTCGCAACGGGTGTGCCACCCACGGCTGTATAGCGGATCACGCCTTCTTCCGTCGAGCAGAAGCCGCGTACGCCAGTTTGGTTAGCAGCTGCCGGAGCACCGCCCACCACATAGCTCAAGTAGGGAACGGCCGGGGTCGCAGTCAAAGCGAAATAATAGCCACTCTTCGGGGTCGCCGCAGTGGTGGCCTTAGCCAGGACCCAGTCGATCAAGCAGGCGCTGGTCGAAAGCGGCAGAACACCCGAGCAACCGGTAGCCGCTGGAGGTCCAAGCGCAGCCATTGTGCTCGCATATCCCACAGTCGGATAGGTGGATTGATAGCCGACTTCGGCTGTGTTCGTCACTCGTACCGAGCTGGCTGCGGACGATTCATTGGCGGCAATACGCGCCCGCAACAGGTTCGGAATTGCAATAGCAGCAATAATCAGAATGATCGCTACCACAATCAGCAACTCAATCAATGAAAATCCCCTCTGTTTCTGCATCTTATTGGTCTCACTTCTCCCGTAGCAAAATAAATGATCTCGGTCGAGCCGATCAGCGATCTGATTTACATTTTAGCGGCCCAGATTGAAGACTTCGGTTTAATTCGATAGGAGGCGACAATCTTTCGTAACCAGTTTTCGCACAGAACGTGATTTTGGCATTCAAGCGGGGAGTTAAACGGGTCGTAGCAGTAATGGAGAAAATTGCAACGCAACGGGATTCAGTAGGCTCGCAAAGGCTGGACGGCAATTGCCAACTGTACGGAAACTGTGCAGTCAGAATCGGCAGAAAGATTATTGAGAGGTTTCGACCGGGCTCACGTTTGCCGTATCGGCTGGCAAAGTCGGTTTGGTCGCGAAGAAGTCGTGATCGTAGAGACTGCGATACATGCGTCCGGCGATCTCGGCGGCTTTTGGTCCGAACGTGGGCCGACCACCTTCCAGGAAGACCACAACGACGATGTGTCCCACGTCCGTCTTCGCGTAGGAGGCGAACCATCCATAGCGGGTGCCAGCGTGCGAGCAAGTTCCAGTCTTGCCCAGGACTTCTTCTTCGTTAAAGTTTACCCGCAGGCTGCGCGCGGTTCCGAAGTGTACGGCGCCTTCCATGCCATCGGAGATTTCGGGAATGAGTGGCGCAATATCCAAGCGACGCTTTACAACTGGCTGAAAATTCGCGATATCTTCCGGAGCTGTGGGATGCTGCAAATAATAAAGTGTCCCGCCATTGGAGATGGCCGATACCAGAGCGCCCAACTGCAACGGCGTCACCGAAACACCTTCACCGAACGAGCACATCTTGCCGACACCACCCAGCTTGGTCGAAATTTCCTCGTTGGGATAAATTCCGAGTTGTTCGCCAGGAATGCTGTAGCCGGCTAATTCACCCAGTCCGTACTGATGCGCGTAATAGCTGACTTTTTCAAAACCCAACTGGCGGCCTAGCGCCTCAAAGTAGGCGTTGTTCGAATGCGCCAGCGCCATGGTCAAATTCATGTGGCTGCGGCCACCCAGACGGACCTCGGTCTCTTTGGTGATGAGGCCTTCACTGAGCGCGGCAAGCGCCACTGAAAGCTTAATGGTCGAGCAAGGCTGCGCCCCGCTGGAAAGCGCCAACTTTTGATTCACCATGGCCAGGATACGGCCGCTGGTGGGTTCGACTGCGACCACGGTGCCATTCATTCCGCCCAAAGCATCAATAGCCGCTTCGCGGACGATGGGATCTTCGCCAGTAGTGATGTCACCCTCAGTAACGTCCTGCGCAAAGGAACTGGTTGAGAACCGCTCATAATATCGATGACGTCGATGCGTGCTGGTGCGCTAGGGCAGTGGAACTGAACAGCAGAGGCATGGATGGCAGCGCGTGTGAGTTGTGTCGTTCCGGGAGCAACTGCGCGGCTGTGCGCGAGATGCCGCATGCGGCGGCGGGCATGCTGGCCTTCACTAATGCGTTGTGACTTGGACTTGTGCGAGGTCAGGGTATGCGTGCTGACCGTGGCTGCAATGCCGGGCTGGCAGAACAGTAACGACAAAACGAAAACGACGACGAAACCAATGCCAGCGGAACGATTCCCTGAATTCAATGCTTTGTACCTATCCCCGGAATTCACCCAACAATTGCTGCACGAAACCGGCCACTGATCGTCGCCACTGGCTAAGTTCCTACTGATCTAGATGTTATGAAAGTTCGCAAGGATACGCAATGGAAAAGAGATTTTGTGGCGAAGATCTCAATTTCCCTGTAACCACTTGGCACAAATGGAGTTGCACATGATTCTTAGAACGGTCACGTCCATTGGTAATGCTGAAGAGGTTACTGGAACGATACTACCCAAAGATGGAAAGGATGTTCCGTCTGCATTTGATCTTCGCCAAGCTAATTTCATGCGATGGCTCTTGGTGGTTGCGATGCAAGTTGCGATCACTCGAGAGCAGCCATCGCGGACGATCTGTACCATGCAGGCACGCCGGGAAATCCATGCGTTCGATTACAGCGTGCGTAACACTCTACGTAACTTGACGATCCTTATTTGCTGCTGTATTGTCCCTTGCTATTATGCGCCGCCGTTCGCAGGTCTGTGTTCTGTGAACAGACTGACGAGGAAATTTGCTGTGTCACTTCGACGCTGTTTAGCAGTTTTTTCTTGCGCCATCACCCTGCTGCTGGGCTTATCGATCCTTCTCCCCACGCCGGTGCGCGCCAGCGAAGGCTTCCAGCCCGTTTCTCCCGAAGAACTCAAGATGACGAGTGAGCCCAAGGCGCCGGGCGCCCCGGCTATCATCTTGTTCCGGCAGCTGGATCGTTATGACATGGGCCAGGCGCCGCATGAGTACAACTATTTCCGGATCAAGATTCTGACGGAAGAGGGCCGGAAGTATGCCGATGTCGAGATTCCTTTCTTTACGGGATTCGCAGGAACCATCAATAACATCAGGGCGCGAACCATCAAACCCGATGGCACGATTGTTGAATTCGAAGGAGGCGCTTACGACAAGTCTTTGGTGAAAGCCAAAGGACTGAGGATTATGGCGAAGACCTTCACACTTCCCGCCGTGGAGATAGGAAGCGTTCTCGAGTATTACTACACCATCGACCTGCACGACCATCGGATTTACAGCTCGCAGTGGATCCTGAGCAATGATCTATTCACCAAGCACGCGGAATTTTCCTTGCTCCCGTATGCCAATACCAATGACGTCGACAACTTCAATATCCGCTGGAGCTGGCAGGACTTGCCACCGGGGACGGAACCCCCGAAGCAGGGGACAGACCGGGTCGTGCGCATGCTGGCGAACGACATTCCTGCTTTTCAAGTTGAAGATTTCATGGCCCCGATCAATGAACTGAAGGCCCGCGTAGATTTCATATATGTCGCAGGTTATCCCGAGAAAGAAGACGCTCAGTTCTGGAAAAATGTTGACAAGCAGTTGAATAGCGAGGTCGAGAGTTTTGTAGGGAAGAAGGGCGCCATGGAGCAAGCAGTGGCGCAGATTGTATCGCCCAATGACTCGCCCGATGTGAAACTGCAGAAAATCTATGCGCGGGTACAACAATTGCACAACACTTCGTATGAAGTCCGAAAGACCGAACAACAGCAGAAACGCGAGAGCGAGAAACCGGTTTTGAAGGTTGAGGAGGTGTGGAAGAACGGACGCGGAAGCGGTACGCAACTAACCTGGCTCTTCCTTGCATTGGCGCGCGCCGCGGGCTTTGAAGCCTATGGCGTGATGGTTTCGGACCGTAGCAACTATTTTTTCCACCCCTACATCAGAGACGCTCACCGGCTAGACGCAAATGTGGTTTTGGTGAAGGTCGAGGGCAAGGACTTGTTTTTCGATCCGGGGGCCGCATTCACGCCTTTCGGGTTGTTAAAGTGGCCGGAAACTGGAGTACAAGGCCTGCGCCTAGATAAAGATGGCGGCTCCTGGGTGCGTACTTCCCTGCCCGAACCGTCAGCCTCTCGAATTGAGCGCAAAGCAGACTTAACCCTCTCCGATTCGGGCGATCTGGAGGGCAAACTCACCGTTACGTTCAGCGGACTAGAAGCTCTGAAGCGGCGCCTTGAGGAACGCAATCAGGATGAAACGGAGCGCAAGAAATTCATCGAAGACGAGGCCAAGGAGTACATTCCGGCGGCCAGCGAAGTAGACCTGACAAACCAGCCAGACTGGATCAGCTCCGCTCCGTCTCTGGTGGCAGAGTTTAAGGTCAAAATTCCAGGATGGGTGTCGGGAGCCGGCCGACGGGGACTGCTCCCCGTTGGAATCTTCACCGCCAGCGAGAAACATGTGTTCGACCGCGTCCAGCGTGTCCATCCGATTTACTTCGAATTCCCATTCGAAAAACTTGACGATGTGTCGATTGCCATGCCGCTTGGTTGGCAAATCGCCGGCCTGCCTGCCGCGCAGAATAATGACGGAAAAGTGGTCGCCTACACGTCGTCGGCGGTGAACGACAAAGGCACACTGCACCTGACTCGCAAACTGAGCGTGGATCTCATGTTGCTCGACGTGAAGTATTACGACTCGCTTCGTCAGTTTTTTCAGGAAGTACGAAAAGGCGATGAAGCACAAGTCGTCTTGCAACCAATCGGGACTAGTAGTAGCAAGTAGCCGACGGGCCCTTCATCGCTTCATTTGCGCTGTAGGTGCACACCTATGAGCAGATTGCTGAGGACTTTTGCCGTGCCGCTGCTGGGTAGTCGACTAGTATTTTCTCGCATTGGCTGTCTGGCGCTCTACATTTCGTTCCTCGTACCCGTTTCCCTTGTGGCCAGCGACGGATTCCAGCCCGTCTCGAGCGAGGAGCTCAAGATGACGAGTGAGCCTTTGGCGCCGGGCGCGCCCGCCGTCATTTTGTATCGCCGGGTAGACCGCGTGGATAGCCCAGACTCGCCCCACGAATTCAACTATGTCCGGATAAAGGTCCTGACCCAAGAGGGCCGGAAATATGCGGACATCGAAATTCCTTTCGATAAGGAAAGTGGATTCAAGATTGTAAAGATCGGGGCCCGGACCATCAAGCCCGACGGTTCGATTTCCGAATTTACGGGAGATGTTTACGATAAGTCCCTGGTGAAGGCAAAAGGGCTAAAGATTATGGCCAAGACTTTCACCCTTCCCGATGCGCAAGTTGGCAGCATCATCGAGTACTACTACACCCTCAATTTGCCGGGAGGCTACTTGTATGCCTCGAATTGGATTCTGGACGAGGAACTGTTCACGAAAAGCGCAGATTTTTCCTTGTATCCATATTCCTACATGAATGTTCGATGGGGCTGGCGGAGTTTGCCTCCGGGAACGGAACAGCCCAAGCAAGAAAAGGACCGAATAATACGACTCCATGTGAAAAACGTCCCCGCCTTTCAAACTGAAGATTTCATGCCGCCTCTGAATGAGGTGAAATCACGGGTTGATTTCACTTATGAGTCAGGAAAAGTGGAGAAGGACGAGGCCGAGTTCTGGAAGAATACCGGCAAGCGTTATGACGCTTTCATGGAGGAATTTGTGTCGAAACGCAAAGCCATGGACCATGCCGTGGCCGATATCGTTTTGCCAAGCGACTCCCCTGAAATGAAGCTCCAGAAGATCTACGCGCGGGTGCAAGAGATCCATAACACCTCCTACGAGCCGGACAAAACCAGGCAGCAGCTGAAACGGGAAGGCGAAAAGGAGCTTTCCGACGTAGAAGATGTCTGGAAGAGAGGATACGGCGGCGATTGGCAGATCAACTGGCTTTTCCTGGCACTCGTACGGGCGGCAGGATTCGACGCTCACGCTGTTTGGGCTTCGGGCCGCTACTTGTACTTCTTCCAGCCGTACCTTCGGGACGCCAGAAAGTTGGACGGCAGCCTCGTTCTGGTCAAGATAAACGGCCAAGATGCCTATTTCGATCCCGGAGCCGCATTTACGCCTTACGGGTTGCTGCCCTGGCCGTACACCGGGGTGCAGGGACTGCGTCTTGATAAAGAAGGCGGAGCTTGGGTACGCACTACGGTGCCCGAACCCTCCGCGTCTCACATCGAGCGCAAAGCAACCTTGACGCTGTCCGACACAGGTGACCTTGAAGGTAAGCTCACCATCACTTTTACTGGGTTGGAAGCGCTCCAGCGAAGGAGTGAGCAAACAACGAAGACGATGCTCACCGGAAGAAGTTCCTTGAGGAACAAGTACAGGAGTACATCCCCGCAGCCAGCGAAGTAGACCTGACAAATAGGCCGGACTGGAATAGCGCCTCTCCATCTCTAGTGGCGGAATTCAAGGTGAAAATACCGGGTTGGGTTTCCGGGGCGGGACGAAGAGAATTGCTTCCCGTCGGCATCTTCACTGCCAGCGAAAAGGGAGTGTTTGATCGCGCCCAGCGCGTACATCCCATTTACTTTCAGTTCTCGTTCGAGAAACTGGACGATGTGACGATTGCGATGCCTTTGGGGTGGCAAATCGGCACTCTGCCTGCTGCACAAAAGCAGGATGGCAAAGTTGTCGCTTATGCATCGGCGGCGGAAAACGACCACGGGACACTGCACCTAACTCGGAAGCTTAGCCTTGACCTAATGTTGGTGGATGAAAAGTACTACGCCGCATTACGTCAATTTTTTCAAGAAGTGAGGAAGAGTGATGAAGCACAAGTTGTTTTGCAACCGATCAGCGCCAGCAGCAGGTAGGCGAAGGATCTTCACCGGGATGTTCTGGGTTCTTGGTTTTCTGGCGTGTGCTCCTTCGGCCCTTGCCGGGGATGCGCCAGCATGGATGCATGCGTTGGTGAATACGCCTCTGCCTGCACACGATGAAAAGACCGACGCGGTGTTGCTTTACTCGGAGACCAACGTCAGCGTTGCCTCGGTGAGCAAGACCAAGACCGTGATTCGGCAAGCCTACAAGGTCCTGCGGCCCGAGGGACGGCGACGGGGAACGGTTGTGGTCTTTCTTAACTCCAATCGCAAAATCTCGAATTTGCGGGGCTGGTGCATTCCGGCCCAGGGAAAAGACTACGAAGTAAAGGACAAGGAAGGCGTGGAATTGTCTCCGCCCATGATCGAAGGCGCGGAACTGGTGGAGGATGTGAAAGCAAAGATCCTTGAGATTCCGGCTCCCGACCCGGGGAATATCGTTGGGTACGAATATGAAATTGAGGAGCATCCGCTGGTGCTCCAGGACATTTGGAGGTTGCAAAACGATGTTCCGGTGCGGGAGAGCCGGTATTCTCTGGAGATTCCACCAGGCTGGGAGTTCAAAGCCCAGTGGCTCAACTATCCGGAAACGCAACCGAAACAGCAAAGCTCGAATGGAGCGCAGTGGGTGGTCAGCGATTTGAAAGGGATCCGCGCCGAGGAGGACATGCCGCCCATGAGGGGATTGGCAGGCCAGATGGTGGTTTCATTTTATCCGCCGGGAGGCGCGGCTCTGAATGGATTTTCCAACTGGCAGCAGATGGGGGACTGGTACCGCAATCTGACCACGAACCGTCGCGACGCGTCGGAGAAAATAAAGCAGGAAGTCGCCACCCTGACGGCGTCCGCTCCCACGCAACTCGACAAGATGAAAGCGTTGGCGAAATTCGTTCAGCACGATATCCGTTACGTGGCCATCGAACTTGGAATCGGCGGCTTCCAACCTCACCCCGCGGCGGACGTGTTCACGCATCGCTATGGGGACTGCAAGGACAAAGCGACGCTGATGAGTTCGATGCTGCACGAAGTGGGTATCGATTCCTACTACGTGGTGATCAATACCGAACGCGGCTCGATTACGTCGCAGACTCCGGCGCAGATTGGATTCAACCACGTCGTCATGGCGATCAAGCTGCCCGAGGGAGTCACGGATTCTTCCCTGGTGGCCACGATGCAGCATCCGCGGATGGGAAAACTGCTGTTCTTTGACCCCACCAACGAATTCACTCCGTTTGGTCAGATTGGAGGCTATCTGCAGGCGAATTATGGTTTGCTGGTCACCGCGGATGGCGGAGAACTGGTTGAATTACCCAAGCTGGCCGCAACGACGAATGGCATCCAGCGCACTGCCAAGCTCACTCTGGATACAACCGGAAGATTGCAAGGTGAGGTGCAGGAGATCCGAGTGGGCGACCGAGCCCGATCTGAACGGTATGCGCTTCAAACCGCAAAAAAGGACACGGATAGGATTAAGCCCTTCGAGAATCTGCTTTCCGGTTCACTGTCCAACTTTCATATCACCAAAGCGAGCATGGTGAATCTGCAGCAAACCGATCGCCCTTTCGGTTTGAATTATTCCTTCGAATCGGACGACTACGCCAAGGGCACCGGCGACCTTTTACTGGTGCGGCCGCGTGTACTGGGATCGAAGGGGAGCGGAATATTGGAGATCAAAGAACCACGCCAGTTCCCCATCGAATTCGCGGGCCCAGCGCGAGATACGGACGTATTTGAAATCACTCTCCCGCCAGGCTATGAAGTGGATGAACTGCCTCCACCGGTCGATGCCGACTTCGGCTTCGCTAGCTATCACTCCAAGACTGAAGTCAAAGGTCAGGTGATGGCGTATAGCCGGACGTTTGAAATCAAAGAACTCAGCGTGCCGGCCAACAAGGCCGACGAATTGAAGAAGTTCTACCGAATTATCGCCAGCGACGAGCGCAATACGGCGATCTTGAAGCCCTCGAAATAAACGCGCTACATGGTTTCGTTTCGCTTGCGGAGAAATGCCGGAACGTCTAGATCAGACTGTTCGAAGTTTGCGATCATCGCGTTCCGCATATTGTCGATAGAGATTGATTCGTTCGAGGCCAAACCAGCCGCGTGCGGCGCAGCGTGCTCCATTACCATCGGTGGAGGCGGCGGCTCGGGATCGAACTCCGGCTCGGACTGTTGTGCGGGAGCTTCCTCTTCCGGCCACGAATCGGCGTCGCGCGAAACCACAAAGCTGCTGCGCTCTTGTTGACGGCGACGGCGGTCCGAATCTTTGAACCCCGTAGCGATCACCGTGATCTTGACCGAGTCTTTCATCTTTTCATCGAGCACCGCGCCAAAGATAATGTTGGCATCGTCGTCAGCAGCGTTCTGAATAATGCTGCACGCCTCCTGCACTTCAGCCAGCTTGAGTGAAGCGGAACCGGTGATGTTGATCAGAATGCCGCGGGCGCCGTCGATGGCACCGGCCTCGAGTAGCGGCGAAGCAATTGCCTTCTGCGCCGCTTCGGTGGTTCGGCGCGCACCGTTAGCAGTTGCCGTTCCCATCACCGCGTAACCCATGCCCGCCATAATCGCCTTCACGTCGGCGAAGTCACGATTGATGATTCCGGGGATCGTGATGATGTCAGAGATGCCTTGCACGCCCTGCCGCAGAATGTCGTCGGCAACTCGAAACGATTCGAAGAAGCCCGCGTCCTGCGCCACTGCGAGCAATTTTTCGTTGGGGATCACGATGGTCGTGTCCACCGATTCCATGAGTTCAGCGATGCCACGTTCGGCTTGCTGCATCCGGCGCTTGCCTTCAAAGGCGAATGGTTTAGTCACGACGGCGACGGTCAGTGCACCCATTTCGCTCGCCAGGGAGGCGATGATCGGAGCAGCTCCGGTGCCCGTGCCGCCTCCAAGGCCAGTGGTGACGAAGACCATGTCCGCGCCTTCCAGCGCTTCGATGATCTTGTCGGAATCCTCCAGCGCAGCCTTGCGGCCGACCTCGGGATTCGCGCCCGCCCCAAGGCCGTTGGTGAGTTTAACGCCAAGCTGAATCTTCATTGGGGCGCGCGACATACGTAGCGCCTGCAAGTCGGTGTTAGCCACGACAAACTCGATCCCCTCCATACCGGCGTCGATCATGCGGTTCACGGCGTTTCCGCCGCCTCCACCCACGCCGATGACCTTGATCTTCGCGTCGTTACGGGCCTCTTCGTTAAAGCTGATCCGAATGTCGTTTTCTTTTTTCATGGCCTACACACCTCGATAGATTTTCTTTCCAAGTTGCAAAATTCGTTTACTACCACTAGAGACAAAGAGGTACACAAAGATTACGCACCCTTGCCGGCAAACAATCCCATCAATCGCGAACTCCAGCGCGTGTCCTGCATTCCACGCGCGATCCACGAGCGATGTCCGTACAGCACCATTCCGAGTACCGTGGCGTATTCAGGCTCCGCCAATGTGGACGGCATTTTCGCCAAAGCCGCCGGCCAGGACAACCGCAAGGGCCGCCGCAACACGGATTCCGCAATATCCATGATTCCCGCGAGCCGCGACGTTCCGCCGGTCAACACCACGCCTCCCACGCAGGCATCCAGCGTGCCACTGTGTCGTAGATTGTCGCGTACCATCTCGAACAATTCACGCGCTCGTGGTTCCAGAATTTCACCCACCATCCGTTGCGAAATCAGGCGCGAAGCTCGATCGCCAACCGAAGGCACTTCGACTTCATTACCCTCAGGGATCAGGGTGACGATCACATTGCCGTACATCTTCTTGATCTTCTCGGCCTCGGCTAGAGGCGTGCAGAGTCCAACGGAAAGGTCGCTGGTAAAGTGGTCGCCTCCAACCGGTATAACCGCGGTGTGAATGACCGCACCTTCCTGAAACACGATCAGGCTGGTCGATCCCGCGCCTAAATCGACCAGACACACGCCGAGTTCGCGTTCATCAGCCCGCAAGACAGCGTCGGCGCAAGCCAGTGGCTCGAAGACGGTGTCGTCTACGTGAACGCCAGCGCGATTTACCGCCGTGACCACGTTCTGCGTGGCGCTAGATCCAGCAGTCACCATGTGGACCCGGACTTCCAGCCGCATCGCCATCATTCCCAGTGGATCATGCACCCCGCTCTGCTCGTCGAGGATGAACTCTTGCGGAAGCAAGTGCAGAATTTCTCGGTCGGCGGGAAGAGGAATGCCGCGTGCCTTGTCTACCGCAAGGCGAATTTCATCGCGCGCAATTTCTCGCGCTCGTGTACCCAAACTCAATCCGCCCTGGCTGTTCACTCCACGAACGTGGGAACCGGCAACTCCCAGCAGCGCGCGCTCGATGGGCGCTCCGCAAGCGTCTTCGGCCTGCTCCACCGCTCTCTGAATGGATGCCACTGCTTTGTCGAGATCGACAATCACGCCTTTGCGCGAACCTTTGGACTCCGAAATTCCATGGCCGCGATAGCGCAAGCCGGATTCGCCGATCTCCGCGACCAGCACACAGGTCTTGGCGCTGCCTACGTCAATCGCCGTCAGAAACTTTTGCTGCTGCTTCGTCATACCTATGGATGTGCCTCCCCCTTGGCAATCGCTGGGCTTGGTTTGCCGCCGGTTTTCGTGGCACTGGTCGCCGTTCCTGCCGACGGAGTCTCGTTTGCTGATGTCTGCTTAATTGACGCTGCCGGCAGGGGAACAGGAAAAGTCTGGGTCGATTGCACTGGAGAGCCGTTTACGCTCGCGACGGTTCTTACGGGATGAGTGGTTGGGCCAGGCTGGCTCTTTGCAATCACTTTGTGATGAGGCTTCCTAACGTTCTTTTTCCGGGTTGCAACTTCCGTGGTCGATTTCATCGCCGGCGCAACAGGAGCAGTCTTTTTCGAACTCGTGCCCATTCGTGTGACCAGCGCCGCCGGCTTTACTCCGGCCGCAACAGCCGCCTTCACCGACGGCATCGAAAGCGGCGTCTGCTTCGCCGCTCCCTGCAAATCCGGATTCACGATGATCTGATGGTCATAGCGCAAGTCCACCGACTCCAGTTTGTCGAACTGCTGCCGCCACTCGCGAACATGGCTCACATAAATCTTGTAGCGCTCCAGATAGTTCGACGAACCCAGATGCACCAGCACCTCACCTTGCGGGTCGCTGGCCATGACCTTCACGTCTTCCGCGTCGGAAAGATCCACTTCGCTCAGATCCTGCGAATAGTGCGTCCCGCCCGCATCGAGTTGGTTGATCACGTCGGTGTAGATCTTCATGCGCGCCGCCCTCGTCGAGGCAGGCTCGTTCGCACTCATCCCCAGCACTACCGGGAACGAGTATTTCTGCCGGCCTGCGGCAGCTAACTCCATTAGGGTGCCGGCGGAATCAATCAGGGAAATCTTAGATCCGACCCGGGCAAAGGCCACGGGCGTGCGTTCATGAATCTCAACTCTTAACCGGTTGGGCACAAACCTCATCACGCTCGCGGACTCGACCCAGGGAATCTTTTCCAGTGCCTGTTTGCGCTCCGCTAGCGGCACGAAAAAGATGTTGCGGCCAATGTCGCCGCCGATGACCTCCATCACCTGATAGCGGGTTACGTTGTGCACGCCGGTAATTTCGATGTCATCGCTCGATTCCACCCGGAAACGCCACGAATGCTCCCCGTAGTGGTAAAGCGCTGCGACCGCCAGGGTACACACCAAGACGATGCCCAAACCAAGCACCACCCAGGTCAGTTGTGTAGCAGTTTTTTTTGGAAGAGAACCGCGGCGAACCGAGACGCGTTTTTGTCCCCGCAGGAAGGGCGATTCCTGTTCCACGTCCAAGTCGAGCAACCGGGCATCGTCCAGTGCATCGTCGGGCACGGGACGAGCGGGCTCGTGGGCCGGTGGATACAACTCTTCCTGGGCGATGGTGGAACCGCTTTTACGCGCCATCCAAACAGGTCAGTTGTCGTCAGTGAATCGCTGAGCGAAATAACTATAAATGCTTTTGACGAGTTGAGGTAGATGAAACTTGGTGCATTTTACAAAAAGACACGGCACGAGAGTGCTATTCAGTAATCAAGTGGCGCAATCTCCGGCCTGACCGATCAAGCCGCCCGTTTACTCCGGCTTCCCTTCCTGATTTGCTCGATTTGCGCCACATGGTTGAGATCGTGTCCGGCAAACATCCGCACGATATGGGTAATTGTTTCTTTGCCGCGTTCCTGGTGCATGCCGTGGTTTTCCCACAGATTCTTCGGTAAAGACTTCAGCATGGATAGGTTGGCTTCGCGCAGTGCGCGGAAGGTCTCGAGAGAAACCCTGGGATCGCGCTTGGCGTAGCCGAGGGTCTCGGCCCAAACGTCCTGATCAAAGGGCTGGATCGAGACACCGTTGCTTCCCAGGATCAGTCGCATTCGCCATCCGCCCACCAGTTCCGCATCGGCCAGGTGCGCCAGAATCTCCGCGATCGACCACTTCCCAGGCTCGGGACGCGTCGCCAACTGCTTTTTGTTCAGCGTTTTTATCAGCTTTGCGAGCTTCTTGGGTGTTTCCTTCTGTACTCGCATGGGATCTTGTCCATCAATGTGACCGAGAATGCGCTGGATGTATTGCTGCGCTGTTTCCTGCATGGGAATCCTCCGGAAAAGAATCAAGAACGCTAAGTTGGATTGTGGAACTGTCAAAACGAAGCGGAAAATTTTCAGCGTGAGAGGCCTAGCGTACCGGCTGGCCGGGCGCCGGCCGTGCCTCGACTGATCTCTGGTTCCCGGCTAGATCGGGTCCGCGGTCGCCATGGGACGGACTTGCGGAATCACTACCGTGATTGCTCGGCGCGGGCAAATCAATCTTGGTCTTACTTGCTCGATCATTGCAACCCGCGCTCTCTCCGAGGCCAGCTTGGCCAGACCCGCCTGTTCGCGCGCGATAACCACTTCCATGGAAGCAAGTCGTGTTTGCGCGCAAGCCACTTTCGTTTGCGCCCTGACCAGTCGGGTTTGACCTCGGCCAACCATGGTGTCGGCTACGCCCGCATAGGCCATCGCCCTCCCAGAAACCTCCTGAGCCAACTGCGCCGAATGGTCCGACAAGTCATTGAGCCATTCCCCATGACGATTGACAAAAGAGTTGCCAGCCATCACCGTCAGAAGCCCTACTGCCATCCAGTAAGTCGCTTTTTGCCAAGCCATTTGCTTACTCCTCGCCGATCCTGCCCAATTAGACGGAATACCTCTAAATTCGTTATCCGGCAATGTTATGTACGGAGGAAGGGGCGTCTTAGTTTCCTGATTTTTCCCGAATTTTCCGCAAAAAAGGCGGGGGCTGTAAGACTACGGTTTCGCCGCTTCCGCCCGTTGACCGCTAAGCGATCCCAAGGCAACCTCTGGTTTGCGCATTTCAAGGCTTTCTAGAATCTGAGGTCCCAATTGCGAGACGCTGCCCGCTCCCAGGGTCAGTATCATGTCCCCTTCTTGTGCCGCGGCGACAACGGTTTGCATGGCATCAGGGAAAGAAGCCGCGTAATGAGCCTCACGTCCGCTCACCTCTTTAATGCGCTGCGCCAGGATCTCGGCGGTAATGCCCTCGATCGGCGGTTCGCTCGCCGCGTAAATGTCGAGAACGATAAGCGTATCGGCATCGCCGAAAGCGGCCGCAAAGTCGTCCATCAGCAATTGAGTGCGAGTGTACCTATGTGGCTGAAATACCACATGCACTTTACGAAAACCACATTGCCGTGCGGCGGCAAGCGTAGCCCTGATTTCCGTGGGATGGTGCCCATAGTCGTCAATGACGCTTACCCCCGCGGCTTGGCCTCGCAACTGGAATCGGCGATCCACACCGCGGAAGTTCTCGAGGGCGGAGCGAATGTGTTCGACACCAATGTCCAATCCGATGCCTACCGCGATGGCAGCAGTGGCGTTGAGGACATTGTGCACTCCGGGTACGTGCAACCGGAAGTCGCCCAGATCCTTTTCCTTAAAGGTCACATGAAAGCGGCTGACGGATCGAGATTCGCCCAGTTGCATCATCGGCTCGCCTAGTTTGATGAAAAAATCGGAACCCCGGCGCGTGCCATATGTAATCATGCGGCGTCGAATGTAAGGGAACAGGCGGCGTAGCAGCACATCATCGTTGCAAACCACGACCATGCCATAGAACGGCACGCGATCGATGAAGTCGAGGAATGCTTGCCTCACATCGCGCATGTTGCGATAGCAATCCATGTGTTCGCGATCGATGTTTGTGATAACCGCGAGAATCGGCGAGAGCTTTAGAAACGACCGGTCGCTTTCATCGGCCTCAGCAACCAGATACTGCGACTTACCCAGTCGCGCATTCGATCCCATGGCGTCGACCCGCCCCCCAACCACAACCGTAGGATCCAGTTCGCCGCCCGCCAGGACCGCGGCGACCATCGATGTTGTCGTCGTTTTACCGTGCATGCCTGCGATGGCAATGCCGTATTTCAAGCGCATCAACTCTGCCAGCATCTCTGCGCGCTGAATTACCGGTATGTGCAGGGCTTGAGCCTCGGAGAGTTCGGCATTGTCCGCGGCCACGGCGGAACTGGCGACCACCACCTCAGCGCCAGCAATGTTCTCGGCTCGGTGTCCGATAAACACTGTCGCACCCAAGCTAACCAGACGCTGTGTGACCGACGATTCTTTCAGGTCGGAGCCGGAGACTTTGTAGCCGAGATTCAGCAAGACCTCGGCAATACCACTCATGCCGATCCCACCGATCCCGACAAAATGAATGCGTTGAATTTTGGCGAACATTTAGATCAACGTTCTAGCCACGGATTTTACGGATCCACTCAGATCAGAAAATACATATCGATATCCCGTGGCTAATTCTTTGCTCCTGCGAGCCGGGCTGCGATCGCAGCGATATCGCGCGCAGCGTCGGGATGCGACAATTTTCTCGCCGCCTCCCCCATACTTCGCAACCGCAGGGGATCGCTGAAAAGCGCGGCGACTGACTGTACCAGGCTATCGCGGTCAAGTTTCGACTCTTCCAACATTACCGCGGCTCCAACTCGCTCCAACGCTTCCGCGTTGCGCTTTTGATGGTCGTCGGCGGCACGCGGAAAAGGCACCAGAACTGCCGGCTTCCCTGCCGCAGTCACTTCCGCCACGGTGCTTGCCCCGGATCGGCAGATTAACAAGCTCGCGCGCGCAAACCAGCCGGGCATGTCGTCAATGAAGCGATAGGCTTCGATCGCGCCGCCCAATTTCGCATATGCGGCCTGCGCGTCATTATAGTCACGTTCACCGGTTTGATGGACGATGTGAATTCCGGGCACTCGCGCCTGAAGGTCCGCCACTGACTCCATGACCACTCGATTAATCGAATGTGCGCCCTGGCTGCCCCCAAAAATGAGCAGCATGGGGATTGCCGGGTTCTTGTCGCTAATCTGAAAGAAAGCTTCACGAACGGGAACGCCAGTGACTTCACAGCGGCGAAAGTATTTTCCAGTTTCAGCAAAGTGGACAGCTGCGGCCGAAACCAGTGGCGCCACCAGGCGGTTGGCAAACCCCGGAACGAAATTCGGCTCAAAAACAAGCGTCGGAATTCGGGTTAACAACGCTGCCAGCATCGCCGGACCGGAAGCATAGCCGCCGACGCCGATAACAACATCAGGCTGAAAGTCTGAGAGGATGCGTCGCGAATCCCAAACTGCCCGCGGAAGGTCGAGGACCGTCTTGAGCCTCGTCTTAAGGCTTACTCGGTTCAACGCGCCAACCTGCACAAGACGCAATGTAAACTCAGCCGCCGGGACAAGGCGATTCTCTATTCCCCGTGAAGTACCAATGAACAGTACTTCCGCGCCATAGTCGGAGCGCAACTGCTGGGCGATAGCGATCGCCGGGATCACGTGTCCACCGGTCCCGCCGCCCGCCAGAATCGCCCGCATGGGTTGACTATAAATCAGGGGTCGACGGCCTTGGCTTAGAGGCAGTTAACGCTTTGGTTGCATCTGGGGAAAAGGCCGACTTGAATGTTTATTGCTGCGCTATCGATCAAGAAACTGTTTCCTCTGCGAATCTCTAGAATTCACAACCGCAGCGCCTGATCCCAGGCTCCGTTGCGTCACTATGCAATTATTTTCACATTGACTTGCGGATGTTTTCGGCCAACAATGGGTGGCTCCTTACCCAAGGAGATGTTAGGCCCAGGTTTCAAATTTCACGTGAGGAAAAAATAAATGAAGAAGCTGTGGCTATGTACTCTGCTCGCGGTGTGCTTTGTCTGCTCCGCGCTCGCCCAAGACACATATTTGGACCATGCACTACGCCCCTACAAATCCGGTCAGAGGCCTCCCTCTAATTGCAACGGCAGCCCATGCGACATCAACTACAACGGCGGTCCCGTGGTTGAGACCGCACCGACCGTTTACATTATCTGGTATGGCAACTGGACGAAAAAAGATAAAGCGGTCATCGACTTCTACTTCTCGCATCTCGGTGGTTCCACGCAGAACAAGATCAATACCACCTACACCGACAACACTAACAAGAAAGTTCCCAACGTGGTAAAGCATAACGCCACCACCGACGACTATCATGACAATTATTCGCTGGGAAAGAGCATCAATGGCTCCGGACCGATTCAGACCATCGTCGCCAATGCCATCAAGAACAAGCACCTGCCCAACGACACCAATGGAATCTATTTCGTCCTGACCTACAAAGACGTAATTGACCATGGTGGCTTCTGCTCGTCGTACTGCGGTTATCACAGCCCATCGACCTCAATCGTCTCCGGTGAGGTCATCCGGTTTTCCATGGTTGGCGACCCTGACCAATGCCCGAGCGGTTGCGAAACCAGCGTCGTGCTAGGCGACCACGGCAGCCCCAACAATGATCCCGGCGCGGATGGAACGACTGCCATCATGTGGCACGAGTTCTCCGAGACGGTCAGCGATCCGCAAGTTAACCTCAAGACAGCCTGGGCCGGAAACTTCTGCGGCGAATCAGGTGACTGCTGCGCATGGCTGTTCGGCACCGTCAAGACGGATGGCAACGGTCACAAGTACACCAACACCGTCGGCGGCAAGAACTATGTCATGCAAGAAATGCTAGAACTGGCCAGCAAATCGCGTAACGGGAACGTCCCGGGCGTTTGCAAGAACACGTTCTAGTCTGGCTTGCTCAAGACTGCTTTACCGAGGCGCCCGCACTCGAGGGCGCCTCTTTTTATGGTTAGTGCATTGCCTCTGCTCAGGAGGCTGCCCACACATTCTTCGCATGAGATCGCGTGCGCTCTCTCTGATCCTGGAATGTGGTTGCTCGCCGATTCGCATCTCGAAGCGCGATCTATCCGACTCTGGGAAGTTAGAGTGCAAAACAATTCATCTTGACTCGCCTGTACCCAGTCATATAGTTTCGCGTACTAGCTCAGATAGTTGTGAGTTCTTGCCTCGCTCCCAGCCGTGCAAGTGCTCTTCGTCCTTTAACAGCCAGGGATCCTGATTCATTGAGGCAAACAAAAGCGGTGCTCGGGGAAACGGTGATTAAGACGCGGATATCCTTTTGTCTCTTCCTTCTTCTTACGATTCTTGTTTCGGTGGGCCACGCACAAACCTCGGCGGACTCGGGTGCTGCAGCTTCTCCGGAAGGCTCAGTCCCGGCAACTGCAAAGTCAAATCCCTCCGCCCCTGAAAGAGTGATACTCAAAGTTGGAGACGCGCAAATAACGCAGGCGGACTTCGAGGCCGGAATTGACGATTTTGAGGGAGAAAAGCAGGATCCCACTGAGAAGGACCGCCGAAAACTTGGCGATGACTATGCCTCGGTGCTGATGCTTTCACAAAGGGCGCTGGCCGAGCACCTTGATTCCACGCCCGAGCTTAGCCGTCAATTGATGATCGATCGCCTCCAGACCTTGTCCAATGCGGAATTTGATCACCTTAAACGTCAAGCCGAGCCCACAGCCGAGGAAGTTCGCCAGTATTACGCCACTCACCTTTCCGACTATGACGAAGTATCCATTCGCCGGCTATTCATCTGGAAGAGACACGAAGCGACGAAGAGTGGGCCCGGTTTAAATCCGCAGGATGCCCGAGCCCGAGCCGACGCGATTCTTCAAGCGTCTGCTTCAGCGGGTGATGCAAATGCACTGGCGGATGCCTTCAAAGGCTCAAAAGACGCGTTGTTGGATACCGCACCTTCCACCTTCCCGCGAGGCGAGTTGCCGGCTCACATGGAGAAAGTGGCGTTCGCGATGAAACAGAACGAGTGGTCTCAGGTGGAAGATACTCCGGACCGCATCCTCCTTATCCAGTTGGTAGAGCGAAAGCGTGAACCACTCGAAGAAGTGTCGTCGCTGATCAAGCAACGATTGCAAGAAGAGAAACTGCAAGTAGCAATAGACGAGATGAAGAAGAATGCCGCGATCTGGATGGATGAGAAATACTTTGGGACCGCGGCGGCACCGAAATCAGAGACGCAGCAGCGAAGTTCACATTCACAATCTGAAGCTGGAAAAATGGTTACCGGAAAAGAGGAAAAACCCAATGGAGATGTCCGCTAGAGTTAGAACGCTCGGTTACTTTACGCTTCCAGTGTTGCTTCTGGTAGCGTGTGTCCTTCAACCGGCGCCGGTTCGCGCCCAAATGACTTCAGTAGGAATCGAATGCTCGCAGATTCAGTCGTTGAGACTCATGGAGCAGGAAAATATGCGCGCCGGCCGCGCTCTGATTGAATGCGGAATCGTAAAGGGAGGTCAGCCGAGTGCAACCGCAAACGGCCCGACCGCTCCTCCCAACATCCGCGTCAGCAACCGAGCCTGCACCAGCTCTCAAAGCTGCACCAAGAGTGAAAACATGGCTGGGGCCAGTACCAAGAATGGCGGCAAGACCATCGTAGTCAACTACAACGACTCAGCGGGCGACGGCTCAACCTATTCGGGTGCATCCTACTCCACCGATGGTGGCGCAACCTTCCATGAAATTAATCCGCGGCCATTTGAGAACGGTCATGGCTTCAACCTTGGAGATCCAATTGTTATTTTCAACTCCAAGCTGGGCAAGTTTTTCGCAGGCGATTTGGTGGGGGGCTGCGGCGGTCAGGGCGTCGGCCTCTGGACCTCACTCAATGGCAAGACCTGGACGGTTGGAGCTTGCGCTCATAACGGCGGCGCGGATGATCGCGAGTCGATGTGGGTGGACAACGAACCAACCAGCGGAAAGTATGGCCGAATGTACATCTCGTGGGGCGATTACGACCAGAACGGCGCTACATCCGTTACCCACTCTGACGACGGTGTTACCTGGACCACGCCCGTATTACTCAATTCAGGCAACCCGTTCATCCGCAACGTACAGATCACCGGCTCTCCGCGAGGCGCCAAGAGGTTTGAAGGCAACAATAGCACCGTATTTGTTGCAGGCATGGACGAAGGCGGAGGCGGTCTGAGCACGCGGCAGAACATCATGTACAAGTCCTTGGACGGAGGCGTCACTTGGACATCAGCTACGTTGGGTCCAAGGTTCAATCCTCCCGGTGACTCAACCTGCGGTTACTTCGCACAGGTCAATCCAATCTGGCGGCATATGGGCTGGGGCGAACCCGGAGTGGGCCCGCAGGGAGTGGTGCATTACGACTATGCTGGCGCCGGGACTGGCCAAGATCACGGCGACATCTTCTATGTACGTTCCATCGATAACGGCAAGACGTGGTCGAAACCTATCAAACTCAACACTGACAAGGACGGCCCATTCAAGACGCAATGGATGCCTTCCCTTTCGGTCGACCTTCAGGGCAGGGTAACGACTGCCTGGTACGATCGCCGCAGCGCCACCAGCGCTTGCAATGCCGTTACGGATGCGGGATGCAAGTACGAGCGGGTGGGCAGGCAGTCAAAAACCAATGGGAAATCGTTTCTACCGGAGTTCGCGATTAGCACTGGAATTATTCCAGAGCCAGCCCAGGACGATCCCTTCGTCGTAGGCTGCTACGCCGGCGATTACGATTACGATACCGCCTTGAATGGAAATGCATTCGTGACCTGGACCGACGGCCGCCGTTCGGTTGGGGGAACGCATGTTCAGGACGTCGACTTTGCCAAAGTCCCACTTCCGTAGAAGTCGCTTAGCAAGAAAAAGGGCAGCTATATTGGCTGCCCTTTTTTCTGTCTTTATTCCGCTTGCTTTGAGATGTTGAGCAGCACGCCGATGCAGCCCAGAGTCACCAGCAGCGAAGACCCGCCGTAGGAGACCAGCGGCAGCGGAATACCTTTCGTAGGCATCAGACCGAGCACCACGCTGATGTTGATGAAAGCCTGAACCACAATCATGCAGGTAATTCCTACGGCCAGGAATCGCCCAAACATATCTTGCGTTCGCAAAGCGGTGCGCGTGCCGCGCCACAGGAAGATTGCAAACATCAGCACAATCACCAGCGCGCCGACCAGTCCCAATTCCTCTGCAGTCACGGCAAAAATGAAGTCAGTGTGCGGCTCTGGCAGATAGAACAACTTCTGCTTGCCCTCCATCAGCCCGACACCGGTGATGCCTCCGGTGCTTACCGCGATCAATGATTGAATCATGTGAAACCCGCGGCCTTGCGGGTCTGAGTAAGGATCGAGAAACGCAAGGATGCGCGCACGGCGATATGCTACGTGGAAAATCAGAAAATACAGCGGCAATAGGGACGCCGCAAATGCATATCCGAGATAGCGCAAATCGAGTCCCGCTACGAAAAGGATGCAGACCGTAATAGCGCCACAGGCGATGGCGGTCCCCAGGTCAGGCTGAAAGACGATTAATGCAATGAACACCAGCGTCGGGACGGCGGCCGGCAGAACGGTGTTACGCCAGTCCGCCATGGACTTTGTGCGGTCCGCCAGAAAGAACGCCAGAAATAAAATTAGCGCCGGCTTCGCCATTTCCGAAGGCTGGAACGACAGCGGCCCCCAATGAAACCAGCGGTGCGTATGGTGAGCACGATCGAGAAAGAAAACCGAGATCAGCGCCAAGGTAGTCACGCCCAGAAGGGAAAACACGACCGCGGGATGCTTGTACCGGCGGTAGTCGACCTTCATGGCCACCACCATCGCTACAATCCCCGCAGCTGCCCAGCCCAACTGCCTCAGCAGAAAAAAGTAGCCGGATCCGTAGCGTTCTTTCGCCATCACGGCGGATGCGCTAAACACCATCACCAAACCGATGAAGATGAGAAGCAGGGTTACAGTGAATAGCCATCCGTCGACACTGACGCGCTTTGCCATCGGCTACAACCTTGGTCACCACAGAGACACGGGGACAACCTATTCATACCATCGTTGCGCATGAACCAGCGTTACTCCGAATGTTCATTTGAAATGTGACGGGAGGAATTTCTGTGTATCTCTGTGGTCGAACTACTTGGTCGCCATCTTCGCCTGCTCAGCCAGTTGCGCCACCACTTCCTTGAATACCTTGCCGCGGTGTTCGTAACTGCGGAATTGATCAAAGCTGGCGCAGGCGGGGGCCAGCAGGACGATGTCCCCTGGTCGGGCTGCTTCGGCGGCACTCTTGATCGCGTTTTCCAAGGTTTGGGAGGACACGATCTCCGCCGCACCTTTGACTTGCGATTCGATCTTCGCAGCCGCAGCCCCGATGGTATAGACGCGCTTTACGCGCTGGCGAAGCAGGTCTCTCAGGACGCTGTAGTCGCTGCCTTTGTCCTTTCCTCCGAGAATGAGGTGGATGTTTGCCGGGAAAGATTCCAGCGCCTTGATGGTGGCATCTACGTTCGTGGCTTTGGAGTCGTTGTAATATTCGACATCCCGTACCGTGGCCACATATTCTAGGCGATGTTCAACCGCTTTGAACTGGCGCACCGCTTGCCGAATTTGACCATGCTCACAATGCAGGAGCGCACCCACACAGACTGCAGCCAGAACATTCTCGACGTTGTGCGTGCCTTTCAGCGGAATTTCCGCGACCAGCATGATTTCCTTTTGACCACTATGATCGCGAAAGAAAATGCGGCCATCGTCGACAAAGACACCCTGCTTGACCTCTTTCGATCTACTAAACCAAAAGACGGCAGCGCGAGTCCGCGCCGCAAGCTCGACGCAGGTGGGATCATCGGCGTTGAGAACGGTAAAATCGTCGGAGCGCTGATTTTCGAAGATCCGCGCCTTGGCATCGGTGTAGGCGGCGAAAGTGCGATGGCGGTCGAGATGGTCGGGAGTCACATTGAGAACCACGGCTACCCGCGGACGAAACGTCTGAATGGTCTCAAGCTGGAAGCTTGAAACTTCCAGAACTGCAATAGTGTCCGCCGTCGCTCCCTCCACCAGGGAAATGGCGGGGGTGCCAATGTTTCCGCCGACCACAGCACGAAATCCTCCAGCTGACATGATTTCACCCGTCAGCGTGGTGGTGGTGGTTTTGCCGTTGGAGCCGGTAATGGCAACGATGGGGCCGGGAAAGAACTGCGCCGCCAGTTCAATTTCGCCGATAACACTCTCGCCCAAGGCGCGCGCCTGCACTAATGACGGCGCATCCGTAGGAACGCCGGGGCTGACCACAATCAGGTCCTGTCCATGAAACGTGCGCTCGCCGTGGCCACCAGTTTCTACCGCGATGCCGTGATCGAGCAGAGCTGGAATCTCGTCTTCCAGCTGGTCTGGTGGCTTGGCATCGGAGACAGTGACACGCGCACCCCGGGCCTTCAGGAATAGCGCAGAAGCCACACCTGACTTGCCGAGGCCAACGACCAGTACGCGTTTGTTTTTAACGTCCACAAGAAATTCTATTCACCACAGAGCCACAGAGAAACGAAAGGTCTTGATGGCTTTATACGCTCGAACCAGCATTCTGGGGTCTTATCTCCGTATGTTTTTCTCTTCGCTCTGTGTCTCTCTGGCGAGTTCTTATCTTAACTTCAAAGTAGTCAAGGCGAACAGGGCGAAAACCAGCGATGCGATCCAAAAGCGCACAATGATTTTCGATTCCGACCATCCTAGCAACTCGAAGTGATGGTGAATGGGTGCCATCTTGAAAATGCGTTTCTTCCGGAGTTTGTAGGACGCCACTTGCAGGATGACCGACATCGCCTCGATGACGAAGACTCCGCCGATAAACGGCAGCAGCAACTCCTGCTTGATGATCACGGCAACCGTGCCGATGGCGCCACCTAAGGCGAGGGAACCGACATCTCCCATGAAAACTTCGGCTGGATGGGCGTTGTACCAGAGAAAACCGATAGCCGAACCGACCATGGCGCCGCAGAAAATCGTGAGTTCACCGACTTGCGGCATGCGTTGCAACTCAAGATAGGAAGCGAAAGTCGCGTGGCCACTCACATAGGTAAGCACGGCTAATGCGCCCGCGGCGATCACGGTGCAGCCGATGGCCAGGCCGTCCAAGCCATCCGTTAGGTTGACCGCATTGCTGGAACCCACAATGACCAGCACGACGAAAGCGATGAACGGAACAAACGCCAAGGGCCACAGATGCGGAGAATGTTCCAGGCTTCCGATGACGAGATCGGGGCGAAACTGTTTAAAGAATGGCACCACCAGCCGCGTGGAATACATTCCATAGGTCTGCATTGCGATAAGCGTCACCGCGATCAGCACGCTGGTGGCAATTTGCAGGCCCAGCTTGGCTTTGCCGGTTAGACCCAAATTTCTGTGATGCACGACCTTGGTGTAATCATCGGCGAAGCCGATGGCAGCAAACGCGCACGTAGCGAGCACGGCGATCCAGACGAATCGGTTGGTCAGGTCGGCCCACAGTAGCGTAGGGATCACGATGGAAATGGCAATCAGCAACCCGCCCATGGTTGGCGTGCCGGCTTTTTTCTGGTGTGCCTTGGGGCCTTCTTCGCGGATGTACTGCCCGATCTGAAATTCGCGCAATCGGTTGATCACGAGCGGACCCACAATCAGCCCGGTAAACAACGCGGTGAGGCTGGCGAACGCAGTCCGGAACGTGAGGTAACGGAAGATGCGGAACGGCGGAAAATAATGAAATAGTTTTTCGTACAGCAGCCAATAGAGCAATCAGCCTCCGTGGTGGCTTCCGTCCTTAATCTCGATTACCGGCCGCAATCCCCTTCGCCGAGTTCCAGACTTCCAATGCGCGCTCCAACTTCACTCCGCGAGACGCTTTGAGCAACACCAAGTCGCCGTCGCGGGCTTCCCGAGCCAGCCACTCGCCCGCCTCTTCCGCCGTGGGCACGAATTCCGCTCGCATTCCCGCTTCACGGGCCGCATCAACCATGGCTTGCGCTTCGCCGCGCACGCCCAGCAGCACATCGATTCCTCTTTTCGCGATGTGCTCGCCTGCCTGACGGTGCAATTGCTCGCCGGACGGGCCAAGCTCGAGCATTGCGCCGATCACTCCAATTCTGCGCTTCGCAGGTGCAGCCGCCAGCGCGTCAACCATGGCTTCAAGTGCTTTCGGATTAGAATTGTAGCAATCGTTGATGACCGTGATGTTACCCAGCTTGACGACCTGTCCTCGCTTTTCCCCAGGAGAGAGCGAGGCCAGAGCAGCAACCGCCTCGGAAGGGGCCATGCCGCGTTCCAGCGCTACTGCGACTGCGGCCAAAGCGTTGTAGACATTGTGAGTTCCTAGAATAGGGAGTTCTGCCTGTTCACGGCAACTTCCCGCTACGACCTCGAACGTGGATCCCTCCGGACCACGCGAGCGGACGTTTTCCGCGCGCACGTCGGCCGAGGCTCCGAGTCCGTAGCTGACGACCTTGCCGCGAAAATCGCGGCCAAATTGCGAAACATATTCATCATCAGCGTTCAGGACTGCAGTTCCCGTTGCAGGCAGTGATTCGATCAATTCGTACTTGGCGCGGGCAATCCCGGCGATGGAGTCGAAAAACTCAAGATGCACGGGCGCGACATTGGTCACGACACCAATCTCCGGTTGCGCGATCTTTGCCAGAGCGGCAATTTCACCCGCGTGCGACATGCCCATTTCAATGACGGCGAGATCGTGCCCCGGTTCGATCTTCAGCAGCATGAGGGGAAGGCCGAAGTGATTATTGAAATTGCCTTCAGATTTCAGCACTCGAAAGCGGGCGGAAAGCACATGCGCAATTGCCTCTTTTGTCGTCGTCTTTCCCGTCGATCCGGTCACTCCGATCAGCGGCTTCGCCCATAGCCGGCGCACCGCTCCCGCGAGGGTCTGTAGCGCAAGCAACGTGTCATTGACGACTAACAACTGCTTCCTCACGGGATATCGTGGCAGTTGATCTTCGCCAACGACTGCGGCCACCGCTCCTTTTTCGAGCGATTGCATCACGAAATCGTGTCCATCCATACGCTCGCCCTTGACTGCGAAGAACAGATCGCCTGGCTGGACGGTTCGCGAATCGATGGAATATGCCTGTGCTATTGCCTCACGATCAAACTCACCCGCCGCCGAAATAAATTTGGCGATCCTCGATAGTGGCAGCTTCATGACAAATTCCCATCTGCGGCGTTGGCAGCGTCGCAGTTGTATCCTGCGCGGCGTAAAACCTGGCGGGCCACTTCCACATCGTCGAAGGGGATCGACCCGTCGCGCGTGACTTGCACTTTTTCGTGACCCTTGCCGGCAATCAAAACTATATCGCCGGGCCGCGCTTCCTGGACGGCCAATCCGATTGCGGTCTTGCGGTCAGGTTCGACTTTGTATTTCGCGCCCGCTCGTTGCAGGCCGACCATGGCGTCATTGATGATCGCCAGCGGATCTTCGCTGCGTGGGTTATCCGAAGTCAGCACCACGAAGTCACTGCCCCGTCCAGCGGCTTCGCCCATCAGCGGGCGTTTAGCACGATCACGATCGCCGCCGCATCCGAAGAGCGTGATCACACGGCCATCTTGGCCTGCTTGTTGCACAAATTCCCGCGCCAGCGCAGTCAAATTCCTCAAGGCATCGTCGGTATGTGCGTAATCGACAACCACGGTAAAGGGCTGCTTGCAATCCACGCGCTCGAAGCGTCCCGTAACGCGAGTGAGATCAGAAATTCCGCGCGCGATCGCATTCGGCTTGCAGTTGCGCGCATGCGCGGCTCCTGCCGCGGCGAGGATGTTGTAGATATTCACCCTCCCAATCAGAGGAGAGAAAACTGGGATGGCGATTCCTGGCATGACCAGGTCGAAGCGCGTCCCTCGCGCAGTGATATTCACGTTCTCGGCATGGAGATCGCCTTTGGCCATGCCGTAAGTCAGAGACATGGCGCTGCGCTGTGGGCTTGCCTTGTATAGCTTCTGCCCGTATTCATCATCGATGTTGACGACCGCAGCGCGCGGCGGATCGGTACCGCATCCTTGGAACAGCATTTGCTTCGACGCGAAATACTCCTCCATGGTGTGATGATAGTCGAGGTGATCGCGGGTGAGATTGGTAAACACGGCAACATCAAACGGAATGCCGTAAACGCGCTGCTGGGCGAGCGCATGTGAGGAAACTTCCATGACTGCATCCGTCGCGCCATCGTCCAAAGCCTCGGCGAGGATTCGATTCAGATCGAGCGCCTCCGGAGTGGTGTGCGGAGCAGGCAGAATTTTGCCGGCCACATGATATTCGATCGTCCCGATCAGAGCGCTGTTGCGACCGTCCGCAGTTAAGATCGATTCCAGAATAAATGCGGTTGTGCTCTTGCCATTCGTTCCGGTAATGCCAGTAACCGCAAGGCGTTCGGCGGGCTGCCTGTAGAAGTTGGCGCTCAGCCGGGCCAAGGCTCGCCGGCCAGCGGGTACTTGAGCCCACCCAACTCCTCCGCGAGGCTTTTCTGCGGATGAATCAGTCACGACAGCCACTGCACCGGCCGCGATGGCCTTGTCAATGAAGTTGTTCCCGTCGCTAGTTTCGCCCCGCATGGCAACGAATACATCGCCGGGCTTCACTCGCCGCGAATCGTATTCGAGGCCACTAACGCCCGGATTTCCGCTCTGAGCAAGGATTTCCGCGCCGTGCAAAAGCTGAAGAAACGTCATTGGAGTGAATTATAGGGCACCTGTCATCCTGAGAGACCGCAGAGACGTTGCAATCAGCCTCTCATGACGAACCTGCTAGCGTCCGAATTTAACTGTCACGCGTGATCCCGTCGCAACATGCATCCCCGGTGCCGGCGATTGATCCAGCGCCGTGCCATCGCCCACTGCGTCCAGGTCCAGGCCACTCTCTTCAGCCAGTTCAATTGCGCCGCGCACGCTCTTGCCTGCAAACGACGGGACCACCATTCCGCCTTGCTCGACTTCCATGACGACCGTCCCAGTGGATGGCAGGCGATCCGGGGTGCCGGGCTGTGAATTCGGGATCTCCGCGCCTGGCTTTGCATCCGTACCTACGGTAGAAACTTCGCGCTGGCGTATCGCTGCCGGGACAACAATACCACTCGTTTGTGGAGTCGCTTCCGCGACGGCATTCGCCGGGGCCGTTACTGGGTTCGTATTGGAAACCTCCGCTACGTCGAGCGCTTCTCCCAAATGGTCGGGCGAACCTTCCGCCAGATCTTGCGGCTTCGCTTTGTTCGATGCCAGCAGCAGTTGCCGACTCTTAGGCAAATCAACATCGTGAGGGGTATGGAGATATTCCAACACCTGTTGCGTAACCCGCTGGAATACAGGAGCCGAAACCTGGCCACCCTGATGCAGGCCAACGGCAGAATCGAGGATCACAGCCACCGAGATCGCAGGATCGTTGATCGGGGCAAATCCGGCAAACGATCCGACGTATTTCGTATGCGAATAAGCATGAGTCGCCGGATCCACTTTTTGCGCGGTGCCCGTTTTTCCAGCGGAGCTGTAGCCCTCCAGCAGCGCTTTTTTGCCCGTCCCGTGTAGAACAACGCCTTGCATCATCTGTCGCATCTGCGCTGCGGTCAGCGATGAAATCACCCGCCGCTGCTCCGTAGGATGGAACGCGATCATCTGGGGCGCACTTTGCGGCGCGGTAGTCGCGGCAACGATTCGTGGTGCGACCCAGACACCATCATTCGCCATGGTCGAGATCAATCCCACAAGTTGCAATGGTGTGATGCCGATTTCCTGCCCCATTGAAATCGCCGCGATCGAAACTTTCGACCAGCGGTTGGGCGGCTTGGTCATTCCTCTCGTTTCCCCGGGCAGTTCGATGCCGGTCTGCTGTCCGAAACCGAATCCGCGAATGTATTTGTAGAAGCGATCGTCGCCCAGGCGCATGCCGATTTTGATCGAGCCCACATCGCTCGATTCCGCCAGGACGTCGGCTACGGATAGCAGCCCATGCGGACGGCTGTCGCGAATCCGCATTCCGTTAAAAACAATAGAACCCATCTGACAATCGACAACTTCCTCGGGGCGAGTGAGGTGCTCATCCAGTGCGGCCGAAAGAGTGACCAGTTTGAAGGTTGAACCGGGTTCGTAAATGTCGCTGACGGCATGGTTCTTCAAACTGGCAGGAATGATTTCGCGCGTCTGATTGGGATTGAATGTTGGACTGTTGGCCAACGCAAGAATCTCGCCGGTGTGGGGATTTTCCACAATGACCGTCCCGGATTCCGCGTGGGTCTGCTGCATCGCCGCCGCCAACTCACGTTCGGCGATGTATTGGATTTGCTGATCGATCGTGAGGACGACATTCTCACCCGGCTCAGGCTGCTTCTCCACGCTGCCAAACCACTTGCGATGCGCGTCGACCGAGATCAGCATCTGCCCGGGTTTGCCGCGCAGCTTGTCGTCAAACTCACGTTCAATCCCGCTTAGTCCCTCGTCGTCCATCCCGACGTAGCCGAGCACCTGCGCCGCCAACTCACGCTTGGGGTAAAAGCGTTTTGGTTCTTTCTGAAAATAAATTCCCCGTAGATTGAGGGCACGGATGCGACCGGCCATTTCCGCATCTGCCTTGCGTGCCACCCAGCAGAATGTCCGTGCAGCTTTGCACTTGGCCAACGTTTCCCGGGGATCGGTTTTGGTGATTCGTGAAATCAGCGAGATGGTTCCGGCAAGATCGGGAATCTCCGTGGGCACGGCAAAGGCGGAGTCCACTGAGATCGACATTGCCAGTTCGCGGCCGGTTCGGTCATAGATGATGCCGCGGCTAGCCGAAACTTCTTCCGTGCGCTCGCGTTCATGGACTGCACGCTTCTCAAAGCTGCCGTAACGAAAGATCTGCAAGTAAACCAGACGCAGACAAATGCCGCCGCACCAAAGCACGAGAATCGCAGACAGGAGATAGAGCCGGGTATTGGTGGTGTTGCGGGGTGTGTTCACAGCCACGGTCGCGCCTCTAGACAAACATGGCGGCCCTCAGAGAAGCCGCCAGAAACCTTGCCACGTAATTAACGGGTCGTCACGGATTGTTTTCCTTCTTTATTGCTTCGTGCCAATCCGTCAAATCCGTAGCTGAACTTTACGGAACTGAAATCACGGACACCTTTGCGCTCGCCATGACTGGCACGTTAGCGTCCGGCAGGGCGGAATCCATGCGGATGATCTGGCCTGCGCGTGGCGGCACCATCCCGTACTGGCGTGCCAGCCTGTCGATGCGTTCCGGAGAGCGTAGCGAGGCTTCCTCCAACCGCAGTGTGCGATTCAATTCCGCGAGGCCGTTAACCTCGTTCTTCATGAATTCGATTTTGTATCCGTACTCGATAGCCTTGAAGTGCTGCCAGGTGTAGGTCATGACCAGAAGAAACAAACAGCCCAGCGCGAAGCCGAACTGCCGCATCTCGCGGCCACGCCGCGAATCTTCGACTTTGACCAGTCGTGAATTGTCGACCGGCTTGGCGAAATAAATCTCCGGCGTCCCTGTCCAGCAGGGCTTGCGCCGGCTGCCACGAACTGCGCTGTTGATCGCTGTCGCTGCTGCTGCCGCCATTACGCCACCCCGGCCAGACTGGATTCAAATTGTGTGAGTTCCGATTGCGCCACGCTATAAAAATAGGCGAGTTTTTCTTCTTGTGAACGGATCTCAGTGGCTCGCTTCTCTGTGCGCTCCACTGTTGCCATCAGTTCATCGATTAATGTTCCCGTGTACATTTGTCCTCTTTTTCTACCCACCACAAAGAACCCAGCCGCTCGCTCGATTGCCATCCCCAGCGAAGTCGAGGGATCTTGTGTCAAACTTTTTCTGCAGCTCTTAATTTCGCGCTGCGCGACCGCGGATTGCGATCAATCTCTTCTGCTTCAGCCGCCACCGGTTTCTTGGTGAGTAGCTTGTAGTGACCTTGCTTCACTCCCTCGCGGAGAGCATCTTTCACGATGCGGTCCTCCAGCGAGTGGAAGCTAATGATCACTAACCGTCCGCCCGGTTTCAGCAGCTGCGGGGCCGCGTCCAGCAGTCCCCGCAGATCGTCCAATTCATGGTTTACGAAGATTCGAAGTGCCTGGAAAGTTTTGGTCGCCGGATGAATCCTTCTTTCTGCCTGATTCATTGGCCGGGCCGCGGCTGATACGACATCCGCAAGTTGCGCGGTAGTTCGGATCGGCCGCGACCGGACAATGGCTCTGGCGATTCTCCGCGACCTCCTTTCGTCTCCGAATTCGTAAATCAAGTTCGCGAGTGTGACCTCGTCCACCTGATTTACCACTTGTTCGGCGGTCAGCTCGGCTTGCGGATTCATTCGCATGTCGAGCGGTCCTTCCGCCTGAAAACTAAAGCCTCGTGCGGCGTCGTTCACTTGCAGGCTGCTCATCCCGATGTCAGCCAGAATTCCGTCGCAAGTCTTCGATCGTTGACCGTTTGCAATTTCCGCAAACGAACGATGCAGCAGAGTAATTGCTGGCCAATCAAGATCAGCGTCCACGGTGCGACGGGCATCCTGGCCCGTCAGCCTCTCCCGAGCAATCTGCAATGCCGCCGGGTCCTTATCGAGCCCAATCAAAAGTCCCGGTGCGCCGAGGCGTCTTGCGATTTCGTAACTGTGCCCGCCCAAACCCACCGTGGCGTCGATATAGGTCCCGCCACGCCGTACGGCTAAAAAGTCGATCGCTTCTTTTAAAAGAACCGGAACATGGCCCGCTTCCCTTCCACTGCCATGCCCAACCCCCTGAGGGGTGTGTTTTGAACCCTCGCCCACTAGATGCCCAATTCGTCGAGCGTCTTCTCATCCTCAGGCGTGAACTTGTCGTCTTCCATCTGCTGCCGATATTCCTGCAGGTTGCGAATTTCCAGATACGTCTGGTAGCCGCTCACCGCGACTTCGCCCTTGATCTGCGCCGCGTCGCGCAACAGTTGCGGCATCAGCAGCCGCCCCTGTCCGTCCATCTCGACCACCTGACCCCAGTAGTTCACTTTGCTTAGAAACTTTTTCTTCGTCGGATTGAACGTCGACAGTCCCGCCAGTTTCTGCTCGATCCGTTCCCACTCCTCGAAGGGATACACTTGAGCAACCTTCCCATCCAGGCTGGTGATGTAAAATTGCGTTCCGTACTTCTCGTCGATCACGCGCTTGAATTCCGCAGGGACTTTGAGTCGTCCTTTTTCGTCGACGCGAGTTGGGTGATTGCCGCGAAACATGTGTTCGGCCCTTTACCGGGGCGGAGAACCGTATAACTACTGCTGCCACAACCAAGAGGGAGGTAAAAGCAGTCAAAATGCTGGTCGTTTCGGGTCCGTTGGGGCTGTTTGTCGGGGTGTCAGTCTCCAAATCCACTGGCGCCTCTCGCAATTCCAGTCTCACCCATTGCCGTTACAGCTACGACCACTTTCTACCACTTTTGTCCACATCTTACGCCTAACCTGTTTGTTGTCAATAAGAAATTTACAAGTCGTTATGGGACTACATGAGGCTCTGGGGAAACCACCAGAAATTGTGGCTTACTAATCTTGCGACCCCAAGGGATGGGGTTTAAGAGTGTGGTTCCATTGTGTAACATTCGTTATTTGTTCGCTTTAGGCGAACTCGCGTTTAAGCCATCTCGTAGAAATCAGAGCATTCCGACAAGCCGCTCACCCCTATTTTGCCAATGAAGGTTAACCGGCTTTCATGCCATCAGGCACCTACCAGATAATCTTTGCGCCCAGCTGGATGTGCCGTGAGCCGCCTGAACCCAGTACCGGGTTCGAGGCGGTGCCCAGATCGGGTGTGAAGATTGCCGTGCCCACAGCCGAGGGGTTGGAGACATCATTGTTCATGCTGAAGACGTCGAAGTTGGGATGGTTGAGGATGTTGAAAACCTCTCCGCGAAATTGCATTTTCACGCGCTCGTTGAATTTCCAGATCTTGGAGAGAGAGAAGTCCCAATTCGTGAAACTGGGACCGCGAAAAATATTGCGCCCCATGTTGCCGAAATGGCCCGGAGCGGGAGCTGTGATCACGGCACTGCCCGAAACGTAACAGCCGCCTTGCGTGCTGGAAAATCCGCTATTGAATGAGAAATTGTTGTAAAGGTTCGGATCAATCAACTGGTCGGCCGCGTCTTGTCCTCCGTTGGCGAACGCCTGATTGAAGCAGCGTTGAGCTGCCGGGGTTGCGCCACCAGTCACCTTGTATATCCCGTTCACGGGATCGATCAGAGTCGTGGTGAACTGCGATGGATCAATGTACGGAATCGGAGTGCTGGGGGACCAATGCACATCCCCAGGGTTACCGGAAAAATCCCAGCGGTCGGCGAACTCGCCGGTCAAGCTGACGTCATTACTAAAATCACCCAGCGTGTAAGGCTCGCCGCTCTCGAGGGTCACGATGCTCGTCACCTGCCATCCTTCGAGCATTTGCAGCGGAGCTTTCTTCGAAGGCAGGTCATAGGCTGCGGAAAGAGTGAAGCGATTGCGAATGTCGAAATCGCCATTGCCGCGGTCCGCGGCGTAGTCAAGACTATTCTGGGGGAAGTTGCTAGGGACATTGCTGCTCGCGGTATCAATGGCGTGCGAGTAGGTGTATCCGGCCAGGAGGTACAGGCCGCGCGAATAGCGCTTCGTGAAAGTAACTTGCAGCGAATTGTAGATCGAGTTTCCCTGATTGCCGAGTTGGCTCACGAAGCCAACGTACGGAAAACAAGGCCCGCCTAATCCGGCGCCGCCCTGAGCGACCGAACAGTTAGCGTTGAAGGGGCGTCCTGCGGTTTCACAATGATCGCAACCGAGGACAGAGTCTTCCAACGGCGAAAGCGGATTCACCTGGTTTGCGTCAACCACGCTGTACAAGTTGACGCCGTGGTTGGCAACGTATGCGAGTTGCAGCACAGAGCTTCCCGGCAGCGCTTGCTGGATGTTGAAATTCCAGTTCTCGACATAGGGAGTTCGCAGATGAGGATTCACGGCGAAGATGTCGCACTGACTATCAATACTGCACGATTGGCCGGCGGATGCGGGGAAGATTGGCCCCGCATGTGCTCCCCAGTTGAGGCCGTTCGGATCCGTCGGATCTGTGTTCCTCGAGTTCACCAGGAAAGCATTGATGGTCCCCTTAGGTTGAATTGTGTTTCCGTTTTGATCCACGTAGGGAATGCCGCTGGGATTCAGATTGAGGCCACCGCCGTTGAACATGAAGGTGCGGATTACCGGCTCTGCGTAAATGATGCCGGCACCGCCACGAATGATTGTTTTCCCGTTGCCGAACAGATCGTAAGCAAAGCCAGCTCTGGGGGAGATGTTGTTGTACTTGGTCTGATAAGGCGAATCGATTCCCTGACCAACCTGCACGATGCCGCCGGGCTGTCCGTTTGAAGGATTCGGAATGAAATTGGCTAGAAGGTTACGCGAATCCTTGATAGGGAAAGTTACGTCGTAGCGCAGGCCGAAATTGAGGGTCAAGCGGCGAGTCGCACGGAAACCGTCCTGGGCAAAAATACCGAATGACTTCATGCTGACGTCGCGGCCGGGATCGCCGTACAAATATTCCCAGCGGTGCGGGTCTCCGGCAATGAAGTCGGTGAGGTCGCTGAAATCGACGCGTCCGCGTCCCTCGGTGGCTCGAAAATATTTGACATCGCCGTACATGAACTGGCCGCCGAAGCGGAGAGTGTGTTTCCCAGCCGTGTAGGAAACGGTGTCAGAAATGTTGTAGGTCTGGCTGGGAGTGGTCTGCAAGGGCCAGCTCGAATTTCCACCCATGTAATTGAAGGCATCGGTTCCGGGATTGATTCGGGGAAAGCCGAACAGCACAGGATTGGTGACGCCCGTATTCAAGCCATAGTTGAGAGGGTTAACGTTGTGGTCAAAGGGAAAAATTGATTCGTTGAATTTGTTGAAGCTGAAGTGAGCTTCGTTCACCCAGCGCGAATTTGGGGTCCAGGTCCAGTTGACGCCAAACACCTGAGTCGTGGGGCTGGTGGTGGACAGCCATTGCGGACCGAGCGCGATGGTGTCCGCTTCGACCAGCGAACTGCTGCCGTAGAAGTAACGGAAGCTGAAAGTGTTGGAATCGTTGAGGTGGTAATCGGTTTTCGCAACCAGGTTGTTTCCATTATTGGTGTTGTTCCAATCGAAGTTGATGGCTGCGGGATCGGAGGGCTTCAAAGTAAAGCCAGGATTCGGCTGTACCAATTTGAGAACCGTCATGCTCAGCGGACTGGGCGTGCAGAGGCCGCCAAGGCCCTGGTTGCAATAGGCGATAGCATCGGGAATGCTGAACTCCGACGAGTTCGCAATGCCTCCCAATTGACTTGCCAGGGAAGCCGTCACGGGACTGTCGTACACGCCGGGATTGCCAACTTTGTCGCGAATACCTTCGTAGTTCAAGAAATAAAACCATTTGTCTTTCTTGATCGGTCCGCCAATCGATGCCCCAAACTGATGCATGATCAAAGCGGATGCGGGAGCCGGCCCGGGATTAAAAAAATTGCGCGCATCGACCGCGCTGTTTCGCGAAAAGTAGTAAGCAGTTCCATGAATGGCGTTGGTGCCTGACTTCAGGCCCAGATTCATCACCACTCCAGGCTTGTCGCCATACTCCGCGGAAGGGCTTTCCTGGGTGTTGAACTCCTGAATCGAATCCAACGGAAGAAAGCTGGCAGGAGTTCCCTGGATGCCCGCTTCATTGACCACCGATTCACCGTAGTACGCGTCGTTGTCGGTGGCACCGTCGATGAAGAAATTGTTTTCGTCGGCGCGATTGCCGTTGGAGGTAATCGATTGAAAGCCGCCGCCCGGAGTGCGCTGCACGCCAGGATGCAGCGGCAGCAGATTTTGAAAGTCGCGGCCCTGCAACGGCAGTTCGTTAATGGCCTTATTTTCCAGAACCCCATTCAGCGTGCTGTCCGTAATGTCGATGAGCGGTTCGTCGCTGGTCACTTCCACCGTTTCGTTGACTGCGCCCGGTTGCAGGCGGAGATCGACTCGAGCGTCTCGCCCAACTTGGACAATCACCGATTTGTTCTCGGCCTTCTTGAATCCGGTTGCTTCGGCGGAGACTACGTAAGATCCTTCTTCCAGATTCGGCGCGACATAATCGCCCGCGCTGTTACTTACCAGATTTCGAGTCACATTGGTCGCCGTGTTCGCGACCGAGACTTTGGCGCCAGCAACAACGGCACCTGAAGCATCCGTGACGGTGCCGAGAATTCGGCCCTGGTAGGTTTGGGCAAATGAAGCAGGTATGGGCATGAGAACTAGAAGCAGAACCGCGCAACCGGCGAGAAAGGTTTTCATTGGGCTCCTCATAACCTTGCAACAGAACTCTTTGACCCGGATTTTGTATCGCAACATTTCTCGGAAGTGCGATCTAGCAAAAACCGGGGTTAGTCGATCAGTTGGGTTTGGTTCGAGTGCGGCGGAGGGTCGATCAGAATCACAGCCCGGACTCGAGCTTGCCGGCGTCGACGAGACACACAAGCTGCTCCAGATTGTCGTCCACCACAGCGGAGGAGAAGAAGCTGTTGGTCATGGCTCGTTGTCCTCTGAGCAATTGAAGGGACGGCGGCAGTTTGTCAAACGCCAGAGCGGAAGTCAATGAAGAAGTTTGACGAAGGCATTGCAATGCCCGTTTTGGAAACGCAATGTCCCTCGATTTCGCTCGGGACGACCTATCGTGATTAGTAAGGCGATCCTTCCGCCTGGGTTGAGCGCACTGTTCCTTGCTCGACTGATAACGAGTACGCGACGCCGCCCGTACCTGTCCAGGAGGGTAAATCGAAGCGAGCACCGGTTGGAGCCTTGTAGGCGGAGACGTTCTTGAATGTGAGTGGAACTTTTTCCTGGCAAACTTCAGGAGCCTGGGTGGGCTGCAAGAAGTAGGCTCCGCGGCCAGTTCCAACTACAACGGCTTTCCCGTCTCCCTCCACGAGCACAGCCGATTTTTCATCAATTGCAATTTCGCGCGGTTGTTTCGACCATCCATCCTGGATGATGCGCGCGAGAAAAACGAGCGTTCGGCCCATGCGGTCGCGTTTGGCAAAGTGACTGTCAGTGAGCGTATTTTCCAGATGCGGAGTCTTCAGAAAATCGCGCACCACGGTGACTCGCTTGAAATAGGGATCTGTCAGAACGTCTTTTGACGCGAGATCTGGGTCTTTGGGCGCGTCTTGCAAGGCGCCATAGGCGAACTGTCCGAGTACGGCCAGGCCCGCGCTGGTTCCTCCGATGGGCTTGCCTTCGGCGATGTCTGCATTGATGGCATCCTGCACCGGTGTTCCCGTCCAGAAGTTGAGGTAGAGTGCCTGGTCGCCACCAGCGATGAAGACGGCCTCGGCATGACGAATGATGTACGCCACCGCTGGATTCTGAGCCGCGTTGCGATCGCGTATGACCAGCGTCGCGACGGAATTAGTCTTGCAGAGCTTCTTTACGTAAGAATTGTAATCGTTGCTTCCACGCGCCCGCAGGATCAAGAAGTCCCCGCCGTCCGCCTTGTCGCAGAGCCAGCGAAATGCTTCATCCAAATCCGTGCCGCCACCCATCATGGCGATTCCGGCCACTGGCTTGGTTTGGGCGTCACTCTTTTCGCCGATTCGCTTGTATTTATAAGACGCGGCGAGGCTCGTTTGGCTAAGCAGGACTAGGATAAGGACAACGGCGGCGAGGGGGGATTTTTTGCTGGGCATGATCGCAGATCACTATACCGCATTGTTGGCAAAGATCGGCCGGCGCGATTTGGAAGTCTCTCCATGAACTACCATGTCGAATTCGAGCAATGGACCCCGGTGGCGATCGAAAAAGCCTTCCTGTTTTTTGCAAATCCGGAGAATCTGCCTCGCATCATGCCGCCCGAGACCGGCACCAAACTGTTGGATCTCCGGCTGGCGACACCGCCGCCTGCACCGGATGAGCGAGCGCCTGGCTCTGACCGCAAACATCTTGCCGGCGCGGGGTCGGAGATTGTGACTTCCTTTCGCCTGTTCAGATTTCTCCCGCTGCGCGCAGAGTGGATCGCGCTCATCACCGAGTTCGAATGGAACCATCATTTCGCGGACGTACAGAAGAAGGGGCCATTCAAGAGGTTCCGCCATCGTCATGAATTCAGACCCGAGGTGCAAAACGGTGTGGCGGGCACGATGGTCCGCGATGTAGTTGAGTATGATCCGGGGTTCGGCTTCTTGGGAGGGCTGGCGCAACGGCTTTTCATCGCGCACCAGCTTGCAACGCACCTTTGCTTACCGTCAACGGGCGTTTCAGAAATCGATGGGTTAAAGCCGGTCCAACTTAGCTGGACGGCGGATATGACATCCTTGGACTTTGCTCAGGACAGGCTCTGCTGCTACAAGTTCTTATTTCATGGGCTCCACAAAAACCGCAGTGCCGTAGGCCAGGACTTCGGTGACGCCTTGCATAACTTCGGTCGCGTCGTATCGGGCGCCGACCACGGCATTTCCACCCAACTCGGCAGCATGTTGCAGCATCAGGTCAAAGGCTTCGGCGCGAGTCTTCTCGCAGAGGTTCGTCAGCAGCGTGATGTTGCCTCCCAGGATAGTCTGAAGGCCAGCGCCTATGGTCCCAAAAATTGAGCGCGAGCGAACTACGATGCCACGCACGACTCCGAGAGTACGAACCACACGAAATCCGTCCAGTTCGAACTGCGTAGTCACCATGGTGTGAGCGACCATCCGTCCGGGTGCACTGTAGCTGATGCCCATTGGCTTGTCCTCTCTTTTCGTTATCCCGTCGACAACTGGAATCCCTCAACCAGCAATACGCTATTCCAATTCCCCAATAATCACAAATTCACCTGCGCTGCCGTCGAATTCAATGCGTAAGAGGTTCGGCTTGCAGCATACCTGGCAGTCTTCCACATACGATTGGCGGCGGCCCGCGGACTCATCGACCGCCGTCTGGTTCCACTCTCCGCATCCCGCGCACTGAAATCTACCTTCCATCAAGGGCATTCTACGAGATGAATACTTTGTAACCAATTTTTCACCGACAATTCATATTTCCGTCACCGGCTCTTCGCACGCCGGCAATACGCTTTAGACCTCTGTGCCCACTTTTTCTTACAACGCAGCAACTCTCTGAGGAGGAATGCATGTCACGTACGACGAAGTTGAAAGCGATAAGTTTTTCCGCGGTGATTTTTCTGGCCGCATCCGCGTCTCTGGCAAACGCCGCTTCCGGCGACAAGGGCGCCGCCAAACAGTATCAGCATGTTTTGCTGATCAGCATCGACGGAATGCACGCCGTGGACTACCTGAACTGTACGCAGGGAGTCCCGGGAGTGAACGGCGGACAACCCTACTGCCCGAACCTCGCCAAACTGGGCACAACAGGCGTGAACTATCTGGATACCAGCACGTCACGCCCCTCGGATTCCTTCCCGGGCCTGACGACTATCGTATCCGGAGGTACTCCGCGGACTCATGGCGCGTTTTACGACGTGGCTTATGACCGCGTGTTGGCTCCTCCCATTAGGGAAACAGGGAACGGACTTAAGGGAGGGCCCTGCACTCCGAACCGGGCGAATGGCACCACCACCGAGTACGAAGAGGGCATCGACATCAACCAAAAATTCCTCAACGGTGTCGACGGCATCAGCACGAGGAATGGAGACGGCGGCGCTAACTCGATTGACCCGTCACGCCTGCCTCGCGATCCGTTTAACAACTGTGCTCCGGTATATCCCTGGAATTTTGTTCGGACTAACACGATCTTCGGCGTCGTCCATAGAGCGGGCGGTTATACGGCGTGGTCTGACAAGCATCCCGCATATTCCTCGGTTTCCGGCCCCGGCGATGGCACGAATCTCGACGATTTTTACTCACCCGAAATCAATTCCGATGTCGTTGCTCTACCCGGCGTCAAGACAGTTCTCGGACTGGCCTGCGATCCCATTCCAGATCCAGGGGCCGATCTTAGCGCCTGGACTAACAGCTTTCAGAATATCCAATGCTATGACACGCTCAAGGTGAACGCCATCCTGAACGAGATTGATGGAATGAGCCACAACGGAAAGAAGAAGACGCAAGTGCCGGCAATCTTCGGCATGAATTTCCAGGCCGTGAGCGTGGCACAAAAGCTGATCGAAGCTAACGTAGGCAGCGGCGGCTATACCGACGCCATGGGAACGCCGAGCGCTCCATTGTTGCAGGACGTGCAGTTTGTTGATGCAGCCATCGGATCATGGATTGCGGAGTTGCAAAAGCAGGGCTTGTCCGATTCGACGTTGGTTGTCATTACGGCTAAGCACGGCCAAAGTCCAATCGACTCCCAGCGCTATACGGGGATTACCACGAGCGGACCGGTGACGACTTCGCCGAGCCGGCTCATCGATAGCTGCCTGCCCGCCTCTGAATCCAATGCTGGCGGCCAGATCGGTCCGACGGAAGACGACGTTTCGCTCTTGTGGCTGAAGCGTTCCTGCGATGCGACGACCGAGGTTCAGATTCTGGAAACCCAATCTCCGGCATCTTCCAACGTTGCGGGCATCGGACAAATCTTCTTTGGCCGATCGATCGATCAATTATTTAACGATCCTGGCATCCCGCCAAATGGAGACTCGCGAACTCCGGACATCATTATTACGCCGAACGTCGGCGTAACCTACTCCGGCAGCACCGCGAAGCAGGCCGAACATGGCGGTTTTTCGCACGACGACACCAACGTGATGATTCTGGTCTCCAACCCGAACATTGCAGCCAAGACCCTCACCACTCCGGTGCAGACGGCGCAGGTCGCTCCGACTATCTTGAAGGCCCTGGGACTGAACCCGGCCAGCCTGCAAGCGGTTCAACTGCAAGGCACGGAAGTGCTGCCGGGAATCTTTACTGGAAAGTAAAGACCTTCTACTTGGCAGTTCAACCGAGCGAGAATCTGAGGGGAGCGCAAACGCTCCCCTCAGTTTTGCTCGGCTCACAGCTTTATCAGGTTAATGTTTTCCTTCCGTTCGAGAATCTCCCTCTATAATGTCGCTTCCGATTCCTTTGGAGGCACGATGATTTCTCGCCGCCGCTTTGTGCAATTGGGCTCGATGTCGGGCGCAGTGTTGAGCGCAAGCTCGCTCGCGTTTGCCAACGGTGACCACGCGCAGACTCCGCAGCCCCCATCCATCGCGAGTTTGAAGTCGATGAAGGAGCTTGCCAAGCCCATCACGATAGAGGAGCGGTCAGCGCGTCAAGAAAAAGCTCGTCAATTGATGGCGGCCAGCCATTGCGATGCCCTGTTGCTCATGGAAGGGACATCACTCGACTATTTCACCGGAATCCGGTGGTGGGGTGGCGAGCGATTATTCGCGATGGTGCTGCCAGCTCGAGGCGCGGCTTTTTATGTTTGCCCGGCGTTCGAGGAAGGACGCGCACGGGAGCAGTTGGCGAAAGCCCCGGATGGTGCGCAGGCTGACGTGCGCATCTGGCAGGAGGATCAAAATCCTTATCAACTGTTGGCGGGAGGCCTGAAAGATCGTGGGATTGCCTCCGGAACTCTTGGCCTGGAAGAAACGGTGCGGTTCGTTTTCAGCAACGGCATCGCGCATGTTGCTCCGCAACTGAATATTGTCAGCGGCACCTCCGTCACCGCCGGTTGCCGGATGGTGAAGAGCGATCACGAAATCGAACTGATGCGACTGGCGAACCGGGTTACCCTGGCCGCGTATGCGGCGACTTATGCAGCTTTGAAGGACGGGATGACGCAACGGGACGTTGAGGAACTGATTGCAGCGGCATATTCCAGGCTTGGTTTTCCGGGAGAGGCCAGCGTCCAGGTCGGCGCATTTTCTGCGCTTCCGCACGGTTCAGTAACGCCGCAGGTGATTCGCGAAGGCACGATTGTGATCGTCGACGATGGCTGTGAAGTGGAAGGATATCAATCCGACATCACGCGGACCTTTGTCTTGGGCAAGGCCTCCGACAAGATGAAGAAGGTTTTCGACATCGTGCACCAGGCGCAAGCCGCAGCGTTGCGAGCGGCACGCCCCGGAGCGGAATGTCAGTCGGTGGATGCTGCGGCTCGCAAAGTGATCATCGATGCTGGCTACGGACCGGACTACAAGTACTTCGCACATCGCGTGGGTCACGGCATCGGCATGGATGGGCATGAGTGGCCGTATCTGGTGCGTGGCAACATCACGCCACTAGCGCCGAATATGACTTTCAGCGATGAGCCCGGCATCTACATTCCCGGCGAGTTCGGAATCCGGCTGGAGGACGATATGCGCATCACGGAAAGCGGCGCGGAATTGTTTACTCCACAAAGCCCTTCGCTGGAAAATCCTTTTGGAGCGGCATGACGAGATTAAGATCCGTCTCGTTTCTTTTGGTATTGGCTGGGCTTGCGCCTCTCCACGGCTTCGCGCTCGATCCACCATCAGCGCCGGTTTACGGCGTCCGCATGCAAAACGACTGGATTCCCATGAGAGACGGCGTCCGGCTTTCCGTCACGCTCTACATGCCGGACGGCGCGAAGCCAGGTGAAAAGTTTCCCGCAATTCTCGAATACACGCCCTACCGCAAAGACGATGCTATGGCGGCCGGCGATTACGAACTCTATACCTACTTTGCACGCCGCGGTTATGTCTGCGCGCGTGTGGATATTCGCGGCTTTGGCAACAGCGAGGGCTCACCCACCGACCGCGAGTATGCCGAGCAGGAACAAACCGACGGCCTGCAAGTCATTTCCTGGCTGGCGCGGCAGGCGTGGTCGAGCGGCACTGTGGGAATGATGGGCATTTCCTGGAGTGGCTTCAACTCCCTTCAAATGGCGATGCTGCATCCGCCAGAACTCAAGGCGATTCTGGCCACGGACGCGACCGCGGAACTTTTTCATGACGACATTCATTTCATCGATGGCATGACCCACATCGACGAGTTCGAATTGAACATGGACATGGCGCCGGGCATGACGGGCGCGCCCGACTATACACTCGACGAAAAAGTTCTTGGGCCGCGCTTCAACGCTGCACCATGGACTTTGCTTTATCTCAAGCATCAACGCGATGGAGTGTTTTGGCGAAGCCCGGTTCGACCGCTTAGCGAAATTACGATTCCAAGTTTCCTGATCGGCGGTTTGCAAGATGGTTACCGCGACAGCATTCCAGCCATGCTCGAACAAACCACAGCGCCGATCAAGGCGATCGTCGGACCGTGGAACCACACCTACCCGAACGCTGCGGACTTCGGTCCCTTCGTTGAATGGCGAGATGAGGCCGTTCGCTGGTGGGACCAATGGCTGAAAGGTCGGGACACCGGTGTGTTGCATGATCCCAAGCTGGTCATTTATGTGCAGCATTGGCATCCGCCTAATCCGCATCTGGAAGCCGTTCCCGGAGAGTGGCGACGCGAGGACGGTTGGCCGCCGAAAGGATCGACTCCAACGACTTTTTTCTTGTCCTCCAACCATGCGCTCCGATCTTCAGTAGCGGAAAAAGACGTTCATCAGCTGAAGTACGTTCCAACCGTCGGATTGGAAGCATCGGGCTTTTGGTGGGGCGAACTGTTGGGCGACCCCCGGGCGGTCGACGGGTACAGCCTGGTTTACGATTCGGAGCCTCTGCCGGATGACGTCGCGATCCTGGGCCGAGCGCACGCACTGTTGCGTGCATCGGCGACCGCGCCTTTGGCGAATTGGTTTGCCCGGTTGTTGGACATCGCTCCCGATGGCGTGGTGACGCAAATTACCGGTGCGGGAATCAACGGCGCCCAACGTGATTCGATGACCGAACCCCGCGACCTTGAACCCGGCACCGTCTACTCTCTCGACATTGAGATGCACTTGACGTCGTGGGTTTTTCCTAAAGGACATCGCATCCGCGTGGCGATTTCGAATGCGCTTTGGCCTATGATCCTGCCGACCCCTTACGTGATGACTACGTCGCTCGAAATCGGCGGCAGTGAAGGATCGCGATTAGTTCTCCCGGTTGTGCCGCTGCACGGAACACCAGCGCCAGCCTTTCAGCCACCGGCTCCGTCAGAAGAGCGGAAAGACATGCATACGGTTGGCGCGATTCTCCCCGGCGAGTGGGCCCTCACGCGGGATGTGACCAATCAAAAGAGCACTGCTTACTGGCATGGAAAGTCAGAAACCACTTATCCCTGGGGCAAAGAAACCGACTACGAGAGCCTGACCTACAACGCGGAAGATGCCCATCCTGAGCGGAGTGAGACGTTAGGCGAGGCCAAGAGTGTGTTTGATTTGCAGGGCCGCGTGCTGACCTGGCAGGGGCATTTATCCGTAAGGACGGATGCGAAGAATTATTTCTACAAATACACTCGCGAGTTGCTGAAGGACGGAGCCCTGGTCAAGAGCAAGACCTGGGAGGAAACCATCCCCCGCGACCATCAATAGCAACTGAGTGTCGGGCGGGTCGCCCGCGCTACACGATCTAAAGAGCAGCCTTCAAATCTGCGGCGAGCAATCGGTGAAACAGATGTTCGCCCGCCTCGCGGCGTACCGAAAGTCTGCCCGCGCCGTAGGCACGCGATTTCAATCCACGCTGCACCGCCTCGCAGATTCCCAAATCTTCATCCTGAACTCGAGCCCCAACCGCAACGCTCTCCTCGTTATAAGCCCGTGCGCCGTCGCTCACGTCGCCAAAGTAAAAATCAAAGATCACTCGGCAGTGATCAACGTCCACGGGTAGGACGAGGTTCGTATCCATGTAACCTTCGTAGCAGTTGATCATGAGGTTGGGGTATTGCCAGAAGTACCAGGCACGATCACCTTTTCGGGTGGCTCCGGTAGCAGCGTCCTCGGTTGACGCGACCATCGGGCTCGATTGCAGGCAGTATCGATCTTCGTTCTCGATGGTGTACTCCTTGTAGTCGAGCACCGAACTCAGGCCCTTGTGCAGGTGCGGGACGTGATATCCGCCGTCGAGAAAATTGTCGACGAACACTTTCCAGTTGCACGCAATGTCGTAGCTGCGGGAGTCAAAGTAGTGCAGCTTACTCACTCCGAGCGGCGCTACTCGCTGGACTAATCCGCCCAAGAAATCTTTCAGTGACATTGCATCAGGATCGAGGTTTACAAAGATGAACTTCTCCCAGGTTTCAATCCTCAGCGGAATAAGGCCATTTTTCTGGCGATCAAAATTCTTTACGCCATCGAACTCGGGCATCCCCTTGAGCGAGCCATCCAAGCCATAATTCCAGCCGTGATAGGGGCAGTGCAGAATGGCGGCTTGTCCGCAGGGTTCCGTAACTACCGCTGCCGCATGGTGACGGCAGACGTTGTAAAACGCCCGCAGCACTCCATCGCTGCCCCGCACGGCGACTATGGGCTCCTGCGCCACAACTGCGGTTACAAACTGGCCCGCGCTTTACTACTTGCTCGACGCGACCGATCATTTGCCAGGTCTTGCTGAATACGGCCTTGGATTCCAAATCTGCTATTCGCGGATCCACGTACCAAGGTCCAGGGATGGTCGAAGCCTCCGCAAGCGGAGACTGGGCGTTGTAGATGGCGAGGATGTCTTGCAGTGATTGTGAAGTGTTCATGGGTCAGTAATGGTGTGGCGAGAAAATCGTGACCGCAAAAGTCGCTAAGGAAACCGCGACGCCCGCAACGAATAGCCTTTTTATGGCACCCGTTGTTCCGTTCCTATTGCTCTCCGCAATATGTCCATAAACTGGGCGATGCGCGCTTCTTTTTTCTCCGCCGGATCACCCTGGTGCCGGAACAGCCCTGGATCAAGCTCTTCAATCAGCAGCGCATCTTGGAATCTTTCCACAACCCAGTCCAAAATCGAAACGACCATTTCAACATCCAGATCGCGGCGAAGCTCTCCACGTTCAAGACCGAAGCGCACGAAATCCACTCGCCCGTAGGGATCTTCCGCGATCAGGAAGCGATTGATTTCCCGCTTCAACGCGAGGTCGGTGCCGTACTGGCCGAGAAGATAAACCCGATAAGGAATCCAGTCCTCACGCACCATATGCTCGGTTCGCACCAGCCAGTACGACAGCACTCCAAAGAAACCGCGCTCGCGAACTTCCACCGGCACGTTCAAGTAAGGTGAGAACGACCGCACCGCTTTCTTGTAAGCCTCAAAAAATAACCCGTCCTTGCTTCCGAAGTGCTGAAAGATGGATCCCTTGGCGATGCTCAGCGCTGCGGCAATATCTCCGACCCGCGCCGCGTGGTAGCCTTGCTCGGCAAAATGGCGCATCGCCGCGTCAATGATTTTGGCTCGCTTGCCCTCAGAGCGCGGCCGCAGTGGCATGTGACGGTATCGAGGCGGAGAGATAAGGCTACTGCCAATCCCACTCATACTTTGACCTCAAGTCATGGGCACTTTACTCAATAGCAGTCCTAAATTCAACTGTATTCTTCAGGTGCTTGCATGAGTCGATTTGCCGAGACGCAGATCCGTGACCGACGGTCTCATTCATTGTGTCGGATCGAATTCCTCAAATTAGGCGATGGCGATTGCACGGAATGGAAGCTGGAGCAGGAAGCTAAAAGGAAGGTGACAAATCGAGGAAGTGCACAATTCGAAAGAACCTATCCGGTTCTTTCCCTCAGCCGACTGAGGCAGTGCCGTGATCTATTAATTGAGGCCCGGGACCTCGCACCGAGAACGGGCCAGCAGCGGATCACCCGTTCGCGTTTGTACCATACTGGAGCAAGGTCAAACCCTGGTTGTCATGCCGACATCACCAAATTGTAATTTTCTTGTTACCTTTCGAAGGAACCGCTCGTTCTCCGACCTATTTCGCGTTTGCACTCAATGACGCTCGTAGCTGGGACTGTCCGGGACCGGTGGAGGGTAGTCGTGCCCGTACATATTCTGATGTCCCTGCGGCAAGGACATCGCGGGCAGGCGCAGTGCTCCCAAACTTGGGGCATCTGGGGAAATCGTCACCTCCCTACGTCATGGTGCTCAAAGCTTCCGGCGAGGCCTCGTCGTACCAGATATGAAGGTTGTACCGGCCTGCGGGCACGCCCGCAATCGTCACCTGTCCACGCAGGTCGGAGATGCCGTAATAAGGAGTGCTCACCGCTATTACCACCGCGCTCATTTCAGCGTGAATATTGCAGAAGATGTATGAAACGCCTGGCTTATCAAATGCCACATTGCGAGTGCTTCCGGCCTCGTATAGTCCGAGATCGAAACGCTTGCCGTCAAACAACGAAAACACATTATGAAAAAATGGATCGCGGTTGGGAAATTCGACGATCGAGCCCACCGGCACGACGAGAATATGCGGTTCGAAACTCTTGTTTCGTTGCACCAGACGGGGTCGCGCGGAAGCCGCCGGGACGGGAAAACTCGAGACCGACTGATCTCCTGTCGGCGTGAGCCAAAGCACCACGTGGCTCGCGGCGCGCACTTTGTTCTTTTTCGCAGAATTTATCAATACGACATTGGCTGTGACCGTCACATCTTGCGCGGCAGCAGCGGCGACACCGATCAATACGAACAGGAAGCACAGGGTTGCGGTTTTCATGCTCAGAACAGAATTCCCATCATAAGATTGAACTGCTGAGCGCCGTTGCTGATGTCATTGAGCTTTACAGTTTGCAGATGCCGGTATTCCGCCGAAAACAGCAGGCTCGATCGCGGCCGAAAGACAAAATTCACCATCCCCGATGAATTTCGAATCAGCAGGGGACTGAAGAGATACGGTTGACTTGGGGATGCGGCGCGAATTTCTGAAGCTGTCGGATTGTCAATGCCATACGCGGCGTTGAATTCCAGCATATTCGTAGCTTTGAATTTGAGCTGCGACCATCCTCCCATCGAATCCAGTCCGCGCAAGGCCGTTGTGGATTTAGCCGGATCACCGTCATAAACCACGCCCTGACTGATGCCGCCGCCGATTCCGGCAACCGCCCGCCCCCGGTAGAACTCACCAGTAAAACTCAACTTGGCAACCACAGGAATCTCCCAATCCGCCATGCCCGCCCAGCCGTCGACGTAACGATCGAAAGGCCAGTCCTGGCGGCTGTAATAGCCCGCTGCGCCAAAGCGCAGCGGCTGGCCATGGATGCTGCGCGTCCAGGCTGTCCGAAACGCATACGCCGGCTGCCGCGAAATTTCACCAGCGCTGGGCGTGCGAAAGTATTGCTCGGTGGGAAATTCTCCAGTCAGGTTGTCTACGATGCCGCCTTGAATGGTAATGTCTTGATCGCCGGAGAGGTCGAAGCGGTGTTCCACCCGGACTTGTGGGCTCCATGCCCAGAGGTTTCCAGCGTAATTAAAAGCCGGCACTGCCAGGGAGGCAAATGACGTCGGGGAGAGGGGCGAGAAAAACGCGCTGTCCTGCCCCGCCACGATGGAAGTGTTAGCCCAATCCATCCGCATGCTGGCCGTACGCAACCGGAAAATGCCAGAATTAACCCCATTCCAAGTGCTAGGAAATCCTCCCGAAAAATCAGCTTGCAAATTTCCTGAGGTCTTCGCGCCCGCCACGGTGGGTCCAAAAACCTCCAGACCGATTTCGGACTGGCGCATACTGGCTCCGAAATTCCCTGTACCGGCGCTCGACCCATTCGAGTAACTTGGGAAATCCTGATTGTCGACCGATCCATGATTGCTGAAAAGATTCAGCAGCACAATCCCAGAAAGACGCACGCGGTATTTGGATGCGCTCTCCACTTTAGTCTGATATTGATCGCCCACCTTGCTGCTCAGCAGTTGCGATGACTCCTCAAGCGACGCCACGCGATCTTCCAGCGATGCACCTTTCGCCGGGGCAGGATCCACTACCTGATCCTTTGCCTCCGCACTCGCCCCGGAGGACGGAGCAGCGGACACATAGGAGTCTCCGGACGATGGCTTGAGTGCCGCGTTAGTTGACGGACCGTCGCTCGCTTGCAGCTTCCGTCGCAGTTCTGCATTCTCAGCGCGGTATTGCTCGGTTTCGGAATGCATTGCGGCCACCGCCGAGCGCAGCTCCTTCACTTCTTGCTGCAGTTCGTGAATTGCAGCCGCTGTCGAGTCGTTCTGCGACGCAGGCGCCGCCGGGCTTGACTCCTGGGACCATCCGCTTGCACCGCCTAACAACAGAAGCAGCCCAGTCCAGCCGGCCCTTCGTATCCGATCAGGCAAACCATTCCCCTGCTGCACAAATCGCCTCCCGAAGAAGACTGTATAAGTCCGCAAACGATAATTGGTGAACCTGTTAGACGATCTTGACGAAGGAGCGCGTGGTCTTGTTTCGAGAAATTTTACTCCGACTCCACCTTCTTTGTCCGGGCAAGCGGCGGGCGATCCAGCTTTCCTTCGGTTCCGCTGTCAGTGCTGGAGGTGGAAACGATGGGTAAGGTGATCCGGAAAACCGTTCCATCGTTGGACGTCTCCTCTACTACCACATCTCCCCCGTGGTCCTGCACGATCTTCTGCACTACGGTTAACCCCAGGCCAGTCCCGTTTTCTTTGCCGGAGCTGATGAAGGGCTCAAATAGCTTACCGCGAATCGACTCCGGAATGCCGCCACCGTTATCGGATACCCGAATCTCCAGAAATCCCTGAGCTTCACGCAGGTCGATGTTGATCCACCCGTCGTCCGCTCGAATCGCTTCACACGAATTCAGCAGCAAGTTGTAAAGCGCGCGTTCGAGCTTTCGGGTATCGAACCAGCCGCTGCTGCTGCCTTCTTGACGAATCGCAATCCTTACCGGGTGAAAACGTGGATGCGTGCGTACTGCCTGCACCACGCGCTCCACAGATTCCTTGACGCTTCCAAAGGTACGCCTTAGGGACTCGCGAGTGCGCGAGAACTCAAGCAAGGAATCGATCAACTCGGTCATCTGATTTACTGCGATGCGAATTTCCTGGTAGAGCTCTTCACGCTGGTCCGTAGACAAGCGGCTCTCGCACAAGAATTCCGCATTCGCTACGATGGCCGCCAGCGAATGCCGCAGGTCATGCGAAACCGAGCTGGCCATCCTCCCAATCGTTGCCAATCGTTCCGCTTCCAACAACTCCTGCTGAGTTTTGAGAAGGCTGTCGCGCATTCGGTTAAACGCTCCGGTCACCTCGGCGACCTCATCGCCGCCCTGCGCGTCAAGCTGATAGCTGAAATCGCCTCGTCCTAAGGCTCGCACGCCTGCGACGAGGTGACCCAGGGGCTTGGTGAAAGTATGGGAAATGAAGAATACGAGCGCGCTTCCACCCAACACCGCGGTCAGTCCAACGGCGAGCAGCAGCCGATTCAAGCTATCCAGAAAACCGGTCGCCTGATCATACGACTTGAGCACGCTCAACCGAACCGGAGGCATCTTCGGCGCCGTCAATTCGAGTGACGTTCCCAGAAAACGTTCGTCACCTAACTGCACCTGTTCCGGCTCCGGAATACCCGGGGATGATTGAATCGGATGCCGGGAAAGCTCTGCTTCCTGCGTGGGATTGAGAGTACTGCTGACAATAGTGTCCCCGTAATAAAAAGCCACCTGGCTGGCGGCGATGCGGCTGACTTGCGATGCCACGGTGTCGTCAATTTCGTAGCCGATTGCAAGAAATCCCAGGAGCTTGTTGTCAGCCGCCGGCCCAAAATAGATTGGCTTCAGAAAAACCTGGTACAAGTGGTGAGCGCCGAACCACCACTGGCCTGCGCCTTCCTGATTGAACGGAACGCTGAGGGACTGCTGCGCCATTTCCCGCGAAAAGCCGGACGTTGCGGTGTGCAGAGCAACGACTTTGCCTGTCCGGTCCGCCAACACAAACAAGTCACTACCCGCCAGACGCCACAGGTCAGCCGAGCCATCCTGAATGGTGGCCTCGTGTTGTGTGGTCATCAGAGCGCGCAAATTAGGAAGGTCGGCGAGCAATTCCGCCAGGTGGATCAGCGAAATTTCGCGTTCCCGCTGGAAGTTTTGGAAGGTGCTGACGGAGTTATGCAGGTCGGCAACAATACTCTTCTTGACCTGTGCCTGTACACTGCGGCGCACCAGCAGCAGGCTGCTCCAGGTAAGGCCGGCGGAAATCAAGAGCATGGAGAGCAGAAACTTGGTACGCATCCGAAGCTTCATCGTTCCTGCCTCTCCACCCACACTCGGCGTGCACACGAATTGCAATTACGGAACAAACTTGTATCCCATCCCATGAACCGTGCGGAAATGAATCGGGTTCGTCGGATCTTTCTCCAGCTTCTGGCGAAGCTTCAGAATATGGTTGTCCACGGTGCGGGTGGAAGGATAATTCTGATAGCCCCAAACTTCATTCAGCAACTCATCTCGCGAGATGACGCGCTCCGCATTATGAATCAGGAATTTCAATGTCTTGAATTCCTGCGCCGTGAGCGTCACCAGCTCGCCGCCGCGGATCACTTCCATCTTGGTGAAGTCTACGGAGATACCGTCAAAGGTCACTACGTCACCGGTTCCCGTCCTCACCGTTCGCCGCAACGCGGCCCGTACGCGAGCCAGCAGCTCCCGGGGACTGAAAGGTTTGGTCACATAGTCGTCCGCTCCGAGTTCCAACAACAGAACTTTGTCGGAAACGTCGCTGGCGGCGCTCAGCACAATAATTGGAACGGTCGGCGCCTGCTGTTTAATCTCCCGGCACACATCCCGACCGGACATCTGAGGAAGGCGCAAGTCCAGCACGATGGCGGCCGGTGTTGCGCGGCGAAAAGCCTCGACGGCAGACTTGCCATCAGAGCTGATTTCAATCTCGAATCCTTCGGTCTCAAACAAACGCTTCAACGCCTTCTGTACGGCATGGTCGTCTTCCACGACCAGAATTCGCTCCATGGTGTTCGCCCCCGACCCAAGGTACGGTAACTCTCCATGCAGAATGCCAGGCACACGCTGCTGGGATGTCGCCCGATTTGTTTCTACTCGTATCATAGTTCGCTCCGCCGCTGTAACAAGATTGCGCTAATATTGCGCCAATACTCACTAAGATTACTCCCGAGATAAGCGAGATTCGGCCGTTCAGCGGAAATGTTGACAATGTTTTTACAATCCCTAGACAATCGGACCGTCTTTGGCACGCGCCGGCGAACAATCTGACAATTTTTACTTGGGATTCGTTCGATAGGACCAGGCCACGGGTCCGCTCTCGATCTTCTTGGTTACCTGTGCACTTTCCACGAGGTGATGCGTAGGAGCGAGTGTGCACGCAGGATCTGTAGCGCTGGCATCGCCAGCCAGCAGAAAAGCCTGGCAGCGGCAGCCGCCAAAATCCTCCGTCCGGCGGTCGCAGCTTCGGCACGGCTCCTGCATCCATTCCTCGCCGCGAAAGCGCTGGAATGCCGGCGACTCGTTCCAAATCCACTGGAGAGAACGCTGCCGAACATTGTCGAACTCATGCCCGGGATCACTCCCGCCGCGTGACATGGAAGCACTTGCCCGGAAGGATCAATCAGCATGAGACGCCGACCCCACCCGCCCATGCAAGCCTTGGGATAGCGGGCGTAGTAGTCCGGAACCACGCAATCGATTCGCATTCGTCCAGAAAGTCGCTGCTGCGCGGCTTCGACGATACGCATGCAGCTTTCGAGCTGTTCGCGGGTTGGCATCAAGGTGTCGCGGTTCTTCAAAGCCCAACCGTAATATTGCGCATGGGCAATCTCCAGCCGATCCGGCGCCAGCGTCTCGGCAAACTCGACCATTTCTTCCAGATGATCGAGGTTCTGCCGATGCACCACCAGGTTCACCGTGAATGCGACCGGCAACTTCCGAATTGCCTGAGAGAGCACAACCTTGTACGCGTGGGCTTTGGTGCCGGCAATCCAGTTTGCCGGCGCATCTTTCGAGTCCTGAAAGCTGAGTTGAATGTGATCGAGACCGGCCTCTACAAGCGCAATCAGCTGTTCTTCCGAGAGCCCGAGTCCCGACGTGATCAGGTTGGTATAGAGTCCCGCGGCGCGAGCCGCCTCAACCAGTTCTTTCAAGTCGCGCCGCGCCACCGGTTCGCCGCCGGTCAGGTGAAGATGGAGAATGCCTAAACCTCGGGCCTCCTGAAATACGCGGACCCAATCCTCGGTCGAGAGTTCCGACTTCGCGTCCATCATCTGCAAAGGATTCGAGCAGTAGACGCAGTGCAATGGGCAGCGATGCGTGATCTCGGCGATCAACGCTAGTGGATTAGGAATCGGCATGGAGTGGAACACAGAAGATCTGAACGTGAATCGACGGTGTCAATCGTCAGGTTCAAGAGTTTAGATTAAATAGGCTGGTTCAATAGTCCTGGATCAATAATCAACGATGCGTTTCTGTTGCAACGCCTCGAGAAAAACGGCGACGTCCGCACGGATTTTCACCGGATCGGCCGCGCTGTATCGCTCCGCCAACGTACTTACAATCTGCTCGACCGTGCGTTGGCCATCACACAGTTCGAGAATGCTCTGCCCCGTGGTTTGCACCCGAATCATTCCCTCGGGAAACAGCACCACGCGCTCTTCGCCCTCATTGCCCCAACGGCAACCCGGTGCGAGACGCGGCTGGCTTGAATCCAAAGGAGCGGTCACGTTCATTACTCCTGTATCTGAAAAGCGCCCGGCGGCGGCCAACCCGGCTGCACGTAGGCAAAATAGAGCGCATCCAACTGCGCCCACAGTATGTCGCACTTTGCGCGCAGCGCCGCGATGGCCAGTTCCTGTTCCGACCGCGTGATAGCGTGCTCGGTCACCCATTGCAATGCAAACCGCGCATCCTCCGGAGCCTGGTCGAGCCGGGCCGTGAAGTAATCCAAGCCTCCCGAAAGCCACGGATAATGCTGGCGCAATCGATCCATGCGCAGCGTGATCAAGTCGCGCGAAAACATCTCGGTCAGCGAAGACGCAACTGCTTCCAGGAAACTCCGGTTTCTCACCAGACTCAAGTAAGCATCCACCGCGTAACGTGTGCCGGGCAGCACTTCGTCGCGTCGCATGACGCGTTGGCGCTCCAGCCCAGTAGCCTCCGCCAAGCGTATCCAGCGTTCGATACCACCTTCGCGAGTGCCATCGCCATCGTGATCCACAACTCGCTTGCGCCAAGCCCGCCGAAAATCTGCGTCTTCACTGCGCGAGAGAATAATGGCATCTTTGATGGGAATTACGCTCTGGTAGTAATAGCGATTCAACGCCCAGGCCTGCAATTGTCCCCGACTCAACTTGCCGTCATGCATCATCAGATGAAAGGGATGCCGGTGGTGATAGCGCTCCTCCCCCACGCGCCGCAGGCGGGCGCGCAACTCATCCGCGGAAAGCAGAGCCGATTCAGCACCAACCTCAAAAGTAGATTTCACTGTCACGATGTGCTCACTTTGAAGCCTGTGATTAAGTCGCCGCCCTTTCTACAACTCGAAGCTGGAACCATCCTCAGCCATCTCCCAACCCGCAGCCCGCACCTCGCGATACTCAGGGCCGGACTCATCCAGCATGGGATTAGTGTTATTCACGTGCAGAAAAACTTTCCGAGGATGCCGCAACCCAGCCAACGCCCGCAAACTGCCGTCTGCCCCGGACACGGGAATATGACCCATCTCGCGCGCCGTTGCCCCGCTCCCTTGCACGCGAATCAATTCGTCGTCGCTCCAGAAGGTCCCGTCGAAAAGAAGCAGGTCCGCGGTCTCCAATCGGCTGATAAGCGCCGAGTCCACCGCCGGAACTGCCGGCATGTACGCCATTCGCTTGCCCGATGACGACGTTAACATTAAACCCAGGAGACTCTCTTCTGCCTTGAGTCCCGCGGCGCGCTCCCGCGAAACATAAGCCGGAAAGTGGCTCGCCAGCGAGACCGCGGTGCAGCACAATCCCGAATCATTTCCCGTTACGTCAAGCAAAGGGAAGCTGCTATCGCAACCAATTTCCGTCCATAACACCTGCCCGGGTACGCGGTTCAACATGGCGAACATCGTATTGTCATCCTGCAAAATGCGCCGAATCGAAGCTGTGCAATAAATGCGGAAGGGTTGCAGCTCGCGAAGAGACAACAAACCTGCAACTTGATCGATGTCCGCGCTAGTCAAAAGGACGCCGCCGATGGGAGAGTCCCGCCCAGCACGCCGCGGATGCAATTCCGGCGTAGCTTCAATCTGGATGCGTAAGTCGGGAGAGGCGTTTAACAGGAACCAGGTGTAACCATCATTGCTGACCGCCACCTGGGTTTGAGTGCGGCTCTTCCCGTTGAAAGTTCCGGCCCGTGAGGCGGCGCAGTGGCGGCAGCCGCAATTCCACTGCGGAAAACCACCCCCTGCGGCCGAGCCCAGGATTTTAATGCGCATTCCTAACGAGGACTAGAGTGCGGCGCTGGCGTAAGAGTTAATCTCACAATTCAAAGCTACTTCTTCGAACTTCGGAGCTGTCCATTCCATGTTCATTCCCCTAAAGTAACGGCTCTAACTGCCCGCTCAGTATACCGAACTCGGGCAGCCTCATCGACAAGAAAATTTGCCCCAAAATCGCACTTACTTTTCAAGCACTTAGCCAAGATTACTTTCGGTCATCTCTCTTATCTAATTGGTGTCACGACCTTAAGACAGGCTTGTGCGGAGGCAAGCCTTAGTTTTAACTAATGGTGGCCCTCCCCTGAATCCAAAGGGATTAGTGTCCGGGAGCGAAGATTGGTAGAGGATCCGAAGTGGGAGTTGGCTATTCTGGCCACAGTGCAAGGCTTCTACGAGAAGCTCTTGCAAGAACCTGTCAGCGGTGAAGTTCCCGTCCCGGCGGGACTCGAAGCCATCTCGCTACAAGAGAGCGAAGGCAGCGTGCTCGAAACTCTGTCCCGCATGCATCGCTGGCTACGACTGCTGGACTTGGCCATCACTCCGGCAATGTTGCGCCGGGCGTTCACTCCCGAGACCGATCCGGAAATCGCCGAAGCGATGCTTCGCTACTTCAATCGCACCAAAGATGGCAGCGACGTGCACCGTGACAAGACCGACCTGGTCACGACTTTTCTATATCGCCATCCTCGCGTTTCGGGTCAGTGGGAGCGTCGCGGTTTCGGACTTGATGGTTCCCTGCCCTTGTCTCCATTCGAAATTGCTTTGCTGGAAATCCTGGCCGACGCCGACGTTCCATCTTTGACCGACGAACATGTGCAAGTCCTGCGGCGCTTCGATCAACTACAGGAAGAGGCGGAAAACTTTCGCGATCTCAATGCACTGCTCGAATCGGGCATCATCCCCCGCGTGCGCGATCTGAAGGCGTCTTTAGACAGTTCGTTTTACCATCCCGGAGTGCTGGCCACCATCGCACCATACAACACCGCATTCAGCAAGAAGTTTGATTCGGTGTTCCATCAGGCGGCGGCCGAGATCAAGAGTTTTGCTGAGGTGGTGGAGGAGCAGGGTGGAAGCATCTTGGGAAATGTCGATGGCGTTGACGTCACCGTGGAACATGTTGCGGCGCTCGAGGAGAGCGCGCTACTCAAAGTTGACTACGGCATAGCGCTCGAAAAATTCCGACGCGTATCAAGGCTCAAGAAAACATTGGATCAGCGCCCACCCATTCGCCGCGCGCCACGCCTGGTGAATCCGGCGCCGAAGGTGGTCAAACCACGGCCATCGTCGGTCCCGCACCGGCGGCCTACTCTCGACGTCCAGGCTCTGCGGTCCGTGGTTACGCCACAACAGATTTCCACGGAAGAAAGTAAACTCCTCCGCATTGAGGAATCGATTCGCATTTTCGTCCGCGTGGCCGACCCCAAATTCCGCCAGATCGTTCCCATGCGCTTTTTCAATCTCATGCTGACGCCTGCCGAAGCCGATGCTTATTGCGCCGATTATCTTGAGGAGAAAAGCCTGCGGGCGGGAGTCGCGCGCGTGCTCTTGCGCCTGGGTGCTATGACTGCGCGCATGACCACGGAACTCGAAGAATTGAAGCGCGCCGAAAACTCCGAGTCGCTGTGGCGACTGCACGCCGACTCGCTGATCGTACTCCTGGAGATCGGTCGGACTGTGGACGACAATGCTTCGCGAGTGATGACACTGGCCGAGCAGCGCGGCGCCAAGGTTGAAGCTGACAAGATCCCTGTCCCACGACAAAAAATGTCCGAGTGTTCCCAGCTAGTCCAGAAAACCCTGGCTGGAACCGAGTCTGAAAAAAGCCTGAGCGCTTCCAGTTCCGGATGACCGCTTATTACCTGCGTTTAACGCATCGATTGCAACGCTGGCTGCACCCACTTCAGTAGTACGTTAGAAACCGCCGGCACCTGCGAACCGATAATAGTCATTAACGGCAACGCGCCGTACTTTAGCAGATCAACATAAAAACTCAGGCCGACTTCTCCCGGCTTGCCTCCGCCCAGGTGGCTCAGGATTGGGTCCAGTTCCATCTGATACAGCACTGTGATGACTCCACCCCCAAGAACCAGGAAAAGAATCAGAAACGACCAATCGATGGCCTCATCCGTGCGGAAGGCATACACGTGGAAAGTCAGGAATAACAATGAAAAGGCCAGCACCACGAAGAACAGCAGGCTGCGCAGTTCCGCAACCACGTAGCGGATATAAATGTAATATCGGAGAGCCACCACGTCTTCCGCTAGCTTGGCGATCCGGTCTGACTTGGCATCGGTCGTGGCGTCTGATCCGTCGGAGCCGCGCTTCCAATAAGCGGTCAGCGGGAAATAGATAAGCTGATCCAGTATTGTGATCATCGACTGCCGGGCCGCGGCCAGCATTCCTCCAAGGCGATTGGGAATCGACTTGCCCTGCCAGCGACTGGAACCCGCATAGCCCGAAGTTACGACCGACGTACCGTCCGCCGCCGGCGCTAGCGCCACCAGTTCCATTTTCGGTGGTTGAAGCAGCAAGAACAGAAGTTCCCAGATGCCTTTCCTCCGATCATTGAATTTCCCCAGATCCTTAATTTTCGACCGCACGTCGGCATACGACAGCGCGTCGACAAGAGTGGCATCTTCATCCAACAAGGCGCGGAGCCGCTCAATTCCCTGCGTGCTGGCCAGCGTGGAGTAGTCCGAAGTGCCCCACTGCCAGATAGGCATGGACTTTTCCGCGGGCATGCGCGCAAACGCGTGATGAATCGGCAGTCTTTCCAGTCCACTTAAAACGGACCGCAGTAGAGACCAGATATTCATAAAGCGGAACCAGTTCAACATCAGCGTAAAGAAAGCCAGGGCAAACAGCATTTCTCCGACCCATCGAATGGTATGGATCTCCAGCATGTCCAGGTTATTGCGCAAGATAAAGTTCCCAATGCCGAGTCCGAAAATTACGAAGAAAACAGCCGTCCATCCGCCATTCTCGAGAAAAGACACGATGCACTTGTCGATTCCCCATGTCCTGGTCTGAAAGTTGCTGGGAAGAACTTCGTCGAGCGGCAAGTTCGGTATTGGCGGACGCCATTGAACCCAGCAGGCCAGCCTTCGCACGTAGGCCCACGTGCCCAGATAAATAATGGTGAGCAGCAACACGATGGGCAAGCTGGGCGCCACCCCGCTGCCTATCTTCAGATCGCGAAAGCTCAGAAATGGGCTGCTGAATTTTTCGCCAAAAGCTCCCTGCATCCAGAGGACGCCAATGGTGGCGAAGATTGCGACGCAGAAAATCGAGCTGAATAGTGGCCGCCAAATCGGCACAATCTGTTGATTGCTGAGTGTCGCCTGTTTTCGCCACTGCCACCACGGCCACGCTACTCTGGCGGCGAATACCCCGCATGCGGTAACAAACAATAACGTCGCGGTGAAAATAACCCCTCGGCCGAGCCATTCGAATTGCGGTTGGGTTTGATGAAAATATAAATAGCTGGAGCCGAGCACGATTTCGATCAAAGCCAAAATCAGAAGCATCGCGACATGGCAAAACGCTTTCGCGGCAGTGATGGTGTCTGAGGCATCGCCCAGATCGAAATCACTGCCGATTGCGCGGGGCAGTGCGCTTGGCCAAGTCAGCGCAAGAACGTGCAAAATTCCCAGCATGGCCGCACTCAGCCACAACAAGACACTCGCGTAGGATGGACCGCCGACATCCAGTGTTTCCAAAGGAAACTGTTGCGCATCAATCGACGATTCTTTCAACACCGCAAGCGGAAAGTGTCCACTGGTTCCGATCGTCGTAAGCCATAGCGGATGCAGTGATTTCATCGGCTGCGTTGGCATGCATAGACCCGCGACTCCGGCGGGCCAATTCCACTCCAAGAGTCCCGGGGGCAATCTGGACTTACCATCCAGATCATTCAGCATGAGCAGAAACGCATTGTATTGGGCCTCCTGTGCGGCGCTGGGAAACGCCACCAGGTCGTCGCGAAACGTACCCGATGTCAATGTTGCTCTACTCCACGATTGGTTCTGGGGAAGTAGCGGGAAATCGTTTACCAGCAACACTCCGTTAAGCGAGCCCGCATCGGGGGTTTGCAGGTAAAGCAAGTCAGGATCGCGTAGAAACAAACGGACGTCGGGCAGGGCCTTGCGGAATGAGCGCAGCAGGAACGCTTCGTCCATGGGGTCAGTGGCCATGATTCCTAGAGCTTTGATTTTGCGATCTTTCATGTCGCTGGCCAAGCTGGCCAGCACGGCTTCCTGTGAGAATGGCGTTTGCTCTCCGCCATACACCGGCACATCGTCACCGCGGGTGGCTTGAGAATCCTGCCAACTTAACGCCACATCAGGGGCTTGCTGGTTGGTTGTCGAAGCCGGTGCAGGATGGCTGGCGGCCGCGCCATAGGCATTCCGCAGCTTCGCGATCTCGCGGGGAAACTGCAGATACAAAAGGTTGGCGCGTGGGGGACAAGGCGGCTCCTGGGCCCGCGCGTCGCTGGCTTCCTGTCTGCCAGAGTCTCCTACGGAATTCCCGAATGCTGTCCCTGCCTCCGAGAGCACCGCGATCTCAGTGCTCCGATATCCGTAGAAGCTTTCCGCGGATTGAACAAAAAGTGGGATCGCTTCACAGTCCCGCGTCTGAGTTGGATACAGCGTCGAAATACAACCCTCCCCAATTTTCGAGGGCTTGCGTTTAATGTACCCGGCCGCCGTTACCTGGCCGCTGTAAGCGTGAATACATTGCGTCTTTCCGAGTTCGCCGTCGATATCCCCAAGCGACGACACTGAGCCGGAAAAGTTGGGCCCGGCAAGATAGATCGTTTTGGATGCGAGTTGCTTGGACGGACTAACGATCGAATCGGGTATCCGATCCATGATCGCTTTCGCTGCGAAGAACGCCTGCTCGTCCAGGCCCGTAGTCGGCAACTCCGCGATCAGAAATACTGCCAGATAGTGCGTCGACGGTGAATCGCTTCTAAACATCAATAAGCCCGGCTGATGCGAGTCCGTGTTTGTTTCACTGGCGGGAGTATTCTCGCTGGTCTGCGGTGGTTGAGACGGATCCCACGGAAAGTAGTGTGAGTACGGATCGTACCCCGCCTGCGCGGCCGCGGATTGAATCGCATCGAGCGTGCGGTCGGTCAACAATCCCAGATGCGTATGATCGGGATCGGGCACGGAAGCGACTATCGAGGAGATGCGAATGTCTAGGCCCGAGAGGCAAGTCATGAGACCCCGGTGTGCAGACTGTATTTCCGCCAGTTCAGAATTGTGTCTTAGCTTTTCGTCACGACTGAAAGCAGGATTCAATCGGCAGAGGGTCCGCTGGACTGGCGGGAGGGCTGGCGCGCACGCTTTCAAAGCATCTTTGGCTTTGGGCGCTTTGTTCTGCGCGGCCGCATCGCATCCGTTTTCTGGCTGACCTTGAATCGGAGTTTCTTTGGCTCCGTTATGGTGGACCGTATGCGCGGCGTTTTGGCCTGCGGATTGTCCGGCGCCGGACGTTTTTTCGCCGGGGTTCGAGATGGCTTTGGCGGGGTCTCCGCGGGTGCCCACACCCACGCCGACAAACAAGGCCAACACTAAACTCACCAAAGAGAGCGGACGCTGTGGCATGGATCGCCTCCGATGGCCAATCCGCTGGTGGCGCGCAAACGAAACCGCACGCCAGGCGCCGTGGTTACAGCTCCTTGCTTAACGAATTTAGGCCTCGAGGGAAGCCTGCAAGCAGAATGGGCCACCAACCTGGTTCTGATTTATTCGTCTCAAGCCGGTCGGTGCGTGATCTTGTCCAATAATCGGATGGTGACGCTCAGCGATAAAACGTTTCAAACAAACAGTGGATTTCGACCGTTGCTCTGCCGCTGCCAACTGTGGGTGCTCACAAAAAGAAAAGACGGGCAGTGAGCCCGTCTTTAATCAGCCTTAAAACCAGCCGACTTATCAGTTGATGTCGAACTGCTCCTGATGCAATGCTGGATCGCTCTTCACAATCACAGTGCGCTTGGTCAGTTCTTCCATTTCGGTGAGAGCTTTGCCGTTATTGCCCTTGAGCGCTTTGCCCACTTCCGGATTCACCCGCAGCATGACGTCGGTGTGGTCGAGGTGCTTGGCCATCTTGCGCATTTCGACGTAAATATCGTTGCACACCGTGGTCACCGACTTCACGTAGCCGGTGGACTCGCAATATGGACACGGTGATCCGATGGTGCGTTCGAGCGACTGCTTCACGCGCTTGCGGGTGATGGCGACCAGCCCGAAATCGTTAAACTGCAAAACCTTCGACGGAGCGCGGTCGCTGCGTAGCGCCTCTTCCAGCGCCTGCATCACTTTCTGGCGGTTGCGCCGTTCATCCATATCGATGAAGTCGATGATGATGATTCCTCCGAGGTCGCGCAGGCGGATCTGGCGCACGATCTCTTTGATAGCATCGACGTTGGTCTTGACGATGGTGTCTTCCAGACGCGCCGTTTTGCCGACGTATTTTCCGGTGTTCACATCGATGGCGACCAGGGCTTCGGTTTGATTGATGACAATGTAGCCACCGCTCTTGAGCCAGACTTTCGACTTGAGGGCTTTATTGATTTCGTCGCTCAGGCCGAATTGCTCGAACAGCGGAACCTCTTTCCCGTACAGCTTCACCCGCCGCACCAGCGCGGGCTGGAAACGGTTGGCGAAGCGCAGGACGCGTTCATACTCCTGTTCGGTATCAACCCAGATGGCGGTAAAGTCGGACGTGACCTGATCCCGTAAAACGCGCTCGACGACATTGAGGTCGTGATAAATGAGCGTGGGGCCTTTGCCGTTTTCCGCGCGCGTTTTGATTTCGGACCAAAGATTCTTCAGGAAACGAATGTCGGCGCGTAACTCCTCTTCCGATGCGCCTTGCGCTGCGGTACGGACAATGAATCCGCCGTGGCCATTCTCGCGCTCGCTGATGATGATGCGCTTCAGACGTTGCCGCTCCTCTTCCGAAGCAATCTTGCGCGAGACTCCGGTGTGGTTCACCGTCGGCATATAAACGAGGAAACGTCCGGGCAGCGCGATGTGGCTGGTAATGCGAGCGCCCTTCTTGCCAATGGGCTCTTTGGCGATCTGCACCAGAATTTCCTGGCCTTCTTTCAGGAGTTCCGTAATCAGGGGAACGTTCTGCGGTTCGTTTCGTCGGAATCGACGTCCGCCGCCACCGCCTCCCGCGACGGCCCCGTTGGCCGCGGCGGGGATCGAAAGCGGGACGTGGTGCGCGCTGCGTGTAAGCCGCAGTGCCTGCGGGAGCGCGGACCTCTACTCGCGCGTCCACGGTACCGTCGCCGCGCGCCTCAGCATCCAGGAGCGCCTCGGCTTCGGCTTGCGCTTCTTCCAATTCCGCTTCCACGAGTTCCTTTTCTTCTTCCTCAGCGGCCGGGTCGTCCACTTCTTCGCCAGCATGTTCGTCCATGCCACCTTCGATCACGAAGGGTTGAGATGCGGTCGATTCCTGGACGATATGTTCAGGTTCGACTGAAGCAGCGATCTCCTCCGTTCCGGGATCGCGATAGTCTGCGGCGGCCTGGGTTTCTTCCACTAACTCTTCTTCTTCGAAGTCGTCATCGCCCTCCATGTGTTCGTAGGCGTTGAGTTCGGCTTCTTCTTCCTCCTCGATTACTTCTTCTTCAATGGTTCCTCGGCTAGCCGCAAGTGGTTGGGACACTTCGTCCTGGAAATCGGCAATGATCATGTGCTCCGCCGTTTCCTCGTCATCTCGTACGACGGGCTTGCCGAATACAGCTGCGACGTTCATTTCATGCAAACGCTTTTGTTCGCGGTCCCACTCCGAGGTCCCAATTTCAGCGTTGGCTGCGGCGCCTTTGGCTTTATTACGCGGCTCATCGTGAGTTGAGGCGTCGGCACTAGTCTTGGCAAAAAGCGGTTCGTCTTCGGGGAACGCGCTGGTGACGGGATTGGGAACGTTGAGTCCTTGCGCGGGCGTGGACTCTATCGGCGCTTGCGACTGGGACATGCGCTTGTATTTCGAGATCGATTCGCCGGGCAATACAATCGGCTGATATCCCGGCGGAGGACCGTAGTCGGAACGTCCACCGCGCTCAGGCCGGGCATTTCGATCAGACCGTCCGGGGCGTTCGACGCGCTCAGTTCGTTCGGCTTGCTCGACACGAGGTTGTTCGACTGGCGGGTGATCCACTGCCGCCGGTTCAGCGGCTGCCCGCGCAAACTTGGATTCCGGCATCCCCTCGCTACGACGGCCGCGCCGGCGATTCCCTCGCCACGAGCCGCGCCCCTCGCGCCTGGCTCCGCCCCGCTCGCGATTCTCCGCCGGGGGAGCGCTCGCTTCAGCGTGTTCAGTTGCCGAAAATTGCGCTTCGCTGACCGGCGCGTCGCCCGATGCGAAAGGCTGGGCCTCGCCGTTGCCTGAGGTTTGATAAGGTTGCCCTTGCGCGGCTGGATTCGTAGGAAGTTCATCGACTTCGTCTTCGTCCTGCAACTCCATGAAGTCGGAAACGTAAAGGAACGCGTCGCGTTCCAGACCGATGTCAACGAATGCGGATTGCATACCGGGCAAAACCCGGGTTACACGGCCTTTGTAGATGGATCCCGCCAAGGTGTATTCATTCTCGCGTTCGAGATAGATCTCGGCGAGCAGATCGTCTTCCACCAGCCCCACTTTGGTTTCGTGAGGAGTGGAAGACACAAATAGTTCTTTTGTCATACAGACTCCGGTCCTGGGCCGTCAAGCGGCCTCAGGAAATCACCGGAACATAGGCAGGAACAGGCCGGGCGAATCGAGCATTGCGATGTCCGCCCCGGGTAAGGGACGGCTAGGGCCTCGGAGTTCTCTCCGGGACCGGACTCGTGAAACAAATATGGAAATCTTTCGCACTTATCGCATTTGCGCTGTACCGGAGTTTGTGACCGCTCTCTCAGTTTCTGAGGGGGCCGTTACCCGCCCGGCAGCGCGTTAGCTTCAATCCTGCCCGGCCTCGAACCGCTTCCGGCCGGTGAGTGCCCTCTTTACGCGAAGGCGATCGTAATATTTCTAATCTCGTTTTCAGCCGCCTATGGCAAGTGCGGCGACTTTCCTTACCTTCTTCTTCCTGCTTCAGTTCACGAAGCGGCGCATTCGAACATTCATCACAATTCCCAGCGCCAAAAACATAAACAGGACAGAAGACCCGCCATAACTCATTAAAGGCAAAGGTATTCCGGTTACCGGCATAAAGCCGACTACCATGCCGACGTTGACCAGGATGTGAAAACTAAGCACAGCCACCACACCCATTACCACGAACGTGCCAGCGCGGTCGGGCGCCGTCTGCGCGTTCTGCGTCAGACGCATCAGCACAATAAAGTATAACAGCATTACCGTCAGGGCGCCGACAAATCCATGTTCCTCCGCAAATGCAGCAAAGATAAAGTCTGTTTGTGGGACGGGCAGAAACGCCAGGTGAGTCTGCGAACCCGCAGTACTTCCCCAAAGTCCACCTGAACCCACAGCTATAAGCGATTGAATAACCTGATAACCGGAACCCTGGCTGTCCGCTTCCGGCTCCATGAAACTGGTGAGCCGTTCGCGTTGGTAGGGTTTCAATACGTGGAAGGCGAGTGGCATCATCAGTCCCGCCAGCAGTACCACCGTGAGAGCCTGTTTGAGCCGAACGCCGCCGAGGAATAATCCCATGAGGGCGATCGGGATATAAGTAAGGGCCGTACCCAGGTCAGGTTGAGCCAGCACCATGAGCATAGGCACGCCGACAATAGCGCCCGCCTTCATGAAGTCGGGCCAGGAAAGTTCGCGTTGGTGTAAATCGGCGAAGTACTTTGCAACCGCCAGAATCAAAATCAGCTTGACCCACTCGGACGGTTGGAAATGGCCTCCGCCGGGCATTTTGATCCAGCGTCGCGCGCCGAGATATTTTTGGCCGAAGATCATGACCGTCATCAGCGATGCGATGGAAACGATGTACATCCAGTGCACCGCATCGAGCATTTTCTGATAATTGACGAAGCTCATCAGAAACATGCACACCACTCCGCCTGCGATCCAGTAAAGCTGTTTGATATGCGCCCCGGCAAATTTGGTGTGCGCGGTAGCGCTGCGAATCTCGAGCACTCCCAGCCCGCAGATGAGCAGCACAAATATGAACAGCAGCCAGTCGAAATCGCGGAATGAAATATAGCGAGACATGAATCAGTCGTTGGTCATTCGTCGGTCAGAAAACTAATACCGCAGAAGATAGTCTGCTCAAAATCCCTAAAACCTCAGCGTCCTTAGCGTCTTCTGTCATTTCATTTCTACTCCACCCCAGGCGCCGCTACAGCCAAAGGTAAGCGCTTGGCCGGCACATCCACCACGAACCGCCCGCCGTGCAAAGTGTCGCTCTCCGAGCCGTCCGGGCTTGCCGAATTCCACACTGCGCCGATTTCCACCTTCTTGTCGCCTTGCGCAATTTTTGCGGGCGGCCGGCGCTGTTTTTCTACATATGCCTTGACGACCTGCGCGGCGATGCGAGCGGCAAATTGTCCGTGCTCTCCTCCCTCAAACAAAACCGCCACCACAATCTCGGGATTCCGCCGTGGCGTCACTCCGACAAACCACGCATTGTCTTTGAACTTGGACTTACCATTCGCAGTCTTCGCCTTGAGCGCATTGCTCACGGTCTGAGCGCTGCCAGTCTTGCCGGCAAAATCAATTCCTTGCAAGTGCGCGCTGCCCGCCGTTCCCAGCGGTGTGGGAACATTTGCCATCGCATCGGTGATGATGGTCCAGTTGTTCGGATCAATCGGAATTCTGACCTGGTCAGGCGTGTCGGAGGCAGGAATCACGTTGCCGGGCAGGTCCCTGGGGTTAGTCACATGCGGCCGCACCAGCGTGCCACCGCTGGCAATCGCACCAATGGCGCGCGCCAACTGAATCGGAGTCACCGCGACAGCTCCCTGCCCAATGCCGACAGATATAGTTTCACCCGCATACCACTTCTGTTTGAAGTTGCGGATCTTCCATTCTTCCGACGGCATAATGCCGGTCGCTTCCTGCGGCAAGTCGATGCCGGTCTTCTGTCCCAATCCAAACATGGTCGCGTATTTCGCGATGCGGTCGATGCCCAGTTTCTCCGCCAGCGTGTAAAAGAAAACATCGCAAGACTGATAAATCCCTTTGCTGATATCGACCAACCCGTGGCTGCGATGCTCGGCTGTGACCCAGCACTTGAAGTAGCGTCCATAAAAAACCGCGCCGCCGTTGCAAATCACGTGCAAGTCCTGCGCGATGCCTTCCTGCATTCCGGCCGTGGCCATGATGATCTTGAACGTGGAGCCGGGGGCGAGTTGCGCTTGAATCGCCTTGTTGAGTAATGGGTGATCGTCGTCGTTAACCAGCTTGCTCCACTGGTCGCGCGACACTCGCACCGCAAAATCATTGGGATCGTACGTAGGGCGGCTGACCATCGCCAGAATTTCCCCGTTGCGCGGATCCATGGCGACGATCGCTCCGTTCTTATCGCCGAGCGCCTGTTCTGCCGCGATTTGCAAATCGAGATCAACCGTAAGCTTGAGTTGTTTGCCAGATTCCGCCGGGGTTTCGTCGAGACGACCGACTTCCCGGCCATGGCTATTTACCACCGCCCGCCGCGAACCGTTCTTGCCCATCAGGATCTGGTTGTACTCGAGTTCCACGCCCGACTTGCCCACCACGTCGCCGGGGTTGTAGAACTCCCAGCGCGACTGGTTGAGCATCTCTTCGCTGACTTCGCCCACATAGCCGATCAAGTGAGCCATGAATCCATTGCGCGGATAAAGCCGCCGGTGCGCGACAATTGTGTCCAGCTCCGGCAGTTCGTTGCGGTGCGACTCGACGAAAGGCCAATTCATCCGGCGTGATGTCGTCTTTCAAATAAATCGGCTGGTACTGCGGCAACGGACGGCAAAATGGTGGATGCGTTCTCTGACTTCTTTGGCATCGAGATGCAGACCTTGGGCGATGAGATCAGCGTCGGCGGAGAGATCGCGCGATGAATCGCGCAGTAACAACGCAGTAAACGAAGGATAGTTGTCCACGATGACGCGGCCTTCGCGATCGAGAATTTTTCCGCGTGGCGCGAGAATAGGAACATTGCGCACACGGTTTTTCTCCGCCAGCGAAGCGTACATATCGCTCTGCACAACTTGCAGCCGCCACAATCCATAAGCCAAAATTACAAAAATGCCCAGGATAATGTACTGCACAGCAGTCAAGCGGACTGGCGAAACTTTTTCGTCGCGGCCAAACATCAGGCGTCAGGTGATTCAGCGTCAGAAGGTTTTCATGCCGTACAGACGTAGCTAGCTACGTCTCCTTCGGCGGTAAAACAGACTCCGAGCTGAGCCAATCCTTTCAGGAAGATAAGACAATTGTAATCCGCCGAACGCAGGACAGCGATGGCATCGCAGGTGACGGATGGGCATAGACGTTGGGAAACCGCGATCGCAGCACTAATCCTCCACCACGCGCGTTGTCATTTCCTCGGCAGGCGCTCCCGCGGCCATGCCTTGCGCCACGATCAACTGCCTGCGCTTCACCTCTGATCTTTGGCAACTGCAAACCAAACAACGCCGCGCCGCCAATGCAGGCAACCGCTCCCATGGAAACCGTAACCGGCGCGCCCAGTCGGTCGGCCAACGCTCCTCCAAAGAACGCGCCGAAGGGCGCCATGCCCATAAACATCATGGAATAGACGGCCATCACGCGGCCGCGTAGATGATCGGGCACCATGGCCTGAATCAACGTATTCGACGACGACATTTGCAACATCATGGCGAATCCCACCGGCAGCAGCAGCACTGCGGACAACCAGAAGTTTCGAGACCATGAGAACAGGATCAAACTCACGCCAAAGCCTCCGCAGGCGAAGGTTACCCAACTTCCCAGACCGCGAACACCAGTGCGGGAAGCCAGAGTCAATGCCGCCAGCAGAGCGCCCACGCCGGTAGAGCCCATCAAAATACCCAAGCCGCGCGCTCCGCCGTGGAGAATCTTGTCGGCAAAAATCGGCATGAGAATTGTGTAGGGCATCGCGACCAAACTCACCAGCCCGAGCAACAGTAGAATCGCCCGAATGGGCGCAGTATGCCGCACGAAGCGAAACCCTTCGACGATGTGTGCCCAAGGCGATGCCGGTACTGCGCGGTAGGCGGGACGGTCCACGCGCATCATCCACAAGCCGATAATTACCGCAATGTAGCTCACGCCGTTGGCGAAGAAACACCAACCTTCACCAATCTGCGCAACCAGCACTCCGGCGATTGCCGGACCGATCACGCGCGCCCCATTAAACATGGAGGAATTGAGGGCGATAGCGTTCATCAGGTCTTCCTTGCCGACCATGTCCACAAGAAATGCCTGGCGCCCCGGAATATCAAAAGCGTTCACCACGCCCAGCAACGCCGCCAACACAAAGATGTGCCACACGTGCACCATGCCGGTAAGAGTGAGGAGCGCCAGCACCAGCGCCAGAATCATGGACGCAACTTGCGTCCCAATCACCACGCGCTGCCGGTTCATGCGATCAGCCACAATGCCGCCAATTGGAGCGACCAGGAAAACCGGGAACTGGCTGGCGAATCCAACCGCACCCAGCAGCAGAGACGATCCCGTAATGCGATAGACCAGCCAGGCCTGCGCCACGCTCTGCATCCACGTGCCAACCAGCGAAATGAGTTGTCCACTGAAAAAGAGCCGAAAGTTGCGATGACGCAGGGCCCGCAAGGTTACGGACAAGCGGCTTTTTCGAGGCGATGAAGTGTTCGAGGCGGGCTGATCGGAATCGGTAGGCGTCGGGTTGCTCAAAGCTGGGCCGTTCACGTCGTTCGTTCCCTTAGGATGAAGCGAGAGTTGTTGTAAGTATAGAGGCACCAACGCCATCGCAGGGAGATGAGGTGTCGCATCTGCCCCAGCATTTTGCATCGATGTGTCAAGTTCAGGCGAGGTCAGCCACTCAGATTGACGAATCGGTCGAAGCTCGGCGTACCGGTAAAAAACCGCGTCGGCAGATGTCTGCAGTTCCGCATTTACAATCCTCCAAATCCTCCAGATTCCCCTAGCAGCGCGGATTTCCTCACATCCGACTTTCCAATCCGCCCCATTTTGCGTAGAATTAGCCAGGGACGCTCCCTCACTCCGCGGTACTTAATTTCGCCGCTGTGCTGTCCTGGGTTCTATTGCGGACTTGGTGTGCGCCTGCAAGAGACGAGGTCTTAGGTTACGAAAGTCATTTGGTGGGTTCCTCTTCTCTTTTTAACATGCACGTACCGGGTACATAATTGAGATTCCAACCATGCATGGCATAGCGGTCACTCTTCTCACCGAAGACAAGGAACGGCTCACGGTACTCCAGCAACGACTGGAGAGCACCCAAATGGGCCGCAATGTATTCGGCCACGTAGGGTTCCCCGCTAGTCCTACCGACCCGATTCTGCGCCAGATTCAAGATGTGCATGCCGATATCGTCCTGGTCGATATTGACCCCCAGGAACCGAACCGCGCCATGCAGGCCATCGAATTAATTCACGCCAACACCAGCGAGATTGTCATCTTCGCGGTGGGTGCGATGAACGATCCTGGAACCATCGTTTCCGCGATGCGCGCCGGGGCCCGCGAATTTGTCGAGCGCAACGCTACACCCGAGAGCATGGTGGACGCGCTGACTCGTTTCGCGGCGTCGCGCGGACGCACTCGCACTACTTCGGGCCGAGCTCGAGTATTTGTCGTAGTCAACGCCAAAGGCGGAGCCGGGGCGACTACGATCGCGGTAAACACCGCAGTCGCACTTCAGGAATTACACGGCGGAGTCCTGCTTGTCGACTTCGCACCGCTGGGGCATGCAGCTCTGCATCTCAACGCCCGGCCGCAATTCGGCGTCACCGATGCTCTGCAAAATCTGCATCGCATGGATCCCTCATTGCTCCAGGGTTTGATGACCTCCTGCAAGAACGGTATGCAATTGCTGGCGGGTCCGCAAGAGCCGCATCCCACGATGCCGACCGCTGCCGAACTGGCTCGACTCTTCGACTTCCTGGTCTCACAGTTTCGTTACGTGGTAGTTGATTGCTCGGACCGGCTGGATCAGACCGCGCGCCTGCTCTGCGATTTGTCGAACGCGGTTCTTCTGGTGGCGCAAACCGACGTAGTTTCGCTCTGGAGCGCAGGCCGCTTGCGATCTTTCCTGGAAGAAGGCGGCGGACGCGATCGCGTGCGTCTCGTGCTCAATCGTTATAAGAAGATTCCCGGCTTCGATGATGAAGACGTGGAAACCGCAACCAACTGCAAGTTGTTGTGGAAGATTCCCAACAACCATCAGGCAATCGCGCCCGCGATCGACAAAGGCACGCCCGTAGCGTTGCACGAGAGCGCGGACGTGGGACGATCCTTTCGTCAACTCGCCGCAACCCTGGCTGAGGCTTCTCCAACCTCGGAAGGATCGCTGGATCTCGTCTATCAACCCGACAAGTCAGACTCGAAAAAGAAATCGCCGGGACGCCTTCTGATTTCTCCACTCCGCGCCGGCCAGTAGCGCCTTCCCAGGACAGAACTACCCCGTTACCTCGGTTACCTTTCGCCGTAACCATGTGCTGGTTACAATCGCGCCATCGTGAGAAAAAATCGGCTATTTCTCGTGTTGCTGGTGATTGCGGGCCTTTCGTGCGCCGTTCAGGCAAAGCAACTGGCCGTCGTCGCCGATAAATCCAACGCAACTTCCAACCTTACTGCCGCCGACCTGATCAAGATTTTCAATGCGCACAACCGAACTTGGCCGGACGGCAAACCCATTACCGTGGTGATGAAAGATCCTTCTTCGGCCGACATGCAGTTGGTGCTGCACAAGCTATTCAACATGACGCCCGATCAAGCCCGTACCTTCATTCAGTCTCACCGCGATGCCATTATGGTCGCGGATTCGGATGATGCCGTCGTGCGCTTCGTCTCGAGTTCTCGCGGGGCCATCGGTGTGATCGATCTTTATTCACTTACGAAAGATGTCAATGTCCTGAAAATCGACGGCAAGCTGCCGGTAGAACAAGGCTACTTGCTGAGGGGAAATTAATCATGATTCGCATTGCAGAAAACTTATTCACGACGACCCGGAAAATGGCGGCTGCCATGATCGCAATAGGCTTGCTGCTGACCGCGGCAACCGCGCTGGGCGAAGAAACTACCCAGCCGGCGAATCCTCAAACCGCGGCTTTGCCTCTGACCACTAAATCGCCCGAAGCTCGCCATTTGGTCGAGCAGGCGCTGACGCTGTACCTCGACCGCGTGGAGCAAGAGCAGGCCATCGAGATCCTGCGCAAAGCCGTGCAGGTCGATCCCGATTTCGCAATGGGCCACGAATTTCTGGCGCAGATCAGCCTCGATTCCGCCGAACAGGTGAATGAGCAGGACAAAGCCTATGCGACGCGGAAAAATGCCAGCCAGTCCGAACAAACTGTCATCGAGTGGTATCAGGATGCGGGCGACCATAAACTGATTTCCGCCATCACCAAAATGAACGACGTGCTCAACCAGTATCCCCACGATAAGTGGATGGTGTGGATGTCGACCTGGTGGCTGATGAACCAGGCGCAATACGAGCGATCGATCGCCGTTTTTGAGCGATCGGGCCTTACCGACTCCGCCGGTCTCATTAATAACATGGGCTACAACTACGCCTACTCGCGGCAGTTCGACAAGGCGTTCACCATGATGGACAAATACGTCGCGGCCCTGCCCGACGATCCCAACCCGCAGGATTCTTATGCAGAAATTCTGCGACTCGCGGGACGATTCAACCAGTCCATCGAGCACTATCAGGCGGCGCTGGCGATCAACCCTGAGTTCTATTCTTCACAATTTGGCATTGCCGACACTTACTCCCTGATGGGCGATCAAGCGCGCGCCCGCAAAGAATACGAGATTGGATTCCGCAAATTTCCGTTGCCCGAACTACAACGAATCCTGTGGAGGACGAGAGAAGCCGCCACCTACATTCGTGAAAACGATTACGAAGGCGCCGATCACGCATTCCAGGCCGTGGCTGATTATTGCCACGACCGAAACAACAGCCAGGCTGAGGCCGATACCTATCGCCAAATGGCGATCTATCAGCAGAATCCGAAACAAGCCCTGGTGTTCCTAGGTAAGGCGGAAGCTGCAACCCAGGAAGGCAAGAACACCCTGAAGATTGCCATCGCCCAGGAACTTGCACAAATCCTGCGCGCCCGCGTGGAAGTCGCGCTGAAGATGGCCAACAAGGAAATGGCCAATTCCAACCTGGCTCGCCTGACCGGAATGTCCGACAGCTCCAACGACAAGCTGATCGAGCTTGCTTATCACGGAGCCGCCGGCGCATCGCTCTTCTCCGAACACAAATACGATCAGGCCATTTCGCATCTGGAAGAAGACTCGGTGAACCCGCTGTCTCTGAAGTTGCTGGCGGCGGCGTATCAGAAAATTGGCTACACCTCGGGAGCCAAGCGCACCTATGACACGCTGGCTAACCTGAACGATCCAACGCTGGAACAAGCTTTGGTGGTTCCAGCCTTCCGCAAGTGCAGCGACAGCCCTTGCACCGGAAACGCAAAGACGGCCGCTCTAAAACACTAGCTCGCGTGGGGACGGGCGCCTTCGCCTGTCCCCGCGGAGTGAAACTCCACGGAACCACTGCGCATCTCGGTGGACCCTGTGTTTAAAGCCCCGATCCCAGCTGCAATTGACTCTCTCCTCCATACTCACTAGCATTCGCTAGGTGGTAGGCCAATCCATCTCGCATTACCGCATCATCGAGAAGCTCGGTGGCGGCGGAATGGGCGTCGTCTACAAAGCCGAAGACATCAAGCTTGGCCGTTTTGTCGCGCTCAAGTTTCTGCCCGATGAAGTTGCGAAGGATCCTCAAACCCTTGCCCGGTTTCAGCGCGAAGCGCAGGCAGCTTCCGCGCTGAACCATCCCAACATCTGCACTATTTACGAGATCAGCGAGCAGGACGGCCAGCCGTTCATCGTGATGGAATTTCTGGACGGCATGACACTGAGGCACCGAATTTCGGGAAGGCCCCTGGACATCGAAACCGCTCTGGACGTGGGAATTCAACTCGCCGACGCTCTCGATGTGGCCCATTTGAAAGGAATCATTCATCGCGACATCAAACCTGCGAACATCTTCATCACAACTCGCGGCCTCGCGAAGATTCTCGACTTCGGCCTTGCCAAAGTTTCCCCGAAATCAGCAACGCACACTGAGGGAGCAACCCCGACGCTGGACGCGCAACACCTCACCAGTCCCGGCACCGCAATGGGCACCATTGCATATATGAGTCCTGAGCAGGTACGGGGAAAGGAGTTGGACGCGCGTACGGATTTGTTCTCGTTCGGAGTGGTCCTCTACGAAATGGCCACGGGCACTCTGCCGTTTCGCGGCGAAACCACCGGATCGACTTTCGATTCCATACTGAACCGCCCTCCGACCTCCGCCGTGCGCTTGAATCCCGAACTTCCACCCAAGTTGGAAGAAATCATCAATAAAGCGCTGGAGAAGGATCGGGACATTCGTTGCCAAACTGCCGGCGAGTTGCGCGCCGACCTTAAGCGCCTGAAACGGGACCTTGATTCTGGACGCAGCGCCTCGTCATCGGGCGCGGTGTCGTCAGTTGCGGGTTCCAGCATTCCGGTCGCGCCAGTCCAATCGCGCTCTCGGACTTCCTTGAGGATCGCCGGCGTTGCTGCGGTTCTGGTTGCGATCGGCATCGGCGCGTACTTCGTGCGCGGGAAATCGCAGACTACAAAAGTGCGTTCCATCGCCGTCCTGCCATTCGTGAACGCCACCGCGGACCCCAACACCGAATATCTTAGCGACGGCATCACCGAAGACCTGATCAGCACCCTGTCCCAATTGCCGGATACCAAGGTCATGGCGCGGAGTTCGGTCTTCCGCTTCAAAGGCAAAGAGGATGATCCTCAGCAGATTGGGAAGACGCTTGGAGTGGATGCCCTTCTTACTGGACGGATCACGCAACGGGGCGACGAACTTACGGTTCATGCCGATCTGGTGAGTACGCAAGACGGCACGGAACTGTGGGGCAGCCAGTACGTCCGCAAACTGGCGGACATTTCCCGGTTGCAGGACGAGATTGCCGGCGACATCTCAAGCAAATTGCAACTGCGGCTGAGCAGCGGCGAGCAACAAGCGCGGACGCGCGCGGGCACCGGCAATGCGCAAGCATATCGCCTGTACCTGCAAGGCCGCTACTACTGGAACGGCCGTACGACAGATGGGCTTAAGAAAAGTATCGATTTGTTCCAGCAAGCGATTGCCGCGGACCCCAACTATGCCATGGCTTATACCGGGCTGGCCGATACTTATAACGTCATCTCCAGTTACAGCGCAGGTGTTTCAGCTAAGCAAGCCCACATCGAGGCGGAGCGGGCCGGGCGCAAAGCGTTGGAACTGGACAACTCGCTTCCCGAAGCCCACGCTGCGATGGCGACAGTGCTAGCCAGTCAGGGCAAGTGGAACGACTCGGAGCGGGAATATCAACGGGCCTTGCAGTTGAACCCAAATAGTGCGAATGCTCACTATTTTTACGGCTTCATCTTGTTGCTACCCCAGAAGCATATCGACGCAGCCCTGGAGGAAATGAGGATCGCGTTGTCGCTCGATCCGCTCTCATCGATTGTGAATGTGAATTATGCCAGTACACTGATGGCGGCACACCGCTACCCGGAATCGCTGACGCAGTTCCGGAAGGCCTTGGCGCTGGATCCGAATTTTTCGCCGGCTCATTTCAAGCTCTCGCAGCTATACGCCTCGATGGGCAAATTCAGTGACGCAGTGAGCGAGTGGAACAAATTCCGGCCCATGCCCGGATCTTGGAGCGCAGACGCCAAAGGCTACGGCGACCTGGTCGTCGCCTCGCTGCTCGAAGACGAAAAAAGGTCCGGATACGTGCCGGAGGTATTTGTGGCATGTGGTTATGTGGTGGCGGGTGATAAGGAAAACACTTTCCAATGGTTGAACCGAGGGGCCGAAAACGAAGACGATTCGCTGGGTAGCGCGATCCGCTACCCGTTATTCGACGGCATCCGGTCCGATCCACGTTACGCGGCGCTGATGCATAAAATCGACTTGCCGGAGTAGGGTATCTAGCATAGATCGCGTGGCGAAAGCCGTCTTGGCTGCCTCGGTAGCTCCTCCGCGTCCAACAAAACTCATTCCTAAATCGGAGATTTAAGGCAAACTTCGCGATGTTGGGTGTGCAATTTTGGGCAACGCATACCTGAAACCAGCGGGGTGAGAAAAGAATTAGCCATCAAAGTTTCTACGGTTGTAACGGGCCTACTTCCCGGCTGCGGCTTTTCCTTCCAGCTTGGCATCGATGGCGGCATTGGCGCAGATTTCGTAGTACCAGCGTTCGGTCCAGTGCTGGACGGAGAAGCTGCGAGGATCGATTTGCGGCATGCGGGTTCCACGGACAACGATCTTGCGGAAAATGTCATTGCCGATGGGCGCGAGGCCGCTCCACAGATGAAATTCTTCGCCTTCCCACAACTTGGGCAAATCCAGCGGAGACAGCGCCAGCGAAATTTCCTGTTTGAGTTGCTGAAAAGCCGCTTCGCTGATGCGGATCCCGTTGAGATTGTATTTGAGGATGAAGTCGTCAGGGCTGTCTTCCACGTCGGAGTCGCTGACTGTCTGAAAAGCGTAGACGTTGAACGGCGTGGTCAGAGCCTTCATGGATTTCCGCACCCGCTTGCTGCATGAAGAAAGGCGATCGCTTTCATTCAACGCATCGGAGATCATGATGCGTTGCTCGCCGTCCATGAGATACATCGGGGCCGAATCCTGAAACGAAATGCCTACTCCCAACTCGATGCCGGGCAGCCCCGCCCGCTCGAGAAGCTGGTTATACCCGCGAACGATTTCTATGATTTCCCGCGCGAGCACGGCGGCGCGGCATACTGCCAGGGCGGGCTCGCCTTCGCGTTCGAGGAGCGCCAAAATAATGGCATCGCCTTCCAGGAAGACCTTGGTGGCCCCGTACTTTGCCAGCAGCTTGTTGACCGGATCGTAAAAATTCAAGCTGAAGTAGGACGCCGGATTCATGCCACGCTCAAGGAGCGATCGCGTGAGCCGCGAGGAGTCCCGCACATCGGCTTTGATGATCACGTGCCGCAGGACTTTTTCTTCCGATGGCTTCTGCTCCTCCGGCAAAGGGAATTCGTACAGGGTGCCGTTCACCGCGGACAGCTGGCGCATCTTTTCGTTCGCGATCAGATTGACATTCTCCATCGCTCCGATCAGCGTTTCCAGGTTCCTCAGGTCGCGGTGATAGCGCATGAAATCGCGGAGAAAGCGCTGCGAAATCTTGGCCCGTTCCGGTCCCCGATAATTGGAGGCGCGCTGCACCGCCGCCAGCAGACTGTCGGGCGAAACCTTGCCCTGCTCTAGAATCAGCTTTTCCACGCGAGTACGCTCTTCACGCGAAATCAACGCATTTTTCAACTGCTGCGCATTGATGCGCGGCGAGTACTCCGCCAGAAGAGGGACCGCTTCGTAGGAGGCGATTACGTACTCCATCAGCTTCTCGCGGTCGAGCAATGCCTGCCACGTCGCCAGCCGAGTCTTCTGCGCTCTGCCTTCCGGAGTCGATTCATCAGCCACGCCCGAGCCGGTCAGTTCCTGCGCATTCTCCGGCACATTCAGCCAGGCGTTGATGGCGCGCTCAGGGTCGGCCTCAGAGCCAAGATTTAGCGATTGCAGAAACTCGTAAGCGATGCGACGAACGTTGGTGAAGCGGTCGGGATCACGGTCGAAGTTGCCCAGCATCACGTACTGCTCGGCATTGACGTAAGCATCGCAACCATCCGAGGTAAAGATCAGAGGATTGAGGAATAGCTTGTATTGTTCGTCACTGCTGCTGCCGAACAGAGAGCGGCGGGTACGCGCTAAGGTTTCTTTCTCAATTTCGCGCAGCGTGCGGAAGAGTTCCTGTCCCGTCTTGCGCAAGATGACTTTCTTTGCGACCTGAAAAGCCGCCACTCGCTCACGATACTCCAGCGCTTTCTGCGCGCGCATTCCTTCGTAGCTTTTCAGGGTCATGCGGCAGCGTTCCAGAATCTGCGCGAACTGCGAACCCAGTTCAATCCGCAAAAACTTGAGGATCGCCACGCGCGCCAGCAAATCCAACGAAGGATTGCCTTCCGCCTTGGCCCGGTTCAGTGCCGCGGCGTGGATTTCGGCCAGCAGCGGCTTCAACTCGTACGAGCCTGACTTGACGTTAGTCTTGGATGTATTGTTCGATCCGATGAAGTGGCCGCTGGGCCGGGACTGCGGCGCCTCCGCTGCCAGCAAGCCGTCGACATCGCCGTGACGCACGATCAGGCGTGCAATCTGCGAACGGGTCTGCTCCACGAACTTGGGGCTGAGGTGCACGTCGTGGCGCAGGTTGTCCACGCCGAGTTGCAAACCTTCGAGTGAGAGTACGGGAGTGTACCCGGAAAGGCGCGGCGGCGGCGCTTCTTCCGGCGTTGCTCCGAGTCTGAAGATTGGGATGCGGACCATGGCAGGGGTATGTTTTGGCCTACGGTTGCCCCGCCTGGCTCACCAGTGTGGCGCGGAATTGCGGCACCACCAGCGCCTGCTCCACGGTCGGCAGGTTCAGCGCTGAAAGCTTGGCGGCAACCGCCTGAGCCTGCGCCGCGGCTCCGGTGCTGCTATAGGCTTGCCACAAAAGGTGCATGGAAAGTGGATCGGCGGCGTCTTCTTCCAGGTGAGAAATTGCTTCCGCGGTCTTGCCCTGTTCCATCATCACGGCTCCAGCGGCCCCGTGGTAGCAAAGCTGGACAACCTGACTGCGGCTGCTCGCGGCCATGGTTTGCAACTGATCGAGAGCGTGCGAGGCTAGTTCCATGTCCTGACTTTCGGCTGCTCGCGTAACCCGGACCCGAAGAATCTGCGCTAGCTCGTCGTCTCGGTCGCTGGTGGAAATCTCATGATCTTCATGCAAAGATTCCTCGGCAACCTGCAAATGTTTCATCGCCGTTTTTGTGTCGGGATCGTACATGCCAAGAATGCGATGCGCTTCCGCTTCGAGTTGCGCCAGACCAGCGGCATGGGCATGTTTGGCCACATCGCCCAATGACTTTTCCGCTTGTTTGCGATTGTTTTCGCGAACCCAGGTCACTGCCGACTGGAGTTCACGCTGCACTTTGTCATGTTCGCTCGGGGCAAACACGATGCTGCGCTCGTACTCCTCCCGCGCGTTTTCTTGCTTGCCCATCACCGCATAAGTGTCAGCGACGCCAAGTTCTGAACCAAAGTTCGGATCAATGCGGATGCTCATGCGGTACTGTTCCAGCGCGGCGTCGAGTTTGCCTGCCATGCGCAAAATCTCACCGTAAGAATCGTGCGGATTGGGCTGGTCCGGTTCCAGGGCTACGTAACGATCCATGACTGCGAATGCCTTTTCAAAGTTGCCCGTGTCGGCGTATCCGTAGCCCAGGTCATTCAACGCGGCGGCATAGTCGGGGGAAACTTTGACTGCACGTTCCAGTACGGTTATCGCTTGCTCGTAGCGCAATTGCTGCATCAGCCAGTCGCCTGCCAGGTAGGCCAAGCGCTGATCACGGTGGTATTTTGCAAGCAAATCATTCATCGCGGCGATCGCGGGCAAGTAGTCACCTTCTTGTGCCCCGGCGAGCCAGCGGATGAGCAGCCGCTCATTCGGACTTACCTTAGGCGCCAATCGCTTGGCGCGCTTTCGCGTGGTGGCCTGCTCCATGGGGTCGGTGCTGATGCGCGCAGTCAGGATGAGGGCTTGCGCGAAGTCAGGGTCAGCCTTGGTAGCGGCCCGCAGATATTGCAAAGTTTCCGGCAGGCGGTACTCTTCGAAATTGAGCATCGCCTGCTCGAAGCTCTGGCGTGCCCGGGCGGAGGAAGTGGTGACGGGTAGCTTGTCCGCGTTCTTCGATTTCGCAAGGGCGGCATGAGACACCCCGGCCATCGCAAACGAAGACGAGAACAGCAGGTAGACGCACCAGCGGCGCAGCATTTGTCCCCCGGAAACAACTGATTTCATGCTTCCTATGCGATGAGCGTAGCACGCAGTTTGGGCCCCAGAAAGTTACCTAGGTTACCCGCCAAATGGCTGATTTTGGGGCAATTTTAGGGATGAGAATGTGTGTTTCAAGAGCCCCGCGGGCTGCGGCCCTGTTCGATTTCCGAACAAAGCCGACCCTCGGGTTTCCAGTCTCGGAAGGCGACGTTAACTACCGGTTCTGATTGGCGAAAATCGACTGCTTTGCCGTCGCGCTGTTGGATGCGGTGCCCGCGAAGCCGAGAACCGTGCTGCTTCCAAAGATGGTGTACTTGATCTTGCAGCCCCTCCCTGTGACCTTCTTAGCTGCCGTCAGCTTTTGCGGAGTTGGCGAAAACGTGGTGGGATGCTGCAGCACGGCATCGCTCCAACTACCCGTCTTCAAGAGGGTGGTGCTGGTCACTTGCAAACCCGCAGGACCGACCGCCGTCAGGGCGAACGTGTCTCCTGTACTAAGCAGATTGATCACCATGGTAGACGGCGTAGTCGTCGTAAATTTGTTGCTTCCCGCCGTGACTTTGATTGCGCCCTTCGGAAGTGTGTAGGTGGCGGATGTGGCTGTATGTTTCTTGGGCGTGAGCGCTTCGTTGGCGGTGATTGTGACGTTGCCGCTGGTTCCGTTAATGCCGAGCGGATCTGACCCTGACAACAGCGGTCCAATTGTCCCTTTGACCGTGATGGTGAGTATGTGGGCAGCCGGATCCCGCGTGATTGCGATGGACGGCGATTGCGCCCAGATTGTTGAACCAAGCGCGAGCACAGTGGCGACCATGAGAATAGACGTGGAAGTCTTGCTGGATAGCATTGGGTTTCTCCTTCCGAGGCGACAGGCACCGAAATATGACCATCAGTGCGAGGGAATAAAGCTATCACGTTGCGGGGGTCGGCTCAACCGGAAATTCGTACCACGGATCGCCAGATCTGGCTCTCCGAGCCTGTTTTCATCCTGCCGGTTGGCGTGGGCCGAAGACCAGCATTAAAGCGAATCCCGCCAGGTAAAACGGCATGACTTCGGAAAGCGCGAAGCCCAGAATCCGCAGAATAAGCCCGAACAACGCCAACGATTCGCTCAGGGCATAGATCGCAATATAGCCAGTGCGCCAGCGGTTTAGCGCTGCGGCGTCCTCGGGCTGGGAGGCAAGCATGGCTTCTGATCGCAGCACAAAAAGCCGCCGCACTGCGAAGATCATTCCTACGATAGTGATCGCGACCAGGGTGGTAGCGAAGTAGAAGTTGCGATCCGGGGTTGTCCCTCTGCGCCCGACACGTTCTCCGATGACTCCATACCAGGCAATGCTGACCAGCATGGCAATGCGGACAACCTGGAGGATTTTCCGCGCAGGCTCCATGCAGTAATTGTGACGCGTTTCCGCGCCCCAATCGCTCGAAATTGCGCATGAACCTCAACCGCCAACACGGGGGCTCAGGCGCGGATGGCGCGCACTTCGAGATATTCAACCTCTACGTTGGTGGTGCCGTCCTTGGCCCGGTTGTGCTCGTTCCATAGTGCTTCCAGTTGTTCCGTCAGTGCGGCCTGGCCGTTGGCGTCGAGCCTGTTGAAGGACATTTGGGTGGGACCGAAATACTGGCGGAAAAAGGCGACCACGTCCTTTGGAGGGAAGGGATATTTAAACGGGATCTGCTGGCGCGTGAGCGTCAGGCTGGCGAGGCCTTTCGCGAAGCGCTGGCGCACGGTGTCCTCATCGCCCCAAAGTACGGGAGGGAGAACTCCCGGCGGGGGCGGAACCATTTTTGCGGTGAGTTGAAATGTTTTGCCGACAAAACCCTGCGGCGTCCAATTGGCCATAGCGATCACTCCACCCGGACGGCAGACGCGAAGAAGTTCGGCTGCGACGAATGGCGGACGGGGAGCGAACATGGCGCCAAACATGGTCAGTACCACGTCGAATGAACCGTCGGGATGAGGGATTTGCTCCGCGTCACCCTCCTGGAAGGTAATTTGCAGATTTTCGGCGGAAGCACGCTGGCGGGCTTGTCGAGCAGGTTGGGCGCGATATCGATTCCCGTGACCAGCCGCGCCTGCCTTGGCTGCGGGAATTGCCGTGTTGCCGGTGCCGCAAGCCACATCTAGCACGCGGGCACCGCGGGGGATGGCGATCCGCGCCACGAACTCCTCGGCGGCGATTTGAGAGTAGTTTGCGATCTGGCCAAAATCTCCGGCCATCCACGCAGCTTTCATGTGGGATTTCAATTGCGCCAGATCGGGGGAGCCTGCGGACATATTCGATTCCTCAATTCAAATCTATCACTTCGATATCGGTGAAGCGATGCTGGCAGGTTTGCCTATTCCGCGATTTTCAGTGTTTGTGCTCCATCAATCCCGGACGCACCCGCACGAACACATGAAATGACACCGGATCATTCCCGTATACCGGATCCAGCACCGCCGGCTTCGAGTAAAAGGTCACATCGCCGCCCAATCCAATTTGCCAATGTTCGCTGCGGAGAAAATCGCGTACGCCGCCAAACGTGTAGGCACCGATGCGGTACGCGGGATGAACGGGCGCTTCGGGAAACAGTTCGTCTTTGTCCACCAGTTCCAAACGCAGGTACGCGTAGTCGCGCGCCAAAAAATTCAGCGTCGATTCGAGCAGATAACTGTTTTGCGTGGTGTTGTCCAGTTCTTTGTGTTTCCGACCCCAGATTAGCGACGTCGCCCAGTTTCCATCGCCGAGCTTTCCGTCGAGTAACGGTCGGTTGTACTCAAGCGAAGCCGTCTGCCGCAATTCGTTGTTCGGATCAAGCGCTTCGGGGTGCAGTAAACGTCCGTAGCTGTATTGTGCGACCCAGTTGCGCGTGGGCGCATCGCTCACGCGGAACGACCAGGAATCCAGCGGCGCGAGCTGAATGCTCCAACGCTGTTCATTGGGTTCGTGACCGTTGAATGCGGAGCCTTCCAGCTTGACGCTGCCAATCTTTTCCAGCGCGGAAGAATCGACCTTGGAGAAATCAAAGATGAAGCCGGTCGTTACAACGCCAAAGCTGGTGTGCGTCGAATCCTGCAAATGGTGGCTCAACGGCGCCGCCGGATCCTCCGAAGCGGACTGCCGGTGAATATAAGTGACCGGGCCGAGCGCCGGCTCCGCAGAGGGCCCTCCATAAAGCAGCCATGAAATTTTCTCGCTCAGCGGCAAAGTGTACAGCGCCGAGAGTTCGGCGAATACGTTGTGAGGATGCTGGTGATCGACCAGCGGCTCCCCGTGATATGTCTCGCCCGTTTGGAACAGCAGCGGGAAACCAGGATGCGGCGAAGTCAGCGACTCCGCGGAAAACATCTGCCGCAGGAGAAGCGTCCCGTTACCCAGCCGGTGCTGCTCCATGGTCATCGCGTAGTTGACCGATTCCGCTTTACCTACGCCGCGGGGCCCGCCCTGCTGGTTGTAGGTAACGAAGATGACGCCGTGCAGCATCAAATCCCAGCCGTCCGGGGAAATCATCCACATGGTCTCGGGGACGGAAGCCGGCTGCCACGCCGTTCCCGAAGCCGCATGAAACGAGGGCAGCGCCGAGGTCGAGGCTTCCATATTCATACCGGGCATGCTCATGCCTGGCATGCTGGCCTCGCGTTGGTGCTGCGAGGCGTGGCTGGAGTCATCAGGGGTGGATTGCATTCCCGGCATCGCGGATGGACTCGATTCCTGCGCCGTTACACCCAGACAAAGCAGGACAATCACTACCAACATTCTGCCAGTGTTCTGTATCAATGCTGGATCTTTCCTCATCGGGATAATCTTATTGCGGCAGCTAAAAGCGGCAAGCTATGAGGTGAGACGCGGGCCAGGCGCAAAAGTTACGAGCCGGTAATTTTTAAGCGCAATTCTTCCGGAAGCCGTTCGCGAATCTCCGCCGGCAGCCGATCATGCACATGGCGTGCTCCCAACCGGGCGGCATCCACCATGGCCATAGGCGCCGGCGTAGCCACCGCCACAATCAGCCAGATCAGCGCCGAGAGTGCAAAGCCCACCAGGGCGGCAATCTCCAGCCAGAACGCATGACGGGGACCAAAGTGACGAATCACACCAAAAGCTAACAGGAATACGCCGGCGGAAAGCGAAGCCAGTGCAATCAGGGACAAGTCGATAGTCCGATGCAGGCGCTGGCGGCTGCGGCAGCGTTCACAGGCGGTGAAATGTTCCTCGTAGTCGCCGCGCATTTCGGGCGCGAGGCTGGAAATGTCATAACGCCAGCCCGCCAGAATCTTGCCTACGATAGGATCAACGCACTGACTCATAGCACCGCTTACTGCGACTCCGCTTCGAGCGCCGCCTTTAGAACCGTATGGGTTGCAGCGGTTCCGCCTGTGCGGCCAGCATGACCCAGTTGACGAAAAGCGACTGGCGCCCATTCAAGGCTTTTTCCGCCTCCCTGAGAGCGCGCGCAGGATGGTTGTTCTGCTCTGAGAGATGCGCCAGAACTATATAGGATGCATGTCCATCATAGTCGTTGGCGAAGAATTCCGCGAGTTTCTCATTGGAAAGATGGCCGGTAGGGCTGCCCACCCGCTGCTTCACCGACCAGGGATAAGGCCCGTTGCGCAGCATTTCCAAGTCATGGTTGGACTCGATGACCAGGAGATCGCAGCCGCGCAGGTTGTCTTTCACGTTGGCCAGCAAGCGCCCGAGGTCGGTGGCAATCCCAATTTTCAGGCCTTCGGCACGAAAAGTGAATCCCACCGGATCGACGGCATCGTGCGGGATGGTGAAAGGCTTGACTTCAATATCGCCGATCAGGAAGCTGCGTCCCGCACCAAATGTTTCCAGACGCGCCAGTTGCGGGCGCTCGCCGCAAGCATCGCGCATGGACCGTGACCAGGCCTGATGCGTCGCCCCGGTCATGAACACGGGAATTTTCAATTTGCGCGCCAACACCAGCAAGCCGGAAACGTGATCGCTGTGCTCGTGGGTGATCAGAATTGCCGACAAGGCATGGGGATCGCCGCCCGCAGCTTTGATGCGCTTGAAAGTTTCACGGCAGGAGATGCCCGCATCCACCAGAATTCGCGTGGAGGAACTTTCGACCAGCTGTTCGAGATCGAACGCTCGATTAATGGCCAGAGTGCGGAGCGGCGCTGGACTGTCCGGCAAAAGCTTAGCGCGCCGTTGGTCGCTGAGCTGGAAAGCTGGATGCGCGAGCAACGCGCCAAGCTCTCGCGCGGCAACGATGTCGCCAAGGCGATGGATTACATGCTCAAACGCTGGCCGGCATTCACCCGCTTCCTCGACGACGGACGCATTTGTCTCTCGAACAACGCAGCAGAACGAGCGCTGCGCGGCATTGCCCTGGGTCGAAAGTCGTGGTTATTCGCTGGCTCCGATCGTGGCGGACAGCGCGCCGCTGCCATGTACAGCATCATCGTCACGGCAAAAATGAACGACGTGGATCCGCAAGCCTGGCTAGCCGACGTCCTCGCCCGCATTGCTGAGCACCCGGTCCACCGGCTCGACGAACTCCTACCGTGGAACTGGCGACCTCTCTGGGCGCAAGCCGATCAGGCAGCCTAACCTTGCCTGCGATCTCACACGTCTTCGCCATCAACTACGTCGCCGAAATGCTCGGCGAGGATGAGGAATGGCTGTGGGAACTCCAAATGGACATGTTCGCCGACGATGGCTGCCTGCGCGTCTACGGGGTCGGTGAAGATGGAGTCCCAGCTTTCACCGACCATGGCATCGAGTGCCTGAAGCAAATTATCGCCGACAAACGGGCGGCCGGCACCGCCCCTCCTAAGGCCCAATCCACAAAATAGCGGCCGCTGCGGTGTTCACCGCATGCTGACAAGCTCCAGCCAACGATCCGCGTTGGAGCCGCTAACCGTGCAGCGGAAAACAACGCCGTCTGGCCTCTCGATCGCCTCGTGAACGTCGATCCGAAGACCAAACCACGCATGCCAGGGGTACAGCAGTTCCCGAAATTCGGTTCCGTGGGTGTTCTCAAGCCTTGTTGTACAATCGCCGACGGCCGCATTCGAGCCTTGACGGCACCACACCCGATCACGCCTACTTCAGCTTGCTGCCCCTCCGCATGGCAGCCTAACCCCGGCAGACGCTCCACTTAGCGCCGCGGAAAATCTGTTCAAACAAACAGGATCACCTCTGTTCAGCATAGAGAATAAGGAGATAGCGGGGGAAACGGCGGTCACAGGGCACTCAATGCACGAAGAAGAACCTTATCGAGTAGTGTTAGTCGTGCCGAGCCGGCAGCTAACGCAGCATCGGCGGCGCAAGTTATGCTTTCGGCAAACGTATCAACCGACCAGCGATTTATGATTTCCTGCCCATTACAACCCATTTGGATAAGGCTCGGATGATCGGATAGATGTACCATTAAGTCAGCCAGCCTCTTGACATCCAATGGATCAAAAACAAATCCATTATACCCATCCCTGATCAGTTCCGGGGCACAGCCACATCGGTTCGACACCAAAACCGGCAGCCGCGCAGCGAGCGCCTCATTAACAACAAGGCCCCATTGTTCTACCACGCTAGTATGCACGAACGCGTCTGCCAGTCCGTAGTACGTCGGCAACAAATCGTATTGTAAAAATCCGGGAAAACTGACGTCCTGGTCGAGCCCCAGTCGATCGCGCTCCGTGTATAAACGGTCGCGAAGCGGCCCATCCCCCAGGATGACAAGTTTCCAAGCCTTCTCGCCAAAAAGAGACCTATAGCGCGAATAGGCCTGCAAGAGAAGCGATAGGTTTTTCTTGGGGATGAAACGAGCGGAAGCAAGGAAGTACTGTCGAGGCAGGCATAATTTGCGCCGCAGCTCGGTAGCATTTTCACGTGCTCGTTGCGAGCCTTCGATGAAATGTTGGTTATCGACCACATCATAGCCAACAAACACGCGTTTTCGCGGCATCCCTAACTGGACAACATATTGCGCGCTGCGACTCCCACCGGCAAGCGCCGAACTGACCAGCGATATAACTCGCTTCTTAATTGCCTCTTTTGGCCAATACCTTTCCGCATCGATCGTGTTCGAGTCGGACATAACCAACACCGGAACCTTGTGTTCCAAACTCCATTGAAGTGCAATGAAGGCGACACGGCTGCTCCAGCCCGGAATAGCGACTATTTCAGGTCGCGCTTCCGCGAGCGCACGTCTAACCGCCGCTGTAAGCTTTCTCGCGGAAATATATTTACAACGGTCATCCTGAAAAAGTGTAATCCAATTGAAATTCGTCCTTCGGTCCATGCGGTTCCACGCATAATCAAGAGACGAAGACGCGCATTCAATTGCGGTGAGAGCGACTTTCTTTGCGGCCGCCTCTAGCCTAGCGAGGTGGTATGGTCCGAAATGATCAAAAATAACTACGGTCTTACGCTCACCCTGATGCGCTGTCTCTATCAATGCCATTTAGGCGGCCTGTGCCGGTTTTGACCCAGAATTGGTCCGACTCTACCGCTTCCGATAGATAGCCCTTTTTGAGGGGAACCTGCTCGGGTCTGGTCACTGCTACGATAACATTCCAAAACACGCACGAGCAAATAGCCCAACGCGAATGGCCAGAGCACGAGCAACGTGAGATCCCGACCTAAATTGAATGTCAAACCCAAACCCAATAGGAAAAGGCTGAGACGCAATACCGAGTCCCCCTGGCGCCTAAATCGAGCAAGTATGGCTATCCAAACTGCAAAAAGAAGAGCGGCCATTGCGGGCCCAAAAAAGATCCCAAAATTCCTAACCCCCTGCCCCACAAGGCCTGTCGACACCGTGGCAAACACGCCAAGATCGCCCGTTGAGCTGCCAAACCCACGCAAGATCGCATAATCGATTCCCAGAAGAGGCTTATCAGGCCAGACTGCGCGAGGTATGAAATTCAGAAACTCTTCAACATATCCTTGGCCGAAAGACAACTGCAGCAGCCCGGATTCATAAAAGCTGTTTATAAAGCACAATTCGGACATCATATTCAGGCCGTAATGCTTCGTTTGAGCAATTAAGGTTGCGGTGTTTTCCTCGAATACGCCCACGAAGCCCGAATTTCTGTACGCGATAACGATGCGAAACCAAGTATCGACGCCTAAGAACAAACCGGTACAGATCAGGCCTTTTATAACAACGCTATGCCGTGAAAATAATAAATAGCTCGCGACGCTTGGGATAAACACTGCTAAGAATATATTTCGTGAGCCGTCCAGCAGGAAATATGGCCATGATAATCCAATCATCAAAACAGCCATGAACCATGCCCACCGTCGTCTAAGAAAGGGTAGTAATATGCCAAAAGAAGCGCATATCAACGTGTACAAATAAGCCGCGAGCGACACTAGAAAGCCCATCGGCCCGGCATCACCAGCAGCGGCACGACCCCACATCCGTCCCGTCCACCGGCCACCTGTAGGAAACAGTGCTTCTACAAAATCTCCTCCCACTCGATTTATCCCCACAACAACAAGACAAAACCAGAACAAGACGAGCCATAACAGATACGTTTCGGCAGGAATTCTAGCACCGCCACCAATACCAAATTGTGCAGAAGGTATAACCATATTGGTGAAGATTGGAACAGCAATCCTAAATGTTAGGAGAAAACCTGTCACCTGAAGAAAGGCGTCATCCAAAATGTCGCTCGAGAATCTGGTAAACCCCTCAGGTAAATAAAGTGGCTCTATGAGGTACCAAGCGCCCACTGTCGCATAAGCAACTAACGAGGGAATTGCCCAATCCAGTTGACGTTTGGCAACAGCTTCCCCAACGAGAATTGAGATCGTTGCAAAACACAGAAAGAACGAAACGGGTTGATCGGCTAGCTTATCGAGCAGCAGCATCTGTTTACACCAGAGCGTATATCTTGCTGCGAAACCGTTCCCACGTGAACCGGCTGGCGCAGAGTTGGGCTCGTTCAGCCATTTCGGAAACTCCAGGCAATATTTTCGATAGCCGTTCAAGAGTACTGGTCAGCTCATCAATGTTTCCGGGTTCAACCTGATAAACGCCATCCGCTTCGGTGCCGAGATCCGATATGCCGGTATTACGCGTTCCCAAGACTGGCAGTCCAAAACTGAGCGCTTCGAGATAGACCTGGCCAAAGCCTTCCATCAAAGACGGCATAACAAATAGGGTCGCGGAGCCAAGCAGGTTCTCAAGCTGAGCGCGATCAATTCTTTTCATCGATTTCACTCTGCGAGTAGCGGCTATCATGGGTGCAAATGCAGGATCGAGAACACGACAGACTAGGGTCAACTTACTTTCCGCCGGCAAGCGGGCCCGCTGCCAGGCGAGCAGAAGGTGGTGCAGACCTTTTCTCTGTATTCCCGACCCGACAAAGACAACGTGAAATCCGTCATCTCGCTTTCTGCGATATCCTTCCGCAGGGCGGTCAATCCCGTAAGGAATGACGGAAACTTTCACTGGATCGGCTCCAACAGATACCAAAGTAGAATACGCAAATGTGCTCGCGCACACAATGTGATCAGCCAGTTTCCAACTGTCGTCACTCCGCGCTCGCGCTTCGCTTTCGGACGCATGTATGCTTCCAAACTGTGTCTGGTTTAACAAAATCACGTTAGAAAAAGCAGCTGCATCCTCTTTGAGGATGCGTGTCTCCTCACTAACATGCGGATGGAACTGAAAGAGAATTTTTTTTAAATTATACGAATATCGTTCCGAGAACGCTTCCCATGCGTAGGGGGAATAGAGGAAAAGGTTAGCGCGCGCATTTCGTGCTAGACGGGCCGCAGCGCGCGAGTATTCACAGTCAAAAATTGCATAGTTCTCGGAGCCAAAGCTGCCAAACAAATGACGAAGGTGCTCTCTTGCTGTCGTTGCCCACAAGCTATGGATGCGTTCATCAGGCAGCCGCCCGTCTCTCCGAAACCGGAGTTTTTCCACCACTGGTGATTGGGGCAAAAACTTGGAGAAGCGATCGATCCAGTCTGAGGTGTACGCGTCCGTAATGAACGCCTCCAACTTTCCAACTTCGTGCAGTGCTAAGGGTACTTGATAGTTGTCGCGGCGCCCACGGAAAGCACACACATACCGTTCAGAAGACACCATCAGCACGCCTAATTTCTAGAATTCATTTGAAACCAAGCTCCCGCGGCCACTACTCGGAAACCAGCCACCAATTACTTACATCGCGGACTTCCCGGCCGAGCACCGGTAAAGGCCTTTGATCGATCTGCAGCAGCTTCAGACCAGCGCTAGCAAATTCCTTTTGCAGATTTAGAAGTCCCTGCGCACTATGAACTTCAATGAGAAAGAAATTTGACGAATTCACCCACGTCATCCCTCCCGCGACGACGTCCAATTCTTCCCCTTCAACGTCGATTTTAACAAGCGTGCGCATGCTCCCATTTCTATCAGTTGAAAAATAATCCAGGATCACCGTCTTCGGTCCGGTTGCGCGCCCCACCCTGGCTTGGACAATCGTTACAGATTTCTCAGTGAGATTGTTTTCGTCCCGGGCGCGCTCAAGCTGACGAACGTGGTAGGTGACTGGCTCGAACGCCACAATACGAATGGGTTTTCCCAAACGTTGCATCGCAGCGGCACAGCCAAACGTGAAGTAACCATCGTTGGCTCCAACATCCAACACTTGGTCAATCTGTGGTAATACTGATTCCAACCAGCTGTTCAGCTCGTACTCATAAAGTCCTAAGATTTTGCGCAGCGAAGATCTCGGCCGCGAGTGAAACAAACCACCGCGGAATGGCCCCCGTACGATCTTCAAGTTCATCTCTCTATCGGGGAGAAATCGCTTGAGTAAGCCAACAGTTCCATTCATCGAGACCCATCCTGGGGGTTCGTTGCGATTAACAGGACATGACCCGCGGCTAACATTGTAGCGTACGGCTTTTTGCAATCGTTATTGGTTCTAACGATGCGAATGTCCTTCCATCGTCGTCGAAGCGCTCCCAAACTTTGGTACACTGAATAGGAGTAGGCGATCCCATCATCCGCGCTATAAGTGTAGCCCTTTCCGCGCGTGTTTAACCAATTAGTCGTGGGCCAAAGACCGACGAGATAGATCGCACACTTTAATAGTCGAAGCCACCTCCGCCCCTGCCCGATGAAATTGCAGTCCGAGATACACACCATACTAGATGCAACACGGCACATCTCGGCGACAACCAGATTTGGCGTCAACACATGATGGAGTACCGCAAATTCGCAAACAAGGTCAAAACTTGCATCTTCAAAAGGCAGAGCATATCCGTCACCAGCGATCAGATCCTCAGGAGAAATGCCCTTCGCATAAGCTTGGCGGCGTAGATTTTCAACCGGCTCAACTCCTTTGATGACAAGGTCCGGAAATCGGTTTTTAAGCCAACCCATCGCGCGGCCAGTTCCCGCACCGACGTCAAGAATGGAACGTACACTAAAACATTCAATGAATGCAGCCAGTAAATGCAAAGCCAACTTATGTTCATGCTCTACATGCATTCTGTCGTACTGTGATGCAGTTTTGTCATAATACATTCTTTGTATTTCTGTAGCTGAAGCCATTATTTATTACCTAGCCGTGTACGGAGGCAGCGCACTTTCCCACAACAGATGTGCCAATTCATCCGCGCGATCGGACCACGTGTGCCCTGTTGCGAACGTCAGTTGGGCTTGTAAATCGTGCGGCACGCCTCCTTGCAGAAGACCGTTAATCAATTCTATCGCCTCCGCGGCCGATCGCGCGATATGGATTTGCCTGGATAGAGTTCGGTTTCGGGAATGCCTGTACTGAGGAAAGGTCGACCGCTTGCCAAGCCATCCATGATCTTCGTAGGACACGAGGCCACGTTGAATGGATGTAGTACGTCATATGGCATCCAGTTGACTGCAAACGACCAATAGTACCGAACAACGTCTTCCTGCTTAACCGAACCGATATGCTGAACATTGGCGCGGGCCAAGACGTCGGCTCTGGTCTCCCGCCATTGCGGGTATCGTTTCCTCTCACTATCAGCCGCACCGACGAAAATGAATTTCGTGTTCGGACAGCCTTTGACGACATCGGCGACAAATCGCCAATCGACCCGATCAGTCAAATTGCCCACGTAACCAACCGTGTTAGGTACTGGAGGGCTTGACGGATTGGAAAGGAGGAAGGACTCGTGCACCCCCAACGGAAAATGCGTAATCTTGTTTGATGTCTCGGGATAGCGAGTGCGAAGAGCTTGAGTTTGATAGCGGGAAAGACATAGCACACGAAAAGCGCGTGAGATAATTTCTGATTCGTGACTTCTGATCTGGTTTGCCCGAGAAGGTCTGTATAGCGTGTATTCGTCCAAATTATAATAAATCAATTTGTTGTTTGGAACGCTCCTGACCCAGGGTGCTAAAAACGGGTACGGACAGATTACAAAAGGATCCTGCCCCGTGGCTAAGCGGCTTTGCTTGCGCCAAACATTGACCATTTGACGGATGAGAGGACGCGCAACAATTTCCAAGCGTCCTGCATAGCCTGGGGGGAACAGACACAGGCTTTTGGTTACCTTCCTGACCGGATCCTCAGTTGGCCATTCGGGTCTTAAGCGCCAGTAGTTTAACCAGTCGTAAAACCTAACGCTGTGTACCGAATGCTTCGCAGCGAGTGCCTCCGCCAGGGCAAACACCCATGACGTATTGGCCGCAAGGACGAGAAATGCTTTCTGATCAGTAGTCACGTAACTGTGACTCACTTCAGTGTTTCGTCATGGTTGAACGTCATCAATAGCCTCGAAGATTTCGTAGCCGATATCCCAATCGGGCGGACCTTCCTACAGAAACACGTATTGCCGCCCGGACGCTCGCCGGCAGTAATTGAAAAAAACGAACTGGTGGCTTGTATTGAGGTGGAGATTTGCCGGCCATTGGGCGAAAGGCGGGGGGACTTGTCAGCAATCGATCGGCAAGTGATCGGTAGTTTGCAGCCATCACAGACTTGCCGAATTGACGACGGATCCGACGTGTCGATGCGCTGAAGACAGCTTGATGCGCTTGGCACGCAGTTATAATTCGACCAGCCATTTCTTCGTAGTCCCCCAATTTGATGAAATGCCCCTCATCGGGTCCTACGATCTCCTTTGTGCCGCTTTCGATGTCCCAAGCGATCGGCGTGCATCCCATTCCCATACATTCAATGGTCACCATGCCAAACGGCTCGACTCTACTGGGCATCAATAGCACTTTGCATGACTTGGCGAGGCTAAAAATCGTTGATCGAGGAACACGGCCGTAAATCAGCAGGTTCTTCGAGTTAGGAAGCTTCCTTAGCTTGTCAGAGAAAGGCTTGCCCATAGAACCAAACCAATGAAGTCTTCCCTGAAAGCCCATACGTTGCAGATGCTGCCAGACCTTCGGCACGTCATGAGCTCCTTTCATTGGGTTATCCCCCCCGAGAAAGAGCAAGTCCTCAGCGCGACTGTGTTGGAGGACTTCCTCAAGGTCGTGAGGAAAGATGGTACCGTTATGGATGACCTGAAGTTTTTGCCGGTTCCTTAACCGTTCGCGAAGGACCGCTGCAACCGTCTCCGACACGGCTACGATAGCGTCAAGTTGGTCTTCGTGGCGGATTGCCGCGGAAAAGTAGCGCTCAGCTGTGTCGTGCACCACATAAACGCAGCCAATACCAGCCGGGATATGAGGTATTGCCGGTTCCACTTGCTCACAAGCATTCAAGAAGAGGATTTGTTGCGGGTTGGCCAATAACCAATTTACCAACTGCCACGGCGCATCCCTGTATGGCGGCTCTAATCGAAGACTTTGAATTTGGAAGTTAGCAAATTCCGAGATGTGGCCGGTTGGCGCAAGTAGCATAAGAAGCGTCGCCCTCATACCCGCTGCTTCCGCTTGCCGGCAGCAGGCTTCTGCGACAGAAACGACCCCTCCACCTTTGTCATCTGGAACCAGCCAGCACGTCGAACCCCCGAGCGGCAAATTCAACTCGTTTTCTCGTTTAGACACGTCGACCACGTTCTGCGACCCAATTTTCTAGAATCACCGGTGGAATGTCTTCCAGTCTGGCAGGCATAAGAGCGCCCCCCGCAGCCAGCCGGTGCAGTGTGTATCCATGCTCTAATAACGTTCGTGCCGGTTCTGTAGGATCGAAGCCGCGACTCTCGGTTAGAATTGGACAAACCTCAAAGTAGATAAACGAGGGTTTGATCTCCCGCAGGGTTGCACTCCCGCCTCGAAATACAGACGTCTCATACCCTTCAACGTCGACTTTTAGCAAACTCACGTGGTCGATACCCATCGTTCGTGTGAAGTCATCTAAAGTCCTACAAGATACTGATGTTGTATAACCTTCCATCGTCTGTGCTATAGCGGCCGTTGTTCGTTCATATGGGTGTGCATGAAACAGTACTGTTCCATTTTTGTCGGTAATTGCCATTTCGTGGCACTGCACATTGTTGAGCCCGTTTAACACGACATTTGAAACGAGCGTAGGATAGGTGAATGGATTTGGCTCAAACGCGTGGACCACGCGATCTCGATACCGGTTGGCTAACACCAGCGTTACAAAGCCTATGTTGGCACCAATGTCGATAATCTGCCCGTCGCCCAAGGTATGTTTTGATAGAAACGATAACTCATCGTCATTTAAGCACCCGACAATAGAGTGGTATTCAGAAAAGTTAGCAAAATTTCCAATCTTTACGAGGTTATGTAGCTGACAAGTAGGCTCGCGTTTGAGGAAATGTCGTTGCAGCAACCAGCGAAGATACTCTGCGCCAATCGTCGGCCGCCTGGCAACAGTCATAAACTGTCTAGCGAATTTCATTATGATGATGGTTCTTTAAATCAAGTGCAAGCAGCCAGTCCCTATGAGCGGCGACCATATCGAACTCTTCATCATAGCGGGCTCGGATTGATAGTGGATTTATCTCTCCCGTTACCATCTTTCGGATAGCTTTCTCCAAGCCATCGGCGATCC
>CAVYSX010000013.1:0-80096 GCA_963771285.1 uncultured Acidobacteriota bacterium
CAACACGGGCGCCAATTGCTGGCCGGGCTGGGGCAATCCGGTCGAAATCAACTCGACCGATATCGCCGAGGGGCTGAAATTCGCCGAACGGAACTATGAACTCGTCGAAGAACTCGGCCTCGGCGGTAAGGAAATCGGCGGTACCCTCTGGCTTGTGGGGTCACTTCAGATGGCTGCAGGGCAGTTGCCGGCGGCAATTGCGCAATTCACGGGGGCACAGAAAGCGTTCCACGACGCCAAATGCCCGTGCACGAGGCAATGGCAAAAGGATACGCTGCGCTCGCTGACAAAGCATGCCGGAGTCTCGTCCCAGGGGTGCGAACTCGCTGGCAGCCATTCTACAGTCGCTGCGAGCAATGGAATCCGGTGAGGCCCAATTCTTCGCCGATTAATTGCTCACCGCCGACAGGGTTTTCTCGTCCCGATGAGGCGCCTTGTCGAGGAGCGCGGGGTTCCAGCTTCTCTTTCGCCATTCGTGGATCGTTCTCGCTATCATGGGAGTTCTTGTAGCTGCAGTGTGCGTACCCGCCAGTACCACAATACCGCAATGTCACTTGTTCATATTCTCTGGAGAGCGAAGCTGGACCTCAGTCGGAGCTTGCCGGTATGCTTCAACAGCCAAGCTGATTTTCAGCAAATCTAGGAAGACCTTGTGGCACTTTGCCCAATCCTCAAGGGGCACCGCCGGACTGCATTCGGGCAGTTGACGCCGGGCAAAATGTCCCTAAATGCTCGATGCTCGAAACCATTGAAAATGACATGGTTTTGACAAATCGTTGACAGTCGCGATGCTGCAATTCAATAAAACTTATATACAGAAGCGACAACGTTTCGGATTTCCCACCGATCAAACTTTCTGTTCCAGGAATGTCTTGCTAGTCAAGGAGGAAAACCAATGAAAAAACTTAGTCAGATACTCCGGGCGCACGTTAGTCTCACGGCGCATGTTTTTTTTGCAATTCCCCTGGTAGCGCTCGCACTGGCCGGTGCGCATGCCGGAACCGTTACCACAATCGCATCCACGATTCCCAGCAACGGCGACATTAATCCCTACGGCGTTTCACGCGTACCCGCCAGCATCGGATCTCTCACCAAAGGAAATATTCTGGTTAGTAACTTCAACAACAGTAATAACCTGCAGGGAACGGGCACAACCATCGTACAAATCTCGCCAACCGGCGCAGTCAGCCTGTTCGCTCAAATCGACGCCAATCACCTGCCGGGGAACTGCCCAGGTGGAGTGGGCCTAACTACAGCGTTGGTCACGCTCCGCAAAGGATGGGTGATCGTGGGTAGCCTGCCCACGAAAGATGGAACTGCCAGCACCGCAAAAGCTGGATGTTTATTGGTATTAGATAGTAGCGGGAAAGTGGTGGAGACTTTTGCTGGTTCCAAGATCAATGGCCCCTGGGACATGACGGCGCTGGACGGGGGTGATCGGGCGGCGCTGTTCTTTACCAACGTCCTGAACGGCACAGTTGCCGGCGGCGGGCACGTTGTTCACAAAGGAACTGTGGTGCGGCTTGATCTGCGAATCCCGCGCGGATCCATGCCAAAGCGAGAGTCAATTACCATTATCGGTTCGCGTTTTGCGGAACGGACTGACCCGAATGCGTTAGTCATTGGACCAACCGGCTTAGCTCTCAGCCACGGCGATGGTGGAAACGAAGGCAGTGAAGAGTTATTCGTGGCGGACAGTCTCAATAACCGTGTCGTCGCCATTGAGGACCCGCTGCGACGTGATGACTCCGACGGAACAGGGAGGACGATCACAAAAGACGGTGCGTTGAACGATCCGCTCGGATTGACGATTGCACCCAACGGAAACATCCTGACCGTAAATGGTGGAAATGGATTCCTGGTGGAGACCCGAGTGGAAGGGCACCATGGCCGTCAAATCAAGAAGGTATTGTTGGACAACATGGGCAACCCACCCGGAGCCGGCGCTTTGTTCGGGCTCACCGCTGTATCAGGCCAAGGTACCTACTTCGTCGATGATAACGAAAACGCCTTAAACCTTTTTCACTGAGGTTTGGCCCAAGCCGAAGGACGCACTGTGATGACCGACAAATGGAAAGCACAGTGCGCCCTCGGACGATCTTGAAATCTGATCTCGTTGCCTGATCCCGTGAAAGAGGCCGGTAGAATTAGCGTGACGCGCCGGGGGCGTTAATAGGACTGACCACAGGAACCTGAAAGCAGAATTGCCTCGGGTCGAACTCCCGTAGAATCGGCCGGACAATCCTCCCCTTCATTGACTTGCCCCATCCCTGGTCCTAAGATTTCAGCCGCTGGCCATTGAAATCGCCAATGGACTCGATGCTGCTCACACGGCCGGAATTATCCACCGCGATGTCAAACCAGCGAACATGTTTGTCACCCCGCTAGGTCACGCCAAGATCCTCGACTTCGGACTGGCGAAGATGCTAGCGAAAGCCACCCTGTCTGCAAGCGATTCTTTAACGATTTCGCTCGATTCCGGCGCCTCCCCACTGACCAGCCAAGGTTCGTTGTTGGGTACGGTGGTTTGCATGTGCCAGAACAGGTACGGGCGAAGGAACTGGATTCCCGAACCGACTTGTTCTCTTACGGAGCGGTGCGGTATGAGATGTCAACCGGCAAGCCCCCGTTTGATGGGTCGAGTGCCGGGGAGATATGCGGCGCGATTCTCCACCAGGAACCGGTTCCGCCCTCCCAGATCAATGAACAAGTCACACAGGCTCTGGAAGGTACAGTGTGCTTAGCCGCCCGCCGGCTTTGAAGATCACCTGGTGAGTTGTGGTGCGTTATGAAAATTGTCAACTCTACGTTATTTCTCAGCGACCCGCAAATTGGCCATTTTGCAATTAGACAACCGTGACTTGAACCCCGGATTTCTTTAGTGCGTTCAGGTCTGCCTTGGGGATCCCGGCATCAGTGATGACATGTTGTAGAGAAGAAGTGGCAGCAATCAATGAGAGGCTGCGTTTTCCGAATTTGCTGGAATCGCAGACGGCCACCGCCACTTTGGACATCGGTATCATCGCGCGATTTACTTTCGCTTCCAAAAGATTGGGGGTGCTGAGCCCATACTGAACGTCGAATCCATCGACTCCAAGAAAAAGGATGTCGGCATGCAACTTATGGAGCGTCTCCTCGGCGAGCGGCCCGACCAAAGAAAAAGAGTTTTTCCGTAGACTGCCCCCGGTCAAAATCACTTCTAGCACCGATCCGTAGAGTTCAGCTGCGATATTCACCGCATTGGTAATGACCGTCAGGTTATGAACATTCCGAAGTGCGCGGGCGATGGCGGTAGTCGTAGTGCCGGAATCGAGGACGACCACTTGCCCCTCCGATACCATTCTCGCTGCAGCCGACGCAATCTGCAGCTTCTGCCTGCGATACAGCTTCTCTTTTTCTCGCAAAGAGAGATCTTCCAAGGCGCCGCCGCGCGCTGGAAGTGCACCGCCGTGGGCGCGGTGAATCTGGCCTTTTAAATGCAAGATCTCCAGGTCTTTGCGGATGGTGACCTGTGAAGTGTGGAACTGTCTGGCCAAGTCTACGACCAAGACCCGGCCATCCCGACGCAGCAGGTCGAGGATTGCTCTTTGCCGCTCTTCGTTTAGCATGTCAGAAACTTTGAGCCGATCTACGACACACTTGCCCATAGAAGATTTTCTCGGCATTTCTCTTTTATCCCGCATAGCATTCCGTTGTCTAGGGAAATGTCCCGATTTGATTCTCTCTCAATCTGGTTCGCAGGGACACAAAGGGAATCGCTCGCTTGCGCCTGAAAATGCGGCACCACCCGGGGCAGTGTTACTCGGGTGGCCTTCGTTCGTTTGGTAGCGTCGAAGGTGGCGATGGGTAGAGACGTCCTTCCACAAATTGCCGAACTTGCCCGTCAAAAGCAGTCGCTCTGCGGCGCCAAAATCGTCCGACACGCATTCCCCGCGGTTTGCACTCAGGGCGAAGTCGCTCCAGCTGCGAACGCAATGACTGTTTCCGACGTTAAAAACAGGGCCATAGGATTTGCGTGCTTCCGCCAAACAGCGCGATGACACGAGTCGAGGAAGAATATTCCGGTTGACAAGGCAACGAAACGGAAGTAAAAGTAATCGTTCGTAACATTACGAAACTGCACTTCGAAGCGAGAAATTCACCGCTTCTTCGATGCAACTGACGGAGGCTTGCCATGCCGGTTTGTTTTCACGCCCGCCAAACTCTTGTGGCGTTGTTTTTTTTGGTAGCCATTGGCTTGGCTACACCGTTATGGGCGCAAAAGGATGCCGGGACCATTGTCGGAGTGGTGCGCGACCCGAGCGGTGCGGTGGTTCAGGGCGCTAAGGTCACGGTGGAGGACGTGGATCGCGGCGTCCAAATGACTCTCTCCAGCAATGACCAGGGAGAGTATGTCGCGAGTCCACTGCACATCGGACGCTACACGGTCACGGTGGAGAAGATGGGTTTCAAAAAGGCGGTGTCAGAGGTTGTGGAGTTGAACGTGCAAGGACGGCTCGCCATCAACATGACCCTGCAGGTCGGGCAGATATCCGAAGTGGTAGTGGTCACGGGAGCAGCGCCGCTGCTCGAAACCGAAACTTCGGAGTTGGGACAGGTCGTTGACCCGAAGCGGGTGAGCAACCTGCCTCTTAACGGACGAAACTTTGCGCAGTTGGCGCTGCTCAGCCCGGGCACCGCGCCGAGCGAACCGGGCGCACGGGACGAAGGCGGATACGGTTTCAGCTCCAACGGAGCACGGTCGCTTCAGAATAATTTCTTGCTTGACGGCGTGGACAACAACTCGAACCTGCCCGACCTGCTCAACGAAACGAACTACGTGATTCAGCCTCCAGTAGAAGCTCTGCAAGAATTCAAGGTACAAACTAACGCCTACAGCGCGGAATTCGGACGCGGCAATGGAGCCATCGTGAATGCGGTCATCAAGTCAGGGACCAACCAATTTCACGGCTCGGCATGGGAATTTCTCCGCAACAACAAACTGGACGGGCGGAACTACTTTGATGCCGTAGGACCCGTACCGCAGTACCAGCAGAACCAGTTTGGCGCAACATTCGGTGGGCCGGTGTTGCTACCGCACTTGTATGACGGAAGAAATCGTACGTTCTTCTTTGTCGACTACGAGGGATTCCGCGTGCGCCAGGCGCAAACTCAGACCGCATTCGTGCCGCCCTCGGCGTGGCGGACGGGAGATTTTTCAAGCCTGATTGACTACACTGCTGTGACTGGAACTGATTGTAACGGGAGACCGACCTACGCGGGCGAGATTTTCGACGCCAAGCTGGCGCAAGCGAGTTGCGGAGTGCCCTTTCAATATGATGGATCGGGGAAACCTCTGAACCAGATCCCAGCAACGCCAGTGGTGGCAGGTGGTGGTTCCTTGGATCCATTGGCGCTAAGGCTGGCAGCTTTATATCCGGCGGCGGGCCCGATCAACTCCAGTGGAAACAATTTTCTCGCTAATCCCGTGCGCAAAGAAACGCGCGACAACTTTGACGTTCGACTGGACCAGAGATTCTCCGACAAGGACAACACCTTCTTCCGCTTCAGTTTCGAAAATCAGCCCAGCTTCATTCCCGGAACCTTCGGCGGTTTGGCCGATGGCGGGGGCTTCTTCAGCGGCGACGAGGATTTCTCTTACCGTAGTTTTGCCGCCAGTTGGACGCACATTTTCAAACCCGAGTTGATCAACGAATTCCGTCTAGGCTACAACCGGGTGAACGCCCAACGCCTGCAACTCAACGCCAACACCAACGTATCGGCCGAGCCCAATATCGATTTCCCCGGCGTTCCTTTTTCGCCCGGCATTGGCGGGCTGCCACAACTGACTTTTAGCGACGTCGCCACGTTGGGCAGTCCCACGTTCCTGCCTTCGAAGGAGCTCCAGAATTCCTATACCCTCTCGGAAAACCTGACCTGGGTGCGTGGGCGCAATACCTGGAAGTTTGGCACAGAGATACGCCGCGAAGAATTCACCATCTTTCAACCGGCGGCAGCGCGTGGGACGCTGGGTTTCGACAGCACAATGACAGACAATCCGGCGGCCATCGGAACTGGAGGCACCGGGTTCGCTTCCTTCATGGCAGGGTTTACCAACGGCGGCAGCATCAACAACCTTCACAATGTGGACTATTTTCGCAACACCTATGCGTTTTACGCGCAGGATGACTGGAAGGTGACGCCGACGGTGGTATTGAACCTGGGATTGCGCTACGAATTATTTGGCACCGTATCGGACCGCTCCAACGAGGTGGGAAACTTTGACCTCAGCGATCCCGCCAATCCTACTGTCTTTGTGCCGAGTGGACAAACGGCGACACTCACTCCCTACATCGCGCAATACGTCAAGATCAGCGCCACCGCCAGCCGGGGGCTGATTAACTCGGACCTGAATAACTTCGCGCCGCGTATCGGCATGGCATGGCAGTTAACTCCGAAAACGGTGTTGCGCACGGGCTATGGCATTTTCTACGGCGGGCAGGAGAACGGGCCGTACTCGAATCCCAGTCCCGGATTCAATCCCCCGTTCTTCGTGAACCAATCGTTCGTTGCGCCCTGCAGCGCGCCGACGGCGAACGCTTCAGCCGGAGATTGCCGCGTGACCCAGATTCCGGCTTTATCTGGCGGCTTCCCTGCCAACGCGCTGGTCGATCCCAACACCCCTATTTTTTTCTCCGTCGATAAGAATCTGCGCACGCCCTATATGCAGCAGTGGCACTTGGGCGTTCAACGCGAACTACCCGCGAACAGTGTGTTCACCCTGACTTATGCGGGTTCCAAAGGCACAAAGTTGTACACGTTCTTCAACGGCAACCAAGCATCGCCTGACCCGAATCCGAATGACGCGAGTGCGCCACGTCGGCCGGTTTTTGCGCCGTTGGTCGGAGCCCCCGGTTCCTGTTCCCTGGCGACACCGCAGTACTGCACCCCGGTTTTCGACACGGGAATTGATTGGTTCCGCTCGACTGGATCCTCCAATTACAACTCGCTGCAAGTAAGTTTCGAACGGCGATTCGCGAGAGGGCTGCAGTTTCAGGCATCCTACACTTACGCGCACTCGCTGGATATCGCCTCCAACGCGAACCTTGGTCCTACGCAGAACAACAGCGACTTCCGCTACTTTCGCGATCCCCAGGCAGAATATGGTAATTCTGATTTCGACGTGCGCAACCGCTTCGTGTTGAGTTCGATTTACGAACTACCCTTCGGTCACGGCAAACACTTTATGGGGAACGCGTCCGGTTTTGCGAATCAGGTGGTCGGAGGCTGGCAGATTGCGAATATCTTATCGATCTCCAGCGGCAACTGGTACACGGTACTCGATGCCAACGGTAACTTCGCGAATTCTGACGGCGGCGCCGGTGGCGTGTCACAACGTCCTGACCAAGTCGGGGATCCAAACCGGGCAGGTATTGTGCCGGGCAACCCCAATCCGCAGTGCCAGATCCTGGTATCGCGGGGCGGGCTTGCTCCCGACAGAATTCACACGCCAACCGCGTGGTTCAACACCTGCGCATTTGCCGATCCTCCGCTGGGATCCTTCGGCAACGTCGGCCGTAACACCATTCAGGCGCCGGGATACATAGACTGGGACTTCTCAGTATTCAAGACCTTCCCGACCTCGGAGAAGACGAATCTGGAGTTTCGCGCTGAATTTTTTAACCTGCCGAACCACACCAACTTCCTGTTCGCGAATACCGGCCCCCAAAATGGAAACAACGCAACCATTCTTGGAACAACTCAATTCGGCAGCTTAACGGCTGCTCGCTCGCCGCGACAGATACAGTTCGCCCTGAAGTTTTCTTTCTAGTGGGAACGCCCTGGGCGCTTCTTGAATGAAGACTGCCCTAGCTGGACTCGTATTTGCTCGGAGCAGGGATTCTAGGAGCTTGCGGAAGAACCTCGGCGTTTGAGTTTTGAAGGGCACATTTTCCTAGCTGTGCCGTAAGCCCTTGAAAGCGATGTACGGCGCGGCTGAGGCCGCGCACCTTCAAGCTTTCAGTCGCCGAAGATGGAGCAAACTCATGACTCACCCACGGTGTCTGTTCCGAAAGTTGATGATTGCCGCCTTAACGCTGAGTGCAGTGCCGTCTTCCGCTCAGCAACTGACAAATGGCACTCTGTCCGTGACAGTCAATGGTCGGGATGGATCGTATCAGCTTGGGCCCATTGGCAGCCCGTCCGCTCTGCGGGCAAGCGTAGGTGCCCTCGTCGATCATGCCTGGCTGCGCCCCGGGAGCTATCCTTCGCATTCCGTTTCCGAGTCGCCATTCAGCGACGCTCTAGGATCCGGTCGACAGTTGACGGTTACGTCCAGCGGATTGCACGACAGTCCCGATCTCATCTACGTAGTTCAGCTTTACTCGCAAAGTCCCTACGGCACGGTTCAAGTGCGAGTCAGGAACGCAACCCGCAAAGCAACTTCGGTGCAGGCAATCCGCAGTGTGGAGGCTATGGGCGACTCGATGGTTAACCTGGGGGGACGTCCAGCAGATGAACGAATTCTCTCCGATAGCTTCAGTGAGGATTGGCCCGACCTGGTGATCTACGATCTCGGGGACGCTCCCGGTGGAATGCATCGCGGTGTCGGAAGCCAGTTGATCTATAACAGAACGACCAAGCAAAGCTTATTTCTTGGTGCGCTCACATCGGACCGCTTCTTGACTCTGTTGAGGCTCAAGACCGAGGGCAAAGGTGCCGGAGCCAGGATCGCGTCGTATACGGTCGAATCTACTGGTACCACTGAGATTCAGAAGGATTACAGTGAGGCAAAGTCTCTAGAAGCAAAGTCACTGCAGAGCGACCGGATCGAACTAAGTCTTCCCCTGAATCCGGGCGAAGAGATGAGCTCTGAACGATTGATGTTCGAGGTCGGGCCCGACTACCTCGGGCAGCTTCGCGCTTATGGTTCCGCCATTCGACGGCTGCACCACGCTCGTGTTTCGAGTGAGATTCCAATGGGATGGTGGAGCTGGACTGCTTACTATGGCGCGATCAACGAAGGCGAAACGCTGACAACAGCCGATTGGCTGGCGCAGCATTTGAAATCACTCGGCTACAAATATCTTCAGATTGACGATGGCTATCAGTACGCTCGCGGAGAGTACGCCACTACCAACGCAACCCAATTCCCGGACGGCATGCGGGTTGTGGCTCATCGTATTTTGAGAGATGGCCTCACGGTTGGCCTGTGGACAGCGCCGTTCGAGGTCAGCAGCCGCTCCTGGGTTTACGAACATCACAAGGAATGGCTGGTCCACAATGCCAAGGGCCAGTCGATTCCCTTAGAGGATCTGTGGAAGCAGGGTTTTGACACGCTCTACGCGCTTGATACGACACATCCCGGGGCGCAGGAATACTTGCGCCAGACCTACAAGACGCTGGTCCGGGAGTGGGGAGTTCGTTTCATCAAATTAGACTTCATGGATACGACGGCGATTGAAGGTTACTACTACCGCCCAAGCACCACCGCACTCGAAGCCCAGCGTATCGGCTTGCAGGTCATTCGCGACGCCGTCGGCGACGATGTGATTCTGGACAAAGATGGAAGCCCGATGCTCAACGCGGTTGGGTTGGTGGACACGGGGCGAGTCTCTGCCGATACGGGACACAGTTTTCTGAGGTCGAAAACTGCCGCCCCCGGCATCGCGGCCCGCTTCTTCATGAACGGCAACTTCTTCATCAACGACCCTGACGCTTTTAACGTCACGGATACCTACTTAGTGGAGCACGGGGACGAGCGTTCCTCGCATTCGCTGGCGGCAGCACAGGCCTCGATTGCACTTTCTGCGATCGCGGGAGGCATGTATGAAATCGGCGATGACCTGCTCATACTCAGCAGTGAGAAGGATCGACTGGCCTTGGTGGAAAACCGGGACTTGATAAACATGGCCAAAGCTGGTCGGGCCTCGACGCCCGTAGATCTGATGAACTATGGCGCGGAAGACGGACAACCGAGTATCTTCCTGCTCCGGCAAAGCCCGCGACAAAGCATCGTGACGGTTTTCAACTGGACTGACCGGCCACGCTCGCGCTCATTGAATTTCAGAGACCTCGGGATCCAAGCTAGCCCCACGATGACGGCAACTGGGGTCTTGGATTCAAACGCGACCTTTACGATCGACGGCGGAGCGATCCGTCTCGACAATCAGTCGCCGCAATCGGCGGTGGTAATCAAGCTGGTGGACACGGCTGTCGCCAAGGCCGCGCCAACGGTTACGGCCCGGGTCCCTTCTCAGTCGAAGGTTGGGGAGACCATCGCCCTCTCGGCTCAGGCCGACCCTGACGGCGTGCCGGCCCTCAGCTATCGCTGGGACTTCGGCGACGGGACGATCGCGGAAGGGCCCAAGGTTTCTCATTGCTACACGAGAGCAGCCGATTTCACAGTTCGGCTCACAGTGGACGGCCCGGACGACGCGCCCTATGAACAGAGCTTTTCCATCGGAGTAAGCGGTGAATTGATACCGACTCCCGCGCTCCGCGCGAACCGGCGTTTGGAGCAGCCGGCCGACAAGTGATGTACACCCCTGAACGGACAGGCCGCTGGAGCGACGATCAGAGACTGCGGACCGGCGGTTTCTGTGACGGTAAGGATGGTCCGGGAGCTGCTGGAGTGATCACGTCTACGATGACACCACAATTTCCGATCCAGTTTGCCATGAAATGGCACTTCTAGCCGACTGAGAACTCACCTGGCTGGAACCGTCGACAAGCGGCTCTTGGGTAGCGTAGCCAAATCGAAATCGCACGCTGCGCGAGGAGGAAACGACTTCGATGCAGCGCAGAGACTTTCTCAAAACTGGTGGTGCATTAGCAGTAGCTGCTGAACTCGGAACCAACAATGCGCTAGGAATTGTCTCTGCGCACAACTGGGGAAAATACGACTTTGGGTCTGGCCCAACCGTGACCGATCACCTCAATCAGGGTCCCTTCTCCCAATACCCTCCATGCTTCCATCCGGACCGATGAAGTGGTAGTCACCACAACTCCTTCGGAAGATGTCGTGCCGAACCATGGGAAGGGATTGATCACATACGTCACGGCGGATATGGGCACAGAGGAAATCAAATCGGACAATATTCCCCAAGCGATTGAGGATCTGGTTCGATTCCCCCTAGGGCAGGAGCTCTACATTTGGCCGACCTGGCGGGAAATCCAACCGTGAGCTGGGCGTCTCGAGTTCGAAGTTGTAATCATGATCGCGGGTGTGATCGAAGAGATGCATGGGTCGGACCGAGTCCTGACCTGAAAAACGATTACGAGCGAGCCTCCGGTTGGAAAGGCAACATCATCCGGGATAGCGAAATGGCGTTCTCTTCGGAGTGCTTGCCGCAGTGTGCTCGAAAAGTGCTTGACACCGCCAACATGGTTAGAGGCGCGATTTCTCAATACTCACCTAGTCCTAACGCCGAAGTGTACTTGCAGACAAGAAAACAGGGAGGGCATAGGTACCCTCCCCTTGGCAAAGATTTCCAGCATGACCGGGTTAGAATCTCCGCGAGAACGGATTGCCAACTTTCGCGGGCAAACTGGATGTCGGGGGCGTAGTTACGACCTCTGCAACCGATTTGCCCATGCTTTGGTGTGCAGGGGTTGCCAGAAAGGCGTGAATGTTGCCCTTATCCGGCCCGCTGCGTACGATTGCCATGCCCGAGATTTGTCCGCGATCATTGATCTCGTTAGCCATGGTTACGAAGAGGTTGGCACTGGCGGGAAACAATGTGTTGAGATCGGTCATCACGCCGTCCTGCCAGATGAAGCCATGGGACCAGTTGAACTTGGAGTCGAAGTTGCTTCCTACGATTTGGCCCTGGTTGTTGATGCCGCTGGCTAGGCCGCCAAAATCTCCCGGCAGAAGGCCAAGGTTGGTGAGTGTGCCATTCTGCCAAAGGGCACCAAATTGGGTTGTGCCGTCAGCGCTGCCGACTAGCCCAGCAATTTGACCTTGGCCGTTAACGAATTGGGCGATAGAGCCAGTTCCGAAGTCAGGAAGTTGGGAGACAGTGAAGTTTTCCCACGATACGGCGTGAACAATCGCTCCGCTGCAGTTTCCCGAGTCGCCCACGGCTTGGCCTTGATCGTTGATCCCGAATGCGACCCCGTCCGGATCGCCAACCAATGTGGGAAGAGGAACAGGGCGGGTTTTGCCTGGTTCCCACAACACCGGCATTCTAATCAGATTGGGCGGGCATCCCGAATCCACGGTAGCGGTTTCCGCAAATCCTGCGATTTGTCCCCGGTTATTGATTGCGCTCGCCTCCCCGTTATTTCCGCCGAGCAGCGGGAGAGCACTCATGTGGAAGAATTGCCAAAGAAACGGTTGACATTCACGGTGTGTGCCGAAGCCGCAAATGTCTTCGCCGTTCGGGTCTAGGACATTCGTTTCGGAAAAACCTACCACCTGCCCGAAGTCGTTGATCTGGCCCCAGTTCGACGAACTGTTCTGTCCTCCGAGCGTGCCCAGGTCGAACTTGAACCCGTCGATGTCGATCAGGTCGCGTCCGCTTAGCAGTTTCCCGAATATGTTATCCTGCTGCCCCGCTACCAGGTTCTGAGCCATGATCTCGGTCCAGCCTTCATTATTGAGGGACATGGCACAACCCAGATTAACCTTCCCCTCAGTGCCTAAATCGGTAACTTTGTAGCTGGCTTGTGCGCCTGCATGGCTCAAGCAAGCTAGAACCATCGTTGTGACCCACGGTATCCAGAAATTCCGCAACTGTCTTAGTGCGCTCATGTCTTCTCCTTGTTTGTCCGAGCGAAGTATCCGTGCCGAGATGAGTGGCGATGCCGCGTGCTCTCGGTGCGCCCCAAAAGAGAGGACGCAGCCTCTTAGTTCAGAACCAGATCGTGCACGCCTGTGCCCACATGCGGTGCAAATCAGGCGAATTACGTGAGCTTGTTGAATTTGAGTACGACGCTAATAAAAGAGGTGATGACACGACGTATTTTCCCAACAGATGACATCGTGTGATGCGCCGAGTTCTATGGGCATCAGTAGGAGCATCTTGATCGTGCTATGAGTTTCCGTAATGAACAGTGACGTTTTTACAACATCATACCAACTGGTATGTATCTCATGGTCTAATTGACGAGTGGATGTGCTGAGGCGGGAGTGCCCCTAAACTGATGAACGTTGCAAATGTCCCCGGCACGAAGGCAAAAGTCTATCCTCAACTTGGGTTGAGGCAAGCCAGTTTTAGTTCGTCGGGAGGTTGTGTAATCTTCCTGGCCACGGGATCTTTGCAACCGTCACCGATTCGCTGGAGTTTTCCAAGGGTATTTTCAGTCGTCAACCCCCGTAATTGCTCTCAGCGAACAAGGACTTGATCTCCGGCGACGCCGGTACGTTCACAAATGCAGGGTACGGATTTCACAGCGTCACTGACAGTATTACCAGTAGGCGCTGAGGTGCTCCCGTCGTAACATCGGGTATGCCTCAAGCCCACTCCGCAACCGGGCTAACCATCTCTCGCTACCGTGTCGTGGAGGAACTAGGGAGCGGTGGCATGGGAGTAGTCTACAAAGCCGAGGACAAGGAGCTCGGCCGGTTTGTAGCTTTAAAGTTCCTGCCTGAGAATGCGGCTCGGAATCCGATTGCCCTGGAACGTTTTCGCCGTGAAGCGCGCGGAGCTTCTGCACTCAATCATCCCAACATCTGCACCATCTACGAAATTGGGAAACACGAGGGTCAGGCATTTATCGCTATGGAGTACCTGGATGGCGTAACGCTGAAATACCTGATAGCGGCAGGCACCTTGGATGAGGAGCGTGTTGTCGCTATTGCCATCGAGGTTGCCGATGCGCTCGATGCTGCTCACAGCGAAGACATCATTCATCGCGACATCAAGCCTGCCAACATTTTCATCACGAAGCGGGGGCACACCAAGATTCTCGATTTCGGCCTAGCGAAAACCATCCTTCCGGAGGGTGCTGCAAGCAAGCTCGCAGCGCAGCCGACTCAAGCTCTGTCGTATGTCCCCGAAGAACATCTCACTAGCCCTGGGATCGCCCTTGGAACGGTCGCCTACATGTCTCCCGAGCAGGTACGGGCTAGGGCGTTGGACGGTCGCACGGATCTGTTCTCCTTCGGTATTGTTCTGTATGAGATGGCTACCGGGAAGTTGCCTTTTCAAGGAGCCACTTCTGGGCTCATCACGGAAGCCATCCTCAACCGCGACCCGGTTGCGCCCATACGAATCAATCCCGACATGTCCCCGGCGCTCCAAGAGGTGATCCGTAGAGCCTTGGAAAAGGACAGGAATTTGCGTTATCAAAGTGCGGCCGACATGCGGGCTGAGTTACAACGGCTAAAGCGAGACACGGAGTCGGGACGAAGGGTTGCAGAAGAAGGAACAGAATCGGTCCAGCTAAACACGGATCGTTTGTCCTCCACCGGCAAGCAGAGCGGACGGATTTCTTCTGCGCGAACAGCGTCCCCCCGTCCCCAGAGAGTCTCGAAGATCGTTGACTCGCTTGCGGTGTTGCCTTTCGGAAATGTTAGTGGCGACCCAGAGCACGACTACCTTAGTGATGGGATCACTGCGAGCCTCATCAATATCCTGGCCACGGTACCTAAACTGCGAGTTATCGCGCAGAGCGCGGTGTTTCGGTATAAGGGCCGGGAAATTGACCCGCAAGCCATCGGTCGCGAGCTTAACGTACGGGCTGTGCTTACTGGAAGACTGGTGCAAAGCGGCGGTTCTTTACGCATTGGGACCGAACTAGTCGATGTGGCCACAGGCTCTCAGCTATGGGGCGCGCATTACGATCGCAAGCCTGGCGACATTTTTTTAATTCAAGACGACATTTCCAACGAAATATCAGGGAAACTGCGGGTACAGTTGACGCGGGCGGAAAAGAAAAGACTAGTAAAACGTCACACGGAGAATGCCGACGCGTACCGGCTTTATCTGAAAGGTCGTCACTACTGGAACAGGTGGACCGAAGAAGGGTTCTACAAGGCAATCGATTACTTTCAGCAGGCGGTCGAGATAGACCCCAACTATGCCCTGGCATACTCTGGTTTGGCCGATTCCTACGTGCTCCTGGGCTGGAACAGCTATCTACCGCCGAGGGAAGCGTTCCCGAAAGGCAAGGCGGCAGCGAAGACCGCCCTGCAACTGGACCCGGATCTCGCCGAAGGCCGCACGTCTTTGGCGGCCGTACTGTGGCTTCACGATTGGCAGTGGGAAGAGGCGCAGAGAGAATTTAAGCGTAGCCTCGAACTGAGTCCAACCTACCCCACAGCCAACCACTGGTACGCCGAGTACTTGATGACCATGGGGCGACACGAGGACGTTATGGCTAGGATGAAAAACGGCCAGGAACTTGATCCGTTATCGCTCATTATAAACGTCGCCGTCGGATGGGCTTTGTACTTCGCCCGTAGTTATGACAAAGCTATAGAACAACTCCGAAGAACTGCCGAACTGGACCCAAACTACCCCGTCACGTACTGGATTCTCGGGTTGGTACTCAGGAAAACTGGTTGCCACGAACTGGCCATGACCGAGGGTGAGAAGGGGGTCAAGCTGTCAGGCGGCAGTCCGATGATGCGCGCAGCACTGGCGCATACTCTCGGCACGGCGGGCCAGCCGGTGGAAGCAGGTCAGATACTCGATGATCTGACCAGACAAGCCAACCAAAAGTATGTCGCACCCTACTTCTTCGCTGGAATCCATGTCGGCTTGGGAGAAAACGACCGGGCGCTGGAATACTTGGAGAAAGCCTACGAAGAACATTCCAACTGGCTGATCTATCTCCATATAGACCCGAGCATGGACGACTTGCGTGACGACCCACGGTTCCAAGACCTGGTGCGGCGTGTCGGCCTTCCCGCAATGACGACCGCGCCTCCGTCTGACGGAAGCCAAGTCGGGGTGCGCGAATCTGCGGCGTGACGCAACGCTGCTTCTGATTTGCGGAATTCCCAGGCCGAGCAGCTTGCATTCAAGGCAGATTTTACTCCTGGCAATTGTTGAGGAAATCAGCCCCTTACACTCAGAACTCCCCGCAGCCGAGGTCGATGAGCATAGTCGCGATGTTACAACAGCAAGCGTCAATGGGATCTGGCAGTTACGTGAATCGCCCTACACCTCCGCCGATGGCCGCAGTTTGTGCCATCCGGTGAACGCGAGATGGAAAAGCAGGTTCGTGGGCACCATCAGCGATACATAGACAATCGGAATCATGTAGACGCTGGTGCCCGGAAAGCAATAACGCGCCACATACAGCACGACAATCACGCTGCGCATGCCGGTCGACGTCGCCAACACACGGCGTGACTCAGGGTCGGGTCCACCGATCAACCAGCCGATCAACATGGATAGGAGCAGCAACAAGAGCATGGCCATGATGGTCCCGCGGCCGCGAATTGCATTAAAGGCTTCACGGCGCACCAGGCGCGTCTCCCACATGAGAAAAAGAAAGGTAAACGTGGCCAGAACGCCCAGAGGCAACACCAGCCGCGGAGCCATTTTCGGCGTGCGGCGCGCCGCCCACAAACCAACGAAAAGTGGCAGCGCGATGTACAGCACGATGCTCATGAGCAGGACGAGAATCGGTCGCTGATTGCGCTGCGCAGCTTGTGGCATCACCTCGATGGCCAGAGGGGTCATCGCGATGCTTACCAGCGAGAGCAGGAAAATCATGGCGGCAGCGAAAGGCAGGCGCGTCTTCGCTTGGCGCGTGAACTGCAATGCGATGGGCGTTCCCGGTATTGCGGCCAGCAGTAAGATGCCGATACTGGCGTCGGGTGTCAGAGGGAAGACGCGAACCAGCAGGAAGCCTATGGCCGGTATGAGGAGGCAATTCGCCAGCAGGGTACGGACAAACAGGGCGCGCTGGCGCAGGATATCAACTAGTTCTCCGCCGCTGACACGCAGCCCGATAGAGAACATGACGATTACAACGAACAGGTTCAGCAAAAGCAAGGGCGGAATCAGCACGCTTTCCTCCGGCCGCTTTGCATGAACCTCTCCACGCTAGATCATAACTGACGAAATCAGATGGGATGAGAAGGCCGATCGGGAAGCGTGTATGGTCGCTTCCGGCGCGGTGCGGAACGACCACGCGAAGAAAAATCGATAGCTCTGGCAGACTGGAGTTACCGAACAGCCTTACGCAGCTGGATTTCACCGAAAAAAAGGAGGGCAATGGATGTGCGGGGCAAACCCCGGATTGTTCTCGTTCTAGGATTCAGATGTGGCTCGAGGCTGACAACCCCTACCGGAGAGGTACGAGGATGCCCTTCTACCTCCTACAACAAGGTCCGATGTATGTTCGGCTAACTGCTGTCGAGCCTGCTCAAGATCGGTTCGATGAGGACTAGACGACAACTTCCGGGATTGATCGTCCAACGAGGGAAGGCTCCAAACCAGTTCGGTTCGGAATACTCGCGACAGTTTTGCGAGCGAGTGCCTCGTTGAAATGAGCCATTTTTCGAAGCGAGCAAAGGCTGAATACGCGAAGCTGCAATAGTCACCTGTCGCCACCAAGCCATTTTCACTCATTGAAAATTGGCGGACTCGGTCTGGGATCAATGAGTGGCATTCGCTGTGTCCCATATGTACAGTCCTGAGCGGGTATTGCCGAGAACTGTCAGATGAATGTTAGCGGGGCCCCGCAGCTGCGACCACATTCGCACTCACCATCAAATCGTTTGCTTTGCGGGAAACCAGCAACATACCTCGACCGCTGGCTTCGTCGGAAAGGTCTTTCAACACAGAGCGCCCTAGCGCCGGATTCGCCTTCAGTTCGAGTTCGCCCAGCGCGAGCCGCGCCTCGCATTCGAGGTTGAAATATCCCAATTTTCTGGCTGTTTCCTGAGTAGCGCGCAGCTCGTGTCGGGCGGCGGCTGTGGTTGCTCCCGAAGCAGGCGCTGCCATTTCGAGGCGCGCGGTCTGAATAGCAATCGGCAGCCTCAACGCTGGATCGGGGCTGTTGCGGCTGAGTTCACTCGCACGCCGAATCGCGTGGCGCGACTCTTCCACCTTTCCTTGCATCAACAAAACGCGGCTGAAAAGCGTATAGGAGCTGGTTGCATCAGGATCTGCCTTTTCTTTTTCAAATTCCGCGATAGCGGAGCGTAACAAGGGTTCAGCTTGCTCGGGATGCCCTTCTTCCATGGCGAGTTCGGCTAGCGACGCCTGGCTTTCGGCTACCAGATCCATCTCACCCATTTTCTGCCGGGTGTCGAGGGCCGCTTGATATTGTGCTCGCGCGCCTTTCAGATCTCCTTCGGTATTCAACACGTCTCCCAGAACAGTCATCGCAGAGGTCAGGTATTGGTAGCCTCCCTTGTAGGGCTGGAGCATGTCGACGGCCCGCTGCGCGTGGCCGTGAGCTTCCGCGACCTGACCTTGTGTCAACTCCAGGTCCGCAAGCCGGTAAAGATAGTAAGCCGGGTTGCTCGGGTCCACGGAGGCTTCAATTGCCAGACTCTGTTCATAGAGCTTCGCGGCTGCCGCCAGATTGCCCCGGAGATAAAGGATGTCCGCGGTATTTCCGATGGCCGTTCCAGTGTTAATTCTGTCGCCGGCTTGCTCGAAGTGAAACTTGGCCTTGCGGTATAGCTCTTCCGCGCGGTCCAGTTTGCCTTGATTCGCGAAATCGTTCGCCATGTTATTGAGGATGGCGCCGGTCTTCTCGTGTTCGCCCAATCCCTGCAGGATGTCGAGGGCACGCTGGTAGGTGGCAATCGCTTGCTCGATGTGGCCTTCTGACCCTTGATGGTCCCCCATCAGGCGCACGGCATCGGCTGCTCCCAAACGGTTTCCAGCTGCAATGAAAATGTTGTAAGCCTCTTCGCAGGACGCATTCGCCAACTCGGGATGCTCGCCGTAAACCAGGCTGACGCATTCATCACGGCGGGCCTGCGCGTAGATGAGTTTCTTGCCTTGCGAGGAAGCTTTGCGGATAGCGCTGCGCACCAGCACCAGAATATCGGGCTTGCTCGTGACAATCTTGGCTTCTACTAGATCAATCCTGGGATCATCCGAAGCCAACTTGGGCAATCGCCGAAGTTGCGCAATGGTTTCCTGAGCCTGACTTCCGTGACCGGCCGCAATCTGCGCCGACGCCAGTTGCAATCCGTACTCCACGCTGTCGGGAAATAACTCGAACAAGGCGCGGTAGGTGGAAGCGGCGTGCTCATGGTCCCCCAGGCTTTCGTAATAGTCGCCCTCCACCAGCATTCGTTCTGCGCGCGGCAGATCGATGGAAAGGTCCCAGGCTTTCTTAGCTTCGTCTTTGCGTTTCTGCTCGTATCCGAGTTGGCTCCAAGCGCGCGCGAGCATCACGTGGACCAGGGAGAATTTCGGGTCCGCTTTACTGGCTTGCTCCAGCAAGTCCTTCGCGGCCAAAGCATCGAACTCGCGCAATTTGACAAGGCCGAGCGCGTAGAGTCGCGCCGCTTCGCGATCCAGCGGCAAGGATGCGAGCACACCGGCCTGGTCGGTTTCGGCGAGCCGCGGAACTCCCAGCCGGTCCCTGAGTTTGGCACCCACGCGCGAAGCAATTTGAAAAAGGTCTTCACTACCGCCGGTCTCCGCAACTTCTGTTAGGATTTCGCCGGTCTTGGCATCCTGCAAGCAGAGGTCTAGACGCAACTGGCCGCGGTCATTTCTACCGACATTGGTGTAAGAACCGAGCACCAAAAGATCGCTATTCAAAGCGGTCCCGATTCGCGAGGTAGTTCCCGGCCGGAGAGTGTCGGTCTGAGGCCACGGCGCCGAAAGGCGGAGGTTCGCTACTTCTTCTCCAGAAACGAGCCGAAGCTTTTCTCCATTTGCCAGTTCAGTGCTAAGCATCTCGGAAAACGCAGTGGCGAGCCATGCGTCTTCGGGCCTGCCGGACATGTTGTGGAATCCGAGAACTGCGACCGATTTTCGCACGGGAAGAACTCGAGTCGCCTCCGCTTGAGTAGAGGGCCCGCCGGCTGTCGAAGCATGACGTCGTAAATTCCAGACAAAAACGGCGAGGGAGATAAGCAGCAAAACGGCCACTGAATAAATAAGCCAGCGCCACTGCCTCGGCCGTGAAGGATCGAACGTTTGGGCTGCAACGACTTGGCCTGACTCGGTCGAGCTGGGAACCGCGACTTCAACCACGCGCGGCTCGGCGGGTATAACAGCCACAGGCGCGACAAAACGGTAGCCACGGCGCGGCACGGTTTCAATGAATCGTGGATTGTCGGAATCGTCGTCGAGCGCCGCCCGCAACTTTTTCAAGACAACGTTGAGGCTCCCATCGAAATCAACGTGCGTGCCTTCAGGCCATAGTTTCTGCCGTAGTTCTTCACGGGTGATAATTTCGCCCGGACGTTGCAGCAGCAGGAGCAAAACACGAAAAGGCTGGTCCTGGATTTTGATGCGCGCGCCGCTGCGGGTTAATGTGTTGCGGCCGGCGTCAGCCTCGAACAGGCCAAAGCGAAAGATTTGTGCAGAAGCAACTGTGGGTCCCATGGCGGGGAAACGGCAACGCGGCTGGAATCATAGCACGCCGAACGCTCCGGGTCAGCAATCCGCGGAAGTTGCTGTACCACAACAAGTTAACGAGTCAGGTAGGAATCATACCCAGTTCCTTTGACCACAGCTGGCATTTCGGTTATTCCTTCGGCCGTCAGACGAGAACCGTCGGCTAGAAATTCTCATTTCATCTTTGACCTGTTCGTTCAAAGGGAGGAAGCGTGATCGCTCTTAGTCTCCGCAAGTTCATGATGTCTGTATTTGGCTGCGTGATGGTCTCACTATTTGTCGCAACAGCAGTTGCGCAACAACAGAACAACATCGTGCCGACGCTGGTGAGTTTCAGCGGCACCCTCACGGACGTCAACGGCAAGCCGGTCAGCGGAACCGTGGGCGTGACTTTCTCCTTATTCAAAGATCAGCAAGGCGGATCGCCGCTGTGGATGGAGACGCAAAACGTGCAGTCGGACAAATCTGGACGATACACGGTGATGCTGGGCTCGACCAAGAGCCAAGGTTTGCCCACCGGCCTGTTCGCTTCGGGGGAAGCGCGCTGGTTGGGGGTCCAACCGCAAAACCAGGCGGAGCAACCGCGGGTTTTGTTGCTCAGCGTACCGTACGCACTGAAGGCTGGAGACGCGCAGACCATAGGGGGACTGCCGCCGACAGCCTTCGTGCTGGCCGCTCCAGCGGCGTCTTCTGGTGTGGCCGGGGCCGATGGTACGGACGCGAATGCTCCGGCGAGCGGCGTGACCGGATCGGGTACGGTTAACTTTCTTCCAATCTGGACAGGCACGTCCACCATCGGAAACTCAGTCTTGTTTCAAACCGGCTCGGGAAAAACTGCCAAGGTCGGCATTAACACTGCCACGCCCTCTTCTACTCTCGATGTGAAAGGCGGCGGCACGATTCGCGGCTTACTCAACTTGCCCGCAGCGGGTACGGCTACGGCCATCAAAGGATTCGACTCCCAGCCCGAAGCTCTGGTGACATCAGTGTTCAACAGCGGCACCAGCACGGCAGTGCCGCAGATGTTTCAGTGGCAAGCGGAGCCGGTGGGCAACAACACAAATGGCGCCACGGGATCATTGAATCTTCTGTTTGGGAAAGGAAGCGGCAAGCCCTCCGAGACCGGACTGAATATCGCCAGCAGCGGCCAGATCAAGTTCGCGTCCGGCCAGACATTTCCTGGCACGGGCACCGTCACCAGCGTGGGCAGCGGTGCGGGATTGGCTGGCGGACCGATTACCGGGAGCGGCAATCTAAGCATCGCGACTGCGGGAGTGACTAACGCGATGCTGGTACATCCCTCGCTGACCGTAACTGCAGGAACGGACCTGACCGGGGGAGGTTCGGTCGCACTCGGCGGGACGACGACGCTGAATCTCGACACCACCAAGGTGCCCCAGCTGAAGTCGGCAAATACTTTTACCGCCAATCAAGCGATCAATGGCAATCTCAGCGCAACTGGATCGATCACCGGTCAAACGGGCAACTTCAGCGCCAACAATACCACGCAAGTTCTTAACGTCACCCAGAGTGGCTCGGCTAACGGCATCAACGCCTCGGCTACTTCGAGCGGCACTGCTGTAGTTGCGAACGGTGGCGTCGGAGTATTTGCAAGAGCATCGGGTCTTGCTGGTGGATCAGGCGTCTTAGGCTATGGACTCGCGGACTTGGGCTATGGAGTTGCCGGGGATGCGACCGGAGTCAGCGGCATCGGCACGGCAGGCTATGCCTCGGGGAGCCAGGGCCTTGGAGCGTTTGGACAATGGTCGAACCCCAGCACCATCGGATATGGTACCGGCGACGCTGGCGTTTGGGGCGATTCGGCGAACGGTTTTGGTGTGATCGGAAGCTCGGATACTTCCTACGGAGTATTTGGGGAATCCAGCAGCGTCGGTGTGGGAGGCCTAAGCAATGCAGACGGCGGCGACGGAGTGTATGGCCAATCCACTTCCAGCGGAAACGGCGTCGGCGTTATTGGAGTCACGGATGGAGCCGGCGCGGGGGTCCAAGGTGTATTAGGGTTTTCCCACGATTCGACTGCAATCGGTGTTTACGGAGTTACCTATGGGAGTAGCGTCACCGGTTCGGGACTGAGCAATGTTGGAGTTTGGGGAGACACCTTTGCCAACGATGACTTCGCAGTGGTTGGTACCGCAGACAATGGCAACGCATTTTTCGGGAAGAACAACACGGTAAACCACGAAACCCTTTACTTGGAAAATGACTCTGGTTTCTCGGGCGGAAACACTCCTCTGGCCGCGAGGTTTGCCGGTCCCGGCTCTTCTACTTACTGCTATATCGCCCGCGACCTCAATGACGATGGGACGGGAGACCTGATCTGCACCGGATCGAAGTCTGCAGCCGTGCCGGTCGATGGCAATCGCATGGTGCGAATGTACGCTGTGGAAGCGGCAGACAACTGGTTCGAAGACGCTGGCGCGGGCCAACTGTCCAACGGCAGCGTTTTTGTGAATCTCGATCGCGTATTTGCTCAGACGGTCGGCGGCGATCTTGACTATCACGTCTTCCTGACCCCGAATGGTGAATGTGAAAGTCTCTATGTCGCCAGCAAGACGTCGCGCGGATTTGAAGTTCGAGAAATGCATGGTGGGCACTCCAACGTCGCATTCGATTACCGCATCATGGCCAAGCGCAAGGGCTTTGAACAAGTTCGCATGCAGGACGTTACCGCCGACTTCGCGCAAATGAAGAAGGAAGCGGACCTGGTGGCAGCCCGGCAAGAAGCCGGCAAAGCCGCTGCCAAGGCTCATCCCCCGCGTATGCCGAGTCCACCTCGACTCAAGGTAACGCCTTCCAAAGCTAACGCGGCGGCAAACCACATGCCACTGCTCCCGTCAACAGCTGGGGTTGGATCTACGACTGTGAAGTAGGCCGATGACTGGCTGCCTCGCACTCTATAAGGAGGATGAAATGAGAACACCAATTTTAGTGGGACTGATCTTCGCGTCATCGCTCGCGGTTCGGGCGGCCGACAAAGTTCAGCCGCTGGACGTGAAACTTGGGCTGTGGGAAGTAACTGCGACGGTAACGACCAGCGGGCAGATGCCGGTTCCTGCCGACCTGCTCGCCCGATTGACTCCCGAACAGCGCGCCCGCGTCGAAGATAGATTGAAGGCGCAATCGTCGGGTTCGACGAAAACCACGACGCGACGACACTGTGTGACCAGGGAAGACCTCGATAAGGGAACCTCCTTCGGCGAAGACCGGAAGTCCTGCACCCGAACCGTGGTTTCCTCCAGCAAAAGTCAGCTCGAAATGCGGGTAGAGTGCGAAGATCAAGGAATGAAGAGTGTTGGGACATTCCAAGTAGAAGCGATCGACTCCGAAAACGTCAAAGGATCGATCCACCTCACCGCAAGCGGCGGCGACCACACCATGAATTCAGGTTCCAACCTCACCGGCAAATGGATCGGCGCAGTTTGTGGTGAGGCGAGACGATGAGTTTCTGTAAGTCTCTGAAGACAGGAAACATATTGGGTTCGTTCTAAAAAGCCTCGCTTTTGCACTTTGAGCCTCTTTAGTGTCATGAATATATATCGTTCGGCAGCAGTGTTAGAAAACCTGCCCAGAATTCTTCGCGTCGACACCTCGTAGGGATTGGCCTCGCCGACTTCAATACAGAACGTTAGAAATCGGTAGTTTTCTAACCTGGGGTGTCTCGTGAGGAATTCTTGTTAATGAGGAATAATAGAGATTTTTCGCCAACCATCCTGTGGAGCCTGCAGGCTAGTCCGTCGATTGTGTTGACCGCGCTAGCCATAGAAGCAGTGAACAATCCGGTATGTCGCCATTTCATCGCCTCATGCAAAGAGGGAGCCGGGCACCCCAACTCTTACATCGCTAAGATATGGGGCACCCGTCCACGAGACATTTCAGCAACGCTCAGCCAAAAATCAAACGCTTATGGCCGCACTGGCTTAGGCTTCTCGCTTCGCCGTCCTCGGGGTGGAGTCGTACAGGTGGGGCCGGTCGCGATTGTATCGGTTACATTGTGATATTGGTTCAACGAAACCGTATTGGTCGTGCTGGGATCCTCCAGAATTCCTGCACATGAGACATTGATCACATTGCCGGTGACGGTATTGCTGTTACCGGTGCTGCCGCAGGAACCGTCAAGATGGATACCGGACTCATCACTTCCGAAAACCGAATTTTTAAGCACACTATTGCTGTTGCTGCACACATCAATGCCATCAAACAGGTGTGTGGCCGATACTTTGTTGGAATCGATAGTTCCGTTGTCTGCCGCCCCAAAGGTCGGATCGGAATCGAATGAAATTCCCAGCTGGCTGTTTCCAACTATGTTTGATGTCACCGAAACGTTGGCCGAGGCGTAGACCAAAATACCGGTAGCCGCCGCAGTGCCCGGGGAATAGACGTTGTCCATTACTGTGTTGGAAACCGCTGAACCGCCTGCGCCAAAGCCGAACTGGATTCCGTTTTCCGCCGCGCCGGTGGTCGGACCCTGGCCGAAAACTCTGTTGCTAGAGATCGTTACCGTGGTTCCAGTTTCATCGCCGGTAATGCCATTTTTCTGGTAGTTGGCGATGTAGCTGTTCTCAACAGTTACGGTTGAATTGAGCGAAAGTCCACTTTGAACAAAGATGCCCAGGCCGCTTTGGCAGCCATTTAAAGCGGTGCTCAGTGTCTGATTAATGGCAGCGACCTGATTTACCGTGCCTGAAGCGTTGCGATAGTAAATGCCTATCAGCTCGGGAGCGCAGCCATTGATCTGGTTGTTATTCCCATCGACGGTGATGTTGTTGATGTTTACGGCCCCACCGGGCGTGTCCACCACGAATTGGGCGGCAATGGGGTTACCGCTGCTTAGACTAGTGGTATTGGCCACAATTCCCCCACTGGGAGCTGCGATCACCGCAGCGTCGGCTGCGGAAGATGGGTCCTTTACTCCACGAATAGTGATGGGTTGTGTGACGATTACTTGTTCTTGATAGATCCCAGGACAGATGTCTAAGATGCTATTCGGGGGCAGGGCGTTCACGGCGTTCTGAATGTTGCTTCCGAGTTTAGTGACACCGCTGAGGCAGGTGCCGACTTGACCGGTCGCGCCTAAGGCGTGGATGCTAAGAGCCATCGTGCACACCAAGCCGAAGATCAGAGGACGAATTGTTCTCATTGTTGTTTCTCCTTATCAAATTTCAATTGTGTGAGTCTCCAGAACAGAGAAAGGCTACTCGGCCGATTCAACCAAATCTGGTCATTAGTGACCAATGAACGACTTTTATTCCGGCTCTTCCGCTTGATCCAGAAGTAGAGACTTAGCCGATTGTTCGCACTCGTTACTTCTGCGAGGACAGACGGACTACAATTTTTCGGGTCAGAAGTTAACGAATCGGCAACTAGGCGACCGGTTGGGGTACTGCGGTCATGAATGCTCTTCATTTCGAAAATGTGTAGCACTTTTTCACGAGCAGTGGCCCCAAAGATGGCAGGCGTAAGCAACAAAACAACGACGGCCCAGGAGACAAGCCGATTTCTACGGAGTTCATCGTCGCAGGATGTAGACCGACCCCCAATGGTGGCGGATGCATTCGAGTCCTGGACACCTTTCGGGTACCAGTGGCGCATCAACCTCGGCTTGCGAGAGCCTAACGCTGATCGCTCGTACCAATACGAGAACGATGCCGTAAGAAAACTAACAGCGACATTTCGAATGCTGCCGCTTGCAATTAACTCCTGCGCAGCGGCCGACTTAGCGTTATGATTCGGCCAACGTCCCCGGCGTTTTGATCATCTACCAGGTGCCGATGCGCAAAACTGTGCCCATTGAAACCCGCAACGAGTTTTGCGGTTGAATCATTGCGACATCTTCTATCCATGTGTGCGAGTACTCGATATTGAGCAATCGCCACGCAAACGCTCGCGTCACAACATAGTCGAGTCCCGCCCCCACGCTCAAAGCCGGGCCATTGTTGGCCAGTAGAACAGAGTAATCGCTGCGCTTCGGATAGTGACTGGTCGTATGCTTGCCATCGTTCCATTGCGCAAAGAGCTTGTCGTGCAGCTCATGATCAACCGTCTCCTGGGTCACCTTCCGGCCGCCAAACATTAGCTGTGCGTAGGGCGAGATCGAGTGCGCCGCTCGGGGCGTCCACCGAAAACCGCCGCCGTAAAACAGCGAATCCCCGCTCTGATTGGAAGACGGCATACCCATCACTAGGCACCCGCTCACCTCTGCCACGACCTGCACTCGGGCGTTGACGCGGGCTGCCCCCGAGCCCCCGCCCCCAACACAGTTTCTCCCTCCCAGAGACTCATAGAGCGGGAAGGCGGCTAACTCGATAGGCGCCTCCTTAGGATAGGACCTTGTGGCTTCACCTGCTGGCCGGCTGGGACCGTAATATTCAAACGGTCTTTCCCCGTTTGCTTTGTACTGGGCGAGCAGTTCTTTGCGCAGAGTATGGTTCTCCCCGAAGAGTCCCATCCGAGTCTCGCGATGCCAAGGGTGACGAAACGCCATCACATTCGCAAAAGACCTGCCCGGATTCAAAAAGCTACGTGTTAACGCCAGCAACTCCGGATTTGAAGTTCGGTTCTCCAAACCCATGATCAAGTAACGGTCAGCTGCGTCTTCTGCGATCATCGCCACAGTTCCCAATGTCGGCGTGTCCACGAGTGTGATAAATCCGGGTGAGGCATGCAGCATCACGTTGCCAATTGATGCTTCGCTGATAGGACCGATCTTCCACTGCGTGTGCCAGACCGCGGAGTAGGCGAGCGAACGCAAAATACTGTGGAAATACTCGCGTCCGTCCCCCCACTGCACTCTGCGATATTTAGGATCATTTTGCCGCTGGATGTATCCGAAAACTGCTCCTTCGATCGTGTGGCCGACATACGGGGCCATGAAAGTGTCGCTGTCGCTCCAGCCCCGCAGCTCCGAAACCGATTGCATGTACTGGTTCAACCACGGGCCGTTGAGCGCGTCGCGCGTTCCTGCCTCCGTCGACAGATTGTAGGCATGCATAATTCCAGTAAAGAGGAGGGACTCTTGCGTTGAAACAAACCATTTGAAGTGGCTATCTGTGCGGCTTTCCCGGTTGGGAGGTTTAGGAGGCGGAGTTGGGTTCGGACTTTTGCCCTCGGAGCTTTCGCCTGCTTCTTTGCTCGCCACATCGACGCACCCAGAGGTGGGACACAGCGCGCTTGGGTGCACCTCTGGCTCGGTGTTGGTTAGCGGCATTGAAGACCAAAGCTGGGACCTTGCTTCGGCGAGGTTAGTCGAAGGATCGTTGGCAGTCTGGGCTGCTACTGGAAGAGACAACAGGACAGCCACCACGCATATCGCGAACCAGTAAATATGCTCGTGCCTTATCGCTGAGCGCTGCTGGTGAGCCGTGCCAACGCGCGAAATAGACCGAGCTATCTGAGCGAACTCGATCGCACCGGAGGCCCCAGACCGGTCGTAGTTAATGATGCAATCCACAGTCGACCCTAAGCTGTTCGTCCCGTTGGTTGGAACTGTCAAAAGTTACAGCCGATCCTTCAGTGGAGGGAATTTGAGGCTGCTAGCTGATTAAGGAATTCACTCAGCTTAATGAAAAATCGCCTCAAGAGGCGCAACGACGCAAGCCACTGCTACTGTAACTGTGCTTAACCCAGGTTTCGGTTTCGCCGCGACACTGCCTTCGGTGAGCACGACTGCAGGACACCCCGCAACCGAGCACGTCACATTCACTCCGAATCCCGGGATTGCCTCCCCATGGACTTTGGCGTGTTCCGGCTTGCCAACAGGGCCGCGTGCTCATTCTTGCCCTCCGCGATAATGCCAGGGCGCGCTGCGAAAGACATAGTCTTGACCATCAACACGACTGCATCTTCGGCCGCGATGTCCCAGTCGGGAAAATTCGACTTAGCCTGGATGTCGATGACAGAGCTAGGCCTGGTTGGGGTTGTCGTCATCGCGGTGCCCCGTAAACGCCAGAAGGGATAGGCACTTCTCTTGGCGCTGCTGATGGGTTCGCTGGTGGGGGTGGTGAGTTGTCGAAGCGGTGCGAGCCACGTCTCTCCTGACTCCTGCTTCAACGACCTTGACCGTCACCGTGAAGGGCACATCCGGCAACGTGACGCAATCAACAACCTTCACCCTGACGATCGATTAGGGCTGTTATGCGAGCGGGAATCCGACGGCTGAAACCGTCGCTCAGCCCGAGTCTGCCTGATGCCCCGGGTTAGCGTCCGCTTCTTGGACGCTGACCGGAAGTGCGAGCACTATTCTTGCGGGTCCAGATTCCAGAGTGTTTACCGGGAAAGTTGGCAGTCGTTACTGCAGTCTCGCGTATTCGGCTTTGGCATCTTTCACCAGCGGAATATCGAGATCGGCATCTTTCCAGAGGAGCAAAAAATCCTGGTAAGCAGCGAGCGCCCGGACACGCGCGGCATCGGCATCGGCTCCGTGGGAAGTTTTCGACTGCAAGGACTCTGCGCGGGCCAGCCCCAACCGCGCCAGGGCTCCCGTCCAACAGGTCCCGACGATGCCGCTGTGGTCGAGTATTTTCCGAAACTCCACGGCGGCGGCGTTGCCTTGTGCTGTCGCCAGGTATGCCTCTCCGCGCACATACACCGGATAGAGGCACGAGGTGTTGTTGGAAAATGGGACCAATCCTAACTCGACGGCCGAAGCAGGTTGCAGAGCATTCAGGGCGCGAGACGGGTATTTTCGATCCAGCGCCAGTTGGGCTTGAATGGTTGGGAGCCAAAGCAATTGCATTTGAGTGCCGAGCGGGTAGCGCTTGGTTAGGGCCTTGGCGAGAGACTCGGAACGCGCCGTATCGCCGATCGCCGCAAAAGCAAGCGCTGCCCCGATCGCTGTTCCCGGACTCTCCGGAGCAAGTTTCAACGCCTGTGCAGCAGACTTGCGCGCTTCCGCCGTATTGCCGTAGGTGGCTTGTAGCAGAGCAAAATTCGCCCCGTAAACGGCTGCGCTTTCTTTGTCGTCCGTTCGTATGGCGGAGTCCATCGCCTGCTGGTTCAGTTCTCGCGCCTTGCCCACATGACCGACATACGCCTCGGTGTCGGACGCGAGCGAAAAAGCCCAGTTCTCATAGTCGTGCTTACCCGCCAACCACTTTTGCTCCGCCGCCATCGAAACCGAATCCGCACCGAGAAAGGCAAGCTGGTAAAGAGTTACGTGGAATTCCGCAGAATCCGCTTTCTTCGCCTGCGCCTGGCGAATGATCTGCCGGGTTTCGTCAAACCGCTGCAACGCCATAGTATAGGTGGTCAGGTTCTGCTGGTAGACCATCACGTCCGCGTCCAAACGCAGAGCTTGCCTCGTCATCTCCTCAGCTTTCTCATACTGACCCTGCTGAGCGGAGACAAGACCCAGATTGTTATAGGCGGCGGCCGACCTCGGATAATCGTCCATCTGCTCCTGATAGGTCCGTGCCGCTTTATCGAGTTCACCGGTTGCATTGCGATAGTAGGCGGCGTCGATTGACAGCTTCTCGCGTTCGCTGGCATGATCCCGCAACTCGAACGCCCGAGTGTAGTACTGTGTGGCCCGTCCGAGCTGGCCGAGGGCGTTGTAGTCCCCGCCGAGCATCCGGTAACACAACGCAAAATTTGGGTCGAGTTCGATCGCACGATGATGATAGGGTAGGGCCGCCGCAGCGCCTTTTTCGTTCACGGCCTTTTCGCCGAGGCTGAACGCTTTCAGCGCGTCGAGGGATGACGTGGTAGCCTCTTCCAGCGGGACGTCAAACTTCTGCACCGTCGCCAACGATTCACCCAGTTCGCCGCGCAGCTTGGACGCGATGTTTCCTAATGCATCCAGCACCTTCTCCTTGGACGTCGCAGTCGTCTGCTCCTGCGCGAGCGTGTCTCCGTTCTGGCAATTCACTGCGTTTAATCCCAGCACGTATTGGCTGCCGAGATTGGAAACGGATCCCGCGACATAGGCCTTGCTGCCCGTTCGTTGGCAAAGCTCGCGGGCGACCTCTGGTGTGAGCTTAGTGCCGGCTGGCCGGGTCATCTCTTGCAGGGTCTTGGACACGTCGCTGTCAGCCAGCAGATTCAGGAATGGCGATTGCCGGAGAGAGACACTTAGCGCTGTCTTCAGCGTGTCGTCGAATATTGCGTCTCCCGTGCCGTTAGCAAAATCGGCGAGGACGATGGTGTCCCTCTCCGTCAGGCGCCTGTTTTGCGGACGTGAACGATAGTAGAAGGCGAAGGCGATCAGACCAGCGATGAGCAACGCTGCAACTGCCGGAAGTGCGATCTTTCTAACCTTGCGAGGTTCAGCCTCGGAAACTTGACGGGCTGCGACTGGCCCAGAAATTTGCCCCGAAACATGCCCGCTCTCAGTATCGCGCTTCAGCCTTTGCAGGTCCGCCCGCACTTCCGAGGCGTGCTGATAGCGCAGAGTGCGATCTTTCTCCAGAGCCTTGCCGATGATTCCGTCGAGTTGCGTCAGAAGTTGCGGGTTCCAATGACTCGGTGGCTCAGGTTGCTCATGGAGAATGGCGCCATAGGTTGCGCCGTGGGTGTCTCGATCGAAGGGCAAGCGACCGGTCGTCATCTCGTAGAGCGACACGCCGAAGGAAAACAGATCCGTGCGTTCGTCAAGAGGTTTCCCCGCAACCTGTTCGGGTGACATGTAGCTAATCGTGCCTAGAACCGTGTCCTTGGAAGTAAGTTCTCCGATCGTGAGAGTGGGATCGTCCGACACAGAGCTCGAATCCCGCCGCATGCTCTGATCGGTCCTCTTCGCCAGTCCGAAGTCGAGAATCTTGGCGTGTCCGCGTTTGGTCAGGAAGATGTTCGCCGGCTTTATGTCGCGGTGAATGATGCCTGCCGCATGGGCGGCATCGAGTGCGTCGGCAATCTCAATCGACAGGGACAAGAGCAACTCGCCTTCGAGGGGGCGCCCGGCGATGTGGTATTTCAGCGTGATGCCTTCCAGATACTCCATGGCAATGAAGGTCTGCCCATCCTGGGCTCCGACGTCATAAATTGTGCAGATGTTGGGATGGTTAAGGGAGGAAGCTGCCCTGGCCTCCAGGCGAAAGCGTTCCAATGCTTGCGGATCTTGTGAGACCTGATCCGGCAGAAACTTGAGCGCCACGAAACGGCCCAGCTCGATGTCCTCGGCCTTGTAAACGACGCCCATCCCACCGCGACCGAGCCTATCAACGATGCGGTAGCGTGAAATGGTCCGACCGATCATTGGGGCGAATCTTACGTCTGTGCAATGAGCAAGTCAATGAAACCCGTGGAGTTGGCGGCAGCTAAGGAGGTCTTACTTGAGTAAGGTTCCGTCATTCTGTCTTCCAAAGCCACTTCGTGTTAACCAGAACGAAGATCCAGCTGGCGTTGAAAATTATATCGCCCAGTGACTCGGCAGGATGTGCCCCAAATGGGAGAAACAGTTGGCTTCCACGCGAGAATTGAGGTAAGGACACCGCCGCAATCGTCGTGACAATCATTCCGATGAGAAAGGACCACACCAGGTTGGGAAAAAACATTCGATGAAACCTATCGATCGACATGCGCACCTTCTCGAATTAAAAACAGCATAAACCCTCTGTCAATAGCTTGGGTAGTGACGTACTTAGCTCGCATAATTCATTCCCCATCCCGCCAGGTGTTCCCCGGAAGCCCGAGCGGAAAAATGACAGCCTGATCCCTAAATGGAACGGGAAGCGTCACTCGTTTACGCAGTTTTACGGCAGCGACAGATGTGCGAACGAGCCTTGGGCACCTTTGTGTCATGTTTGAACCCAACCATCACCGCGAATGGAAAGATGATCTTACGTCTGCCGAAGTTGCTGAGCGGTTCCGGAGTATCTTTGGACGCGACATGACACCGAAAGAGCGACACGAGTTCCTGATCTACGACGGCGAGACAAAGTCACCATCGAAGAAGGCGCGACCCAACTATCTCCAGCCCCGTCGGCGTGCGTGACTGCAATAAAGCTTAAGCGTCGTGCCGTTCTGTGGCAGGGACATTGGCTAAATTGAAGTTGTCGGAGTGCTTCAATTTAACGTGCAGCTGAAAGGCTGAAGAGAGTGTCTCATTCGTTTGTCCCTGAGTGCTCGGCCCGTCAGTCACGGCCTTTTCGACGCAGATAAGGTCATGGCACTCAGAGCACTTGCCTAGGCGATGACTGGCGCGATCCATTTCGTCCCTCGGCCCGAGCCAAGCCAAGTCGGTCAGTTCTGGCTTCTTCATAAAATTCCTCCAGGCCAGATAGGTGACTTACTACGAAGCGCGCCTAATTCGGTGTCCACGCTCCACATCCATCCAGATCCCGCCGCGCCGTTCCTGAAACGCTGTCACGCGACCCACCAATGGAACGCCTTCACTGTCGCAGCAGTGCCTGAGTGTAAATGGAACATCGTTCCGCGCAGACAGAGTGTCCACTCTGCACTCGATCAAGCACCGGTCGCACTCGAAATAAATGGTGCTAATCATGATGAAGCACGTTAGGTGCTATTCAGATCTATTTGGGTTGCCGAATGCGCTCGATACCTGCTGGCGTCTTAGGTCGTCCCCGAAGGGTCGAGTTCAAATTGTTCCTTCACTTTCCGGTATGCCCGCGCCGCTAACACCACGAAGACTTTTTTTGAGCCTTTCGCACCATCGCTTTACAGACCGCCTCTGGGTTGTTCCCAAACACTGAATCTCCCAACGCAATGGGTACCTGCTAAGTATTTGTGTTTGCAATATTAATAAGCTGGCTATTTGGAGATCTAAACCATCAAAAAAGCGAGAGTCAGGGAAAATCCCGATACCTTCACAGTCGGTGCCAATGGAACAATTGGCCCATGAACGGCAAAACTAAAGAACGCTGGATGGAACTATGTGAGCTTGCCACGACAGAACAAAACCCTAAAAAGATGGTGGAGCTCATCAGGCAAATTAATGAACTCCTAGAGGAGAAGGAAAATCGGTTGAGAAGAAAACCACCAAGCCCATCGGCTAGCGAAGTGAACCCTGGCAAAATACAAACCCATGAATGAGCAATGTTGACCAGTTTTCACAAAATGGCCGGTGGGAAAATATTGGCGCGGCAAGGCGTGAAATGGTCTGGATCGAGAGACCCGCGTTCCGTGGATGGGGTTGCACGTGTGGTTGGAAACACCACCTCCGAATGGCCATCGCCAAACTCGGCGTTCCGTCTCTCGAAGCACAAGAGGCGTTCATGCAGCACAAGTGCAGGACTTCCCGCGTTAGACCGGGCTCCGGGCGCGTTGAGAAATCAGGTTAGAGTGAGTCAAGAATCAGAACTGGTTGCGACAATCGCAGCGTTAGCCAATGAACAGTTGGACGCTTTGGAATCTGCGGTTTTTGTGGGTTGGACGGATGCTGAAAGCGTAGCCTTCAGCGAACGCCGAAATGAAATCACCCTCTTACGTGAGAGGTTGGCTAATTTAACGCACTAGCTTCGCTAACACTGCGTTGATGGTTTAGGATGGTTTTGGCGGATTGCCCGAATGGAGAAGCCGCTCCCTATCTTCCAGGAGTTGGTTAATTTCATCGATGAGAGCGGAAAATTTGTGCGGGTCGTGTTCGTTGATGGCTTGTTCGCAGAGTTCCTGCCAGCGTTCTTTTCGTTCGCCCAGCGTAGCGGACGCTCCAGCCAGGATAAGACGGCAAAATCATATCACCGTTGATATAACGCAGAACCGCTAGATTTTCTGGGGTCGGCTCAGACCGCGCAAGTCCTCCGTCATCAGAGTCACCTCGCCGTCAAGAATCTGCTAACATTCACGCCGATGCCCGAGCGGAGCTAGCTGTGGACCTGACCAACAAACCATTCTGCCGATGCAAGGGTCAGTATTGCGACCATCACGGACCCTACGAGCCGTGTCAAAATCCGCCCATATTTCCAGGTTCTGACGTGACCCGTGACGGAAAAGTTCTTACCAAGACAACATCGGGCTACTGTCTGCAATGCCAAGGCAAACAGTCTGACGCTTAACGCTATAGCAGACTCACTCGCCATGGACGGCCTGCAAGTCCTCGGTCATCAGGTTCGCGTATTGTGTTAGGTGGGTCGAAAGTCTAGTGTTTGCAATGCTGCCTGAAAATTTAGGCAGGTTTCTTTTCGACCGATTCAGCGGGTGCCTCGATCGTGACATCGACCTCCGCACCGGGCTTTAGTCTTACCTTCTCGCCAGCCGCATTCTCAAGCGTGTTTTCAACGCGAATCTCTTTGTACAAATCATCAGCACCCTGTATCGAGATCTGCGCTTTTTCGGGTTCGTTGGGGTTGATTGGTTTGACGATCTTTTCCACAACTCCGGGTAGCGTGATAGCAGGATTTTCGTCCCCAAGTTTCTCGCCTTTCGGATCGTTCACCATGCCCACCCTCCCTCGGCTGAATATTTGGCAACCCTAGAATTCTACGCGAAAGTCGGGTCGCCGCATCCAGTTCGTACAGTGAACCTTGCAGATTCAAACCATGAAATGATGTTGTACCCTAAAATTGCTTCTTTTCGTGCCGCCCTTTATGCCTGCGTCATGCAGAAGAAGTATTCTTCCAAGTGACGGCAATGCCAGAGCTTTCATTGACTTGCACGTCTTCCAGACGTAAGATTCGCGCCAGTGATCGGGAAGACCATTTCGCACGTAGGACCAGAAGCGGGGCAAGTCAATGAAGCAGGAAACGTTTGCGACAGCTCAGCCTGATGGGTGAACGATAAATCGCGATTTCACTCATTGAGGGGCATTGTTCACGGTTCTTGGCTCTTGAACGTCTCATGGCGCCAAATATCGAGCCAACAAGTGGAAACAAGTATAAGATCATGACCGTTCTCGAAATCAAAAGAAGATTCCGGCTCAAGAGGAAGTCATCGAGGTCTCAGTCTCATGGGAAAAATGTCGTGTAGCAGGCTGTCCTGCTGCTTGTTTTCGGCTTGGCTTCTCTGCGCTATGGCGTTCGCGCAAGATCCCACCAAGGTCGAACCTACGCACTACAAACTAGCTTTTGAGAACGAGTATGTACAGGTAGTGAACGTGCATTACGGAGCGCACGAAAAGTCGAACCTGCACGCGCATCCGGGAGGCGTGGTAGTGGTTCTCACCCCCGGGCATCTTCGCTTCACGGACGAAAACGGCAAGAGCCAAGAGATGTCAGCCAAGGCGGGCGAAGCTCGCTGGTTCCCGGCCTTCAGGCACAGAGTGGAAAACCTTGGGGACACGGCATACAACGCGGTCTATATTGGGATCAAAGACAAGCGTCTGGCAACCAATGCCAGTTTAAATGGCACCTCATTGGAGTTGAATGAACAGACGAAAAAACTTGTAGCCGAAGCGCTTCTGGACGCCGCGAAGTGAGCGATTGAATGGACGCGCAATTTCTCCTCTCGTGAATTCACATGAGAATGCTCGCAGGCTTACCAACACTGTTCCACGGATTCCATACTTTGCTCGGAGTGCAGTGCCTCAGCAGAACAATTGGCTATCTCAGCCGTAGGTGAGATGGCCCTCGGAATGGCCTTTGATTCGCCCGCGCCGACTTGGGAGATGAAGGTGTGACCTTGAACGCTACACCAAGGTTCTGGGTCCCGCCGACTTTTGAAGTTGTGCAAAACGGTTTCTTGCGCAGACGCTTGCGCGTCATGCGCAAACAGGGTGGCGGCAAACAGCACAAGAGTAGCTGTCAAACACACAGACATCCTTCGGGATCGCATCGTGGTATTCCTTCTCCCTGGGTTTTGAAGTGGCGACACCGGGATTGCTTTCGGGAGCCCGAAAGCGTGCACCTATCTTACTCCTTCTCCTTTCTTGCCAGCACCCGCCTGTTGATAAATCGCCATTACACTCATCGACCCAGGGCTCTGCCTCAGAGTACTTACGGTGCGGCCGTCATCTGAGTCCAGGTTCCCACTTCACCCTTTCTGGTGTGTAGTTGGGATCATCGGTGTTGCGGTAGTTGCCGAAGCCGTCGGTGGAAGTGATACTGGCCAAGGCTGGAGAGTTGCGTCGTACCGCCGTTGCTGGGATCGTTGACCGTGTCGACGCCGCGGACCACATCTTCCGAGTGGTCGGCAGCGCTGTGGGCGCCGCCATATCGCGCAGAGCCGAGTTTTTGAGGAGAGCTTGCCATCAACGAACCGAGCCATCGAAGAGCAAATCTCACCACAAGAAAGTCCGGATCGCAGTTAAGAAACTATTCTAAGTAATTGTGCGCCTTACACTTTCGTGTTAAGGAAGCTTTAAACGACTATTTTGTTGACTCCTAGCATGGTTTCGTCCAAAGTAGCGCGCGACGTTGATCTTGAATAGCGGATTCGCAAAGCTGTTCTGACTTTGGAGAAATTAAAAATGTTTCGAGCCACTCACCGGACCGTCGTCCTACTTGCCATTTTGAGCTGTGCTGTGTCTGTTGTGGTGGGACAAAACACCACCATCGAACCGGTAGTTCCCTCGTTGATCAACTTCGCTGGAACTCTTTCTGATGTCAGCGGCAAGCCTCTCACGGGTGTAGTCGGCGTGACCTTCAACCTCTACCGGGACGCCCGGGGAGGCGCCCCACTGTGGGTGGAAACTCAGAACGTTAAGACCGACAGCTTGGGCAATTATTCGGTCGCGTTGGGTTCAACCAACAGCCAAGGCCTGCCCGCCGGATTATTTTCCTCAGGCCAAGCACGCTGGCTCGGCGTGCGGGCACAGGGTCAGGAAGAACAGCCGCGGGTGATGTTGCTGGCCGTTCCCTATGCTTTGAAAGCCGGAGATTCGCAAACGATCGGCGGACTTCCGCCTTCAGCGTTCGTCCTGGCCGCACCAGCATCCAGCGCTGCCTCGAGCACAACCAACCGCCAGCTCACAAGAGACGATCCACCCGCGTCCAATGTGACCGGTTCGGGTACGACGAACTACGTGCCACTCTGGACTTCGACGTCGAACATCGCGAACTCGGTGCTCTTTCAAAAGGGATCGGGAGGAAGCGCCAAGGTCGGCATTAACACCATCGCACCGGCCACAACCCTCGATGTGAAAGGCGGAACTACAATCCGCGGTCTCCTGAATCTGCCGACGACCGGCACTGCCACAGCGGCAAGCGGCAAGAACTCGCAGCCGATGAATTTGGCTTCGTCGGTTTTCAACAGTGGAACCAGTACAGCCGTGACGGAAACGTTCCAGTGGCTGGCCGAACCTGTTGGCAACAACACCAGCGGCGCGACCGGATCGATGAATCTGCTTTTTGGTCAAGGCACAAGCAAACCCACTGAAACTGGCCTGCGCTTTGCGTCCAACGGCCAGATCACATTCGCTCCGGGTCAAACTTTTCCCGGCACCGGCACGATCGCGGGAGTCACCGCCGGTACCGCCCTTACCGGCGGCGGGACGAGCGGAAACGTTACGTTGAACCTCGACACGACGAAAGTTCCCTTGCTAAACGCCAATAACACGTTCACGGGCAATCAATCGGTTACGGGAGACTTGAACAGCACAGGCACGGTCAACGCGCACGCAGGAAACATTAATGACTTCATGGCGAATTCTACAGACGACTCTGCCGTCCAAGCATCTACTACAGCTGACGGTCAGTTCGGCGTGATTGGTTACGCCAGCGGCCCTAACTCGATGGGAGTCTTCGGGATCGCCAACCCTTCGAGCAGCGACATTCCTACGGCGGGAGTTTTTGGAGAGCAAGACTCAGAGGGAGGATATGGAGTCTTGGCACAGAACTATAGCAATGCGGGCCAAGGATTGTGGGCAGAAACCGGCGCACAAAACAGCTCGAACGGGGCCGGACCCGATGGCGTGCACGGGGTTTCGCACTCGGGCGCAGGTTCGGGCGTCGCGGGCATCAATGACGCTGCCGGGGGCATCGCAGTTTATGGCCGCGAACTGGCCAGCAACAGCTATGCCGGGCGATTCGATGGCAATGTGTGGGTCAATGGCAATCTCTCAAAAAATGGTGGATCATTCAAAATCGACCACCCACTAGATCCCGCGAATAAATACCTGTATCACTCGTTCGTCGAATCTCCTGACATGAAGAACATCTACGACGGGGTGGCCATCCTTGATGCTGGTGGCGAGGCTATGGTCACGATGCCGGATTGGTTCGGCGCACTGAATCGCGATTTTCGTTATCAGCTGACCTGCATCGGAGGATTCGCCCCGGTCTACATCGCCGAGGAAATAGCTAACAATCAATTCAAGATCGGCGGCGGTCATCCGGGCATGAAAGTATCGTGGCAAGTCACTGGGACGCGTCAAGACGCCTGGGCCAACGCGCACCGCATTCCGGTGGAAGAAGTAAAACAGGGAGAAGAGCGTGGTACCTACCTGCATCCCGAACTCTTCGGAGCGCCCGAGAACTCCGCGGTGGGTTGGGGGCGTTACCGCTTTCCTGACGGTGTCCGGCAGAAAAGCCCGCTGCATCGGCGGTCGTTCAAGGGTCTTGGTCAGCACGCTGCCCAGCCCAAGGTCGCAAATGCCCAGTAGGCCGAGCAAGCTGATTCCGGTCGAGTGGTGCAGAAGTTTACGTCGGAAACGCTTCACTACTACATCGAGACGTAATGTTCGTCGACTGGCGTAGCGAACTCGAATTGCTGGCCGATCTTGATCTCTGATTCGAGGCCTATCATCCTTTCCGCTTTGCCAGTCGAGGAGACGAGCATTCTACCCCGGGTCCCGCTTTCCCTTCTTGCTGCGGAGTCATTGTCGAATCCGACCAATATGGAATGGATGGGATCGCCCGAGGCGCCCTGTTCTCGCAGGAAATCCGGCACGCTGACGCCCTTAGGATGTGCAATTATCGGAGACGAGAAAACCAATATGTTAACACGCTCCGGACGACGACGTTGCCACATCGACGTAAGATTCAAAGCTCTACTGCGCCTACATTGGCGGGCGAATGTTGCCGTACTCGAAGCGTGTTGACTGATGCTCTTTTTTCTTGCTGCCTCGGTTATCTACATCCTCTTCGACGCGTAGAAGCAGCCCGGTGCTTGTGGACACCCACGTCTCCGTCTTCTTCGGCCTCGTCATACTCCCGGTGCACAAAGCTCTACTCAGCGTTTCGGCAAGGCCATCGCAACATCTGTGGATTTCTCGGCGAGATTGTTCATGGCGCTTTCCAAGCGAATCAATCGAGACTGCAGGCGATCATCCTTGTCACGCAGGGTCTTTACCTGAGCGCGAAGGCTGAGAATCTCTCGGTCGTCATTCCTCGCCGCGGGAGTGACGGAAACCGCAGTGCTTGATCCCTGTTGTTTCCGCAGGCGCGCTCGCAATGAGCTGATTTCGCGCTGTTGTTCCTGGATCGCATTCAACATGGTCCACAGGATGGGATCGTTGTTCACCAGCAGGTAACCCTTGCCGTTTTGAGTGACGGCTTCAGGGATCACACGCTGGACCTCCTGGGCGACGAAGCCGATGTGCTCCTCACGATCACGAATGCCCATGCCGTTGTCGTCCTTGTAGCGATAGCGAATGGGATGGAGCTTCATGATTTCCCCGAGGCCAGCGGTGAAGTTGCCATCCAGATGCTTCAGGCGAGCGTCGGAGTACGTTCCCCATGAACCGCCGCCGGGTTTGTCGGCACTGCCATTGACGGTGAGCAGGTTGTCAGGTGTGGGCGTTCCGATGCCGACAAATCCAGAATATTGGTTGATGCGAACCGCAGCGGGTACCTGGAAGACGCCAATGGTGATGCCTGTGCCAAACGTCGATTGAATGAAGTTGTTGGTGTCGCCCATAAAGAGAAAGGCGGTATCGCCGTTTTTCTGGAAGTTGTTGACCCCACGCACCAGAGAATTCCCTGAGTCCACCTCGAGACTCTGCGTGGGCGTGGTGGTGCCGATCCCCACCAGCGCGTTTGCGGGCCCTCCGTTGACCCCCTTGATGCTGCCGAGCACCAGCGCATTGCTCTCCATTACCTGCGAAAAAGCGCCGACGGCGGTGGCATTGGTGAGATTGGACGAGGTGTTGTCGGGCCCGGCTCCTGCACCAAGTGCTGTGTTATACGAACCGGTTACGTTGTAGTAGAGGGCGCCATATCCAATTGCAGTATTGCCTGTCCCAGTTGTATTCGCTCCAATGGCATCGCGCCCATCGGCCGTGTTGGCGTCGCCGGTGGTGTTTGCCCCCAACGCAAGATTGCCGGTTGCAGTGTTGTAGCTACCGGTAGTGTTGGAGGACAGCGCAGTAACTCCCATCCGCAGTGTTCGATCCGCCAGAGCTGTTGCTGTACAGGGCGGAAACGCCATTCCCGGTGTTTTGACTCCCCGTTGTGGAGGTATTGCCCGAGTACCCGACAAAGGCATTCGACAATGCGGTCGAGCCGGTCGCAAATAGAGCGCCGCTAAGGTATAAGCCACCACTAGAGCTGAAGGTCCCGCCCGTGATCGGTCCCGGTGGTCGTCAGGCTGGCCGCGTTGACGTTGCCTTCCAGAAAGATCTTGCTGCTTCCGGTGAAATCGGTGATCCCCAGATTGCCTGCGCCTTCGGAATTGCCGGAACCGGCCGACAATATGTTCCAGGTGTGTCCGCCGGCGCTGGTATTGGCGAGTGTGATCCAGGTTCCGAAGCTGTTTGCACCACCGATCGCCAGCGGAGTCCAGCCATTTGAATTCGCGGCCGCGCCGAATCCTGCTGCGCCGGTGAAGGAATTGCTGGACGCCAGTTGCGGAATTTTGCTGGTATCGAGATTCAGCGTGACGTTTCCGCCGGTGCCGCCTCCGGTGAGATCTGTTCCGGCAGTCACGCCAGTGATGGTTCCTGAACCAGTCCCGGGAAAGGTTTGTCCGGTGGCAAAGCTGATCTGCCCGTTGCTGGCAATGGACAGCCCGGTTTCTGACGAATTTCCACTCCCTTGACCGAAAAGAAGATTGAATGATCCGGTTGCGTTACTCGTATTGTTACCGATGGGCTCGGTCTGCCATTGAAATGTCTGGGGGACTGCCGTGTTCGTAGAGCTGTTGAATACAGAGGCTGTGAAATCCTGCGGTTGCGAATTGAAGGCGGAACTAGCGGTCGCGGTTCCCGTTGCGGGCAAGGTGAACAAGCCGCGAATCGTGCCGCTGCCGTTTACATCAAGCATGGAGCCTGGAGTGGTGGTATTGAATCCGACCAACGCCTTGCTGCCCTTGCCGGATTGAAACAGCACTGAGTTCCCCAAGGCCGTCGGGCTGGTCCAGACGGGCAGATAGTTTTTCTTGCCAGTCCCGGTCAGCGCATTGATATCGGAGGCCGAGGGCGAGACTCTGCTTGAGGTCGAATCGACACCTGAGCTCGGCCCGGACAGAACAAAAGCGGACGGCGGCAATCCCCCAATTGTTGCCGCATCGCCCGCCTTCATTGCATAGGGCACGCTGAGCAACATCACTCGTGGGCTGCTCGTTTTGCCCTTGCAGCTTGCACTCCAATCCAGCGCGCTTCGCCACTGAACAAACAAGTCACCCGGTAAACCTGTGCTTGCGGTTGCTCCGAGCGTTACCGAATAGTGTCCGGCTTTGTTGGGTTGAACATTCTGAGTTTCAACCCAGAGTGGAGCGCCACCCTCCTGGTTCTTATAGACGGCGAACGTGACCCCGACCGTTCCGGTCATAGGTTTGCCATTGACATCGACCAGAACGCCCCCGAATTGGATTAACGCCGGAATTGAGTACGCAGCGACTTTGGGTGTCTGTTGGGCTGAAACTTCAATGGCGCCCGAACAAACAATGAGAATCAGAACGAACAGGGTCTTGAAGCAGTAACATCTGGCCGTACTCCGCGTATTCCACATTTTCGTTTCCTCAGATCCTTGGGTGTATTTGCTTGTAACTACCTGACAGTCTTTCCGTCTCGCCGGTTGCGAGCGCTCGGTTCAAAAGCGTTCCGGATCATCGATTAGCGCTCGGATCCACCCCATTGATCGAGCATGAACGCGAATGTCAACCAACCACGGCAAAGAGTCAATGAAACTAAGGTTTAAGCGTGCATTAACCGAGAAGTCATTCCGCTACCTGGGCTTAGAAGGATTCATGAACAACGGCTGTGCTGGTCCCTGCGTGGTACCATGTGGGGCATTGGTCTGCCTGGGGTGCCATGGTTGACGGCTCGTTGAACAAATCCGTTCGCTATCGGTTTGGTCCCTTTGAATTGAATACGGCCGAGGGGGCACTCATCCGCAATGGCAATCGCGTGCGACTTCAGGATCTGCCCTGCCGCTTGCTGGTCATGCTGGTGGAACGCGCTGGGGAGCTTGTGGCCCGCGAAGAAGTCTGCCTACGATTGTGGCCGGATAACACCTTCGTCGAATTCGATAACAGCATTGCCGTCGCCATCCGGAAAATCCGTGACGCTCTTGGCGACAACCCCGATGCCCCCCGATACGTCGAAACCATACCCCGCCGCGGGTATCGCTTCTTGGCTCCAGTCACGGTAGAAACGCTTTTACCGCACCAAGGAAGTGTTGTCCAACCGGAGGTCGGAGCAGCAGACAGTGCCGTACCCTTTCGGCTAGCCAAGGAGTATTGGGTGGTGGTCCTTCTCGTGGTGCTCATCGTCGGAGGGGTGATCTTCGGCTTCCGCTCTTTGCCGCGTCCGCAGCCTTCACGAGCCCAGGCAGCAAGTGCGGTGACCTCGGTGAAGGTGCGCCGATCCGTTGCGGTCCTGGGATTTCGCAATCTTCCCGGGCGTCCGGAAGACAATTGGCTGTCGCCAGCCTTTGCCGAGATGCTCAACACAGAACTGGCCGCAGGCGGAGAGCTCCGCATGGTCCCGGGAGAGGATGTGGCGAGGGCGAAAAGTGAACTAACGCTCAGTGACGAAGATTCTCTTAGCAAATCTACCTTGCAACGTTTGCGGACCAACCCGGGTGCTGACGTGGTTGTCGTGGGCTCATACACGATGATTCCCGCTGACCCCAAGCATAGGATTCGTCTTGACGTTCGCCTGCAAGACACCGCCGGCGGAGAAACGATCGCAGAGGAAGCCATATCGGGCGACGAGAACGATCTCTTCAACCTGGTGTCGGATCTGGGTGGGAAACTGCGGCGAAGTCTTGGTATAGCTGTACCGTCCGAGGGAACCGAAATTGCCACAAGGGCAGCGCTTCCTTCCAACGAAAAGGCAGCCCGCCTTTACGCGGAGGGACGAGCAAGATTGTGGGCATTCGACTTTTTCGCGGCTCGCGATCTACTCACTAAAGCAATCGCGGCGGACCCGGATTTCCCGCTCTCCCATGCGGCCTTATCCGACGTGTGGTGGCACACCGGCTATGACGCCAAAGCTCGCGTGGAAGCTCGAAGGGCGCTAGAACTGTCGAATCACCTCTCACAAGAACAGCAGCTCCTGGTCGAAGGGCAGTATCAGAGGACAGTCCAGGAATGGCCCAAAGCTGTCGAGACGTATCGCTCTCTGTTCCGCCTTTTTCCCGACAATTTGGACTATGGTCTCCTATTCGCTTCCGCGCAGATGCATCTGAGCGCGGCGGACTCGCTGCAGACCCTGGCAGTTTTACGCCACCTTCCACCGCCTCTCGGCGACGATGCGCGGATTGACATGACCGAGGCTTCTGCATGGATAAACAGAGACTTCACCAAAGCTCGAGCCGCGGCGATGCGAGCGATCGAAAAGGCGACTGTACAAGGATCGCCTGGCATTGTCAGTCGCACGTACGGGATTCTCTGTCAGCAAGAGCCTTCTATAGGTGCATCGGTAGAAGCGATTAGTGTCTGTAGGAATGCCGTTGAAGCGGGTACGGCCGCCAAAGATCTCAATGGCGAAGCCCTGATGCGCACAGATCTTGCGGCGGTGTACTACTTACGGGGTGATATCACACAATCTGCGCAGATGTTACAGCAGGCAGTGAAGGAGTTTCGCCAGGTTGGCAACCGGGACGGCGTTGCCACCGCGCTCAGCAATTTCGCAGACGCTCGTCTTTCTCAAGGCGAGTTGGTGGAGGCAAAGAAACTGTTGGAGGAGTCCATTCCAGAGTATCAAGCCGTCGACGACAAAGAAGGCGTGGTCCTCAATCTTGACAGCTTGGGAGATATCTGGAGACAGAATGGCGAACTCGACAAAGCACAAACTGCATATCAGCAGGCAGAAGCGATTGCCCGGAAAATTGAGGACAAGAATGCTACTGCGTATGTGCTGACCGGGATGGGGGATGTAGCGTTGGACCGTGGTGATCTTACCTTGGCGCGGACGCGGTACGAAGAATCCCTTGAGCTCAGAAATCAAGCCGGAGAAAAACAGACTGCAGCTGAAAGTCGCGTGTCGTTGGCGAAACTTGCCATTGAAGAAGGTCATGCGTCGGATGCGGAAGCATCAGTTCGTGAGTGCAAAGCACAGTTTCACAAGGAGCAACAAGCTGATGATGAACTCAGTGCCAGCATTGCACTGATTGATGCTTTACTAGCACAGGGTAAACAAGGCGAAGCTCAAAAAGAAATGGAAGCAGCTCAACAGCTCGGAAATGCGACCCAGAACCGTTTTCTTCGTCTACAGTTCGAATTAGCTTCAGGTCGAATCTTCCTTGCCTCCGATCACCCGGACGCGTCACGCCCCCTATTTCAGCGAGTGTCTAGTGATGCACACCACTATGGATTTGTCGGTGTCGAACTTGCAGACGAACTTGCGCTGGCAGAACTCGCGAACAAGACAAAACATGGCACGAAGTCTCAAATGGAGTTGCAAGCGTTGCAGAAGTCAGCTAGTTCCAGGGGTTTCGGATTGATCGCGCGCAAAGCGTCCGAAGAAAGCTCTGTTCTGCTGAGACCAAATGGCTCGACGTAATTTTTCGCCCAGGCAGACCTCAAACCACTTTAGATCCAAAACAACATCGGTCACCTATCACAGTTCCGAAAAATGGCGGCATACGGGCGAATACCGCGGTGCAACGTTGTGGCCCCAAGGGGATCGAACGCGCTCTGAAAACGCCTTCTCGAAATGGCGCAAACGGACCCATTGCGCAAGCGTTCAGCTTTCGCGCTGCTCGGTCAGATCAAATGTCTTCAGAGGTGAACTGCGTGAGCTATTTCGGCTTGCCGCCGTTAAGCGGCAGCTCCCAAATGTTGGTTGCGCCGTGCGCAGACAACAAATACTCCAATGTTCACTGAGCGGCCGCCAACAGAGGATGCGAGTACGAATGCCGGTTTGTCATGCTCGAATTTGAAGAAGGCGATGCCACGCGTTCGTTCGGCCAGAGCACTTGCTCAGATATTCCCTGATCTGAGGTGTGAAGGGTTTGCGGCACACAGTGGCATAGAAAGTTGAGGACAGCCCGGCACACTCGGTGCCGGGGGTATTGAGATTAGGGCGAGGACTGTCCTTCGGAGTTGAATTTCGAGCAAGCCCGGCAACGGACAGCCTCTTGGCAACAATTCCGCCCATCGGCTAGACCATCTTTTGCTTCGGTCGTAGTTCTGCCGAGTTTCTTCTTACTTACACGAGTCACTGACCATCTTAACCTCGGTGACGGTCAGATTACCGTGCTCGGGACTATTCTTGCTGACGGCATGTTTGGCGTCTTCCTTCATGTTGTGCAACGTCGCATCAGAAACAACCCCAGTCGCGGTGATGGTGTGGCCGACATGGGTTACCAGAACCACTTTGTCGCTCTGCACCTCCCAGGTGCTACCATCAATACCTTTGAGCACGAACTCTTTGGCATTGTCGCCCTGTGATAGACATCCGGTAACGTCTCTCACGTTTTTCTTGGAGTCCGCTTGTACCAAGACGCTGGCGGCTAGCATGAGACACAATGCAATAGACTTACCCATGGTTCCTCCTTAATTTACGAATTTGCATAGGTAACTGACCTTTAATGCGGTCTATCTGATGCCAATGAAGTCATAACTGTTGCAACTAGGCCATTACATTTCAAAGTCCAGTCCAACAAGTTCGTCAGCGAAAACGGCGTTCTTTTCTTGGTAGGCATATATATCGCCTCCTAAGTAGAACTTCAGTTCAGTGATCTACGATGCCGAGACCCCCTGTTGCCAAATCCTCGAATCGTGGTGTCGCAAGATTATGAACTCAGTTTTCGATGTTGCACCTTCGCAAGCGAGGTTGTTTAGGAGGAAACCCTCCGCTACTTCGCAGCATCTGGTCTGACACGAGAAGGAGACCTGATGCGCAAGGGCAAGCCGAGCACGAATAACGGATTGGCCAATCCGGCTAATCTCAATCCATTCGACGCCTCCAACAATCAACTACTCCGGGTGGTGATCGAAACACCCAAGGGAAGCCGCAACAAGTTCGCTTTCGATGCACGCGAACACATTTTTGAATTGAAGAAGGTTTTGCCTGCCGGAATGGCATTTCCCTACGACTTCGGTTTCGTTCCATCGACGAAAGCCGACGATGGCGATCCCGTGGACGTTCTGGTGTTGATGGACGAACCTGCCTTTCCCGGTTGTGTCCTCAGCTGCCGCCCTATCGGGGTAATTCAAGGTGAGCAAGGGAACAAAAAAAAGAAATTGCGGAACGACAGAATCGTTGCCATTGAACAAGACGCGCATAGCTGGGCAGACATACAGACGATTGAGGATCTGGGGAAAGAGTTCTGCCGCGAACTCGAAGATTTTTTTGTGAATTATCACATCCTTTCCAGGGAGAAATATAGGGTGCTAGGGATCAAGGGACCAGGCCAAGCTCGGAGACTCGTCGTGAATTCGGAAAAACGATGATCCAAATTCTTGTCCGTTTTCTGATCGGCGGGGCTGCGGTGTCGACATTCGCGCTCATCGGAGATTTGCTCAAGCCTAAGAGTTTTGCCGGACTATTCGGAGCAGCACCTTCAGTGGCACTCGCCACACTGGGGCTTACCGTTGCCACTGAGGGCTCCTCCTATGCTGCCGTCGAGGCACGCTCAATGATGGCAGGCGCGATCGCCTTTTTCATCTATGCTTCATTGGTGAGTTGGATTCTGATGCGCTATCGCGCTACAGCCTTTTGGGTGACGCTTGTCGCAATTCCTTTATGGTTTGCGATTGCGTTCGGATTATGGAGTCTCGTGTTGAGACCAAGCTGTTGAAGTCATTATGAGGATTAGATTCGATAGTTCGTTACTTCGACAGACGAAGTGGAACCAATACGCGGTTCGTTTTATCTTTGGAGGACTCATCACTGCAGCCGCGGGGGTCGTCGCCAAGCAATACGGACCGGTTATCGGCGGCCTTCTGCTGGCATTTCCTGCCATTTTTCCGGCGAGCGCAACCCTTATCGAGAAGCACGAAAAACAAAGAAAAGAACAAAATGGTATGAACGGAATCGTTAGGGGCAGGCAGGCCGCCAGTATGGATGCCGCCGGTTCAGCCATGGGAAGTGTGGGTTTGCTTCTTTTTGCCGCGATAGTTTGGCGTCTTCTGTCGGATCATAGCGCATCGGTGGTCCTGTTTGGAGCTACTGCCGCATGGTTGGTGGTTTCCGTTCTGATTTGGGAAGTGCGCAAGCACGCCAAAGTGTTGATGCGACGCAGCTGACACGTTAACTTTGACGTCGATTCAGGTAAGCGCCGTCGGAAGGGAGTTCATGGTCTAAAGGGTGGTGTGCATGATTCGCCGTAGAGGCTGCTCCTGTGAGTTTTTTGAGAGTGTTTGGAGCCGAGTCAACTTCAGTCCAGCCCCTGGGAGGATTAGAAACGATGTCGTATCAGCCGATAGAAAATTACGGAATCATCGGTAACATGCGTACGGTTGCGCATGTGGGCATGAACGGTTCGATCGACTGGTACTGTTACCCACACTTTGATTCGCCGAGTGTTTTCGGCGCGATCTTGGACGACAAAAAGGGAGGGCGGTTCCAGATTTCCGCCGGTGCTGATGGCGTGCGACACAAGCAGTATTATTGGCCTTCCACGAACGTGTTGGTTACGCGCTTTTTGCTGGTCGACGGAATCGCCGAACTGGAAGACTTCATGCCGGTAGGATTGCCGTCCGAATCCCCTGAGTATCGTCATGTCTACCGCCGCATTCGCTGCGTTAGGGGATCAGTGCGTATTTCCCTAACTTGCCGCCCCGCTTTTGACTTTGGACGACAAACCCACGATACCCTGATAGAGACTAACGGAGCGATATTCAAGACGGGAAGCATCACATTGGCTCTCTCAACTGGAGTGCCGCTGACGAATGATGGACGCGGAGGGGTGTCCGCCGAGTTCGTGCTGTCGGAAGGAAAATCACAGGTCTTTATTCTCAGGGATGATTGCAAAGAGGGCGGCGTCCCCTGTGCGTCGTCCGAACTAGAGGTTGAGGGGTTGCTGCGGGGAACCGTGAAATTCTGGCAGAACTGGCTCTCCGCCTGTACTTACCATGGGCGTTGGCGGGACCAGGTGCATAGATCAGCCTTGGCGCTAAAGCTTCTTACCTTTGAACCTACCGGCGCGATCATTGCCGCGCCAACCACGAGTTTGCCTGAAGTCATCGGAGGCGAGCGTAACTGGGATTACCGTTACACCTGGATGCGCGATGCCGCTTTCACAGTCTATGCCTTTCTGCGCATCGGGTTCAGAAATGAGGCTGCTGCCTTCATGAGCTGGGTCGAAGATTACGCATCCAAGCACGTCAACCCGAAAGCACCCGGCGCAGTCGTCTTCACGATCGACGGCAACCCACAGCTTCCGGAGCAGATTTTGGATCATTGGGAAGGGTATCGCGGGTCCCGACCAGTCCGCATCGGCAATGCGGCTGTTTCGCAGTTCCAAGGAGACATCTACGGCGAACTGATGGATGCGTTCTATCTAGCCAACAAATATGTCAGTCCCACCTCCTACGACGTTTGGGTAAAGGTCCGCAATCGATTGGAGTGGATCTGCGAAAACTGGCACCTTCCCGATGCCGGTATTTGGGAGATGCGCAATCGCCAGGAACATTTCGTCTACTCAAAGGTCATGAACTGGGTGGCTCTAGACCGCGGCATCCGGCTGGCCGAAAAGCGTGCGCTCCCCGCCGATCGCGCAAAATGGACGCGGGAGCGGGACCGTATCTACGAAGAAGTGATGGCCCGAGGCTGGAACGAGAAGCGTCATTCGTTTACGCAGTTTTACGGCAGCGAGGACCTGGATGCGTCGCTCCTTATTATGCCGCTCGTCTTCTTCATGGCGCCCACCGATCCGCGGATGATTAGCACGATAAACGCCATCCTCAGGAATCCGCGAGATGGAGGCCTCGTCAGCGACAGTCTTGTCTATCGCTATCCGCCGCAACCCCGCATTGATGGGCTTCCGGGAGAGGAAGGCACTTTCAACATGTGTTCTTTTTGGCTCGTGGAGGCGCTGACGCGCGCAGGTCTTGCAGATGCCGAAAAGTTGGATCAAGCCAAGCTGTTGTTTGAACGTGTGTTGAGTTATGCCAATCATCTGGGTCTTTATTCAGAACAGACAGGGCCGCAAGGTGAGGCGCTAGGTAATTTCCCGCAGGCTTTTACACACCTGGCACTTATCAGCGCCGCCTTTAATCTTGACCGAATGTTGGGGAGCCAGGTTTGAAAAAGCGGGTATCTATAAAGATTAGGCGAAATTTATTCCGGATCTCAGACAAGGATGCATAGCTGCCACGTCGCCGACGCCAACCGGCTGCGGCGGCTGCGTTGGAAAACCACGTCAGAATCTCTACCGTGTAAGTCGGGCCAAGACCCGATATTTCTTAATCTGCTTTTCTGGCGCTAGGAAAGTGTAGTTTTCTAACCGCGATCTTTGCTGGATTGGCTGGACGCCCAGGGCAGTGCGAGCGCCGCCAGCGTGCGCAGGACTTGTGAAATTGCTCCTGGGCGTCTTCCAGTTTGTTTTTGGGTGCCGTCACCGTGACCGAAGTCGCGTGTTTACGATCAAACACCGAACCTATCGGGTCTGTTTCGATTGCGGTCGGGAATTCGAGTTACCAGACGCTCACGCAGCCAGTACAGTCTAGCTCTCGCGAAATCGAGAGCTAGACCGCTACCTGGCTTTGGGCGACAGCATGCGGGCTAAAGAGCCAGGGGTCGATGTCATAGCGCCCCCCGGATTCGGCCACTAGCCCGCCGGCCAACGCTCAGATTGTTGCTACTGAACGGGGATGCTAGCTGTTCCGGGCGGTTGGAGGAGGCACCTTCTCGCCCCGACGAAGTCGTTGCATCCGTTCGAGCGCGTTCTCCTCAGGTTCAATCTGGCGCGAGAGGTGATTTTCCCAGCGCAAGACTCCTCGCGCCCGGTCAACGAGATTTCTTTGTCCCATGAGCCATTTTTCCTTTTTTCTCCGCTTCTCTAGATAGAAGCACAGTAGGCGGCCTAAGCATCCGAGGGGGATGCGGCAGAGCAGGCAAGCTGCGCTCCAAAATAAATACGTCAGGAGTAACCCGATGAAAAACTATTGTCAACTGGCACGGCTGGCATCACTCGTCGTGCTTTCGCTCGTTGTTGTAGTAGCCATGCCCACACCAAGCTCCGCCACCGGAGATGTTGTCAAGGCCGATCTGGCAGGGCGCTGGCAGATGACCATCATCGGCCAGACTGGTTGTGGTTTTGGCACTACGCTTTACACCTTCACCCTCAACGCCAGCGGTTCGTCGTCAAACGTCACCGGAACCTATCACACAGCGGGATGTGGCGACGGTACCAGCAGCGGTAACAGCTTTACGATTCAGTCACTCAGTCCCGATGGCAGCGGTACGGCTAATCTGACCTGCGGTTCTGGGTGCGGTTGGAACCTGAACATTCAGGTGTCACCTGATCGCTCGAAGTTCAACGTAATCGATGTGTCCTCCGCAAATCCCGGAAACTTCATCGAGGGCGTTGCCATCCACCAATGATTCACTCTTGCGCCGGGGAGTTCACGGACTCCCCCGGCGTTTTGGGTGTGCCATTGCCATGTCGGCAGTGGGAAAGCAACCAATATGTTTTCTTTCGGATCTCAGCCCAGGTAACAGATGAGTGTTATTGATTCCATAACAATGTCGGCTCCCACGCCCGAGTGACTTTGGTGGTGCCTAACCAACCCAAAGGCTCGGGAGAAAGGAGCCGGACAATGATCATTATAGGAGCAAGATTACCACCCGGGCTTTCAGCAAATTGCGTTTGCGGATACGGAGACTGGGGAGTTCCAGGAACGGCGGCTGCAACATCGCTATTTCCCCCGAACCGGAGCTCTTCCCCCGTTCCGCTTTGCTGGCCGCGACGTCATTGGGTTACGGTGAAAACCCCCTTGCTCACGGCCACTCCGCCCGGAGTGGTAATCGTGATGTGCCCAGTCTGTGCCCCGGTAGGAACCGTCGCGGTCACCTGTTTATCCGAGTTCACAATGAAGCTGGTTGCCGCCACGCCGCCAAAGGCAACCTTCGTAGCCTGTTTCAGGCTCACTCCCGTGATTGTCACGTTTGTCCCGACCGCGCCGCTGGTCGGATTAAAGCTCAATATCTGCGGCGTTACCCTGAAGATCTTGTTGCTGGCTAATGTTGCGGCGGAGGTCTTCACCGTCACCGACCCTGTAGTGGCGCCGTTGGGCACGGCCGCTGTCAGGTAAGTATCCGAGACGACCTGGAACTTGGCAGCGGTTCCGCCGAAGGACACACTGGTCGTCCCCTTGAATCCTTGCCCCAGAAACTCCACCGTCTTGCCAACTTTGCCGGAATACGGCAATAGGCTGACGAACGCAGGTAGAGTGGTGTTCTCCCAGCTGTAAGAGACTCCACAAAGTCCTGCAACACAGGGGCTCACATTCCCAGAACCTCCTATCTGGGTGTCCCCGTAAATCAACCCGCTGGTATGCTGGAATGGCGTGATCGCGGGCGTCGCTCCGGTCGTGAAATCGAACTTGGCGAGCACCGAATAAGCTCCCTTGGGGGTAATCTTGAAAAGCGTGCCACAGCCATCAGCGCAGTCAGAATTGACAGTTCCTCCGTAGGCGTTTGCGCCATAGAAGTTGCCGTCGGTAGCGAGCACCAGCCCCCCGTAAGGAGCGCGCCCATCGGTCGTTCCATTCATGTTGTGAAGGACTGTAAGCCTGCCCGCCGGAGTAACCTTGAACACAACTCCGCCGCCAGAGTTGCCACCGTTAATGGTGGTCCCGTAGAAATTCCCGTCGGCGCCTTGAACTAGGCAGGAGAGGGGGTTTTCTCCGTGGGCGGGGTCAAAGCTGAAAAGCAACGTAAACTTACCGGAAGGGGTAACCCTGAAAATAACACCAGCATTGGCACTGGTCCCGTAGGCGGACGTTCCGTAGAAATTGCCGTCCGTGCCCAGCACCAGAGGTGCATACGGCGTAGACCCATGGGTGATGTCGAATTGGTGGAGAAGAGTGAACTTGCCTGACGGTGTGATCTTGTAGATTGTCCCACAGGATCCGCAAGTTCCTTCTTGCGTGGTTGTGCCGTAGAAGTTTCCATCGTTTCCTTCAACCGGTGGGGCATACGGAGCCGCTCCATCGCTTCCGCCCGTGAAGCTATAGAGCGTCGTGTAAGCCCCGCTCGGGCTTATTTTGAAAACAGCTCCTGCGGTTACCGACCCGCCCTCGTAAGTGGTGCCATAGAAGTTGCCGTCGGTTCCCAGTGTCAGGCCACCCTGGGGAAACGCGCCATCGTCGTTGTTACCGGTGAAGTTGTGTATGTTTTTCAAGGTCCCGGCTGGCGTGATCTGGAATGCGGCTCCGCAACACGTGCCTCCTTTGGGCGCGGTGCTGTACAGATTGCCGTCCCGGCCCTGTGTGACGATTCCCGAATAACTGGGACTAGACGGATCGCCAGTGTTGCTTCCGAAGTTGTACAACACAGAAAAAGTTTGCGCTTGGACAACGCCGGAAAAAAATAAGAATGCCCAGCAAAGTTCGCGGCACAGATGATCCATTTTGGGTTTCATATTGGCCTCCCTGATTTTGACTGCTGCGAGTACAGGGATCCACAGGCGTGGATCAACCTTAAACTAGCTGAATGTCCCCTCGTCTGCCCTTCAGCCAGTTTTACTCTCTCTACATATAAAAGCGCAAAGCCAGTTTGATTTGGCTCACCGAAAAATACGGGCGCAAGCCGTAGCTCAGCTAAAAGTACAGCTTAAGCATCAACTCGATGCGGTGCCTGGCCCCACCTTTACGTTTTTTGTAAAGGTGGGGACGACGCGCTCAGCAGTCACAGCTTTTTCCTGGCTGGACTGAGTAAGCTTGCCTCGCGTCCAACCGTCGCGGGTGAGGCAAAGATGAAAACTCCCCGACGCATGCTGTGTGGGTTCCTACCTTTACAAAAAAGAACGTAAAGATGGGCCAGCCACCGCGTAGTTACGCTGGCTTAGAACACATTTCTCCCTCTACTGCCTAGTGAGCACTCCTTCCACGGCGATGCCGGATGTGGCGTTGATGGCTTTGATCTGTTGAGCATGATTCACGATAACCATTTCCCAAGTTCCGTCCGGGAATACTGCGGATCCGGTGCAGTCCGAGTGCACTTTGTAAGGTCCCGAATCGTTTCCGGCGCTCACTTGGCCACCGAAACTGACCGCGTACTTACGAGAAGCATTCCCGTGCCCATCGAAAGTGAAAGTTCCAGCCGCAGCGAGGGGGAGAAACGCGCCAATACGCTGCGGTGTTCCATTGTAGGACTCGCTAACCAAACCATCTAACGCAAACCCATAAGCCCCAGCTATCGTGGAGTCTGTGCACCCGTCGTCGGCTAACACGACGTCTTGTCGACCCAATAACATTCCCACAGCGGCAATGACTATTAGACATGCAGCGGCGACGAGGTACCTTCTTGGCGTTTTCATTGTGGTTTTCTCCTCTTAACCGATCTAAATTTCGGGCAAACGATCAAGCCTGGGAGCTGCGAAGGCCACATTTCCTGCGTCTTTATTCTCCCTTACTTGAAGATTCGGAAAATAGAGGCAAATTGGCTCACGCCCGGGTACATTCTTTCTGCGCTTCGCGGAATCGTCGCACGCGACCGGGCGAAGCAAGCCCTGCAAGGGCTAATCAAGTGGTCGGAATTCATTGACTTTCCGGGGAAAGCGGAATAGTTTTTGCGTCTGGGGGATCCTGTCTCCGCGCGGTCTCTGGGAGTGGACTTGTACTCTGCTTCGTCCAACCAGGTCACGGATCTGCTCGCCCGGTGGAGCAAGGGTGATCCTGCGGCTAGGGAGGCTTTGGTCCCCATCGTCTACAACGAACTGCGCCGCGTAGCGAGGCGATGCCTGGCAGGCCAACACAATCAGACTCTCCAAAGCACCGCCCTGGTGCATGAGGCCTATCTTCGGCTGGTAAGACAGCACTCGCTGCGGGTCGAGAGCCGCGCGCACTTCTTCGGCATTGCTGCTCACCTCATGCGCGAGATCCTGGTAGACCATGCGCGCATGCGCGGCGCTGCCAAGCGCGGGGCGAACTGCTTGACTCTTGCTCTAGATGACGCGGTCGCATTGCCACAGAAACGGGGAGTGGACCTGATCGCGCTGGACGATGCCCTAAATGGCCTGGCCACGTTGGACCCGAGGCAATCCCAAATCGTCGACTTGCGTTTCTTTGGCGGCTTGTCCATCGAAGACACCTCCCACGTGCTGGGAATCTCGCCGGCCACCGTGAAGCGAGAATGGGCCGCTGCACGATTGTGGCTTCAGCGGGAAATCAGCCGGAGCGAATCGGCATGACTCCGGAAAGATGGCAGCAAGTCAAGGGTGTGCTCCTGAACGTCCTGGAGATCTCGCCATCGGAACGCGCGATCTTCCTCGACCAGGCTTGTCGTGGCGACCGCGCATTGCGGCAGGAAGTGGAGTCGCTCCTGGCCGGCGACGAACAGGGGCGATCCAGTTTTCTGCAGTCTCCACTTACCCTGCGCTTAGCCAAAGGGACGCGCTTGGGTGAGTACGAAATCCAGTCGCTGCTCGGCGCCGGCGGCATGGGCGAAGTGTATCGGGCACGCGATTTGCGGCTGGGGCGCGATGTGGCGATCAAAGTCCTGCCGGCTTCTTTCCTCCGATCCCGAGCGGCTGCGGCGCTTCGAGCAGGAGGCGCGAGCGGCGGCGGCGCTGAACCATCCCAACATTCTTGCGGTGTACCAGATGGGCACGCGCGAAGGCGCGCCTTATCTGGTTTCGGAGTTGCTGGAAGGGGAAACCCTGCGGGAGCTGATCAAGCGGGGCCGCTGCCTGTGCGCAAAGCGATCGATTACGGAGTGCAGATTGCGCGTGGCCTTGGCGGCGGCGCATGAGAAAGGAATCGTCCATCGAGATCTGAAACCGGAGAATCTGTTCGTCACCAAAGACGGGCGGTTAAAGATTCTGGACTTCGGGCTGGCGAAGCTGACGCAATCGCAGTCCAGTTCGGAGCACAGCGCATGACACTGGGGAGCGAAACCGAGCCCGGCATGGTGATGGGCACGGTGGGCTACATGTCGCCGGAGCAGGTGCGGGGACAGGCGGCGGATCATCGGGCCGACATCTTCGCCTTCGGCGCGATTCTGTACGAAATGCTGACCGGGAAGCGAGCGTTTCAGAAACCGACTCCGCCGAAACGATGAGGGCGATTCTGAACGAAGACCCGCCGGGCATCTCGCAAACCGCTCCAGCGTTCCTCCGGCCTTGCAGCGAGTCGTGCATCGTTGTCTGGAGAAGAGTCCGGAGCAGCGCTTTCAGTCGGCTTCAGATCTGGGGTTTGCGTTGGAGTCGATCTCTGACTCACCAGCCTCTGTGGAGGTAGGCGCTGAGCTTCAGGCCGATCTGAAGCGGGGCACGGAGTCCAGACAAGTTGGAAGAACAGCTGACGTGGCTGGTAAGAGTCGACCATTGGTTCGTGTGTGGGCTCTGACGGTTGGAGTTCTTGTTGTATTGCTTGCGATTATTGTGGGGCTTAGACACGATAAGCTGAGGGCATGGCTGTCTGGCTCTGTAGCTACGCCTCATATCCAATCGCTTGCTGTGCTGCCATTGAAGAACCTCTCGGGCGATCCAGCGCAAGAATATTTCGCCGATGGAATGACGGAAGAGTTGACCGCCGATCTCTCCAAGATTGGAGCGGTTCGAGTAATTTCCCGAACTTCAGCGATGCGGTACAAGGACGCCAACAAGTCGCTCCCAGAGATTGCTCGAGAGTTAAATGTCGATAGCGTGGTGGAGGGCTCGGTCGAGCGTTCGGGCGATCGGGTGAGAATCACCGCGCAGCTTATACATGCACCCACCGACACGCACCTGTGGGCTGACAGTTACGAACGCGACCTGCGGAATATCCTATCCCTCCAGGATGAAGTTGCACGTGATATAGCCGGGCAGATCAAGGTTACGCTGACGCCCCAAGAGCGAGCGCAGTTGTCAAACTCCCCGGCAATTGACCCTGGCGCCCATGAGGCCTATCTGAAGGGTCGCTACTACTACAGTAAACTCTCGACGGAGGGATTCACCGAGGCTCTCAAATACTTTCAGGAGGCCGTTCAACTCGACCCCGAATATGCGTTAGCCTATGTCGGAGAAGCCGATTGCTATAAAGAACTCGGCATCTGGGGTGCACTTCCGCCCCGAGAATCCAACTCGAAGGCCAAAGCTGCAATAAAGAAAGCCCTAGAGATTGACAACAATCTGGGTGAAGCTCATGCCACGCTTGCCCACCTGCATTTTGTATACGATTGGGACTGGCCAGGCGCTAACGAAGAGTTCAAGCGTGCCTTGGAACTCAGTCCTCGTTCTTCGGAAGTCCACCAACTTTATGCGATTTATCTTTCCGCCATGGGCAAACAGGAGGAGGCTCTCGCGGAGATCGAGAAAGCTCATGCTCTTGACCCAGTGTCGCAACCCACCAATACCGCGTTGGGATTCGTCTATTTACTCGCCCACCGCTTCGACAAAGCGGTCGAACAACTTCAGAAAACGCTGGCGCTATATCCACAATCAGCAATTGATCACAACAGTCTGGGAGTTTGCTACGAGCATAAGGGTATGTACCGGGAAGCTGTGGAAGAGTATTTAAAGTCGGAGGAGATCGAGGGCGCCACCAGGGAAGATTTGGCATTGCGCCGCCGGGCCTTCTCGAAAGGTGGACTCAGAGGCTTCCTGCAAGAGGAACTGAAGTCAGACATTGCGAACTTGAATCATGATTACGTTCCGGCCTTTGACTTTGCACAACTCTATGCCCGTTTTGGGGACAAAGACCGGGCTTTTGAAAACCTTGAGAAATGCTACAAAGAAGGGGGACACTACGTCGCCTTTCTAAAAGTTGAGCCCGAACTGGACAGTCTCCGTTCTGATCCGCGATTCACCGACCTGCTGCGTCGGGTCGGGTTGCCTCAGTGAGCTTTATTCCTTGTGGAAATACTGTGACCCCGACATCCCCATCCTCAAGCCAGGGCGAAATACATCAAGCTACAGTGAGGAACGAAGCCCGAGCTTTGTGGGGTGTTCCGATCCTGCCCGGGACAGGTACGCTCGTTCATATTTTGGTCGGGTGACGGGCAAACCGGAAGTTAACTATTGTGAATGTTGCCCAAGCGATTTTAAATTGGCGACATTGGAGCGAGACTCCTTGATGAACATCGCCATAGCCTGCATCGGAGGTTGCGGGGGACTTCCGACGGCGCCAGTGGGCAGGCGCGCACCCGACCCTAATTTGCGGCTCTTATCATATTGCCTCAATTGCGGCGAACTTCGGTGTAATCAAACCGCAAAAGCGGGCATTGGAAATAGGCCTCAGCATTGTCGGGATTCTCTGAATGTGAGGAAAAAGAAGAGGGGGTATTCGACCCAGCCACAGTGCCACTCGATCTTGCTCTCGAAGCGCCACTTCTCGGGCAGGTGAATGGTCGCGGCACGCATTCCGCCGTGGTCTGTATCTACGATGACGCGCTCCACGAACAAACTTTTCTCGAGCGGTGACTGGAACGGCTTTGGGTGCGGAGGCCGGTTTAGTATGGGAAGCCAGCAGAAACGCTCGGCGCAGCAAAGGAGCGGGACGACGTAGCCGGGGCACTGGCAGCGGTTCCAGTGTCATTGGTTCCGGAGGTGGACGATACGCTGGAAGAGCTGGGCGCAGAACCACTTCTTGGATTCGCAACCAGCCCGGCGGCTTGTTTACACCGATCGGACAGATACTCCTTATGCTCCTGTAGACAGGCCACGATTCGTCCCCCGCCCGGTTGCACTCCCGCGCACAGTTTCTATGCATCTTCTGCGCAAGCAACGCGAATCGGCAGCAGGGGTCGGCTGATCGTCCGCCAGCGCGAACTGCACCGCTGCGGCGGCGCCCCCGGTTGCAGAACCTGCTGCCGAGGGCGGCAACACTACGGTTTAGGTCATCCTTGTAGAGGCCCAAGGCGGAGAGCATGGATCGCTGGATCTCAATCAGGTGCGTAACCATCTGTTGACTCTGAAAAGGAACCCAGGCAAGCTCGCGCTCGCCGGAAAGCTCGGGAGGAAGAGGCATGTCGGTTCCCCAAATTCTGTAAGTCACTGAAGATAGGAAACATATTGGGTTCGTTTTGACAAAAAGCCCTCGCGCTTGCACTCCTGAGCTTTCGTCGCGTCATAAATATATATCGTGTCACGATATATATATAAGAGTAGTTTTCAGCAAATGCAGCTGCCGACTCACCAATTCGGCGCAAAACTCTCGCCGGCTGCGCGCTGTGCTGCACGTCGAACTTCCGATTGGCCGAATCATAACGCTAAGCAACGTCGGACATCAGTGAACGGAGCGCAGTTCGGCCGAATTCTGACCATCATCGGATGGCGGCCGATACAGAAAGCGCCTGTCACGAAGATGGGGCTGACCTATTGGTTCCTCCGATAGATGATGGTCTTGGGGCCGCCATCGACAATTTTGAAATCTCCCGGCACTGTGAATAACGAAGGGTCGGGCTCTGCGCGCACGATGTTCGTTAACCGGAATGTTTGCTCGCCCATTCGCGGATCGTTCCGTTTGCTGGAGATAATCGTCTTGAGGTCAACCGAAGTCCAGACCTCGGTGACAATACGGATCGGTCGATCGTTACCGATTTGGCCGGCAGCAATTGAGTGTGTGGTACGCACCCCATTCACAACGACACCTTCCATCGTTTGAGAGCCAAGGGATTCCGCGTTTGCTTCCAGCTGCTCATCCGTCGCCAAATGCTTTGGCAGGGCAATCATGGGACGTGCCGGTGGGGGGAATGGGGGTGGCCCAATCGCCGTCTGTATGAAAAATGTGCCCACGGCGGCGTCGGGTCCGTCAGTTCCGCCGGGGGACATCAGGTTTTTCCACGCAGTTTTATCGGTCAAATTCAGCGTATAGGAAGTGCCCGCCACCGGATCTTGAATGAAGACGAGGTGCGGTGCGCTAGCGGCCGATAGATTGCCGATCGCCGGCAACGCCGCATCTCGACGTGTGCGTCCCTGGGAATCCCTGGAAACCGACCCGGTGTTGGTCTGAACGATCCGATTGCCGTCCGCGAGTGTCTGGACGGATTCGTTATTAATCGTGGCGGAATAAGGGGCACTCTTAACCGGAGCAGTGGACCCGTTTTCAAGGGAGCCCCAAGCGATCGCACCGGCCGGGCCGGCGCTTTGGTACATTACGTTTCCGCCCTCTTGCGCGAATGCGCAGAATGAGGCGGCGAGAATAAGAATCAGTGTGCGTTTCATGTTATGTCGGTCTCCTTTTCTATCTAAAGCAAATCACGGCTGCAGACGGAGTGCTTGAACCGATCCGTCGGCTGCCATACTGACGTCCGCGATGAATGTGATCCCCTCGGGGACAGCACCGGGAGGAAACATTGCTTCGACCGGAATGGCGATCTGGATCGCAGTTTCAGGTGGCACCCAATTCGCGATTGGAGTCTTCACGGGCGCAATCCCACGTCCTCGATGGAGCGTCTTGGCAGGCTTTGGGGCAGTTTCGAGGATGATGACCGGGGAGGCGTCCGCCACTGGCGGGCGAACAGGAATCTGCTTGACCGATGCTGGCCGGAGCACCAGGAACAGCACGGCGGCCACCGCTGTCGCGCTCGCCAGGACGGGCACCCAGTGCGACCTGCGCCGTGTTGTTTCCACCATCACCGCATCGCAGTGCGCGGCGAATGCGCGGCTCACTTGCTCATAGGCATCGACACGCCTCCGGCATTCTGAACAGTCTCGAACATGGCGCTCCGCATCCGCGGCTTCGTTGTCAGGAAGCTCACGATCCATCCAGGCAACCAATTTTCCTGAAAAGTCACACATCGCATTTCTCCGCTAGTTTCTTGATCGCCCGATCGACTGTATCGCTCACCGTGGAAGTCGGAATCCCGAGAACTTCAGCGATTTCCCGATAGCGCAATCCTCCCGCACGCAACAGGAGGCACTCCCGTTCGGATTCCGTCAATAACAGGATTGCCTTTCCCAACCGACGGAACTTTTCCTTCTCCAATACGACTTGCTCCGGCGTCGCTTCGTTTGCAATCGAGTCAACGTGTGGATCGAGTTGCTGGCCGAAACGACGATCATAACTATGCTGACGATTTCTGGCGCCGTTGTGGGCGACGCGAAACAGCCAGCTCCGAATATTCTCCTGCGACCCGCCCGAAGCCAAGTGCCTGTGCAGGCTGATAAAAGCGTCCTGCACGACATCCTGCGCTTCGTCAGCCGAGAGCCCGAGACACGCCAGATATCGCAACAAAGGTGTGCGTAGTTCGCGATACAGAGTGGTAGCCTCGCACGAGTCAGCCGCAAAGCGCGCGAGTGGCAGTGGTAACGGTAAGGAATCGCCACTCATAAGGACCTCAGCATCGCGCCTCTATACATAGAACAAATGAGGCCTGCAGTTTTCCGATTCGCGTCAGAAATTCAGTTTATCAACACCACTGACAGGGCTCTGTTCCTAACCCTCGTTGTGTTGATGAAATTCAACAAAAAAACAAGAAGAATGGAACGGAGCGGGAACTTTTGACTATCTTGTGACATTAAAGAGGCATGAAGGATGTGAGAGACCCTGCGGAAGGATTGAGCCAGCGCACCGACTATGACTAGCGACGAAGCCTTGATGCTGGAATTCCAGGGCGGATCACGCGCAGCTTTCGAGGCTTCGGGCGGCGGCTGAATGACCCCGAGCGGGCGGAGGATCTGGTCCAGGAAACTTTTCTCGCAGTGATCCGCGCAGCCTCCCGTTATGAGCCACGAGCCTTGGTTCAAACGTATCTGTATGGCATTTGGGGTAAGAGGCATGTTGTATGTTTTTGCTGGTTACCCAAATTCTGTAATCACTGGAGACAGGAAACATATTGGGTTCGTTGTGACAAAAAGCACTCGCTTTTACACCTTGGGGCTCCTTGGCGCCATAAATATATATCGAGTCACGATATATACCGGCATAGGTTCCAAAGGGTGGAGGGACATAGTAGGGGAGGACCAACATGACGACAAAGTACTATGAGGAGCCAGCAACAAGAAAACAGAGCATTTCACTGTCTCGCATGCGTGATTCCGAACGAGATCCATACTGATCAAGCGGTAAACGGGGGGGGAAAGGCCCCCGCACAATGGTCTCTTAGTAATACGTTTACGCTGTATACTGAGTCGTCCCTTTAGTACAACCTTTACTCTGCCGAGAACTTCATTCCCAACCACCACCCAAAGCCTGATAGAGCTGAACCAGCGCGACGAGTTCGTCGCCTTGCGCTTGCGCCAGCGCTAACTCTGCCGAGAATGAATTGGTTTCATTCGTCAGTACCTCGAGATAATCCGTTGTCCCGGCTTTGAAGCGTACCTGCGATAACCTTGCTGCGTCGCGCGCCGATTCCAGCAAATGCTCCTGTTGAACCCTCGTCTCCTGATTCTTGCGGTAACCGACTAGCGCATTGGAGACGTCACGAAACGCGCCTTGAATCGTCTGCTGATAAGTCAGCACCATCTGATCGCGCTCCGCCTGCGCGAGACGCACGTTATTCTTCAGCCGACCTGCCTGGAAAATTGGCTGCGTCAGCGATGCAGCCATGTTCCAGATTCCAGCAGGGCCGGTGAAAAGGTCTGTCAGAGCCGGGCTTTCGTAGCCCGCGGTTGCCGTCAGTGCGATGTCGGGAAAATATGCTGCGCGCGCAATACCGATCTGCGCATTGGCCGCGATCAGGTTCGATTCGGCCTGGTGGATATCAGGACGACGCTCGAGCAGCGCCGACGGAATTCCCGCGGGAACTTCGGGAGAGTGCGGCTGTTCGGTGAGTTTGAGTCCGCGCGGAACATCTCCCGGATTCTTGCCGAGCAGAATGCAGATAGCGTTTTCCTCCTGCGCAATCTGGCGCTCGAGATCAGGAACTTCGGTTGCAGCGGTGTAGACGAGTTGCTCGGATTGGCGCACATCGAGGAGCGAGTTGATGCCGTGCTGCTCAAGCGTTTGCGTAAGTTTGAGCGAGTCGCGGCGCGAGCTGAGGGTGCGATTGGAGATCTCCAGTTCGAGATCGAACCGGCGCAGTTGGAAGTACGCGGTCGCGAGGTTCGCCACCAGCGTAGACACAACTTCTTTCCTCGCCCACTCGTTCGCCAACAGGTTCGCCCGCGCGGCTTCGGTCGCGCGCCGATATTTGCCCCAGAAGTCGAGATCCCACACAGCGGAAGCCGCGACTTGTCCCTGCGTGAGCTCGTAAGCAGGAATCGGCCCGAGCTGAGGACTTTTCTGGCTGGTAATGTTGCCCCCCACGCTGAGTGCTGGGAACTGGTTAGCACGCGTGATTCCGACTTGTGCCTGAGCCTGAAGGACGCGGGTAGCCGCGATGCGCACGTCGTAGTTGTTCTTAAGCGCTGTGCGAAGCAGAGATTGAAGTTGCGGGTCCTGGAAAACTACCCACCACTTCTCGTCGCCAAGTGACTGAGAGGAAGACTTAGCGGCCGGCTGGGCCGCTGGTGCGTCAGGTTGCGCTGGTTGCTGCGCCTCGGAACTCGCGGCTTGTTGCTCAGCTTCCGCGCCGCGATATGTGACCGGCACGTCGACTGTTGGACGCCTGTACTTCGGGCCTACCGAGCAGCCGACGGTTATGGCAATCGCGAGCGTAATTCCCGCAAGCGTTAAGTAAGGTCGAGTTGCGATTCCATTCATAGGATTAGTCTCCATGTCCTTCCTGCAACGCGAAGCTCGGCGCAGGCACGCGATCGCGTGGAGAGCGGAAGAACGAGAAGCGATCCAGCACCTTCTGCTGGAACTCTTCCAGGTATAGATAGATTGCAGGCGTCACGAAGAGCGTGATGAACTGCGAGACGATCAATCCACCGACAACGACGAGGCCGAGGGGACGACGCGATGAGCCATCGGCACCGTAACCGAGCGCGATGGGCATTGCACCGAGCAGCGCCGCTGCGGTCGTCATCATGATGGGACGGAAACGCTCCATGCTGGCGTCGTGAATGGCCTGATCGTCCGCGATGCCCTGCCGAACGCGCTGTTCGGCGAAATCGACGATCATGATGCCGTTCTTCTTCACGATGCCCATCAACATGAACATCCCGATATACGCGTAGAGCGAAGCTTCCTCGCCGAAAATCCAGAGCGTGAGCAGCCCGCCGAGCAGCGCAACCGGCAACGACGAGAGCACCGTGATCGGATGCAGATAGCTCTCGTAGAGAATCGCGAGAATTACATACATCACGAATACGGCGACAAGCATGAGGATCGCGAGATCGCGAACTGTGTTCTGGAAGACCAGTGCTTCGCCTTGCAAGGCACCTTGTACGCTCGGAGGAAGAATCTGCTTTGCGGTGCTTTCGACGAAGTTGGTGGCGGGCCCGATGGCGAATCCCGGCTTGAGGTTGAAGAACATGGTCACGCTGGTGAATTGGTTGATGTGGTTGACGGCTTGCGGCCCGATCACCGGATGCCAATTGGTGACGGCGTTGAGCGGAATCATGCGCTGGCCGTCATCGCTCTTGATGTAGAGCTTGCCCAGGTCTTCTGGTCCCGTGCGCTTATCGTCCGCGACTTCAAGGATGACTTGATACTGATCGGTCGTCTTCTTGATCAGGTAGCTGTAGTTCTGCGAGTAAGCATCATGCAGCAGCGTTAGAATGCGCGTCTCCGAAACACCATAGAGTTTCGCCTGTTCGCGCAGAATGTCGACCTGCAAGTTGGGCGTGTGATTATACAGATCGGAGTTGACGAACAAAAACCCTGGATACTCGTGCATTCTTGCCATCATCTTGCCGGCAGCATCGTAGACTTCGTTCGAATCGATTCCCGATAGCGCATAGGCAAACTGCCCCTGGGCGTTCGCGGTCGCGCCGGTGGAAATTTCGAGCGCTGGGTTCGGCTGAAGGAAGGCCACAGTGCCGGGAATGGTGGTGGCGATTCCACCCATGAGTTGTCCGGCGACTTGAGCGATTGGCGCCCGCTCGGATGGAGGTTTGAGGAAGGCGATGAGGAAGGCCTGGTTCGAGCCGAGGAAAGCAGCATTACCGCTCATAGTAAAGGTGCTGCGGACGGCGGGATTCGCCCTCATGATCTTCTCGGCTTCGGTCTGGTAGGCGTGCATCTGGCCGGGCGAAGTGCCTTCCTGAGCGACCAGGATTCCGCGAATGAAGGAGCTGTCACCCACGGGAAGGAACGACTTCGGAACGGCATAGAAAAGGTAGCCAGTGCCGATGAGGCAGACTACCCAGATGACAGCGGAGATCCAGCGCTGGCGGAGGAAGAACCAGAGCCGTCGTCCGTAGAAATCCAGGACACGGCGCTCGATGGCGCCGAAGACTCGTTCCATCCAGGTCTTCTTGGCGTCCTTGCCGCGTTCGCCCAGGAGTCGTGAGGTCATCAGCGGCGTGAGCGTAAGCGAGACGATGCCGCTGGCGAGGATGGATATGACGATGGTGACGGAGAACTCGCGGAAGATGCGTCCCATCAGGCCGCTCATGAAGACGAGCGGGATGAAGACGGCTGCGAGCGAGAGCGTCATGGCCAAGATGGTGAAGCTGATTTCTTTAGCCGACTCGATCGAAGCGTCGAAAGCGTTGAGGCCCTCCTCCATCAGGCGGACGGTGTTTTCAAGGAAGACAATAGCGTCATCGACGAGAAAGCCTATGGCGAGCGTGAGCGCCATGAGCGAGAGGTTGTCGAGGCTGTAGCCGAGCAGGTCCATGAAAATGAACGTCAGTAGCAACGAGAGCGGTAAGGCGACTGCGGGGATCAAAGTGTCGGTGGCGCGGCCGAGGAAGATGAAGATGACCATGACCACGAGCACGAAGGCGAGGTAGAGCGTGGTCTTGACGTCGTTGATGCCGGTAACGATTGTCTGCGAGCGGTCGTAAGCCGTGAATAGCAGAACTGAACCGGGAAGTTGCGATTGAATCGATGGCAACATGGTCGCGCACGGACTTGGCGACCTCCACCGCATTCACTCCCGCACGGCGAAAAACGCCGATGAAAACATTCGCGCCCGGTTGCGGGTAGCCACGAACCCAGACGCGCATGTCGATGCGTTCGTCTTGCACTCCCTGTTTGGCGGTCGCTACATCTTTCAGGTAGACCGGGGCGCCGTTCGTATTGCCGACGATAAGGTCGTTATATTCGTCGGCGGTCATGAGCTGGCCTTGCGGTTGAAGCAGGAAGCTGCGGTGGGGACCATCGAATTGCCCGGCGCCGGTGTAGGCGGTGCCGTTCTTGACCGCATTGGTCAAATCCTCGAGCGTGATGTTGCGGATGGCCATCGTCGAAGGATCGGCTTTGACGCGCACTGCCGATTGGGTTCCAAAGATGGAAACCTGGCTCACTCCCGGGAGAATGCTGATGCGCTCGCCGATCTGCGTATTGGCGTAGTCGTAAAGCTGGCCCTCCGTCGCGGTGTCGCTCACGATGGCGATGTACATGATCGGCTGGTCGTTGGGGTTTGTCTTGGTGAAGGTGGGAGGGCTGGGGAGATCGACGGGCAGTTGGCCCTGGGCGCGCGTGATGGCAGCCTGCACGTCGGTGGCTGCGCCGTCGAGACTCTTCGAGAGATCAAACTGCAGAACGAAGCTGGAATGGCCCTGGAGATTGCTCGAGGTCACGAGTTCGAGGCCAGGAATCTGCATGAACTGGCGCTCCAGCGGCGTAGCCACGTTGTTGGCCATCGTCTCCGGCGTTGCGCCCGGATAGTTCACCTGCACCTGAATCACGGGATAATCGATCGCGGGCAGATCGCTCACGGGAAGCCGCGTAAACGCGAACAATCCGAAGAGCAAGACGGAGACCGTCAGCGCGACGGTCATCACTGGACGACGAATAAAAACTTCGGATAAATTCACGACTAGCCTCCCTGCTTGTTGGTGACTTGGTTGCTTGGCGTTCGCTCCGGACGCAGCGCCATCGACGCGGACTTTGCCGCCGGGACGAACCAGCATTTGACCGGCCAGCACTATGCGCTCGTTCGCTGCGACTCCTTCGGTCACTACTACGTTGTCACCCTGGCGCTGGCCAAGTTTCACCGGTCGGAGCTCGGCCGTGTCGTCGGCTTTCACAACGTAAACAAACGGGCCTTGTTGGCTGATTTGCGCGGCCTGATTCGGAATCAGCACTGCCCCTTTTTCCGTCGAAAGAACGAGTTTCACGTCGACGAACTGGCCGGGCCAGAAGTGGCGATCTGGATTGGTGAGGGTTGCGCGCAGGTTTACCGTGCCGCTCCCGCTCTGCACCGAGTTGTCGAGAAATTCGACGCGCCCAGCACGAACAACGTCCTCGGGATCGGACGGAAGACGGACTTCCGCCTTCAGCGTGCCACTCGACATCTGCTTTTGCACCGCGGGCAGATCGCTTTCGGTGATGGTGAAATTCGCATAGATGGGGTCGAGGCGCTGGATCGAAAGAAGTGACGTTGAATTTGCCTGTACTACGTTGCCGACATCGACGATGCGTGCACCGGCGCGGCCGTTGATAGGTGAGTGGATGTAGCAGTACTCGAGATTGAGTCGAGCGGTTTCAAGCGCTGCCTCGGCGGATTCCACGACCGCCTGATCGACATCAACGGTGTTCTTCTTCGTGTCGTAGTCCTGCTTCGAAATTGCGTGCTCACCGATCACTTCCTCGTCGCGGGCAAACTGGATCTTCGCCAGATCAAGGGCGGCCTTTGCTTGCGCGAGCGCTGCCTGCGCGGCATCGACCTGGGCCTTGTAGGGACGCGGATCGATCACGAACAGAAGTTGGCCCTTCGCCAGGTTCTCGCCATCCTGAAAGTGGCGCTCGACGATGCGGCCTCCGACTTGCGGGGTCACCGTGACCGCTTCGAAGGCCACATTTCTTCCAATCTCGTCGAGATATCGCGGCACGTCCTGCGTCGTGACCTTCACCACCGAAACCAGCGGTAGCGGCATCGCCGGAGCCGCTTGCACGCTACCCTTGGTGCATGCGATCGTCGCTGCCAGTGCCAGCGTTGTGGCCGCTAAGATGAGATGTTGATTGCGGAATACGTGCATCGCCACTCTTTTTTGTTCTTTCATTGCATCCCCATTCTTTGTATCGAAAGGTTTGTCTTATGCCGGAGTCGCAAGAAGCGACATCACTCTGTTGACGTAAGCGGCGCCGGCAACGGCCAGCGAGGCCTCCGTGGCATCAATGCCAGCGAGCTTGCGATGAAGCTCAGGGTGTCCACCGATCTGTTGGAGAGCGTGCGTCCGCGCCGCGACGAGTTCGATGACCGAGCAGTCCAGCAGACGCGAGGCCTCGCGGTTAGAAAAACCTTCGAGCACCGACAGCACGAACGCAAAGCGCTGGAACGCCGGCAGTTCGATAATCGCCATCACCTCTTCACTGAAAGTCAGGTGGGTCGCGGGCGTTGCATCATTCGTCCCGGCGTGCTCTCGCGACTCAGACGCATTCGTCGACTGATGACCCACGGTTCCGAGTTCCGGACGCGGATGGATCATTCGGATCGCGTTCGCGATAATCGAGCGCCTAGCCCAAGATTGCGCCCAATCCTTGAAAACCAGATTGTTTCTTTTGGAATCCTCGAATCCTGAGACAAAGCAATTCTCCGCGGTTGCGTGATCAGTCGTCAGGAGAAATGCAAGCAGATACAAGCGGTTCATGTCACTCTCGAAGATTCGGCAGAAGTCGGCGCCGGTTGCGTATGCCGTGGAGTTGTGGTGTGCGATGCGATTTGTTCCGAGCATTTTCAACTGCCTCCTCCAATGTTTGTCGTTTGAACCGTTGGAAAATCGACAATTAATGTTTAGTGGTCCATTTGTTCGTCAAATTCTTTTCTGCCAAATGCCGTCTACACTTTGCATCGGCAGCGGCGCGCTAGTTGCCTTAGAACATGCCTCGTCAGAACGCCCTCGCAAGCGAACTTCGCACCATCTTTCATCAGTTTGAGCAGCGTGTTCTCGCCTTCTGGACTGATGACCGTGACGTCAGTAAGGTCGATGACTAACCTGCGGCCTCTGAGTTCTTCTCCAGCGGTTCGCCAGGCGCTTTCTACTTCCGCTGTCCACGGAGGAACCAGCTTGCCTTGCAAAACAACTTTGCGCTGATCATGAGTCTCAACAATTGAAAGTTTGAACATTGCTGTACTTCTTATGGGTAAAGACGATGCAACGCGCATACCAAAGTGGGATAACCCTGATTCTCTTGATAAGTGATTGATTTGTCTCAATTAGGCAGGATGCAGAGATAAATGGTGTCGAAAAGTGTCGAGAAATATCTCGACAGATGTCGAAACGTGACGAAGCTGCCCCGCGATCCTGCCGACACGGAGATCAGAATCCGAGGTTGTACGGTGGAGGTGTGGCCAGAAAAAATCAGACGATCTGGCGCGCATCGATTCCGAGCTTTTTCATGCGCGAGATCAGGGTCGTGCGTTTGAGGCCCATGCGTGCCGCGGCGCCATCTGGGCCAGCAACGCGTCCTTTCGTCTCTTTGAGAATACGAAGGATTTCACTGCGGTCGTTGGACATGCGCACGTCTTGCATCGGAACGAGCTTGTTATTGGTGCCGAGTTCGCCGACCGGCACCTGAAGCGCCGTGCCGTGCGTGAGAATCACCGACCGTTCGATGAAGTTTTCGAGCTCGCGGATGTTTCCCGGCCAGTGCCAGGTCGAAATCTTCTTCATGGCTGCGGTGGGAACCGATTCGATCTTCTTCTCCATGCGGCGCCCGTACTTTTGCGCGAAGTAACGTACCAGCAACGGAATATCCTCTGGGCGCTCACGCAAGGGCGGAATGCGAATGGGAAAGACGTTCAAGCGGTAATAAAGGTCGCTGCGAAATTCGCGGTTCTCGATCATTTTGTCGAGATCACGATTGGTGGCCGCCACTAGCCGCACATTAACTTTCTTTGTGTGGATGCTGCCTAGGCGTTCGAACTCACGCTCCTGAAGAGCACGCAGGAGCTTGGGCTGAATTTCAATCGGAATGTCGCCGACCTCGTCCAGGAACAATGAGCCCTGGTCGGCGAGCTCGAGACGTCCGATCTTTTGCGAAATCGCTCCCGTAAAAGCGCCGCGCTCATGTCCGAAGAGTTCGCTCTCCAGCAGCCCCGTCGGGATCGCGGCACAGTTGAGCTTCACAAACGTCCGGTCCTTGCGCCTGCTGCGGTCGTGGATAGCGCGCGCGATCAATTCTTTGCCCGTGCCCGTTTCGCCGAGCAGCAACACAGTCGAATCGCTGGGTGCCACCGTTTCGACCATATTCAGAACATGCCGAAGCCCCGAACTCTGACCAACGATGCCTTCAAAGTCCATCTCGCCGCGGATTTCCTCCTCGAGATAGACCTTTTCCTGCGCCAGACGATCCTTCAGATCCGCGATCTCGGTATAGGCAAGCGCGTTTTCGACACCTATGGCGACCTGATTCGCAACCTGAATCAGAAACGCGATTTCTTCTTCGTCGAACGAATTTTCCTCGTGGCACGCGACCGCCAGAATCCCGAGCAGCCGATCTTTGCTGATGAGGGGCACGTCGCAGAACGAATTCAATCCTTCCGCTGAAGCCTTGGCGTACATTTCCGGGGGCATCTCCGTCGCATCGAGGCGATTGATGACAATGGGCTTTCCGCTCCGGAATGCGTCTCCGGGCATCGTACCTTCGATCGGAATCAGTGCACCTTCGACAAAAATTCCCCGGCTCTCCGGGTAATCGAGCGCGTGGACTCGCAGGTTCTTGGACTCAGCGTCGGCGAGCATAATCGCGGCCGCATCGCAGCGCATCACGCGCCGGACGCTTCCCGAGGCGGCCTGCAGCAGATCGTGAAACTCCAGATTCGAGACGACCTGGTTGTTGAGGTCGAGAATCAATTTTAGCTGGTCCTGCACACGCTGGGAGATGAAGAAATTCACGGCAGCATCGATGGCAAGCGCGATCTGGTCGGCGGCCAAACTCAGAAAACGAATTTCGTCTTCGTCGTAAGCGTTTGGATAACATCGTCCTAAAACCAAAACGCCCAGCCGGCGCGATCCTCGCTTTAGCGGCAAGCTGCAAGTCGCACCAATTCCGTGGTGGCTCAGAAGATGCCCGTAGCTTCGGAAGCGAGGTTCCAGATTCCAATCGAGCGTCACCACTGCCTCCCCGGAGTCATGGGCGTGTTGGATCGGAGAATCCGCGACGGGAAGGATGTCGCCGGGTGCTTGGTCCAGCCTTTCGCCATTCGCGTCCAGCAACGAAAAGCACACCTGGTTTGTGTCTCTCGCAAACGCGACTAGGTGCAGAAAGTCGAAGTGGGTGACGTCGCGCAGCTTGCTGACCAGGGTATCGGAAGTGGCTGCGCAGTCGCTGCAAGTGGCAATGGCATTTGCAGTTTGTAGCAGTGCCAAGTAGCGGTCTTCTTCTACCCGCGGGAAATTTGACGCCGTAGCAGTGGACATATATTCATCCCAAGTTTCTGGTCTTTAATGGCGCCCCACTTTGCTCTCCGGGATATCAACCTAACCGGAGAGATAGAACGTATATTCGATCGGATGCTTGGCCCCTCCAGAAAGCTTCGCAAAAGTGTCGAATTTTTGGACCAGTGTCCGGATATCTGGCTCCATTGCAAATTGCCTCCAAACTCCAATTGCTGATCGTCGCCAGAAGACGAAACTTGTACCAATCCGAGCCTCACGATCGACGTACGATGCAGAGGCATCTCTCTCAAATGTGCATGGATCAACCAGAGGTCGACGACAACGATCAGCCCGGATTCAGCACCAGAGTTAGAACAAATCCAACGTTCGGCAGGAATGGTGGGTTCTTTATCTCTGATCGTGTGGGTCAACACGATCAGCGCGCCATCAAAACAGTTCAGAGCGGTTGAAAATGTTCGCAGGTCGTCATAAGCCAACAAATGTTAGCAACACCTTTCAAGGAGAGCCACCATGAACAGCCTCGATTCTATGTTACAACGCAACAAAGACTTTGCTGCTCGCATGTCCGCGCAACCGATGACGATGGCCTTCACATTTGGTAGCGCCCGCGGAAGCGATGGCAAAAGTGTGCCCGCAGCAGATGGGTTGTTAGAGCAGTTGGGACTACTCGGGCGAATCGGTGAAGTTGCCGGACAGATTCCCGGAGGTGGCGGCGAGTTTCACATCATCGTTCTTCAGCACACCGATTGCGGCATCACTCGCCTTGTCGGCGACCCCGCCAAACAAAAAAGCGATAGCGCCGGAGCGCAGTTGACCCCCTTCCACCTCCGGCTACCTTGTACCGGCATAACCAGTGCTACGAACACATCACCGCAATACTGTCGATTCCCCGGATCGATCGTTGCCTCCTCGACATTCGTCCGTGTGGCAAGTTGGTCAATTCAGAACAAGCACTTTCTCGCAGCGTCGACGTGGAAAGGAAAGCCCTCGCCGCATTGAAAAAGTGATGGTTTTTTCGCCGTTCTCCCCTTGGGACACTGATTGGAAATGCCTTCAGCGCAAAAATTATAGGGGGGTGCAGATCCATCGCACCGACCCGTTAGCCTCCCACTGATCTCGTCCACATCGCACTCCCCTACATGGTGGCAACGCCAAGGCGGCCAGCATTGTGGGGCAAGAAGATGGTCATTCAACAAGTCGTCTGTGTAACTGTCGGCGGGAGCCTGTTGACTCTGATATATCGCTGAATCGGCTCCGGAGATGAGATTCCCCAGGCTTCTTGAGAAACGGAACCGATTCAACAAGCCCATGCTTACGCTGCCTGGAGTCAATGCCGCCGGGCGCGAGGTACGCGGCACAGGAATGGCCCGAACTGCGTCAGGTACGTCGACCAAGCTGTAGTCGCAGCCCTCAACGCCTCGATGATTCTCGTCACAGGGGACCAGCACGAAAGCATGTCCGCAGAAGTCGATCTGGTCCGGTGTGCAACCCGAGGGCAGTCCCGTACCCACAATCTCCGCCCGGTCGTTGATGCCGTAAGCAAAGATGAGTTCCAGGCTGGAGTTGGAAGAAATCAGAGAATTCAAATCCACCATTGTGCCGTTCTCCCATAGAAAGGCGTGCTCTCCCGTGGGAATGTCGCACAGTGTCTGATCTTCCGATGTGCCGACTACCTGACCGCGCGGGTTCACGTCGTACGCGTTACTGCAGGAATCACCGGCTAGGACTCCAAGATCTGTCATTACTCCGTTCTTCCATACAAACGCGTCGTGTGTCTGCGAGCCGGGAAGATCAGCTTTGCCGACGATGTAGCCTGCATCGTTAATCCAATTTGCCTGGCCGTTGTTTCCCCCGAAGGTGCCAAGATCCTGCAGTCCGTTCCTATCCCAAAGGAAAGGGTGGAAGGTTGCATCGCCAGCCAAATCCGAAAGCCCGACAACCTGACCCTGGTTGTTAATGGCGGCGGGAAGGCCGCAGGTTCCTCCGAGCGTTCCCAGATCTGTCATACCTTTGCTCTTATCCCACAGAAAAGGGTCAGCGGTGGGAACATTTGCTCCGCAGGCATCGGCGACAGAGTTGGGTGTCGAGTTGATGTAAGAATAGCCAGTGACCTGGTCGTGTTCATTCAGAAAGAAGCCGCCGGCATCGGGACCGCCCAAAGTTCCAAGGTCCTGCATCACTCCGTCCCGCCACAGGAAAGCACGGGTCTGCGTATTGCAGAAACCTGGTGCGAAAAGGCAATAGGGATCGGAGACCGCATTCAGAGCAAATCCCGCCACGTTGCCGCGACTGTTGACGCTGATGGCGACGGTTTCGTATCCACCCTCCAGGGTTCCAAGATCGGTCATCGTGCCGTGGCGCCAGAGCACGCCGCGAAACTCGGGAATGCCGATCAGGGGATCAATTTCACCGTTCTGTGCGACGCCCGTGATATTGCCGTTTTCGCTGATCCAGCTTCCCTGGCTGCTCCATCCTTCAGCTAGAGTTCCCAGGTCTCTTACATGACCGTCATGCCAACGGAAAGCGTGAGCTACATAGCAGTCGGGATCGAAGCAGAAAGCGGGGAACGGATCAGCAACAGAGGTATCCGCCGAGCCTGCAGCAGTACCGCGATTGTTCAGGCCGCCTGCACCACCAAAAAAATAGCTGGCGGGCCCGCCGAAGGTTCCCAGGTCGAACAGTTTGTAGTGGCTGTGCTTGTTGTGTTTGGGGTTCTGGCTACTCTGCGCGGCGAGCCCGACCGGGACGGCGAGCGTACCGACTAGGATGATGACGAGAACATGCATCAGGAATCTGGATTTCATGATGAATCTCCTTTTCTTGTTCCTCGCTAACTGCCCGATGGAAAACGAAATGGATAGCTATGTCGCCATGACGTGATTTTCATGGAATCGAGCTTTGAGGAGCTTATAAAACGCTCGTGGAAAGTAACTCGGCTTACTGGTCAAGAGCAATGGCCAACGTGTTAAATCGATGTTAGTAACTAAGAAGTTGAAAAGAAGGGAGATTCCGGTGTCGGAGTGTTTCTGAGAGGCAGAGCGGGATAGTGCTAGAATTTCACGACTGGGGTACGTTCGGGTATGGTATCTCCTCGTCCAGCACTGCCTCGCCTGAAGTTCGGCGCTTTTCTGGTAGACCCAGCGTCGGGCAGATTGTTTAAAGGTGGAACCCCGATCAAGCTGCCGCCCCAACCCTTCAAAGTGCTGCTGTTGTTGCTGGAGAATTCCGGCGAGGTTGTAAGCCGGGAAGAGATTCAGCAGCAATTGTGGGGAAGTTCCACTTTTGTCGATTTCGAGCGCGGGATCAATTTCTCGATTAACCAGATTCGGGGAGCGCTTTGTGACAATCCGCAAAAGCCGCGGTATATCGAAACCTTGCCGCGCGTGGGTTACCGTTTCGTCGCCACCGTGAAGCGTGATGTTAGTGATGGCATCTTCAGTTCTTCCCACCAGCAGATCGCTGAAGAACAGGCTTCTTCGCTCGAAGCCACAAGCGGAGATGCACCTCCGGTTGAATCGACAATTCCGAAGGCGGGAGGGAGTGTTCCGGATGCGAAGGGCACGCATCTCTACTTCTCGTTCACCGCATTGGCGCTCATCCTAGTCTTGGCCAGCATCGGATGGCAGCACTGGCGGCGCCGCCCGGGCTTAGCGCATCGCGATCTCATCGTGACTAGCATTACTGATAACGGTGGAGTGAGCGGCGTCGCCATTTCTCGTGACGGGCAGTTTGTCGCCTATTCGGCCGGCAACACGGACAACGAAAGTGTTTACCTGCGCGAGTTGGCAATCGGTAAAGACGTGCAAGTGGTTCCTCAAGGGCCAGGTTTTCATGGGATCACGTTCTCGCCGGATGGCAAGAGTTTGTATTTAGTCCGTGCCGATGAGAAAGATGTCTTCTTTAAGTATTTGTACGTCGTACCGACTCAGGGTGGACCAGTTCGGAAGCTTATCTCCGATGTGGACTCTGCCGTTGCGTTTTCGCCGGATGGACACGAGTTTGCCTACGAGCACTGTCTTGTTCCGGGCGACGCAGTTGAAGTGAAGATTGCGAATGTAGATGGGACCGGCGACAGGCTGCTGGCAAGAATTCCAGACTCGAACTGCTTTATGTATCAACCTGGTCTTGACTGGTCTTCGGATGGGCGGACGATTGCAGTCGCGGGCCAACTCACCGGCAAAGAAGCGACGTGGGTTCTGCATACGGTGTCAGCGAGTAACGGCGCGGTGCGGAGGCTATATTCAAGTGCGAGACCAATCGGACGGCCGGTGTGGGCGGCGAATGGAAGTGCCCTGTTCATTCCTCATCCAGACAAGAATTCGCAGCATTTACAATTATGGTCAGTCGCGTTTCCCTCCGGCGAAGCCCGCCAGATTTCGCATGATCTCTCGGACTATGGCTATAGTCTGGCAGCTACGGCAGATCGAAGCGTCTTCGCTGCGACAACGGAAAATCTGAGCTCGAACGTTTGGACCGCACCGGCAGGTGATTTGAGCAAGGTAACAGAGCTGCCGCTTAACGATGCACCAGTGGTTGAGGTCGCTGAAGCGAGAGACGGAAAGATATTGACGATCGGAACGGATGGGGCGCGATGGTTGATGCTTGGTGACGGAAGTCAACGGACGCGATTCACACAACTTCGCAGGACAAATTTCCCACGCCATGCGGACGATATGTCGTATTTCTGTCGACCGACACAGACATTCATGCATTGGTACGAGTGAATGCAGATGGCACGCATCCGATGACATTAGCAACTGGCAGTATTTGGGGGCCTGTGTGCGCTGAAAGTGTGGCGGGCCTCTATTACTTGACGACGAATACTCCGCAGAAGGTGTGGCGCGTTCCCTTGGAGTCGGGAACGCCGTCGAAATTGCAGCGATTGAGGAAGACTTCGCGGAGAGCCTTGCGGTCTCGCCGGACGGAACGTTGCTAGCCTATACGTATTCTCAATTCGGCCGGGTTAGGTCAGATGGATTGCGTCGCGATTGGGACATTACCGGGATTCGCCCGCAGGCAGGTGATTGATGTGGCTGGCATTTCCGACCTTCACTGGTCCCCAGATGGACAAACATTGGAGTCTTTGTTGTCTGTTCACGGCGCAACCAACATTTGGGAGCTGCCGCTTAACGGCGGCAAGCCGAACAACTCGCAGATCACCTCTGAAAACTCCAGCTTCAATTGGTCGGTTGATGGGTCACGATTGTTCATCGTGCGTGGGAAAACGAAGAGTGACGTGGTCTTGATCAGGGAGATGAAGTCAGAGCGGAGCGACTTTGCATTTTCCAGACCAAAAAGCACATTACATCACGTCCAGGCTAGTTCTACCGTTGGTGAAACTCCCGATGCCGCCGGGCCCGCGGACGCTTATTACTTCTCGCAGTGCGAAATAGATGGTTGTGCCATCCGTGACCCTGAAAACCATGCAGGAAATCTTCCAAGTCGGGCCTCTACTAAGGGCCGCGGGAAATCCCTTAACCAAGGACCTCAGCGACTTCTTCAGAGAGAACGGCGAGCAATGCGAGGAATGAGAACAAGCCCTAGTTCTCTGGCGGTGGGCCGGGTTCGGAGCTTAACAGATTGAGGGATGCCCAGTCAGGAACTCGCGGTGTCAATGCAGCAAGAAATGGTGTCGATGTTGCTGGGTCGGACGCCAGACACTCCCGAACTTGTTACCTTAGTACCCCGAAGGTGCACGAGGAACGCGTCTTGCAGGCGGGCGAGGAACTGATGCCTCTGAGGTCCTTTCGCTGCTTGAACTCCAGGGCGGACGCGGCACGTAGCGGCTCATCGCCCACTGAACGGGTTCGGACGTCGACTCGTTCACCGGCGGTCTTCCCGCAGAAGGCCGTCTCGGGCCTGCGAGACCGGCTTTCGCGGCGATGTGCAACGTCCGGAAGCCCGGCGGAGGCCGAGGCACGTAGTGTCGCGTGTCCATAGCCAGAGAGTCGAAGTGTATTTCCGGCGAAGGTTTGGTCGCTGCGTTTTCCCGACCACCTGCCGCCAGACTTTCTATCTTGTGATCCGAGAGCGTCCGCTTATTCCGATCCATTGTGCTTTGCGCATCGCGTGGCGTCTGGCCTTCGGAATTGTGAAACGATGCTCCTTGCGGTGCATTAACCGCAGATAAGGCTGCAGGCGGATTCTCTCTGCTGACCCCCGCGGGCGCGACCGTGCCCGCCCGTACGGCGTCGCTCGTGTGCTCATCCCGATTGCGCCCAGACAAGCTTGTGCCGGTGGTCGGTCGAGTGCTGGAAGTGCCACGCGAGGAATGCCGCGTATCCATAGCCAGAGAGTCGAAGGGTATTTCCGGCGAAGGTTTGGTCGCGGTCTTTACCCAAACACCATCCCCCGGACCTTGTATCTTGTGAATCGTTGGCGTCCACGTATTCTGATACATCGCGCTCTGCTCATCGTTCTTCGACGCGGGTTTTGTGTTTAACTGGGTTCCGCTCGCCCGGCTTCTCTGTAAAAGCCTGCACATTTGGCACTGCTCCGGCTGCTTCTGAACCTAAGGTTGAAATCGGCGCGGCAGAGTAGCTGACCTGCTTGGGTTGAGTGGCAGTGGGTCGATGGGAAAACCTGGCAGCCCAGTCTCGAAGGTCAGGGCGCCAATGCCAGACGGCAGCGGCGACGCACCCAAATAACAAAATCAGAACCAGCCCCCGTCCCCAATGGGAGGTGCTCACGTCATCTTCCAACAGGTAGGCGAAGCTGCTGTCCGGCTCATCGGCTAAACCCGGCAATAATGAAGAGCCGTCGACTGGTGGGACGGAAACCGGCAACCTACTATCCACTTTACTCAATTCACACAAAGTGGCCATGAGGTGTGCATTTGCCGTATCGCGCTCGGAGAGGCAATGTGGTTCTAGTGAGTTTCGGGTGGCTCGGCCAGCGTTTCATCGGGGGTAGGTCGGTGGTTGCGCGCTTCCTGTTCATGCTGGAGAACCGAAGCGGCGGCCAACAATCCTTCGAAAGTGGAAGCATCGAGGGTGGGGCGGTGGCTCATGCAGAAATCGCTTCAATTAACAAATGCTCTAGCTCGAAAATCGGCCATGACGGCATTAGATTCACCGTTCCTCGGGAGAATGTTTTAGTGAGATACCGACCTCCGCGCTCTTCTGGAGCGTATCCGCAGATGATCCAGTTACTACTTCCCGCTTCTATCCTCATGAACCCGAATCTGGCAAATGAGTTGCGGATTGGTTCGTCGGTTGCACCGGGGGCGTTGCCGAGTTGCTTCGTGGACGGGGAATACAAGGCAAAATTTAGAGTTTCGGCCCTTAGTCCGTTTTTGCAGCACATGCACGGAGTTTGGCAGCAATGTTGATTAGCGAAGCCAGCATGTATGGTTGGCAACCGTTTTCTGATTTCGAGCCTGATGACGGACAATGGTTCGATTGGTTTGCTGGTGCAAAAACGCCTCCCCTCAATGACTCAAGTTGATCTTCGCGAATGAACAGTGTCCCGGCGGTTTCCCGACCGCTCTGCTGGATTCGCCGTCAAAGTAGGCTCAAAGTTTCCTGTTGCTTTCCAAAAGGAGTCGTGCCATTATTCCTGTTGGAAACCTAAAGGTTGATTCACCATGAAGGAAAAGCCGGACGTCTTGCAAGGAACGCTCGCGCTGATGGTCCTCAAGACTCTCGATGTCATGGGACCACAGCACGGCTGGGGAATGCCAGGCGCATCGAGCAGATCAGCGGAGACCTCGGATGTCAACCAGGGAACGCTGTATCCGCTGCTGCTCAAGCTTGAGCATGAAGGGTCAATCGCCTCCGAGTGGGGCGCATCGGAAAACAACCGCCGCGCACGCTTCTATCGCCTTACCGGAGCCGGCCGCAAGCAGCTCCAGGCGGAGACCCACGATTGGGAACAAACCGCGGCCATCATCGCGCGCTTTTTTAAAGTCAAGGCGGAGGATTTGCCGTGAGATCCCTGCGACGCTTCCTGATTCGCCTGTCGAATTTCGCGACGCGACAGAGTGCTGACCAACGCCTGCAGGAGGAGATCGCCGAACATCTGGCGTTCCAGACCGAAGAGAATCTGCGCGCCGGCATGTCGCCGACCGAGGCGCGGCGGCAAGCCGCGCTCAAGCTCGGCGCGGCTCAGGCGATCCGGGAAGACCACCACGCCGAGCAAAGTCTTCCCTTCATCGAGAATCTACTTTTCGACCTCCGGTACGCGGTTCGAATGCTTCTGAAATCTCCGGATTCTCCTTCATAGCGGTCGCCACAATGGCGCTGGGCGTTGGAGCCACTACTGCGATTTATAGCGTGATCGACGCCACGCTGCTGCACCCTTTGCCGTATCCAAACCGCCGAACTGGTGCGCGTTCAGGACGACCTTCCCGGCGTAGGCGCGCAGGGCGTCGGCATCTCCGTCCCTGAGTGGAGAGACCTCGAGAGTTCCGGGATATTCCAGTCCGCGTCGATTACCGGCACCGGCGCAAACGTGAACCTCACCGGCAGGGCACAGCCCCTGCGTCTCAGCTTCAAGCAAGTTACGCCGAATTACTTCGCGGTCCTTGGTGCAGACGCGCAGTTGGGTCGCACATTCGATCCGCACGATGGTACTCCCGGCTACAACCTGGAGGTGGTGATCAGCGACGGGCTGTGGAGGAGAGAATTCAGCCGACCCGCGGATTCTCGGCAAGACGCTGCGCCTCGATAACGATGGCTATCGCGTCGTGGGCGTCATGCCGCGCGGTTTCGCGATCAGGGCTCAACCAGCGAGGAGCGGAGTACGGAACTGTGGTTGGGAGCCGGCTTTGCCGGTCTGCCGTTTCCGCCTCCGCAGCGCGATACACGTCTGGGGAGTCGAGTGGTCATCGCGCGCCTGAAGCCCGGTCTCTCGATTGCGGCCGCGCAGGGGCACCTAGATGTGCTGGTTGCATCGCTAAAAAAGCAATATCCGGCAGAGTATCCGGCACAAACGGCATGGACCGTGCGGCTGATTCCGCTCAGCGAAACCATTGTCGGCAGCGTCGCCAATCGCTCTTTCTGCTGTTCGGCGC
>CAVYSX010000014.1:0-297429 GCA_963771285.1 uncultured Acidobacteriota bacterium
CTTTTCGATTCTTCTCGGGGATCACCGGCGGGTTGGTAACCGCGTAGAAACTAAGAACGTTGTCTCGCAACGCTGGCTCCAGGCCCGCAAAGCTATCTTTCGCCAAGTCATCGAGCAGTCGAGCGTACGTCTCGTCTGCGAGAGAATATTCTCCGACTTTTGCGTCGCGGCCGGTGTCACAATCCAGGTTGGTGAGTTTCAACTGGTGAACCCTCTCCGCGCGCAGCAGAGTGCCGTAATGATCGACGGTCTGATCCATGCTTTTGATGTACATGTCTTCGGTTTGCGTACTCGGAATCTTGAAGGCGACGGCCTTAAACGGTCCCACCTTGGGCACGATCTTCAAAAAGAAAGCCAGGATCCGTGTTCCCACTCCGGGTTTGCGATACCCCTTGCCCCAGGCCTTTTGATAGTCGGTACGCGAAAGATGGTAAAGGAACTGTTTTTCATTGAAGTTCGGAGTGTCGCGGACAATCTCTTTTTTACGTGAAGTCAGCGCCACGCGGGTCATCTCGGGGATGACTTTGCTGATTGCCCGGCGAAACGTCCCCACCGCAAGGTCCTCGTCGTGTATGACATCTTGCAGTTGAAGATGGTAGGTGTCCTGAAAGGCTCGTTCGAGCAGGGGTTTGGAAATACTAAAGCCTACGAAATCGTGATACCGGTCGGAGGTGTAACGGTTCTTCGCGACCTGCACCATGTCAAAGCCGAACTCCGTCCGGATATGCGCCTTGGGATCGTCGGCATAGGTCACTTCCTTGCCATATTTTCGCTCTAACTTCGGAAAGTCGATAGCCACCACCTTATTAATAGTGGGATGACCAACATTGTCAGACGCATAGTGGGCCAGCGCTCCCAGCGAGAAAGCGTACTCATTAATGTCGGAGGATTCCCGAATCAGTGCTGCCACAAAATCTCCCGTCCGCACATAGTGGACCAGGTCGCTGAAGTATTTATTCCCGAACGGATAGTAGCCCATGTCCTGGATTACGCTCCCGCCGTAGGCATAGGCATGCGCCTCTCGCAAATCATCTGCGGTCGCATCAGGAAAACGCTGTAAGAGCAGGGGCTGGATCTGATCTTTCCAGGCCAGGTCGACAATTTCTTCGTGGCTCAGCACGGAATAACCACGGCTTGGCAAGGAGCAGGAGGACAGTAGGAGTAGACAAACCAACAAGTGACGCGCGAAGGTATTTACGGAGCCGCCTTGGGCACACGGCCATCCAGCCCTTCGTAATTTGTTCGTAGGCATGAGCAGGAATGTTTTGGCCCCACCAGCTTTTCCCAGGTTACCTCGCCTTCATTAACAGGAAAAGGCGAGAAGCAGGAGCCGGCGCATTCTGCTACCGGCTGCCTGCTTGATAGGTGGGCATGCTGCGAGGAGATTTCATGGGTTGCAGCATAAGACGGTTCTGTGGAACCAACAATCATGCCGAACCTGTACTTTCTATAGGGAATTTCTGTAGTACCTGCCCTTTTGGCCGCACCCAATTGATACAGCAACAGATTAGGACGCCTACAGACTGCACCGGATAGATCATTTCGGCCGCTGGCCGTAATCTCCGGTGTGTGGTGAGCCCTGATATTCGCCAAATAAAACAAGTTTTCTGAAAGGAGACTAGAGTGTCCAACGATTCTACCCCTATAGCCGTTTTGGAGGCCGACGTTATTCGCCGCGCCCAAGAGGGTGATGCGGATGCTTTCGCCACCCTATTTCATACCCACAAGACGCGCGTATATTCCCTCTGCCTGCGTATGACCAAGAACACGGCCGAGGCTGAGGATCTGACCCAGGAAGCATTCTTGCATGTGTTCCGGAAGCTGGCGGCGTTCCGTGCAGACTCCGCCCTGTCGACTTGGCTCTATCGCGTCACGGTAAATACCGTGCTCATGCACTTTCGCAAGAAGTCGCTCAACCAGGTTTCGCTGGACAAGCCAATCTCAAACGATCAGCTGGATAAAGCGGTGCCGCGAGAATTTCCCAGCGTCGACATCCGTCTTACCGGATGCGTCGACCGCGTTGCCCTGAATCGCGCATTGGCTGAGCTGCCTGAAGGATATCGAAAAATATTTCTAATGCATGAAGTGGACGGCTACGAACATCGCGAAATCGCGAGATTCCTGGGATGCTCGGTAGGGAACTCGAAATCGCAACTGCACAAGGCGCGGCAGAGGATTCGCGAGCTCCTGGCGACAACATCAGGAAAAGTTCATGACGACAAGCCCCGTGCGTTCCGAGCGAAATCAGAGTCGCGGCGATGGAAGCCTGCTGGCGTGGATCTAACACAATTGCCGGCTCCGGTTGTTGGACAGATGCGGGGTTTGGCACCCTCAAATGCGTAGTGAACGGCGGTTATGTACGCAGGCTAAATGTCAAACCTCGCCCACCGGTGTCATGAGGCCCAGCAGACTAAATCCCGGAAGGAGGCACGGACGCCATGAAAAAAGATAACCAACAGGAGCGCCTTGCGCTGCTTCGGCTTTCCGCCGGTTGTCTTCAGGAGGCCGTAGAAAGACTTCACAAATTATGTCCTCGCCTGCGCAATGGAGAGGATGAAGCTGAATGCACGGAGATAGCGCACAACATTACTGCGCAAATAACAGCGATGCAACAGTTGTTTGGGTAAACCAGATTTTTTAGCACCTGGCCCAGCGAGCGACAGTTCGAGAGCCTGGTGACTCTGCTAAACGGAGAAAACTAATGTCAACCATTCTGCTGGTTATTTTGGTATTGCTGTTAGTCGGTGCCTTGCCCACGTGGCCTTATAGCTCCGGCTGGGGTTACTATCCCAGCGGCGGTCTGGGTCTGGTTGTCGTCGTCGTATTGATCCTGGTCTTGATGGGCCGCGTATAGCGTGACGCTTATGCCGGGCGGATGCTCTTTTCGTAGCGGCCCATTTTCTTGAGAAAACCTAGCCTGTCATCGCAACCCGCCGCGGACTCAACCAGCAGACCCGTCCGCGGCAGGGGTGCCAGGCTGCTTTGGATCTTAGGCCCGGGTTTGATAACTGGAGCTTCGGACGATGATCCGAGCGGCATTGGTACCTATTCGCAAGTCGGAGCGCAATTTGGCTTCGGCATGCTCTGGACGATGCTGTTTTCGTATCCGTTGATGACAGCGATCCAGGAGATCAGCGCTCGCGTGGGACGCGTTACCGGCGTGGGCATTGCTGCAAACCTGCGCAAGTACTATCCGCGCTGGCTCATGTATGCAATTGTCATGTTGGTTCTGATCGCCAACGTCATCAACCTTGGCGCAGATATCGGCGCCATGGGTGCGGCTGCCACGTTGATTCTGCCGGGGCCGGTTCTTCTCTACACGACCGCCTTCGGCCTGCTTTCCATCGGATTGCAGGTGTTCCTCCCTTACACCCAATATGTCGGTTACCTGAAGTGGCTGACTCTCAGTCTCTTTGCCTACGTCGCGACTGCGTTTGTGGTTCATATACCGTGGACGGTTGTGTTCATGGCTGTCGTGCATCCGTCCATTTCCCTGAACAAGACCTATTTCGCGGCGCTCGTTGCCGTGTTGGGCACTACCATTTCGCCATATCTATTTTTGTGGCAAGCCTCGCAAGAGGTAGAAGATGTGACGACGACCGCCGGCGAAGAGCCGCTGAAGAGGGCGCCGCGCCAGGCGAAGGAACAACTCGATCGCATCAAGTGGGATACCTACGTCGGCATGGCCTTTTCCAATGCGGTGGCCTTCTTCATCATTCTGACGGCGGCGGTGACGCTACACGCCGCCGGTGTTACAGAAATCTCGACTGCCGCGGAGGCGGCGAAGGCGCTGGAACCCGTCGCAGGACGTTTGGCGTCGAGTCTTTTTCTGGCAGGAATTGTAGGCACCGGCTTGCTTGCCATCCCTGTGCTGGCGGGTTCGGCAGCCTATGGGATCGGCGAGGCCTTTCGTTGGCATGCCAGTCTGGAGAAGAAACCGCACGAAGCCAAGAGATTCTATGCGACTCTTACCGCCATCACACTCGCCGGCTTGGCGCTGACTTTCGTGCATCTCGATCCGATAAAAGCGTTGTTTTGGGCAGCGGTGGTGAACGGAGTGGTTGCATCTCCACTGATGATTGTCATCATGCTGATGACCTCGAATCCTAAAGTGATGGGGCAATTCACCTTGCCTATAGGCTTGAAGATTTTTGGCTGGGTCGCCACAGCGGTCATGTTCATGGCGTCAATCGGACTGCTGGCGACATAGGAGTTGGCAGGCAAGGGGCGGTACGGCTTCTTTCCTGGTCTTCTATAAGAAATACCCGATGCGCGCGTGATGTATTCCCGACTAAACTGACTGAAGTTCCAGCAGGCAGGGAAGAGCGGCCCAGGTTTTTGTCGTTTCCCTGGCTTGGGCTCGTCGAAGCGGAACGACGTCAGACGAGTCACGCCTTCCTCCTGCTGGACATTTTCGAGATCGTGCGCCTGCCAGGTTGTTGGCTTTCTAGTCTCCCGTTCCACCGCGCGATTCGGCAGCTACTGCCTCGCTACTCGCTCCGGCAAAACCTGGTTTCGTCAATATTTCGGCTGCTTGAGCAGGACTCAGATCGGTCGGGACACGCCGGAAGTGCGACATGGAATCATTCTGCTGCAGATTGATGCTCTTGAAAATGATTACCTTCCCATTCATGTGCACATTAAGCAGTGTGGTTTCCCAATGTCCCGGCGCCAGTTCGGTTCGTTTCACACTGAAACGTCCGCCTTTGTCGAGGTGCCCAATCAGCCCGCCAAGAAACTGCACATCCTGGGATAGTTGGCCATCCAGTTCAGCCAACCGCATTTCTTTTGGGTTCACCCACATGGTGCCCTCCATCGCGTGAAAGACCTGCGCTTCCCGGGACGGCGGATGGAAGTTGGGGTTGGGTTTGAAAGTCAACTTGACCAAGGATCGCGTCTTGCCGGCGTATTCATAGAGAAACGCATCGGGCAGCATCTTGAACATGTCCGTAGCTTTTTCCGCGTCCTGTTGCGCTGCTTTCATTTTCTTCTTCTGCTCATCCGGATCGGTGACGAGTTTCTTTATCCGCTCCTGTTCTCTTTGCCGCTCCTCGGCCGTCAGCGGCTTTCCATTGGCGGCAACTGTGAGATCGACATCGCAGTCCTTGGCTTCCACCACTTCCTTGATCGTCGTCTTCTCGCCATCCTGACTTTGTTGCTGATACATCCAATGCGTGTGGTCCTGGTCGCTTACTTTTAGTTCATTGTCGATCACTTGACGAACCAGTTGGTTGGCATCCTGCGGGAGCGCCGGGCGTGCGGATTTCTCCGCACAAAACGCTGTGGATACTGGAAAGAAAATCATCAAAAAGCAACCCAGCACTCGAATCCTGTTTGAGATCGCCACGATCATCGATGCGTCCATGTCCTCGTCTCCTGGCCCACGCCCTCACCTCACTCACGGCCGGCGAGCTTAAGCGAAAGAAAGATCGCCGAACCTGGGCGCTTTCTTCGCAAATAGCGTAATCATGGCGTGCGTCCAACGAAATCCGGTAAACCAAGTAGGATGAAAAGGATTGTGCCGTATCCGGAGGGTTTAGTGCGGGACGCGCTTCTACTTAAAAACAGCGTTTGTTTCGGAGATCCAGACGGGCTGCGGTGCGAAACTCTCTACGTTTTAGCGCGGATCAGTTCTTGATGCTCGCCTGCTGCATCGTCTTTTTTCCCTTGTCGGCGATGTGTTTCTCTTTAACCGCCGTCAGCCGCAGAACCGCCGCCGCTGCAGTGTATCGGACTGTAAGCTTTTCATCCGACATACGTGATGCCACGACGTGCAACGCCGACGAGTCTCCCCGTTTGGCGAGGGACTCCAGTGCTGCCACCCGCACCAGCCAGCTCTTGTCTTCAGTCGCCTCGCTCAATGCCTTAGTGGTAGCCGGACTAGGGTCGTTCGCGAGCGCCTTCGCCGCCGCGGCGCGGACCGGAGACGAGTCGTCCTTCGTGATCGCCTTGACCGCCCCCCACCCGATACCAGCGAATGGAATGAAGCCAATACCCTCTTCGAAGCCCATCTCTGCCATCTTCTTTGGATCCTTCAGCACGGACGTTTCGGAAGCGATCAGTCCCTTGCCCGCTTTTCGCTGCCGGGTCAACACCTCGTAATAGACCTCGTTCGCGGACTTGTCATGCATCGATTGAGCGCGTTGGCGGCGGCGAGCGCGACCAGAGGGTCGTCGTCATCCAATACTGTTCTCAATTTCGGAATGCTGGTTCTGGCTTGCATGTCTCCCAATGCGGCTGCCGCGGCCGCACGAATCTCCGGCTTATCGCTATCGAGCCCATCTTCGGCGAAGGCCAACGCCTTCGTGTCGTTCGGCACCAGGCCCAACACTCGAACGGCGGTTGCATGAGCGCCGGTTTTGTCGTCGGCGCACGCATCGTCCAGCATCTGCCATGCCTCCTCTTTTGCGCTCAGTGGAGGCTTAGGCGGGGCTTGCGCGGCATCGTTGGGTGGCGTAGGGGTCGAAGGCTGCTTTGCCTGAGTATCCGCAGACGGCGAAGTTGGGCTAGTCGCCGGCTGCTGCGCAAACAGCGAGCTTGATGCCATCAACACAACAACGCAGATACCATTCATCGCGATATTTTTCATGATTGCGTCTCCGGCCCGGCCCGGGAGGAATGTCACCAGACCCTATCGGTCTGTCCATTCCTTCTAGTTTCCCGTCGTAGTTGGGTGCGAAAAACTCCACGACGGTTGCATGCCTGCGGTTGAAGGCCATCGTCGCTAAGCACTGAACTTTAGGGGAAACCCGTTTGACACGTAAGTTGCTCGCCCATACAACGAGGGCAATGCATTTCAGCTCTCTAACACTCGCTTATGGCTAATTCAGCGCACCTGCCCACGAAAGCGAAAAACGCCAAGCTCGCGTGGCATTGGATCGTAGGAATAGCTCTCGCCGTTGTTGTTGTTTTCGCCATAGCCGCGAAAATCCTGATCTCGCACGCCGAGCCGATTCTACGCGCCCGAGTGATCGAGACTCTCTCGACTCGCTTTCATAGTCGGGTCGAGTTGCAGGGATTCCACGTTGGAGTGGGGGACGGACTCGAAGTCTCAGGCGAAGGTTTGAACATCTACGGCCAAACTGATCCGAACATTCAGCAACCAGGCATACAGCCTTTGATTGGCATCGAAGAATTTCATTTTCGAACCGGCCTGCTCAGCCTGCTGCGCTCTCCTATGCACGTGCAATTGGTGCGTTTGAAGGGATTGGTGCTGAACATTCCGCCGGCAGGCGATCGACAACAGATGAGCAGCATGGGACCGAAAGGCGGAAAGATTAAAGTCTTCGTCGATCAATTCGTGAGCGAGGGAGCTCAGCTGGTCATCAACACTTCTCGCCCAGACAAGCTGCCGCTCGAATTCGACATTAGTAGTTTGAAGATGAAAGATATCGGCCCCGGCCAACCAATGCATTTCGACGCGACCCTGGTGAATCCCAAACCTATAGGGGATATTTCTTCGAGCGGATTCTTCGGCCCATGGCAAGCGGACACCCCACGTGATTCCCCAGTGCGCGGCACCTATTCGTTCAGCAATGCTGATCTCGGGACCATCAAAGGCATCGGAGGTATTCTCTCGTCCACCGGGCAGTACGCCGGGAACCTGGGAAACATTATTGTCGATGGTTCGACCGATACTCCCGATTTCCGGGTCGCGATCAGCGGTCACCCCGTGCCTCTGCACACGGATTTTCATGCCATTGTCGACGGAACCAGCGGTGATACATATCTTGGAGCCCGTCAAGGCAAAGCTCCTGCACTCCTCGTTTACGGCGAAGGGCTCTGTGGTACGAACGAAGGAGCCTAAAGGCCACTACATCACTCTCGACGTGTTGATCGACGGTGCCCGCATCGAAGACTTGCTCACGCTGGGTGTACGTACACAACCGCCGATCATGACGGGAGCCGTGCGCTCCAAAACAAAACTCGAACTGGTGCCGGGCGATCCTGATTTTGTTGAGCGTCTTCGTCTGGCGGGGAACTTCGCAGTATCGAACGCGCATTTCACAAAAGAAAAGATTCAGAGCAAACTCGACGCCTTAAGCATGCGTAGCCAGGGCAAGCCAAAATTGGCGACAGATAATATTCCGGACAATGTGCAGTCTGATCTTAGCGGTGTGTTTATCTTGAGAACCGGCGTTCTGTCATTTTCCAAGCTGCAATTCAAAGTTCCCGGAACCACAGTGGATTTGGACGGAAAGTACAGCATGGACGGAAACACCTTCGATTTTCATGGCAAGGCCTACCTGGACGCCAAACTGTCGCACATGGTGACGGGATGGAAGTCGATCCTGCTGAAGCCAGTAGATCCGTTCTTCACCAAGAATGGAAAGACGGAAATTCCCGTCAAGATCACCGGCACCGAATCAGAACCGCATTTCGGTCTGGATTTACATCACCATAACGAGAAAAAGAACGCCGCAGATCCAGTCGCCAGTCACTAGCCCAGCCAGCTCTCCCTCTGTACGCTTAGGCAATAATTCAGACGTCCTGGACGAGAAGCGCAGGGCATGTAGGTTATTCGTAGAGATAGGTCGTTAAAGATTCGCACGCGCACGGGCAAATCGCCTACCAAAACTTTGCGGGCAGATTGTCGGCCTGATTAGCCGACAACCTGCCCGCGTAAGTTCTGGGTGAGAAGAAACTACCGCTTTTCCCCTCCTCCGTGGTTTTGAGGTTGATGTTGCGCCTGCATGTGCTGCGCCTGCTGGGTGTGCTGTTGCTCCATCTTCTCAGTCTGTTGCTGGTGCTTCTGCTCCACCTGCTGCCTTTTCTGGTCATTTACCTTCTGCTGGTCCATTCGCTGGTGGTCCTGCTCTTGCTTTGCCACCATCTTCTGGTGTTGTTGTTCTTGCTTCGCGTACATCTTGTCCTGCTGCTGCTGATACTTCTGGTCTTTCTTCACGTCGCCGGTGTTTGGAGCCGGGAGATGTTCGTGCGGTTGAACATCCTTGGCGTGAGTGGGCGGCCGTGGAACGTTGTTCTCCGGATGCCCTGCCGCGCCGGGTTTTGGCACTTCGCCTTGGCGGTTGCCCTCTGCTTTATAGGGCGCACCGGCTTCTTTGGCAGGTACGGCCTCGCGATCGTTAAATGCTCCCGGCCTGGACGTTGCCGCGATGGGCGGCCTGCCTTGGTTCGCCGAAGCTCTTAACTGCGGGTTCGAGCGCGCAGCTTCCACATGTTGAGTTTGGGCCGCCACCGGACCGACATGCCTTTCACGCTCCGCAGCTTCCTGTTCGGCCGTTGGGCGCGCCTGAATGCCGCCGTTGCCGCCGTTATAGCTGACGCGGTTAACCGTCGTGTTGTTGATCACCGTCGTGTTGTAAACGTTGTGAATGTTGGTGACGTTTACGTTCGTCACGGAACGGTTGTAGAAGAAGCGATCTCCGTCCCACCGCCCGCCTTCAAATCCAACACCGAAATAACCGAACCCGTAAACAATGCCGCCGTAGAAACCTACGCGCGGTCCCCAGTAACCTTCATGGAAAAAATATCGTCCGCCGCCCCAACCCCAGTATGGCGGTGTCCAGAGAAATCCAGGTTGCGGCGCCAGAACCCACGTGCCTGGCACCCAGTAGTAACCGTCCGGGCCCCACGCCCAATAGCCTGGCGTCCAAATGTACCCGTCGCCGGGGCAAACAGGTTGCTCATACACCGGAAGCGCCGGAGGGGCGATTGTGATTGATACTCCGATTTGCCCGAACGATGCTGCCGACATGGTCAGCACGACGAGCGCGAACAGCAGCGAACGAACAGATGGAATAATCCTCATAGGTATTTTTCTCCTTGTTGTCATCCACCCATCACGTGGGTTGGACTTCACTTAGGTGCTCTAGTACTGTTACGGGTTGTTCGATTGTACAAGCCATAACCCGCTTTCTCGTGACCAAGATTTCGCGGGCTGTACTGTTCCGTAGAGTCGCGCAATATTAATGTTTGCTTGCCCACTCGATTTCGTCACGATATTAGAAACTCGTTTTCGCAATAAAAGTTTCTATGAGTCGCGGCGTTCTGAAACGACAAAGGTTACCGCCCGATCTAATATTTTGAATCCAAACCGCAGTGCTCGATTATGAAACGATCGAAGGTGCCGCGGCCGAAAGACGACTCGCACTCGCCATTTGCGCCTCGAATGAGCACGGGGTAGCATCTAAGCAAACATGCCGAGCGCCACCACTGCCGCGACGAGCCGTCCTCCCAAGCTGGTGCTCAGCGAAATTTTCAGCTTCGCCTACGACACATTTTGCAGCAACAAAGTGCGCTTCGCTCTGACCGCGCTGGGTATGGTGATCGGCACGGCATCGTTGATTCTGGTTGTGACCATCGGCATGAGCGGGAAGCAATACGTGCTCAATCAGATTCAAGCCATCGGCGCGAATATGATCGACGCCGAATACCAGAGCGGCGAGATGCGCAACGTCACGCCCGACCTGTTGACCATCGATGACATGCAAGCGGTATTGCAGCAGGTGCCGGGTATTGTGGCGGCATCGCCCGTGGTCCCGCTGGATGATCGCATCGTGATCGGCGGTGGCAAGGAGCGCGAGCTGCGCATGCTCGGGGTTTATCCGGAATATGCGGCGGTACGGAATCTGGTTGTGCTTTCGGGGAGATTCTTCGATGCGCAAGACGAACAGGCCCGCAACAAAGTTGGCGTGGTTCAACAAAAATTGGCTGTGCAACTCTACGGCTCAGTCGAAGATGCGGTGGGGAAAGTCATCAAGTTGAGCGGATTGCCTTTCACAATTATCGGCACCTTCCGCGAGCGCGTCGACACGTTTGGACAGTCGGAAGTCACCGACAACTCCGTGTTGATTCCATACACTGTGAGCCGATATTTCACCGGAACCGCCGACGTGCGGCAACTTTATTTTTCCGCCGCTGAACCCTCGATGGTGATCCCCGTGACCGAGCAGGTCAGAAAAGTAATTCAGTCGCGACATCGCGCAGAATCGGTTTACGTGGTGCAGAATCTGACCGAGTTGGTGGCCGTCGCAGATCGGACCGCGAACGCCCTGACGCTCGTGTTGTTGCTGATTTCGACGGTGACGCTGCTGGTGAGCGGCATTGGCATCATGAACATCATGTTAGCGACGGTGAGTTCGCGCATTCGCGAAATCGGAATTCGCAAAGCCATTGGCGCGACGAATCGCGAAATCCGTTTTCAGTTCTTGTCCGAAGCGATTCTTATTTCGCTGATTGGAGGTTTTGCCGGAGTGGTGATCGGCCTCGCCTTGCCGTTCTCCGTCCGATTCTTCACCGAGTATCGCCTCCCGATTTCCGGGCTCTCCGCGATTGTCGCCATCCTTGTTTCTTCGCTCGTAGGCATTTTGTTCGGAACCGTTCCCGCGGCACGTGCGGCGAAGCTTGATCCGGTTGAGAGCTTGCGCTACGAGTAAAGCCCGAATAGTTTTGCTAGGAGAGAGGAACGCCCTATTTTTCCGCAACCTCGTGATTCAGCCGCCTCAACGCAGTCTGTGCGACGGAATATTCCTTCGCTAAGCCCAGCGCAGCGCGGTACTCCTGAGCCGCTGCCGCTTTATCGCCTTGCTGTTCCAGCACCGTTCCCAGAACATAGTGCGCCTTGAACAGCGGATCGTCCTCGGCGCTGGCGTTGGATGAAATGTAGCGCCGCAACAATTGCACCGCCGTTGGTAGGTCCCGCCCAGTACGAATCAGGACCTCGGCTGCATCCATCAATATGCTGGGCTGGGGCAGTGGCGCCGAACTGACGTGCTGAATCGCCTCTTGCATTTCGGGTAGCCTGCCACTGTTGCGATAGAACCGCCCGAGATTTACCCACGCGTCCGCTCGGCCATGGCTCGCTTCGACAGCTTGGCGATAAGCGAGTTCGGCGGCTGCAAGATCTTTCTTCTTTTCTGCCAGCCGCCCTTTGACCCACCCAGCTTTGACCGGATCCAGCGCCGCCAGCTTTTCCGCCTGCGCTTCGGCTTTGTCTTTTCCTCCGCCCACGATCCCTGGCGCTTCGATGTAAAACTCGGCCAGGTCAATCCGCGCCGCGGCGTTATTCGGATCAAGACTTACGGCCGCTTCCAGTTCGGTGCGAACCTTTTTCGCTAATCCGGCGGCACTAAGGAAGTTAGCGCGATCCGCCTTCTCCCCATAAATTCGGCCCAGCCATAGGTGATACTGGCTGTTGTCAGCTTCCAGCGAAACCGCTTTCTCGCAAGCCGAGATACCCCGATCCCAATTTCCCAATGTAAAGTGTGCGCGACAAAGCAGGTTGTGAGCCCCGGCATCGTTGGGGGCAGTGTTGAGACCGTTCTGTAAAACAAGAATGGCGTCGTCCACGCGTCCTTCGGACATCAACTTATCGGCCGAAGGGCCCGACGCAGCGGCCAAAGCCGCTTGTGTCAGGGCAACGAATATAAGGACTTTTCTCCACATGACGAATCGGTACAAATGCAAGCGAACTACGATCTCATAAACAAATTGCTCATGGTTGGATGCATCGCGCGATTAAACGACCCGCACGCCCGTATTGGATCGTCCGGCTCCCGTCACCCTAGGTTGAAACCTTCTCGACGTGTGCAATCAATAGTTTAACTGTATCCGCTATTGGCATTTTGAGGGGAAACCGTTTATCCTTAACCAGCAACTAACTTTAACCGAAAGCACCGACAACATCGCGTGAGGGGCGCATGCGAGGTGCGGAGAATTGCCATGTCCATTCCGTCTGAAACCGCCCAGGTGTTTATTTTGGCAGAGAACCGCCTTTTGCGTGAAGCGCTTACCCGCATTCTAAGCAAGAAGAGCGATCTTCAGGTGGTCGGCGCCGCTGCTTTCTCGCCCGATGTAGTTGAGCAGATTAAGAGTGCTTCTCCGGATGTTCTGCTTTCGGACTCGGCTGCCATCGCCTTGTCTGAGTTAAGGCTGGTCGCGGAAGTCCGCGCGGCGATTCCCGGACTTAAAGTCGTAATGATCGGAATGGATGCCGACCCGGAGACCTTCCTCCGCGGAGTCCGCGAGGGAGTCGTAGGTTATATCTTGAAAGACGCCTCCGCCCTGGAAGTTGCTACCGCCGTGCGTTCCGTGGCGAACGACGAAGCCGTTTGCCCACCATCTCTTTGCCTCGTTTTGTTTGAACAAGTTGCCAAGCAAAACTCGCACCCCGCCAGCTTCGTGATAAGACATAACCTCGGCCTGACTCGCCGCGAACAACAATTAGTTGAAATGATCAGCCACGGCCTGACCAACAAAGAAATCGCATCCCAACTAAACCTCTCCGAGCAAACCATAAAAAACCACGTCCACCGCATGCTCCGCAAAGTAGGAGCCAATAACCGGCTAAGCGCGGTGGAGATTTGTCGATCGCCGATCGCCGTCGCTTGAGTGGGAATCCCAGGTCGGTACATTGTTGGTACGGCTACGCTTGGAAGGTAGCAGCGTCACGCTAGATATAGGAACCTAATTGGTACTACCTACCCTGAGTCCCTAGATCCGATTTGAGTCTTACTTTGTTGAGAGGAAAAGGAGATACTTTCCGGCACGGAGAAGATCGTGCAAAAAATCAGAGTGTTGGTTGCTAACCGGCCGCGCTTGATGCAGGATTTGGTCTTGGCCACGATTGGGGATCAACCCGACATCGAAGTCGTTGGCGAAACCCAGGACGAGGCGGAAATCACCGAATTGGTAGAGCGCACTCGCCCCGACTACTTGATCATTGCACTGCAGGACCCAGAAGTGCGGCCAGGTCTGACTGGATTCTTGCTGGGCCGCTATCCGCAGATGAAGATTCTGGCGTTGGCGGCGGAACGCAACAGCGGAACTTTCTACTGGGCATTCGTGGACATTCGTTCCCAGCGCGTTGAATCGTCTGAGCATGGCATTCTCAGTGTGCTCCGCAATCGGCCTGAGTTAGTGGAGATATAGGCTAGGTTTCGGCGGCGACCAGATTCCAATCAGTATGGGTGTGACGCCGAACCTATGTTGGTTCTTGAGAAAGTTGCTGATCGTTGAAAATATTGTCGTTGGGAGCACGGCTCCGCGACTTCGTGCCGCCAGGAGGGTTTTTGAACGAGACGACCCTTCTCCAGGACAATATGGTTCAGCTGTTTTGGATGTTTTTTGAACTTGTGCCGTAAACGATTAATCTGTAAAGGCTTAGCTCACAATGCCCTGTAAGTGAGGGGGCGAAGCTCTACCTGGAGCTTCTTGGCGAGAAAACTTAGTTCCAGTTCGTTCCTAAGGAGCCCGAATTGTTTACCGAGCTAACATCAACTGAAACCAACCGGCTTGTGCATCCCGGGGATCTTGTCGGATTACTTTGAATCGCGCTGGTATGCCGCATACACCAGCCCCCGGCATGAAAAGAAAGTGGCGTTGCAGATGGATGGGAATCAGATTCAGCATTTCCTGCCACTGTACGCCTCTCTACGCCGCTGGAAAGACCGGCGCAAGCAGCTCGATCTTCCGCTGTTTCCGGGCTACATTTTCGTTCGCATGGCCCTAAAGGATCGCCTACAAGTGTTGCAGTTGCCCGGCGTCGTGCAACTCATCAGTTTCGGCGGTAAACCTGCGGTTCTTCCGGATGCTGAAATCGAGGCCCTTACTAAAGGGCTCGCGGGGGGATGCCAAGTGCAGCCGCATCCTTATTTGAAAGTCGGCAGGCGCGTACGCGTGCACAGCGGCCTCATGTCAGGAGTCGAAGGCATTTTGATTCGGCGCAAAGAGAAATTTCGTGTCGTGCTTTCCATCCACTTGATTCAGCGATCAGTCGCCGTGGAAGTTGATGAGAACGAAGTCGAACCAATTGGTTGAAGGTTTTCAATTTAATCGTCCGGTTCGTCGATTTGGCAATGTCTATCGAGGTTGATATTGATATGAAGATTCGGTCACTCCTTGCTCATGCCGTGCTGATGATCGCGATGTTCTCAGCGTTCATCCTGGTCGATACCCCGGCCACGTTAAACGCCCAGTCTGTGAACTCATCGAACTCATCCGCTAACTCAAAGCGGACGACCGCGGTTCCAGACGTCGATTCTCGCGCCGAGCAGGAAGCGGACCGGTTAGTTGCTCTTTCGGCCGACAAGATCATCACTTTGCTGGATCAAGAGCCTGGTCTTCTTTTGCAGGTAAAGAAGATGCTGGTCCGAAAAGCTTATGCGCAGGGGCGCATACTCGCCCCGGAAGACTTGACCGATGACGCTTTGTACAAGCTGATTGGTCGAGACGAGAACATCCGCGTGCTGGTTACGCGGGAAATCGAAGATCGCGAATACGTCCGGGCCAAGCCGACGAAAGAAGAGTTGGAGCGCCAACGTCAACGCATGGCATCTCAGCCCTTGACCGCGAGTGCGGCCGCCGAGAAGCCTGCAGAAGGTAAAAGTCAGGAAGATAAATACTGGTCGCAGCATGAGCACGATTTGCAGAACGGTACGCAATATCCAGGTCAAGATCAATATCCCAATGCCGTACCGCAGCAACCCACATTCTCTCCCACTCCTCAGCCTCAAATTCTTGCGCCGAATGATCCGCGGGCTCTGCAGAGGACGCAGCTGCAATACCCCACTGACGATTATGGCTATGGATCCGACTCCAGTTCGATGATGTTAAGCACGAGCGGAATGCAGAGCATCAGCCCCGATCAAATGCCCGGGCTGATGGCTGCTCGCATGTCCGCTTCCGGCGGCGCGCAAAGTGGACAGAGCAGTAGTGAGGATTCATTTGCTGGCGGTCTCGGTACGTCGGCCATGGGTGGTGGCGCGAATGGGGGCATGTTTGGAGCTACCTCCAACAATCCGTTCCTCGACTCTTCTCTTTCGGCTAATCCATTCCTTTCCAGCGGATCGCTCCCAGGTTCGACGCAGATGAGTGGTCAGCAACTTCCCCAGCAGGCCAGCTTGCGCATGCCTCGTCGTCCGACGCCGCCAACGGCCGCCGATCTCGGCCTCGACCGGCCGCAACTGACTCGCCGTCCCAATCCCTACGCGGATGTGCCTTCTCTGTATGACTTGTATGCCCAGTACTCGCACCGCTCTCCGGTGCTCTCCAGATTCGGCATGGAAATGTTCAAAGACGACAGCGGAGAGTTGAACAATCTGCCGATGGACATGCCGATGGGGCCAGACTACGTCATCGGACCGGGCGACAGCTTAACAATTAATCTCTGGGGCGGGGTTTCGCAGAGGTTGATTCGCGTAGTTGACCGCGCCGGTCAGATTGCTCTGCCGGAAGTGGGCGCCTTGCAAGTCGCCGGACGCACACTCGGCGACGTGCAGCACATGGTGCAGAAATCCCTGCGCACGCAATTTCGCGACGCCGAAGCCGACGTCTCGGTTTCCCGTCTGCATACCCTTCGCGTTTATGTCGTCGGTGATGCTCGAACATCCAGGAGCATACGATGTCAGCTCTCTATCCACTCCTTTGAACGCGCTATTCGCGGCGGGCGGGCCCACTTCACAAGGATCCTTGCGAATCCTGAAACACTATCGGGGCGATCAGCTGATCCAGCAGGTCGATGTCTACGATCTCTTGCTGCACGGAGTGCGCGCAGGCATGCAGCGACTGCAAACCGGAGACACCATTCTGGTGCCGCCGCTCGGACCAACCGTCACCGTGACCGGCATGGTGCGCCGTCCTGCAATTTACGAACTGAATGGCGAAAAAAGCCTGGCTCAGGTTTTGGAGTTGGCCGGCGGAGTCTTAGCGTCGGGCACGCTCCGCCACGTTGACGTGGAACGGCTCCAGGCGCACGAGAGCCGAAGCATGCTGGCCCTGGACGTGCCGGAGAACAACAATCAAGAAGCAGTCACCAAGGCCCTCACTGACTTCGCGATTCAAGATGGTGACAAAGTCAAAATTTCTCCCATCGTTTCCTTCGCCGACAAATCTGTCTTCCTCGATGGTCATGTTTTCAGGCCGGGCAAATACGCCTACACCGACGGCATGAAACTGACCGACTTGATCAAGTCATACAAAGATCTTCTGCCTGAGCCATACAAAGCCCACGCCGAAATCATTCGCCTCAATGCTCCGGATTACACCCCGGAAGTCTTGGCCTTCAATCTGGACGACGCGCTCGCGGGCAAGGATCAGGATCTCGTGCTGAAGCCTTTCGACACCGTGAGAATATTCGGGCGCTTTGATTTTGAAGACGCTCCGGTGATCAGCGTCACCGGCGCGGTGAGAGATCCCGGTGACCACGTGACCAATGGCGCGACTTATCTGCGAGACGCGATTTTCCTGGCCGGTAACACTACGCCCGACGCACAGCTGGATGACGTTCAGATATTCCGCAGAACCGACGACGGCAAATTGAAAGTACTCAGCGTCAGCCTGAATAAGGCGCTCGCCGGCGATACAACGGAAAACGTCCTTCTGGAACCCAAAGACCGAATCTTCGTCCACAAAGACCTGGCGAAAATCGATCCCGCGGCGGTGTCCATCGAAGGGGAAGTCGAAAGACCGGGAAAATATCCGCTCGGCGCAAATATGGGCGCAGCCGATCTGGTGCGACTGGCCGGGGGCCTGAAACGTGGCGCCTACACGCAGGAAGCTGACCTCACCCGCTACGAACTAGAAGACAACAGCAAAATCGTGAGCGACCACATCACCGTCCCAATTGCCAAAGCTCTGGCGAATGAACCGGACGCCGACGCAAGGCTGCGAGACGGAGACGTTCTCACCATCCGCCAGCTGACCGGCTGGAACGACGTTGGCGCAACCATCAAAATCGATGGAGAAGTAACTCATCCCGGTACTTACGGAATCCAATCTGGAGAGCGCCTGAGTTCAATCCTTCAGCGCGCTGGCGGTTTCGCCAGCGATGCCTATCCCTACGGCGCCGTCTTCGAACGAGTCCAGGTGCGCCAGATGCAGGAAGACACTCGTTCCGACTTAATCCGGCGGATCAAGGGAGAAGAGGCTGAAGTTCAGCTAACTCCCAGCGGTGATCAGGACGACTCCAAGCAAGCCATCATTCTGCAATATCAGGCGACGCTGCAAAAACTGCAAAACACCGCTCCCGAAGGCAGACTGGTAGTCCACATATCGAGTGATGTTCAGAGCTGGGCGAACACAACGAAAGATATTCAGGTTCGTGCCGGCGACTCGATCTACATTCCGAAAAAACCAGGCATCGTCATCGTGGACGGCTCGGTGTACAACCCCACAGCGATTACCTTCAGGTCCGGCAAGGATGCCGGGTGGTACTTGGAACGCGCGGGTGGCCCGACCGAATTGGCCAACAAGAAGGCGGTATTTGTGGTGCGGGCTGACGGTTCCGTCGTGGGCGGCCCGGGCGGACTGTTTAGCGGTGGGGTGAAGAGTGCCGAGTTACAGCCAGGAGATATGGTGGTGGTGCCCGAGAAAACCTTCTCCGTCAGCCGAAAGTTCCAGAACACGGTGCAGGTTGCTCAGATCCTGACAGCAGTAACGCTGGCAGTCTCAGCAGCCAGAAGTTTCTGATCCCGTGGTCCCGTCGTACCCAAACAGCAATGCTATCGTCTGTAGATAAATGGCATAATCGTTGTTTGGAGTTTTTCGGTGCGCATATTCGGCATGGAGATTCGACATCTTCCCAGGCTATAGCGACAACTTGAAACAATCTACAGCTGTCCATAACTCGATGCAGCAGCTTGAAGAAGTACAAAATACCGGAATCGAAAATATTGTGGCTGACGGCCTGACCCAGCATTCCCACGGGCGTAGCGTTGACCGAATGTGGCTGCTATGGCTCAATCGTCGTCTACTCGGACGCTGTATCTTATGGGGGCTGCTCATTTCGACAATCTTCGCATTCTTAATCCCTAAAGAATACGAATCGACCACTCGCCTTGTACCTTCTGATTCGCGTTCGCGAGCTGGTTCAGGACTGGCAATGATGGCGGCTTTGGTGGGACAGGGCGCGAGCAGCATGGCTGGATCCGCTTTGGGAGGAATGGCCGGCGATATCCTTGGCACACATGATGGCGGGGCTGTCTTTGTTGACATGCTTCGCAGTCGCAATCTTCAAGACCGGATTATTGGTCGCTTCGATTTGCGCAAGGTGTATCGCACGCATTATTGGGAGGGTGCCCGCAAGGAACTCACTGCGCGCACAGTGATCTCACCCGATCGTAAGAGTTCCGTTATTACGCTCACGTACACCGACCATGATCCGCAGCGAGCTGCGCAAATTGCGCAGGCCTACGTGGAAGAGTTGGATCGGGTTTCAGCTGAGGTCAATACCTCCGCAGCCCGAAGGGAGCGCGAGTTTATCGAACAGCGCCTAAAGGATGTGAAGCAAAATCTCGATGCTTCTTCGCAGAGATTCAGTGACTATTCCAGCAAGAATGCCACTCTCGACCTGAAAGAGCAGGGCGTAGCAATGGTTCAGGCTGCCGCCGTCTTGCAGGGCCAGTTGATCGCCTCGCAGTCGGAATTGGAAGGGTTGGAACAGATCTATACCGCGAACAATGTCCGCGTCCGTATGTTGCAGGCCCGTATTGAAGAATTGAAGCGGCAGATCAAGAAAGTTGGAGGAGACTCTTCTGCGCCCGGTTCTGAGCAACCTAGTCCTGATCAGGAATTTCCTTCGGTTCGCCAACTGCCTCTGCTAGGAGTGCGCTGGGCAGACTTATACCGTGAAGTCAAAATTCAAGAGACTGTTTATGCTCTGCTGACCGAGCAGTATGAAACGGCCAAGATTGAAGAAGCTCGGGAAACACCTGTTATGAAGGTACTCGATGCCGCAATTGCGCCGGAGAGAAAGTCCAGTCCTCCGCGGTTGCTGATCATCATCTTTGGTGCTGTTTTTGCCTTCTGCGCAGGATCGGTATCGCTAGTCGCAAGGGCGGCGTGGCAAGAGATAGACCCGGACAATTCTGCCAAGCGACTTGGCCAAGAGATCGGATCCGAATGCCTAGCGGTTGTCGCGAGAACTCAGTCGCGTTGGAGTGCATTACGCTCGAGACTCGGACCCGGTGGCGCATAGATTTGCGTATTTGAAGGGGCGACTCCTTTCTCATTTGTCTAAGTTACAAGTGCCGGTCTCTCGTTCTCAACCCTGAAAAACAGCATGGCGTCCACGGATCAAAACGTGCATTTGACCAGCGGACACCTTTTGGCGCGCAACACGCTGTGGAATTTGCTCGGGAATGGCGCGCCGATGATCGTTGCAGTATTCTCCATCCCGATTCTGATCCGTTCGCTTGGCAAGGATCGCTTCGGCGTTTTGGCACTGGCTTGGTCGCTAATCGGTTATGCAGGCCTGTTCGATTTAGGGCTGGGCCGGGCTCTGACACAATTGGTGGCCAAGAAGCTCGGTTGCGGTGACGAGGAAGAAGTTCCTTCAATGGTTTGGACTTCACTCGCGATGATGCTTCTTCTCGGCCTGATGGGAACGGCCGTCGTAACGCTGATTTCGCCGTGGCTGGTCCACAGAGCATTCAATGTGCCGGCTGCGCTGCAACCCGAAACGTTGGGTGTCTTTTACCTTCTCGGCATCTCGATTCCCCTTGTGATTACAACTGCGGGACTACGCGGGGTACTCGAGGCGCATCAGCGTTTTGGAGTCGTTAACGCGTTACGTATTCCCGTGGGGATTTATACGTTTGTTGGTCCTTTGTTAGTGCTCCCTTTTTCCAGGAATCTGTTCCCTGTCGTTGCTGTGCTCGTCTTCGGCCGACTGATGGCGTGGTTCGCTCACCTGCTGTTTTGCCTCCGGGTCATGCCAACTCTGCGAAATAGCGTCGGATGGGAGCGTACCTCAATCGGTCCCTTGTTACGTTTTGGCGGGTGGATGACAGTGAGTAACACGGTCAGCCCTTTGTTGGTCACGCTAGATCGCTTTGTGATCGGCGCGTTCGTCTCTATGGCCGCCGTCGCGTATTACGCAACCCCATACGAAGTCGTGACCAAGTTTTTGTTTGTTTCCAGCGCGCTCATGGGAGTAATGTTTCCGGCGTTTTCAACAAGTTTTGCCCAAAACCGCGCACGTACGGCCGTACTGTACGGCAGATGTTTGAAATATCTTGTGCTCATCTTGTTTCCCGGCATCCTGATCGCCATTGGCTTTGCACGGTACGGTCTTATGCTATGGTTGGGCGCAGATTTCGCCCAGCATAGTTTCCGCGTGCTTCAGTGGCTAGCGATAGGGGTCTTCATCAACAGCGTGGCCCAAGTGCCTTTTGCTCTGGTTCAAGGAGCCGGCAGGCCTGACCTGACTGCCAAGTTGCATTTGATTGAGTTGCCGCTGTACCTGCTCTGCCTGTGGTGGTTGATCTCGGTATACGGAATTGAAGGCGTTGCTATCGCTTGGACGGCACGAGTTGCTTTAGATACGGCAATTCTTCTTTGGTTAACTCATTGGCTGCTACCGGAATGTGTTCCAGCGAGCCGACAGACTATTGCGACCATTGTCGTCGCCATCGCCGTCTTATTGTCCGCGATTCTGCCGACCACCTCCACCGCGAAGGCGATATTTGTTGCGACCGCACTCACAGCGTTCCTAGCCGGCGGTTGGTTTCTGGCGCTCGCTCCGGAAGAACGCGCCATCATTGGCTCCCGTTTCAGGCCATCTGAAGCTATCCTACATGGCGACTAACCTGTTTCTGATGGCGTGTTGCGCTGCTGCGATTCTATGGTCGCGCAAGCTCTACCGCGATATTTTCACGCCTCTCGCTATCTACGTATCAGTGTGGACCTTGTGCCTGCTTCTGTTCCGCCTTCGTCTAGTGAACTACTACGAGTTAGAGGCTAAGGCCGTTGTTCTGATTGGCGGGAGCATCGTTGCATTTGTAGTCGGCTGCCTGGCTGCCGGACGGCCCTCTCACCGCCGTGAAGGGCGATATTTGCTAAAGACATTTAGTCTCAAGTCCCTCGAATTTGCAATTAAGATTCTGTTGGTACTCAATCTGGTGGGCACCGTGATTTTTGCCAATCGCATGAATACGATGTACGGTCTTGCCACCTACCTCAACGATCCTGGAGTCATCCGAAAGGACTATGAAGAGTGGACTCACCTCGGTGCGGTGGGTCTATTGACGATGCTGGATTATCCGTTGTTGTCATGTTCCGTCATCCATCTCCTTTGGACGAGAAATTGGCGGTGGTTCACCATTTTCACATTGCTACTGGTCTCTTTCCAAACAATTCTCAGAACTGACCGCGGGAGCCTCACATACTATTCGATCACTTGCATTGCCTTGTGGATCTATTGGAACGGCTGGAACGTTTTAGACTGGAAGATGGTTCGACGGTTGGGCATTGTCGCGACGCTATTAGTGGGATATTTCCTGGGGGTTGGCTTTTTTTATGGCAAACTCGCTTCTTTGGACAACGGCGTTCTGGAAGCCCGGGACCTGAGCATGACTTCGGAGGTTGCGGTTGCTCTGGCATCTCCGTACATCTATGCAACGTCGCCGATCGGCGGATTTCAACCGGCGATACAGGACGTAAATCGGTTGTCTTGGGGAACGCATACGTTTTTTCCCGTCGCCAGAGTGCTTTCTGGCCTGGGGGTTATCGAGGCGGCTCCCGATCCATATAATTTCGATTACTATATGGTTCCGATTCCGGTCAATACTTACACACATCTTTACACATTCTACCAAGATTTCGGCGTTGCCGGGGTTTTTCTGATTCCAATGATGTTGGGCTACCTAGAGACCCGTCTCTATCTACGGATGAAAGCTTGTCCAACGCTTTTCGCTCTCGGCGCCTGTGCCGCGTTACTGGCTTTGAACGTGTTTAGCGTTTTTATTCCTCTCATCACTGGGGTCCCATACTGGTACTACTTCATGGTTTTGTTCGCTGTTTCAATGTTTTGCAGGTTGCCGGAGCATGAGGCTGGGTCAGTTCGAACGGGGGTCTTTCTTGGTGCGACCTAGCGTTCTCACCGCTAAGACTCATGCCTGGGTAATACGTCGGCATTCGATCTCAATCTTTTGAACTCCCAATCGCACAACCTTCAGTTCACTATAGTGGTTGTAACCCACAATGGCTTGCCCGATCTTAGGCGGTGCATCGAGAGTCTAACCTCACAACTCACCCCCAGGTGGGAGATCTTGGTCGTGGACAATGCCTCGTCGGATGGTACGAGGGAATTCCTCACTTCGATTGAGAGCGACTCGATCCGCAATATTCCGCTAGACGAAAACACGGGTTTCGCTCGCGCGAACAATTTGGCTTCTGAGCATGCCCGCGGGCAGTGGCTGTTTCTTCTTAACAATGATGCGACCTGTGCGAGTGGCACGCTTCGGGCACTGGAGGAAAGCGCGTGGTCTTATCCTGAGTTCCGCATCTTTGCCTGCCACATGATTCGCACCGCGGACGGCAAGATCGATAATCTGGGCATTCAGTTCTCCCGGTGTCTTCGAGGTACTCAGATCGGTTCGGGGGCCGCCGCGGGCGGGGCGGAACCGCGTGAAGTGTTTGGAGCTTCGGGTGGTGCGATGCTCGTTCATCGCCCCATAATCGACGACATTGGGCTGTTCGATCCGGACTTCTTTGCTTATCAGGAGGATGTGGATTTTGCGGTGCGGTCTCGGCTTGCAGGATACCGTTGCTTATACTTGCCGGATGCAGTTATCCATCACAAAGGGGGCGGGACGAGTTCGTCAAATCCGTCTTTATATCGCTATTTCAATCAGAGGAACATGGAATTGGTTTTGCGGAACATTCCTGTGCGCTTGCGATGGAAGTATGGGCTTTGGCATTTTGCCTATGCCGGCTACCAAGTTCTGAAATGGAGTTTAAAGGGAGATGGATATACGGTTTTAAAGGCTAAAGTCGATGCCCTCCGGGCGTCCCGACCGTCTCGTCTGCACAGTCGGCCGGTTCGAGTTGAACTAAGAGAGTTCGAGCGACACTTGGCCAATGACTTTCCTTCTCAGGTTTTAAAAATGGCATCAGGTCTAAGGGGTGTGACTCGCGACTGAGAAATGTTATCCGCATCTCATGTAGCGAGAATCGATGGAGATGATAGGGTTCAGACAGCTTGGATTGGAAGGGAGATCTTATGAAACTCTGGGCACTCTCGCCGAGGATTGGGATCGGCGTACTGATGACGGTGTTGTATTTTTCTAGGGGAATCGTTTCTCAGGAATCAATGGCGCAGACGATCTCCGCCCGGACCTACCAAAAAAACTCGAGACTTTATCTTGACAACGGCACCATACGAGTGGGGATTGAAACCGCCTGGGGTGGTGCGATTGTTGAAATGGTCTGGAACGGCATGAATTTTGTGAATGCTTTTGACACCGGACGAGAGGTCCAGGTAGCGTTTTATGAGGGAGACGCTTCTCCGCTATGCGGGGACTGCGTAGGAGGCAAGGGCTGGGATCCGGTTCAAGGGGGGGACTGGCACAAGCACGGGAGCCCCATACTGGCGAAGACCCTTGGAAAGGATACTCTCTATATTAAGACTCAACCGCACCACTGGTATCCAGACAATAAAAGAGGTGAGCCTGGGAAGCCGATTCCCAGCGATTTGTATATCGAGCAGTGGATTTCTTTACTCCCTGATTTCCCGACCGGAGTGAAAGTCCACTACAAAGTAACTCATTTCGGTACTGATCAGCACACTAACTCCTACCAGGAGTTTCCTGCTGTGTACACCAATGCAGAGTTCAAGAAATTTGTGTACTACGGCGGCACCGAGCCCTGGACAAACGGCGAAGTCAATTCCTTCCGTCTTCCCTCACCGCCTACTCCCGCTCAGACGTACTATTCACCCGAGCAATGGGAGGCTTCCGTCAACGATCAGAATGTGGGCCTGACCGTCTTCGTGCCTGGGCAGTATCCGTACGCGACCGGAAATCATCGGTCCTCTAGCGGCCCAAATGATTCGGAGTTTAACTATTTCTTGCCTCGGACCACATTTTCCTTTGGTCCGGGTAGTGTTCTAGAAGCGGACATCTATCTCTTCGGCGGAGACTACCGGACGGCTCGACAAGCCATATACTCGCTGCGAAAAACCTTATCTTCTCGGGACCCATTTACTCCGGATGGAGCCGTCGATGCGCCGAAGAGAGATGCGAACCTGCGGGGTTCCACTGTAGTTAGCGGTTGGGCTTTTGACAACGAGCAGGTTTCTGAGGTCAACGTATTAGTCGATGAACATCTGGCCGGGCAGGCCAAGTACGGAAGTCCTAGACCCGATTTGTCTAATAAATGGCCACACGCTCCCGTGTCCCTGGGGTTTCAGTACACTCTTGACACGCGGGAATTTCCGAATGGAAAACACTTGATTGGCGTGAATGTGAAAGACCCGGCTGGGAATGTGGCAATATTTCGAAGGATTCCCGTGGTTATAGACAATCCAGCCCAGCGAGAACAAGCGCGGTAGTTGGTCGAGGCTACAGTTGAGTTAATCCGTCCGCTAGTGATGATCTGTGAATGGAGAATCTGCTCCCATCTGTGGCAAAGAGATTAAGCGTCAAGACTGAGGGTTTTGCGACCTCCAGTTCCCCAAAAATGGTACACGCATGACCCTTACAAGCAGTGCAGCTGTTTGTTCCACGTCACAACTAAAGCCACGGTGCCCATGCTGCGAGTCGGCACGAGTAGAGGTTTCCTTCCAGAAGAATCAGGTGGACTACTACGTCTGTCATCATTGTGATTTCACTTTTGTCTATCCTCGGCCTGATGATCGGACACTTCGAGATCACTACGACGACTATGGTCTACGCTACTATTCGACCCCTGGGCTCAAGGATTTCCTGCTCTCTGCCAATCACTATCAACGTGAGATTAGTTTGTTAGTGCAAACCACCACGTCTGGTTCGCTCTTAGACGTGGGCTGCTCGGTGGGCGGTTTCGTCAGAGCGGCGGGTGAATGTGGGTACGAGGCCGAGGGGATAGATATTTCTCCGAGTTCAGTATCAGTTGGACAAGAGGCGGGCCTTAACCTCCAAGCCGGCGATTGTTTGTCGGCTGCTTTTCCTGCCAAGTTTGATGTAATTACCATGTGGGCTACGCTTGAGCACCTGTCGGATCCAAATCGTTATGTACAATGCGCGCGAGAATGGTTGCGTCCAGGAGGTATGCTTCTAGCTTCGGTGCCGAATTTCGGTGGAATTACTAACCACTTGATCGGTACGAAAGATCGCTACGTGGGTGTCGACCACCTGAACTATTGGACTGCTCGCGGATTTGCGCTTTATCTGCAAAGATTTGGGTTCGAGATCCAACGAATGGTGACATGTGGCTTTAACCCCCTCACACTCTATAGGGACTGGAGGAATCCCGGCATGCCTGTGGAATGCGAGCAGATGGCTGTCGAGCAGCAACAAAGCGCTTCGCTGAGGAGTACTTGGATACGTCACGCGCATCATGTCGTGGAAAAGCTTCTTAACGTGGGTTTGCTGGGAGACCAGGTAGCCGTTGCTGCCCGCCTTCCGAGGTAGCACGGGCCAACATCGAGGTGCCATTTTGTGATTAGCCCAGAGTCGCTCGTTTCCGCACCGACAAACTATGGCCGGTAGGTGCGTCCGTGTTCGCTGCGACTACCGCCTCATGAGTTCGGGTTTACAATCTAAGGATTTTTCCAATTGAAGATGCGCAAAATGCGAATTCTTGCTTTGGTCCCTAGCGTTTATGACACCTCGCCCGGACAGCGATTCAGAATCGAGCAGTGGGATCCGATGCTTGCGGGCTACAACATTAAAGTAGACCACGAGGCATTCGAGTCGGAAGAACTCCACGAGGTGCTCTACAAGCCTCGACGCTACATGGAGAAGGTGCGCCTCGTGGGCCGGTCCCTCGCACGACGGCGGTTGGTTCTCAAGCGTGTGCGTGAGTACGACGTCGTATACGTGTTTCGGGAAGCAGCGTTGTTGGGCCCGCCTATTTTCGAGAGTATGATTGGAAAATCGGGTGTGCCAATGGTGTTCGATTTCGACGATTCTGTTTTCCTCAGCTACCTTGCGGGAGCAAACCGCTATTTCACTTACTTGAAACTCGCTCCCAGCAAGACGCGGACCGCCTGCCGGTTGGCGTCTCACGTGATCGCCGGCAATTCTTATCTCGCAGAATACGCTGAACGCTACAACCAGCGCGTCACCGTGATCCCCACCACCATCGATACGCTAAAATATAAACCCGCCGGTTTCCGAGGTTCTTCGGATACGCCTGTCGTGGGCTGGAGCGGTAGTCACAGTACGGTTGCCCATCTGAACACAATACGCGATGCGCTGAGTCTCTTGGCGCAACGCGAGCGCTTTCGTCTTCAGGTGATTGGGACTCCTAACTACGAAATTCCAGGTGTTGACGTAACTTCAATCGCTTGGCGGGCGGAGAGTGAAGTGGAGGAGTTACGGAAGATGGATATTGGAATTATGCCTTTGCCCGATGATCCATGGTGCCGGGGAAAGTGCGGACTGAAGGCCCTGCAGTACATGGCGCTGGGCATTCCCACGATAGTTTCGCCGGTTGGCGTCAACGTAGAAATCATTCGTGATGGAGAGAATGGGTTTCTCGCTAGCACCGACGATGAGTGGGTACGCAAACTTTCGCTTTTAGTCAATTCTCCCGAATTACGAAAGAGGATAGGGGAAGCGGGACGAAAAACGGTGGAGGTTCGCTATTCAGCAGAAGCTCAAGTCCCGAGATTCGTTGAGGTCTTGCGATCGGTTACGAATTCGAAGCTACGCGAGTATTCCTCATAATTCGGCGCCGGTTAGTGGCAGCAACAGTAACGCTATTTCCTGGTGGGGCTACGGATTCGCGATAACATTTACCTAAAATTAAGGAATGGAAAGGGAGTTGACGATGGCTATTTCGCTGGTTACTGGAGGAGCGGGTTTCCTTGGATCACACGTTGCCGAACATTTAGTCCGGAATGGACACCAAGTCGTGGTCCTAGATGACCTCTCGGGGGGCTTTGAGGAGAACGTTCCACGTGGGGCCGCCTTCGTAAAAGGCTCGATTTTGGATCATTGCCTGATTGATCGCCTCTTCGACAAATACCAATTCGATTATGTTTACCATCTGGCGGCATACGCGGCCGAGGGCCTCAGCCATTTCATCAAGAGATTTAACTACAATAACAACCTAATAGGTTCGGTCAACCTTATTAATGCGTCGGTCAATCATAAAGTTAAATGTTTCGTGTTTACATCCTCGATTGCGGTGTACGGGGCGGGTCAATCGCCCATGTCTGAAGACATGGTTCCCCTGCCGGAGGACTCGTACGGTATTGCAAAGCTTGCGGTCGAGAGAGAGTTGCATGTCACGAGAGAGATGTTCGGACTAGAATATGTGATTTTTCGTCCGCACAACATCTATGGAGAGAGGCAAAACATTGGCGATCGTTATCGGAACGTCGTAGGTATCTTTATGAATCAAATCTTGCGCGGCGAACCAATGACGATATTCGGTGATGGCAACCAGCAACGTGCATTTACGCACGTAAATGATATCGCTCCCAACATCGCCGTATCGGTTGAGGTTTCTGCCGCCCGCAATGAGATTTTTAATATTGGTGCGGACGTCCCGCACACAGTCAACTACCTTGCCAAGGTTGTAGCCGAAGAGATGGGTGTGCAATGCGATGTAACTCATCTTGAGCCCCGAAATGAAGTCAAGATCGCATTCTCGGATCACAGTAAGGCTGAAAGAGTGTTTGGCAAGAATGAGGTGACGAGTCTCCAACAAGGTATCCACAACATGACGAAATGGGTGCAGGAGTATGGTGCGCGTGAAAGCAATGTGTTCGAGAACATTGAAATTCCCACTAAGCTACCCAAGAGTTGGGAGGTAGCTCAACTTTCACGACGCTAGCGTATTGGTTCAGGAAAGGCGTTTTTCTAGATGTGCGGAATTGCAGGATTTATTGACCTTCGTCGGCGTACCTCAAAGGAAGACCTTCGGTCCATGGCCAGCCGAATGGCAGATACTTTGGCGCATCGCGGTCCCGACGATAAAGGGGTCTGGGTAGATGCCGCCTCCGGCGTAGCCCTGGGCCATCGCCGCCTTGCGGTCATCGACTTGTCCCCGACGGGGCGCCAGCCCATGGTTTCAGGAAGTGGAAGGTTCATCATTGTCTACAACGGGGAACTCTACAATTTTAGGGAATTGCGACGAGAACTCGAGCAATGTGGCGACGGGCGATCAGTCTTTAGGGGGCCGGCGGATACGGAAGTCATCTTAGCATGCTTCGATCGCTGGGGAGTTGAAGGCGCGACTAATCGTTTCAATGGCATGTTTGCTTTTGCGGTTTGGGACCAGCAGGAGCACGTCCTACATCTTGGCCGCGATCGCTTGGGTGAAAAGCCGCTATACTACGGCTGGCTAGATGGAACATTTTTCTTCGGTTCCGAACTAAAAGCACTGCGTGCCCATCCAGAATTCCATGGCGAGATCAATCATGCGGCCCTGATGCTTTACATGCGTCACAATTGTGTCCCGGCCCCACATTCGATCTATCGAGGAATTAGTAAACTCTCTCCGGGAAATATCGTCACTGTCTCCCGCGATTCAGCTACTCAAGTCAAGCCAGTTCCGTATTGGGAATTAAAGGATGCGGTGAAGAGAGGTAAGGCAAAACCGTTCGCGGGGACACCCGAAGATGCGGTCAACCAACTGGACACGCTTTTCCGTGACGCAATTCGAATTCGCATGTTGGCGGACGTGCCCTTGGGAGGTTTTCTTTCCGGCGGTGTCGACTCTTCGATTGTGACTGCCCTGATGCAGGCACAGAGCTCGAAGCCGGTGAAGACTTTCACCATCGGGCTTCATGAAAGAGCTTACGATGAATCGCAAAGCGCTGCCGCTGTAGCGCGCCATCTAGGAACCGACCACACCGAACTAAATGTGAGTGCTGCGGAAGCATTGTCAGTTATTCCCAAATTGCCGACTATGTTTGACGAACCCTTCGCGGACTCATCTCAAATACCTACCTTTCTGGTCTCCCACATTGCCCGCCAGTTCGTCACCGTGGGTCTCTCGGGAGATGGGGGAGACGAACTTTTCGGAGGATACAATCGGCACGTCTGGAGTAATCGGATTTGGGATTCTGTACGGTGGCTTCCTGGGCTTGTCAGAAATACCTTGGCGGAAGCTATTTGCACGGTCGCACCCGAGGCATGGGACAGGATTTTGGATGTCTGTGATCCCCTGCTACCGGACAAACTCAGACACAGAAACCCGGGATTCAAATTGCACAAGCTTGCAGGCCTGCTCGCCTCAAGGGATCGGGAATCCTTGTATATCAGACATTCATCTCATTGGCTAGATCCCGCCGAAGTCTTAGTGGTCGGCAGCGAGCCGGCGAGTATTGGCATTCGAGGGCTGCAGGATCTTTTACCGGATTTCGTTGAGCAAATGATGTTTCTGGACACCGTTACCTATCTTCCTGACGACATTCTGGCAAAAGTGGATCGGGCAAGCATGGCCGTCAGTCTGGAAACGAGGCTGCCATTCCTCGACGATCGGATTGTCGAATTCGCCTGGTCGCTTCCACTCTCCTGGAAGATTCGGGACGGACGTGGAAAATGGCTTCTTCGCGAACTGCTATATCGATATGTGCCGCAAGAGCTAGTTGATCGACCGAAGATGGGTTTCGGGGTACCCCTTGGTTCTTGGTTACGTGGCCCACTTCGCGACTGGTCGGAGGCCCTTCTTGACGAGGATCGCCTGCGCATTGAGGGATTTTTCAAACCCGCTCCGATCAGAAGAATTTGGTCAGAACATATGGCCGGACGTGGTTTGTGGCAATATCACCTTTGGGACGTATTAATGTTCCAATCCTGGCTGGAAGCATCCAAGCAGCCGTTTGACGCCCGATGCGCGACTGTTGCGCTGGAACCAATTTCAGCTCGCTGCATTATTCAGTGAAGCGAGCAGGAACAACCTCGCCCCCTCGCGAATCATCGCCTGGATCGATTCGCCTGATGCAAGTCGGGACTGCCGACTTGAGCGTAAGATTGATGAGGGGCCAATTGAGGTTCCTTCGGGAGGCAGGATTCGAAGTCGCGGTGGTGTCCTCTCCTGGCCCAGGGCTTTTCGAAACGGCTATCGAAGACGGAGTTGAGCCTTACCCAGTTCCCATAGTCCGCGAAATTAGCGGACTCGCGGACCTAGTTTCATTCTGTAGGCTCTGGGCATTGATAGGGCGGATCAGGCCCGCCATCATTAACGTCGGTACGCCGAAAGCCGGCCTATTAAGCGGGGTGGCTGCCTACTTGAGACGGGTCCCTTGTCGGGTCTACACTTTGCGCGGACTACGATGCGAAACCTCGGCGGGATGGAAACGCTGGTTCCTGCTCCAAATCGAACGGATTGCTTGCGGCTGTGCTCATCGCGTCATCTGCGTGAGCGAGAGTTTGCGTAAGAAAGTTGTGGAACTTGGCATTGCAGACGCTCGTAAGTTTGTGGTTTTGGGGTCGGGCAGCAGTAACGGCGTAAACGTGGAGCGGTTTGCCGCGACTCCCGAGCGGCTCGATGAGGCAGCAACGCTGCGTGAGAAACTTGGAATTCCGGAAGATGCTCGTGTAATCGGATTTGTTGGACGGTTCACTCGCGACAAGGGTATTTTGGAACTGATCAGTGCCTTTGCTCAACTACGCATTTTGCGGCCAACTCTATATCTACTGCTGGTGGGGGATTTCGAGGAGGGCGATCCCGTTTCCAGCGAAGTCCGCGACGTGATCGCGTCCGATCCCCATATTGTCCGTACGGGCATGGTGCAAGACCCAGCTCCTTACTACTATGTAATGGATGTGGTTGCGTTGCCAACACATCGCGAAGGATTTCCGAACGTTGTCCTCGAGGCCTATGCCGCCGGCAGAGCAGTGGTCACCACCTACGCGACTGGCGCCAGGGATTCAGTACACCAAGGCATCACGGGAATCCTGGTGCCTGTCGGGGATGCGAGTTCGTTGGGCTCGGCATTGTCCCAGATGATTGAGAGCCCGGAGACCGCGCAAGAAATGGGCCGCGCGGGACGAGAATTGGTCGAGCGAGAGTTTCGCCAAGAATTTGTCTGGGGAGCGCTAGAGCGTGAATTTCTCTTGTTACTACAGAAAAAAGGACTCCCGATTCCTCATATCTGAAGGGAATGAAATGCGTGCCATGAACTCTGTGGCTAATCTTGTTTAGCAAGTAGCGCGAATGAGCCGATTTTTCAAACAGTGTTTCGATTTTCTGCTTGCCACGGTCGGACTTCTCCTGCTGACGCCACTGATGGTCTTCTTGGCGTTGATCGTAGGGTTGAACATGGGGCGTCCAGTATTATTTCGACAAACTCGATCCGGAATCAAAGGTAAGCCTTTCACGCTCCTCAAATTTCGGACGATGAGTTCTGCCTGCAATAGCGAAGGCTGCCTTCTACCCGACGACCAAAGGATCACGAAGCTAGGCCAGTTTCTACGCCGTTTCAGTTTGGACGAGATTCCGCAGCTCTGGAACGTGTTGACAGGCGCCATGAGCTTTGTCGGGCCGCGACCCCTTCTCATGAAATACTTGCACCGATACACGGCGGAGCAAGCGCGCCGTCATGACGTTAAACCTGGCATTACCGGTTGGGCGCAGGTCAATGGAAGAAATGCGCTCAGTTGGGAAGATCGGTTTCGGCTCGATATCTGGTACGTTCAGCACTGGAGTTTGAAGCTCGATGCCCGGATCCTGGCAAAAACCATTCAAATCGTTCTTCTCCGGAGGGACATCTCGCAGAGTGGATATGCTACGATGCCAGAATTTCTAGGCCATGACCATTGAGACCAGGCATGAACAAGACAAGAGGGATCGCGATTATCGGCGCTGGCGGGTTCGCCCGCGAAGTCGCGTGGCTGATCCGAGATATCAACCAGTCACAAAATTCATTCGAGTTCTTGGGCTATATTGTCAGCGACCTTTCGAAACTTGGGGAGCATGATAGTCGGGACCAGGTTCTGGGTGACTATAGCTGGATCGCGCAAAACCCCGGGAAAGTGGAGGCGCTAGCCATTGGCATTGGCACGCCTTCAGTCCGTCTGAAGGTCGCCGCTTCCCTAGTGGCCGCATTTCCGCATATCGAGTGGCCAAGACTCATTCACCCGACTGCACAATTTGATCGTGCCAGCGCGAAGCTAGGTCACGGAATCATTTTTTGCGCCAACACCATTGGGACGGTTAATTTGGTAGCTTCCCCGTTCTCGATGGTAAATCTGGCATGCACGATTGGACATGAGGCGAATGTCGGACAAGGCTGTGTTCTCAACCCCACGGTAAATATTTCAGGTGGGGTCGTACTCGACGAAGGTGTGCTCGTGGGCACGGGAGCTCAGATCCTTCAGTACGTTCACGTTGGCGCGGGGGCAACTGTTGGTGCGGGCGCGGTGGTTACAAAAGATGTAGCGCCGGGGGACACAGTTGTGGGTATTCCGGCAAAATCCGTAAGGAAAAACTGAATAGCTCGATTTTGCATCGAAGATAGCCTACATGGGCAAGGCAAGCATAACTATGAGCGCTGAAATCCACTTGGCTCTAAACGGCGGCAGAGCGGTTCGGACCGAGCCGTTTGCTTCATGGCCCCACTTTGAGGCGGACGAAATTGAAGCCGCCGCGCGCGTCCTCCGGATGGGGAAGATCAATTACTGGACAGGCGATGAGGGCAAGCAGTTCGAAGGAGAATTTGCAGCGCAAACAGGATGTCGCTATGCCGTTGCCTTGGCCAACGGTACGGTGGCTCTGGAGTTAGCGCTGTACGCTCTCGGAATCGGTCCAGGCGACGAAGTTATCGTACCCAGTCGCACCTTCATCGCGTCTGCCAGTTGCGTTATTATGCGCGGCGCTAAACCGGTCGTTGCCGATGTAGATTCTCTCAGTCAGAATTTGACGGTTGACACGATCTTGCCGCTGATCACGTCTCGCACCAAGGCAGTTATTGTCGTCCACTTAGCTGGCTGGGCGTGCGAGATGGACCCAATTCTTGCGCTGGCTCGCCATCACGGGTTAAAGGTTGTCGAGGACTGTGCACAAGCCCACGGTGCAACCTATAAAGGAAAGCCGGTCGGCTCCTTTGGCGACGTCGCTGCCTTCTCTTTTTGTCAGGACAAAATCATGACTACTGCCGGAGAAGGAGGCATGCTTACGACCAATGACAAAACGGCATGGGATTTGGCTTGGAGTTTCAAGGATCACGGGAAGAGTTACGATGCAGTTCACAGTCGCAAACACGCTCCCGGTTTCCGCTGGCTCCACGAGTCCTTCGGGACGAATTGGCGCTTGACGGAATTTCAGTCTGCGATCGGACGCGTACTTTTGCGCAAGCTTCCAGACATGGTGCGGACTCGCCGGAGGTATGCCGCAATCCTAACCCAAGAATTCCGAAGGCATCCCGCGCTTCGAGTGACCGAACCCCCCGAACACATATGCCATTCCTACTATAAGTACTACGTGTTCATTCGTCCGGAACAATTTAGGGAAGGATGGACACGCGACCGAGTGGCAGCTGCGATCGTGGCTGAGGGCGTTCCGTGTTTTTCTGGGAGCTGCAGCGAAATTTATTTGGAGAAGGCGTTTTCTTCGGAGCTTCGTCCCGCTCGGCGCCACGCCGTCGCAAAGGAGCTGGGTGAGACAAGCCTAATGTTCCTTGTTCATCCCACTCTTTCCGTGCGTGATATGCAAAACACCTGCGAAGCTGTGTCCAAGGTAATGCAGGCTGCGACGTCAAGTTCGAATCTGGCGTTTGACCCTTCCTCGGTTGTCGCGACGGCGGGGTAAGCATCTACTTTCACACGTCCCGAGCATTGCGGTTTCGGACCCCGGTGATACAATCGTGTTTCTCACGCATTGTGTTCGCATCAAAGTTTTTGACCATTGGGGGTATACCGTAACTCGAAATCTAGGGGCTTAGCGACTTTTGTAGCCTAGCGGGGTTAACTTGTACGGGAAGGACTAATGATCAAGAAAACGTGGGTTTCCAACCTGTTCGATGTCGCGGTACGAGTCTTCGCGGATCTGGTGACTGTGCACGTCGCCATGATTTTCGCCCTGATGCTGGCAGCGCTCAGATTGAAGGCCGTACCCACCCAGGCGGTGTCCACCTATCTGACGTCACTACGCAGCTACTATGTGAATGTGTTTTTGCCGGTTTCCGTTCTTTTTCCATGCGCCTGTGCGATCAGTGGGCTATACACGCGGGCATGGCGGGGTACCACGATATCCGTAAAACTACGGCGCGCCGCGATTACCGCTGTGCTGAGCGTGCTCGGGCTAGTGTTTATCAGCTTAGTTTTTTATCCGCATGACAGACTTCCACCATACTCCGCGGCTGCAATATTCTCGATTTTAGTGGTGATTGCGACGCCCGGAATACGCTGGATGAAGTACTGGGGTTTCGAAAGCGAACGTGTACACCGGGCGGAGGTACCCGTCCCGGAAACAATTTTGGTGGTGGGGGGAGCCGGTTACATTGGCTCGATTGTGGCCCGCAAGCTGCTTGACCGAGGATACCGCGTGCGCATCCTCGACAGCTTGGTTTATGGCGCCTCACCCATTGAAGAGATCATGCGCCATTCCCGTTTCAAATTCCTGCAAGGCGATTGTCGAGACATCAGGGATGTGGTGCGGGCAATGGCGGGGGTGCGCTCCGTTGTTCATCTCGCGGCGATTGTTGGCGACCCAGCCTGTGATCGAGATCAAAAGACCGCGCGCGAAATCAACTACGCCGCAACTCGGATGATGATTGAAATCGCCAAAGGTGAAGGAGTGAAGCGGTTTGTATTTGCTTCGAGTTGTAGCGTTTACGGTGCCTCCGATGAGTTGATGACGGAAGATTCCGAACTCAAGCCGGTTTCGCTTTATGCGGAGACCAAGGTTGACTCCGAGAGGGAACTCTTGACCGCGATGGACGACGGCTTTCATCCTACGATCCTGCGGTTCTCCACAATTTTTGGCCTCTCGCCGCGTCCCCGATTTGATTTGGTTGTAAATCTACTCACCGCGAAGGCCATGAAGGACGGCGTCGTCACAATCTATAACGGAGAACAGTGGCGGCCCTTCCTGCACGTAGGTGACGCAGCCGAATCCATCATCCGAGTTCTCGAAGCACCCGTCGATGTGGTCGGAGGTCAGACTTACAATGTTGGCGATGATCGATTGAATTACACGCTGCGCGATTTAGCGGGAAAGATTCTGGATATTTTTCCCGACACCCGCGTGGAATATGTCAATAACTCTGATCGACGGAATTACCGCGTTTCGTTCCGCAAAGTTGAAGAACACCTCGGTTTCTTCTGCTCTAAGATGTTGGAGGACGGAATCAAGGAATTGAAAGTCGCATTTGAGAACGGCTTGATAATGGATTATCATTTGCCGCTCTACAGCAATGCGAAGTTCCTTCAACAATACGGCAGTCCCCTCCAGCAAAGTGAACTTGGCGCCCAAGTTATGGCGGCATTATCGCAAAGGGCCGAGGTGCCGGAGCTCGTTAAGGTATTTTCCGCCGAGGCAGGCGATTAAGCTGCCCTAAATACGCTCTTGGCAACCACGTTGTTTCGCTACCGCATAGCTACGCAGCGCACCGTCCAGAATTCAGACCGTCCAGACTTGGATTCGATGACCTATTGAGCCACCGATGAAATTTGGAATGTCGGGAGTGCAGAAATTGCGCTCTAGTCTGTTTTCTAAAAGGCCGAGCGATTGGCAGATCTTCCACCGATTGATTGCCGATCGCGTTAGGCCTGGAATTGCTGTTCTGGATGTAGGTTGTGGCAAGGGTATTATTTGCCCGTTTCCGTGGAATGACTATCCAGACAAGTATCTAGTTGGTATTGACCCTGATGAGGCCGCTTCTCAAAATGACCACCTGGACCGGCTAGAAGTGTTGCGGGAGCGTGCCCATCATCAACGATGGCCGGTTGAGGATGCGGCCTTTGACCTCGTCACGGCTCGGTACGTGCTAGAACACATTGATTCACCTTCTGAGTTCCTGGGCAATGTTCATCGAGTGCTAAAACCCGGCGGCGAGTTTGTGTTCCTGACCCCAAATCTGCTGCATCCAGCGATCTGCGCATCATGGGCGCTCCCGCATTGCATTAAAAAGCGGATGCTGCAGGCAACCAAGGATGGGGTGGATGCAAGTGATGTTTTTCCCACGCGCTATCGGCTGAACACCGCGCATGCACTGCGCCTAGAGGCAAAAAGATGCGGGTTGCGTGTGAAACAGTTGGAAGTTCTCCAACCGCAGCCGGTTTCGTATCTCGATTTTTCCATTCCGACGTTCTACCTAGCTTATGCCTACTATCAAATCGTGAAGTGGTCAAACAAGGAGCATTGGTTTGGCTCGTGCATCATTGGAGTGATGCAGCGGGCCTGAAAATTGCGATCGAGAACGGGGCGACTCAGCTCCGAAGAGGCCGGATGGAACCGTCAAGATCAGCCCCCAAAGCAACACTGATCCAGTCGGTGTTCGGTTGCGCTGATTCCGTGCCACGAATCCGCGCCAGATCGTAGCTCTCCCTCCTGGGGCAATGCACTCTCCGAAGTTACCCTCTATTTAGATTCCGTCTTCTCCAAGCATAGGCGGCAAGTGGCGGTGTCGCTCGGTGACGTGTCGGCACTGCGCGTTTTTCTGGAGAGAGCTAGACGATTGCGCGGTATGTTACAATTCAGCGCTTCGATGAACGCGCACGCACGCGGGAAAAACGAACCCTCAAGGTGACTCATGGTAATTTCTCGGATTGTGATTTTGGTACTTGTGCTCGGGTGTCTTTCGGGTTGCACGATGCAGGGTCAGAACAACCTTACGAATGTCGGTCCAGCGATTTTCTCAGCCAGCCAGGATGGGGTCAACGGAGAAGCGGCGATTGTACCTGACAACACCGACGTTGTGCAGGCTTACGAAGAGCAGGCGGGTCCCCAAATGCACTTCCGCTTGTCGAGAGCCTATTGCGACAAGCGATCATCCAGCCAACAGTCTGCTATCGATCAGGCAAACTTCTTTTGTGGTCCCGATGCCGTCACCATCGACGACACCCATTCTCCGTCTTCAACACCGAGCAAGAGTTTTCTGATCGTGCCATTCAAGTACGGCATGAATATGGAGTATCCGGGAGGTCTCGAGGTTAACAGTACCTGGTTAGGAGCTCACGCCAACCATTCAGTCTGCTTTGCAGGAGAACCCAATTGGCTCAACCAGGATTCATGTCAGGAAGGAGGGCAGTTCTGGGCGGAAGACAACGACGATGCAGGAGGAATATTCAGCACGGCACATGACACTCTCGTCAACGGTGCAGTCGACAGGTCACGGAGCTTTGTGCTAATCGCTGGGGATACTTATACGCACACCAGTCACGGCGACATGTTGTTCGCGTTGCGCGATGTGAATGACAATTTCAGGTTTCAGTTTGGACCGTCCGGCGCGGGCAATGCGGACGACCCCGTCAATTACAAGAATTTCACCCGAGCCCGAATTGATAGTACCGGAAAGGGTTATTTCGATGGCGGCACTCAGGTTGGTGGCGCGGATTTCGCCGAATCCGTCACGGCTGCTGGACAGAAAACGAAATATGAGCCTGGCGATGTGCTGGTCATTGACACAACCTCGAATCGGGAGTTTTCACTCTCCACAAGCCCGTATTCGACTTTGGCGGCGGGGATATACTCCACCAAGCCCGGCGTGGTGGGTACGCCGCACATTTCGGAGGATCCAAAGTTGGTGACGGAAATTCCCATGGCAGTGGTAGGCATTGTTCCGTGCAAAGTGAGCGCTGAGAACGGCCCGATTGCCCGGGGAGATTTGCTGGTCACTTCCGCTACCCGCGGATACGCAATGCGCGGCACCGACCCCTCCAAGCTTACCGGGGCAGTTGTGGGCAAGGCTTTACAGCCCCTGGAATCTGGCAAAGGGAAAATAGAGGTCTTGGTTACTTTAAGATAGCCTGAGGGGCCTGCTTAAGCCTCGGGCAGGCCTGGCCTTAGTGTTGGTCGTGTTTGTCGCCCAACCTTGCCAACTTGCCCGCGTTGTCTTTTGCCCGCCGGCCAATCTAGCAGTCTCCCGCCTTTCTACGACTTTTGTGATTGACCAGGGTTGAACTTCTTAGGGATCATTCGGCGGCTGATCTGGCCCAGGCTGCCACGGGTACATCCCTTAAGACGTGAATCAAGGTCGCGGCCCGATGATTGGAGTTTTCATGAGGCTCGCTCACTTCGTCTACATCGGTCTAATTCTGACCAGTGCCATATCGCTCGGGCAGGCAAATCCTATTCCCTTGATTAACCAACCGCTCGTTCCTGTGAGCGCAGCTCCTGGAGGGCCACAGTTCACATTGACGGTGAATGGCACGGGTTTTGTTTCCGGCGCAACGGTAAATTGGAACGGTGGTGGGTTGACAACAACCTTCGTTACCGGCTCTCAACTGACCGCTGCCGTGCCGGCGTCCGATATTGCGACCGCCAACACGGCGACAATCAGCGTCGTCAATCCGCCCCCTGGCGGAGGTGCATCGAATGTGGTTTATTTCCCGGTCGCGACCCCAGAGGCGATGATTGCCGTCACTCCTTCAGCCCCAATCCTTACGTCGTTGTCGCGCATATCCGGAATTTTGGCAGGGGATTTCAACGGCGATGGTAACCCTGACTTCATCTTGTCGGATTCAAGCGATGTTCAATACGTCCAAAATAACGGTGGCGGGTTTTCTCTACCGTGGCCAAAATTTACTGCAGAGTCCGTCGATGCGACGGGGGACTTCAATCGAGACGGCAATCTGGACTTCGTGGCCCACAACGACAGTCTGATTTTGCTGAGGGTTTTCCTTGGCAGAGGCGACGGCAGCTTTACCGAGGTGGACACAAACCTTGCCGCCGTAGGCAGCAACTACCTAGAGGGAGTGGTCGCGGGTGATTTCAACGGGGATGGCAAGCTAGACGTGGCATGCTATTGCGGGAACTCGCAAAACTTTCCCGATGCCGTTGACGTCCTGTTAGGGAATGGCGACGGGACATTTCAGCCGCTCATTCAGTCTGCGACCCAGGCAGCGGGGTCTCCTGTGGTGGCGGGGGATTTAAACAGGGACGACAAGCTCGACCTCATCACAACGACGGGAGATGGCTTACAAATCCTATTAGGAAACGGCGACGGGACCTTCAGGCAGGGACAGATTTTTCGCACCTATCTTCCCCCCGTCTCCGTTCTAACGGCAGATTTCAACGGGGACGGCAAATTGGACATAGCCGTATCGGAAGAAGTGCCCCCATTGAACCAGAATGGTGCTGTAGAGATTTATCTGGGGAATGGCGACGGATCATTTCGGCCACCGGCACCGTACTATGCACTGCCTTTTGGCCCCGCCCGAACATTGACGTTGGGGGATTTCAACAACGATGGCAAACTAGACCTCGCTTCAGCAGGGCTGGGGCTAAATGTTGACAACCCGTTTGAGATGATCCTGTTTTATGGCAACGGAGACGGTACTTTTCAACCCTCGCCGCTGGTGAGCGGCACCACAGGCGAAATAGTGCCAGCCTATTTAAGTGCCGTGGCGGATCTTAACGGGGATGGCCGCCTAGACATGGCAAATGTGGTGAGTACGGATGGGAGCTTTGACGTACTGACCCAAGTGCCGCCAGGACAATATCCGGTCGTCAATCTTTCTCCAAACAACATCACCTTCGGCACGCAAGCCATCCACACCACCAGTCCACCTCAAACAGTAACGATGAGCAATGTTGGCAAGACTCCACTAACCGTCTCAAGCATAACGACCGGTGGAGCAGACGCTGCGGACTTCGCCCAGACCAACAATTGCGGTGCCCAGCTGATCCCCGGCGCCAGCTGTCAGATAAGCATCACATTTACTCCCACAGCTCCAGGCGTTCGAACAGGGGACGTAGGTATCGCCGACAACGCGACAGGTAGCCCTCAGATAGTGAACCTGGCTGGCAATTTGCCGGTTCAGTCGCCCCAAGCGGTGTTTTCGCCGACCAGTCTGACTTTTGCCCAACTGGCCATCGGTTCCACAAGCCCGCCTCAAACGGTCACGCTTACGAATGGGGGGCAGGCGACGCTGAATATATCGAACGTCACCCTGACGGGAACGAACCCCGGTGATTTTTCCCAAGACAATAATTGCGGTTCGTCCCTGCCAGCGCTTGCCATTTGTCATTTTTCGGTTACGTTCAAGCCGACAGGGAACGGAGCAAGAAGCGCGGCGCTGAGCGTTTCCGATAACGCGGCAGGTAGCCCACAGAGCGTGGCCTTGAGTGGGACAGGGCCGGACTTTTCGATGTCTCCGAGCGGCCAGTCTAGTGCGACGATTAGTCCGGGGCAGACCGCGACCTATACCGTCATCGTGGCGCCATCGGGGCAGTTCAATCAACAAGTGATGTTGAGCTGCAGTGGAGCACCCATGGGCGCCACGTGCTCGGTGCCGAACTCGGTTATGCTCGACGGATCCAGTTCCACGCCGATCACCGTCACGGTCAAGACGGCCGCGAATGCGGCGAGCCTGACACAGCCCGGCGATTTGTGGACGGTCGCCGGCGGACTTGCGATGTGGTGTGGCTTTCCAGGGTTGCTTGTGTTGAGTACCTCGCGTATCGGGTACCGAAATCGTCGTTGCCGGCGGTTTCACTTGTTGGCGTTGCTCTGCTTGGTCTCCATAGGAATCACTATGTCGGCATGCGGCGGCAGCACCACGGGAACGGGCGGCGGGGGGACATCGGCCGGTACTTACAATTTGATGGTGACGGGCACTTTCGCATCTGGTTCAAGCATGCTGACACACCATACGGATTTGACTCTGGTTGTGCAGTAGCGATGAGAATTCTGCCGCGCCAAACTTGGCATGAGTGCAATAGCGCCCAAAGGTCGCCAGGCATTGTATCTATGCGAGAAAATGTCGCGATCCCAACCGAAAGATTTTCTAAATTCAAGAGATGAAGTATTTTTACGCTGGTTTGCTCTTGATATTCTCGCTCCCCGCTCTGTTAGTTTCCCAGGCACGGGCTCAGGATTCCTCCGCCTCGCCCTCCCCCAGCTCGTCTGCCTCAACTCCCTCCAAATCGAAGCCTGACCATGATTCTTCTCTCCAACCGGGACAAGACCCTGAAAACCGGCTGCTGACGCCCTTTCTCAAGCACATTGTAGGGGATCAAAAGCAATTCTGGACAGCTCCCACCCGCTTCCGCGTAAAGGACCTCAAGTGGGTTGCGCCCCTTGCCGGAGTTACTGCGGCTTTCATCGCAAGCGACAGCTGGTGGGCGAAGCAAGTGAACGTCAGTCATATGCAAACCAGTTTGCATATTTCCGACTACAGCACCTATTCCCTGATCGGTCTGGGCGGAGCCTCTTTCCTTTTTGGCCACATGACCCACAATGACCATTTACAGGAGGCTGGCCTGCTCAGCACTGAGGCTGCCATCAACAGTACGGGAGTCACTTACTTGTTTAAGGAGATTACTCAGCGACAACGTCCTCTCGAAGGCGATGGACACGGAAATTTCTTCGCGGGCGGCGCGTCTTTTCCGTCGGAACATTCGGCGATTGCCTGGTCGGTCGCCAGCGTCTGGGCGCACGAATATCCCGGCTGGTTTAGCCAGATGGCCGCGTATGGCGTAGCTTCCGCAGTAACGATCACCCGGGTCACTGCCCAGCAGCATTTTCCTACGGATGTGCTGGTGGGAAGCGCGCTGGGATGGTACTTCGGTCGGCAAGTGTACCGGTCGCACCACGACCCTCTAGTGGGCGGCTCCGGCTGGGGGAGTTGGGGGGAAGAGAAGAGCGGCGATAAGGTGCGCAATCCGAACAATATGGCGTCTCCGTATGTTCCGCCGGGCGACTGGACCTATGCTCTGTTCGACCGCCTGGCGGCTTTGGGCTATGCGCCGACCGCTTTCACGGACAATCGCCCGTGGACCCGAATGGAATGCGCCCGCTTATTAGAAGAAGCGCAGACCCGCCTCGAAGACGAAAACTTTGTTAATGGTGAAGCCTCAGCCATCTACCGGACGCTCAGCGACGAGTTCAAAGACGAGCTCGCACGCCGCGACGGTGCTCCGAATGTCGCAGCGAAGGTCGATTCTCTCTACACGAGAAGCACCGTAATTTCCGGCACTCCGTTGCGCGACGGTTTCCACTTTGGACAAACGATTGTCAACGACTACGGTCGCCCCTACTGGAATGGATTCAACAATGTTTCGGGTGTGACAGGTTGGGCCTTGGCTGGGCCGTTCGCTGTATACCTAAACGGTGAGTACCAACATTCACCGGCCGTGCCTTCGGAGTCTCCGTCGACCCTGCAAGCTGTGGCTGCGGCAGACACCGTGCCGGTTACAGGGCCCAATCCAATCCCCGGCATCGACCGATTTCGTCTACTGACCGCGACCGCCGCGTTTCAAGTGGCGAATGTACAATTCTCTATCGGGCAACAAGACCTTTGGCTCGGTCCCACCGCAGCAGGCCCGCTGATTTTCAGCAACAATGCGGAACCCATTCCTATGTTTCGGATCGACTCGGTTTCCCCCTACTGGATACCTGGAATATCGAGATTATTAGGTCCGGTACGCAGTCAATTCTTTTTAGGGATGATGTCGGCTCAGGAATGGTCGCTGCAGATTGGCCCCGGCTTGCCCTCGCAACCATGGTTGCACGGAAGCAAGGTAAGTTTTAAGCCAACGAGAGACTTTGAGTTCAGCCTCGCTTACACCTCTCAGTTTGGCGGGACCGGGAATCCATTCACGTGGCATAGCTTCTTCCGCTCGTTTTATTCCCATACCTCATCCATCACCAACAACCCTGCCAAACGGCTTGGCGAGTTCGACTTCAGCTACCGCATGCCCGGTCTGAGAAACTGGCTCACTCTCTACACTGACTCGATGGTAATCGACGAATATTCTCCCCTCGGGTCGACTCGTCCTCAAATAAATCCCGGAATCTATTTGCCGCAGCTGCCCAAACTTCACAAAATGCAACTGCGGTTTGAAGGAGTGACGACCGACCTTAACATCCCTTCGCATTTTGGCTCAGGCGCCGTTTATACCGACATTCGATATCGTTCCGGCTACACCAACAATGGGAATCTGATAGGCGACTGGATTGGACGCAGGGGGCGCGGTGAACAAGCCTGGGCCACGTACTCGTTCACGCCGCGAACCCAGATTCAGGTCGGCTATCGGCACAACAACGTCGACAAAACCTTCCTCGATGGTGGCCATTTGCAGGACATAAATGTACAGGCGGATGTCATGCTGCGTCCTGACCTCAAAATCACAGGATTTGTTCAGTACGAATCATGGGACTTCCCGGTGCTTTCGCCCACCGCAAAGACCGATGTGACCAGTTCTGTCGAGCTAACTTTCTGGCCCAACTGGTCTAAGAATAAGCGTTGACTGCCTGATTGGTGCTCTCGCTGATCTGATGTGTTGCTAGAACCAGGTTCGCCGGTCAATGCAGTCCACGGTACGACTCTCTACCTGAATTAACCTGCCTTGACCGTCCGCCGCGCCGGTGTTAGATTTCGGTTCCACACGTGACTAGTCGGTGGAGCAGAGTGCTGGGGCGGGCATCGAAAACCTCTTCATCGCCCGGTCTTGTCTCGGACGATGATGACCCTCTAGACTCGCTCCTCTCCTTCGACCCTAGCCGTCGCGATTTCCTTGTACGCTTTTGTCAGGGGGCAGCATTGCTTCCTGCGGGACTTTGCGGTCTCGCCTTTCCGTTCGCCCCTCGCTTTGATTCTTCCAGTTCCTTCCCTCCTGCTGGCCAGTTCCACTTCCGCCCCCACTACCGGGTGCAAGCTCCGCTTGACGCCGCTTTGCACGAGACGCAGGCGGGTCTGGACGCGTTCATCGCCGAAAAATATGCCGATCAGATTGCGGGGAGTTTGGCAGAGTGGACCTCTGGTCTTCTGCAATCTCCGCAGAGCATCTCTGCGTTCGAAAAAACTCTTGCGTCGAGTTTCTCCGGCTCATCTTTTGTGCCGGTTGAATCGCGGCTTGTGCGTTCCGGCCCGGCGCTTGCAATCCATCAAAATAAATTTGGACATCAGGCTGGTCTTGGAAAAGAGGGCTTCCTACACGAATTGCGCTCGGCCATGAATTCGTTTTCTACTATCTCGACCGCCGAGTTCCAAGTTGTGACGATCGACACGGGCGCCGCGACTTTGTCTCAACTGCCTGGTCGTATCCAAGACTCGCATTCGGTACGAACTGGTGGGCTCGGGTTCAGACTTCCACCGCGAACAACGCGTAGGCTTCTGGGATCTCGAATGGGAAGGCTCTTCAGGACCAGATTTCACCTATCCGTTTCGCATCCGCAAGTGGCAAGCTCTGGAGGAAACGCGCAGCCGTGCCGCCGCGCCCATCTTCGCCGACATCACGGCGTCAGCCCTCAGCGGCATTTCCTCCTACTCATCGCAACTCGCCCACGGATCCGACTACTGGCGCACGGTTCTCGACGGCGCTTGCGGCATCGACATCTATGGGCACAACGGGGTTTCGGTCGGCGACATCGACAACGATAGTTTTGACGATCTTTATGTCTGCCAACCGGCTGGCCTCCCCAATCGTCTTTATCGCAATCGAGGCGACGGGAGTTTCGAGGACATCACCGAAACTTCTGGAGTCGGTGTTCTCGACAATACCGCGTTCGCACTCTTCGCCGACTTCAATAACAACGGGCGGCAGGACCTGATCGTGGTTCGCACGGGCGGCCCATTGCTGTTTGTGAATGAAGGCAACGGCAAGTTTCGCGCCAAGCCCGACGCGTTTCACTTTGCGAGCCCCCCGCAGGGAACCTTTACGGGCGCGGCTGTCGCTGACTATGATCGCGATGGCTGGCTCGACATTTACTTTTGCCTTTACTCCTACTATCAGGGTGCAGGCCAGTATCGCTATCCCTATCCTTATTATGACGCCGAGAACGGTCCTCCAAACTTCATGATGCGCAACCAGCGCGATGGGACTTTCCGCGATGTCACCGCCGAGACCGGCCTGAATCGCAACAATACGCGCTACAGTTTTTGTTGCGGATGGAGTGACTTCAACGGCGACGGCTGGCCCGACCTGTACGTGGTGAATGATTTCGGCCGCAAGAATCTTTATCGCAACAACGGCGATGGAACGTTCACGGATATTGCACCCGAAGCCAGCGTGGAGGATCTCGGCGCAGGCATGAGCGTCTGCTGCTTCGACTCTGGAAATCGTGGTGTGGACGATCTCTACGTCGCCAATATGTGGACCGCGGCTGGGCAGCGCGTATCTACGCAGGAAATCTTTCAGCACGATGCGCCTGAAAAAGTGCGAGCGCTTTATCAGAAGCATGCCATGGGCAATTCTCTGCTTCGGAACAACGGGAAGGGCGAGCACTTTCAAAATGCCACTGAATCAGCGGGCGTCGCCATGGGGCGATGGTCATGGTCCAGTGACGCATGGGACTTTGACCACGATGGCTTTCCTGATATTTACATCGCCAATGGCATGGTGTCCGGCCCTGCGCGCGCCGATGCGAGTCCCGATGTGAGCAAAGAACAAACCGACGATCTGAACAGTTTCTTCTGGCGGCAGGTGGTAGCGAATTCGCCCGCGGAGGCCAAGCCGGTCGCGGCTTACGAACAGGGCTGGAACGCGATCAACGAACTGATTCGCGCCGACCGCACGTGGAGCGGCTTCGAGCGTAATACTTTTTACGTCAATAACCGCAATGGAACGTTCTCCGATGTCTCCGGCGCTGTCGGCTTGGATTTTATTGAGGACGGCAGATCTTTCGCGCTCGCCGATCTTGATCACGACGGACGAATGGAAGTCGTTCTTGAAAAATCGCAACGGTCCCCAATTACGTCTGTTGAAGAACGTAATGAAAACTCTTCCTCCGTCGATTGCGCTTCGTCTGCGTGGCAGCAAAAGTAATCGCGACGCGATCGGCGCGGCCGTCACCGTCGAATGCGGATCTCTGCGGCAGATGCACATGCTGCAAGCTGGCTCGGGATTTCTCTCGCAACACAGCAAGGAAATGATCTTCGGCTTGGGAGATGGCAAAGGGCCGGTGCGAGTCTCGATACGATGGCCGAGCGGAGCGCTACAGGAACTTCGTGACCTACCGATGAACCACAGGATTTGGATCGAAGAGGGCGTCGAGCCATCGCGGATGGAGCCATTCAAAGCGCCTCCGGAGAACACTGCGGCCTCACTCTCAGCGTCTGATGAGCACCAATCCGAGGCGCTTCCGGACGTCAGTCGAAACTTGGCTCCTCGCGCCCGTATCCGCGCCGGGCTTTTCTCTTCCGGACCTGACGGGCCAAACACGGACGCTCGCGACACTTCGCGGCAAACCACTCCTGCTCAATTTCTGGGCAACTCAATCGGCGGAATGCCTGGAAGATCTGAAGACGTTCAATCGAACTTACAAAAGCTGGGCAGCGCAAGGGCTTCAATTGTTAACCATCAATGCCGATGCCGACGACAACGCGGCCAGCATCGATGGTCTGCGCGCATTTGCGCATGAACAACATCTGTCATTCCCCATCCTGCGCGGCTCTGACGACGTAACTGGCGTTTACAACCTACTGTATCGCTACCTCTTCGACCGGCATCGTGACCTCACGCTACCGACATCGTTCTTAATTAACGCCGATGGCGACATCGTCAAGATCTATCAGGGGCCGCTGAAGGCCGATCACGTCGAACAGGATTTCCGCAGCATTCCGCGAAATGCCGCGGAACGCCTGGCGAGGGCGCTTCCTTTTCCGGGTGATAACCGACGCTACCGAATTTCGTCGCAACTATCTTTCTTACGGTTCCGTCTTTTTTCAGCGAGGTTACTACGATCAAGCAGGGGCCGCGTTCGATCTCGCCCTCCGCGACGATCCCGCGAGCGCGGAGGCATTGTACGGCATGGGCAGTGTCTACCTGCAACAACAGAAGACGGCGGAAGCGCGTAGCAGTTTTGAACGCGTCACAAAACTTTCCGCGAGCTATCCTGAAACCCTGCCGAACGCCTGGAACAACCTCGGTCTGTTGGCCACGCGGGAAGGCCGCACCGCCGAAGCGATCCCATTATTTCGAGAAGCGCTTCGGCTCAGTCCCGATCACTTGGTTGCGCTGGAAAACCTGGGCAATGCCTATCGCCAGCAGAAACAATGGGACGCTGCTCGCAGCGTGCTGGAGCACGCGGTAAAAGTCGGTCCGCAAGATCCCGAAGCCAACTACAGTCTGGGGATGGTGTATGCACAGCTGGACGACAGCGATCGTGCTTACGAATATCTGCAAGCGGCGTTGAAAGTTTCGTCCCGCGTATCCCGAAGCGCTGAACAATCTCGGCGTACTATACCTGCGTACCCAGCGCCGTGACCAAGCGGTCGCAACTTTCGAGCAATGCATTCGTGTCGCTCCCGCATTCGATCAGTCCTACTTGAACCTGGCACGCGTTTACACCGCGGAGAATGCGCCAGAAAAAGCTCGAGCGATACTCAAGGAACTCCTGAAGCAAAATCCCAATCACGCGCAAGCGAACAAAATGCTGCAGGAATTGCCGTAAAAATGCAGGCGCGCGGGCGTCCTCGCCCGTGCGAACGCGACTCCATCCTCAATGCCCGGGCGACGGCGTCTTCGCGCTCAATAACTCGACAAACATCTTGTAAAATTTCTCGGTATCGAGATCGACCTGTATCTCGACCGGCTGGACTTCGACCTTGGGCCGGTCATCGTCTCTCCAGGTAAGCGTGTTACCGTAGCTGGCGCCGCGTCCCAGGTCCACATCCATGAAGCGCACATTTTTCTTAGTGATCAAGCTAGGATCAAGCCACGCCGCCGAAGTCAGCTCATCCCATAAATAGCTGAATTCACCACGCACCCGCGCATACTTGCCAATGTAGCGCGCTGCAGGCGTGTCGCTTGCCTTTACGCGATCGATCAATTCGTTGGTCAGCCGCGTCTTCACCGAAATATCCACGGTCGTGCAAACGATTTTCTTCCACCGGGCATGCAGCACAGCATGAGCCGCCTCCGGATCGAACCACAAATTAAATTCGCGCCGCGGCGTGTCCGTAAACTCCGGGTCCGTGGTATTCGGATTCAAACTCCCACCCATGAAAACCAGCTCTTTCGCCAGGCTCGCAAACTCTGGATCAATCGCGATGGCAAGCGCCAGGTTCGTCATCGGCCCGCCTTCGTAGATCGTCACCTCGTTGGGAAACTTGCGGACCATGCGCACCAGGAAGTGAGCCGCGTCTTCGTCCGCCGCTTTGGTGGTGGGTAAGCCCTCGGGAAAATTCACCAACTGGTCGTGCGGATGAAAATACTTCGGCGTCCAGGCTCCCAGCCACGCCACCGAGCCGTATTGCTGCTCCCAAAGTTCAGTCTCGTCCTTGCTTCGAACCAGGGGATACTCCGCGCCTGCCATCACGGGGATATCCGTCCGACCAACCAGTTCGAGCATGCGCAAGGTGTGCGCTACTTCTTCTTTCAGCCACGCATCGCCCGTCACCACCGTGATCCCCAGCACCTGCGTCTGCGGCGACTGGATCAGCAGCAGGATCGATTGCTGGTCGGTTCCGGCCGGTCCGGCGGCATCCTGATCAATGATGATTTTGCGTTGCGCTTGTCCGTGGATTGGGAGGCATGACAGAAGCAGGACGCCTGTCAAGTGGCCAAACTGGTTAAACCTCATCATTCCCTCGATGACTTAAAGCCGTGGTCTGTAACGCTCCAGACCGCGCGAACATACGATTAAGTTCAGAAGTGGAATTGTAATGCATGCGCAAATCCCCTACCATTGCAATGTTGGCCTTGCGGATACAGCCACCATCGACAGCGATGTGAACTTTGAAGCATCATCATCAATTGTGGACGCTGGCATGGCATGCGGTACAGAGTGTGATCAAGTTCTGCTCAGAATCATCGCCGGAGTGACTTCGAAATTCCAGGTGGTGAACTTCGAGGTTTGACATTGTGCCGCATGCCTGGCACCTCCAGCCATCGCGGCGCAGCACCTGCTGTCGAAGTTCTTCGTACGGCTCTCGTTCGAGTCGAATGCGACGGTCGTTTGGGCACGACCCCAGTCACAATGCATTCTCGCCAACGTGTTGGAGAAATTCTTGCTTTTCTTCGCCTGGCAGGAACCCAAACAACCGCAATACTGTCCGCAAGAGTACTTTCGGATTTCCACTCTCAAGATTGGCTCCCGCCAGAAAATCCGCACAGATCATCTCCAGGCAATAGCCTCGCGATTTGTCCGTTCCCAACATCAATGCCGCGGTCTCGATTGCCTGTTCAATCACCGGCATCTGGCTCTTGTACAATTTGAAGTAGGTAATCTCCCAGGGTTCCGAGTCTCGCCCGGTTAGCTCCTTCTCGACTTCCTGCTTGAACTCTTCCTTGGGCAATTCGCGAGCTTTGTGCAACCAGGTTGCACAATCGAAGTTCTCCCGGTCCCTCCGCGCTACCTTGGCCAGCTCCAGCCCTTTCGTCCAGCCAACTTCTTTTAGCTCTTTCCTCGCCTGCGGCGGCAGATGTTCATGGATCGACATGAGGTAGTACGCCTTCCGCCTCGATTCCGGAAACCGCCGTTCCAGGAACTCATCGAATGATTTGACGTTGTCGACCCGCCAGTATTGCCCGGCTCGAACTTCGCAAAGGTAGCGGCCCAGTTCGACGAAGCGAGTGTCTCGCTCAGCGTCTTTTTGCCTTTCCCACGCCAAAATCTCATCGATCTTCGTGAGCACAAATACCGCTCGCCGGCGATTGAGCTTGGGCAGCATGGGCGGATTCCTAGTAAGTAAGTTCGTCAAGCCAACCAAGGTCTTCGGCTCCCGGCCGTCGTACGAGCGCGATGTTGACCAATTCCGGTTTCCCCAGGCAAAGCCCAATATAAGGACAAGTACTGCAGGGATTCTGGGGGAAGCGAATGCCACTGTGCGCGGGGAACTGTGCCGACTCGACACGACCGATCGTGTCTTCGACCAACTGCCCGAATTCCGCGCGTTGTTCATCGGTGATGGAGGTGCGCAGGTATTGCACCTCGACCAGTCGCTTGCGGACGAATACTACTTGCGCGACTTCGGAGATTCCGGTGATCCAGGAGTAGCACACGAGCTGTGGATCGAGAGCCAACAGCCCGGCGGGTTCTTCCGGATAGCGGCTCGAGGATGTCTTCCACTCCAGCAGACACCGTTTCCCATCCAGTGTCCCGATGCCATCGACGTAGGCCACGAAGTCATTCTTGTCCGAAACTGGCCGTGTGAACTTAACCTGCAGGTTGCGGCGTGGCTGCGGAATCTGGACACGATCGTCTTGGCAGAAACGGGTCAGCAACATGATCCCCTGTTCAAGCATGCGATCCCAGGAATCCCGATTTGAAAAGTGCAGGCCTTGATCCTTGCAGGCTGACCATTCGCGAAACAGGACGTCTCCTGGATCTTCACGCCGAAAGTAGGCGCCCAGAGCCTGTTCGAATGCGCGACCGAACAGCATCGCGGCCCGGGTATCTTTCTCCTTCCAGCCATCGAGATAGCGGTGGCGATACCGCCTGGGGCAGGTCAAGTATTGGCTGATCTGGGTGTAGCTATAGGTCATCAGGCCACCTGCGGACTATCCAGATTGGATGGTGACAATTCCGGCCAGCGGCTGGCGGAAGCGAACCCGTCCAGTCGGAGCAGGGAAGTGCCGTTGAAAACGATATGGCTGATTTTGACCACGCCCTGAAGATCGGCAAGCTGACTTTCATCGACTTCATCGCGGTCAAGGAGCGCGACATCGTAGCCGAAGTCGCGCAGAAACCAATTCAGTTTCCACAGGGCTTTTGGGCTGCAGTAGAGCCGACTCGAAATGACATGGCCGGCAAATCTGCGTGGTTCGAGAATGGCCAGATCTACTGTGTAGTAAGGCTTCTGTGCGTATCGGCAAAACTGGGCACGGTGGACACGAACCAGAAAGAGTCCATCGGGGAGCTGGTCAACGGCACAGCGGTCGGCGGCGTGCAAGCCTGCGATTTGGCGTCTCATGCGGCACCTTCTTTCTGGCGAGGGTAACTGTTGAGTTGGCAGAGCAAGGCGTTGCGGTCTTTGTCGGCCCAGTCAGCTAAGTGAGAGACGAAGTTCTCGACCTGCTCACGGGTGGCTTCGCGGAGGGTTTTGGTGCCACAAAAATCCGTGGCGTAAGCCTTAACTGAGTTGCCATCGAGTCCATGCTGGCGGATCAATTGACACAGGCGATCCCGTACTTTAGGTCCGCCATAGTTCCCGTTGGCAGGTTGCGGCGGAACCTTCTTCGCCTCGCCAGGGGATCGCGACGACTCACCCGCCGAACCAATCTCTTCGACCGAACAAATTCCGATACCGTAGGCCTTACGCAGAGCTCTGTTTACCGCGCGGGTCTCGGCCACGCGCATCTCAGCACCGTGGACCAGTGCAGAAACATTGGAAGGGTCGGCGTCACCGTAACCTACGAAGCCTTTGCAAACTGGCGACGTATATACGGTAGCTTTGAATACCCATCGTCCTACGGGCGGTTCGGAAAACGCCAACACCGGCTCGACGTGCATTCCGGCGGCTCGACGGCGACGAGCCAATCGAAGAAGCCCGGCATGAGTTACGTACCAGCCATTGTCGAGCAAAACTAAGTCTCCGTAGGCAACAGAAAACCGATAGCTACGTGTCAGATGGGCTAAGGTTTGAATACAAACTCGATGGGCCTGATCGGGCCATTTCTTCTTGGCTGTTGAGGTGTTTTCTTTGACTAGGCTGCATTTTGGAGGCATTGTGCTTTCCATGAAAGTCATCCAAAAGGATGACAAAAGCATGACATAAAGGAACTCTTCAAGTCAACCACTTTTTTGCGGATTTCCGAAATATCGAATGCTAAGATTGCCCGAATGAAAAAGGACACTCGTCTTACATTTAGAGTGAACTCACGCCTGAAGAGAAACGTTGAAATAATTGCGGCTCGCGAAGGTCAGAGTGTCGCGCGTATTTGCGAAGCCTTTCTTTTGGTGGGATCTGATGCGTATGAGAAGCAAGGGACGAAACTCCTAGAGCGAATCTTGGGACGGCTTGACACCAAGCCGGCGGACTGAGATGTCACCAGGTCGCAGCCTAGTATGCTTCCGGGACCGAGTTCGGTCTTGCTTTTTTCGTTTACGGTAGGCTGTTGAAAGCGCACTTGGACACTCCGCTTGAGCATCTCGCTACTCTTATCGTCATCGTCTTCTGCAGCGCTATTCCTGGGCCGACGTCGAACTGCTGGCCGGGTCGATGAAGCCCTTGAACATTTGAGCGGTCCCACCACGCGCCGCATTCTGCAACGCGAATATCATCTTCGCCCGGCTGGGGCCGGGTATTTTCACCGGATATCTGCGCACCCATCGCCTCGCCGGGGCTCCGAGGGTGACTCTCCTGCGGGCATAGCACTCGTTTGCTCCACAGGTATACTTGCTGGCGAATTCCTCTTCGAAAAGGCCGCCATCTAGTTCAACTTCTCGCTTCGAACTGGCTGCTAATTAATCCTCCGTATGGCATCCCTCTCGGGTCACCTTGTCTCGGATAAGATCAATCACGTCCTCATATATTCGATCTCATGATACAATTTGGTCACCTCTAGTTCACTCTTCCGGTGAAGAGATAAGCGTTCTGGTTTGTATATCCTTCCGGCTTGGTTTCCAAAGTCTTACAAATGTGCAGTGACGCAGCATTGCGCCTCTGCCGCACAACTGCCCCGGAGGCGGATGCAAATGAGAAACAAAGTCGCGCGTGCCGAAGTTGCCGCTAGAGAGACGGCGAGCTCAAAATCTGTGCGCGAGGGAAAAGGTAACAGGCCACACGCCATCGAAAGCGAGGTCGTCAATTGCGCCCTGCTACCGTTGAGCAACCCTGAAAAAGCATACAAAAAGCTCGGCGGCGAGAAACGAGAGCTGACGCCGACCGCGGGGGAGCGGCTTGCCGACGGCAGCCTGCTTGAGTTGGTACGCGATTCCGCAGATCCGTCGCGAACGGCGCTGCTGCACCGCGTCGGGCGGGACGCACAAATCGGGGACCAGATCGACCACGCCGACCGCCGCTATATCCCGATTGGCCTCGATCCCGGCCTTCTGCGGCAGCTGCGGTTGCCGACCAGAGATCACCCGCATGGACCAGTAGAGGAGTTGGTGGATCAAATTTCACGGATATTGGAGCAGACTACGGAACTGGCTGCAGATAGTGCCTTCTTGGCCGCTGTCTTTGCACTGGCGTCCTTCTTTGCTGACTGCTTGCTGACGCGAGTCTGCCTCTGGCTGCGAGGACCTGCGAATACCGAAGCCACGGCTTTGCTACGTGCGCTCAGCTGGTTTTGCTGGCATCCGCTGTTGCTGGTCGACGACGCGGGCATCGATCAAGTGCCCGAGAACTTAACCACAACCCGGTTTTTCTTTGCTCCAGGACCAAGCGCGAAACTTCGGAAGCTCATCTCGAATTTGCACGCATCTGGGTTTGGAGTCTTCCGCAACGGCTCATTGCGCGAAAGTCGCGGAGCCGCCGTGATCTATTCAGGAACGGCGGACGTGGGGCACGCTTGTGATCTCGTTTGCCTGACCGTCCCAGTCAAGCCCGCGAGGCGATTAGTCAGGTTAGGCGATGAGAAGCGCTACCACGCGGCCATCGAAGAAATACGAGCCAAACTCCTGAACTATCGCCTTGCGAACTATGACCGAGTTTGTTGCTCCGAGTTTGACATGACGGATTTAACGGGGCCAACGCGGGAAATTGCATTTGGGCTGGGAGCGTGCCTTGTCGACGCATCAGATCTACGAGACCGACTCATCTCGCTGCTGCGGGATCAGGATGAGAGCCTTCGTTTGGAGCGGACCGCCGAGGTGTCGCCAATACTTGAGTCGCTGATTGTGTTCTGTCACGAGCGTAGGACAGAAGTGCACGTCGGCGACGTCGCAAAAACGGCTAGCGACATTCTCTCCCTGCGCGGTGAGTGGTATACCCTAAGTCCCAAAGCAGTCGGGAGTGCGCTCAGGATACTTGGTTTTGGCACAATCCGTTTGGATGCAGGTGGCCGTGGATTGAGACTCACCCGGGAGATTTCTGCCCGCATCCACCAGACAGCCAGGGCGTTTGGAGTGCCAGCGACTATGAAGGGTTTGCCGGGATGTCCTGACTGCAAGGAAACTATTGGATCAGTGGTTTAATTCTGCACATTGTGCACGTCATGCACATGATGCACTTATCCGGCGCGGAGGCAATGCAATGAAGCTGAGCACTAATAAGCAAAGGATGGTTACCGCCAGGTTGGAGGCTGCCGGAATCCCCGTCCTGGTAGAGGACAATTCAGTCGCCCGGCCAGATTTGGTGGTTGAATCCTTGAAAGGAAGCCGAGTTTTCGATTTGAAGATGGGAAGTGAATGTGTGCTCAATGTAATGATTTCCAACAATTCCTACGCCAATTTGAGAATAGACAAACTGCAGGGCCGTCTCCTGGAGGGGGACTGGTGGTGGGCTTTCCAAGGGGATCCCAAGGAGCATGCCCCAGAACGAAAAACTTACAGAATGCTGAGCGGTAGGCGCTTTCCCTACGACTCGATCTTGAATCATCGCCTTCGTGGTGAGATTGCAGCAGGCTCAAGCATGAGAGGTATGCTCTTGGCCCTAAGCGTCAGCGAAAAAATTCCTGTGGAATATACCCATGGCCTGCTCGTTCCATTGGAAGTAATTTTGGTTGATCAATACGGCCGACAACACGCTTCGATCATAGCAACCTCGGTTGACCGTAGCGCTACGATGCCGAAACCGCGAGCCTTCACCCGAGTCGACGGAGGATTGTACGGAGGCAGCCCACTGGAAATACCCGTTTTCGACCATCGACCACCATCGCAAGATCTCACAGGCAGCGCAAATGTGCGAAAAGCCGAAGAACTGCCAGAGGTGGTGAAGTGGATTAAAGAATTCATGGCAATGGAAGACCTGGATGCCATGCTCGATAGAATGGACCCGGATCCTAAGTAAGCTCAAAGTGCCGACGGGAACAGTTGATTGATCGGCCTGGAGAAAAGCAGAAACGCTAGCCGATACCAGGGCAATTGACGAGAGACCCGCAGAATTAATTGACGACAAGTCCTGTTCAGTAGTTGTTGAATTCCATACAGTCGCTTGTAGAATAAATCGTCTTGCCGACCATGCTCTGACATCGTCGCCAGAAATGGCCGAGCCTTACCGTTATCCATCAAGTTGTGACCGGAATTCGCGGTGTGGGAGGCGCGGCTTGGACGGACTGCTGGAAGGCCGTTAGTAAGCGTTATACACCAATGTGATTCGCTCCAGCATTTTCCGGGTTGGGGATGTAATCCGATGCCGAAATCCGATTTAGGCGGTTTTCTGGTGAGCCAGTTCCACGAGACGAGACATCTCGAAAGCGGCGGAAACCGCGTCGCAACTTGCGCGCTTCTGCTGATCACGCTTTTCGGCGTGGGCCCGGCGTGGAGGCAATCCCAGAACGCAGCCCCAGCGACGCTCTTACGCGGGACAGTGCGTGATTCGCGAGGCAGGTTGCTGGCTGCTGCCATGGTTTACCTCCTCGGCATTGATGAAGCGCAAAGTGTAATCGAGCAGACAGACTCAGAGGGGAACTATTGTTTCTCCGCGCTGCACAGTGGCACTTACACGCTTCGCGCCGAGATTCCGGGATACGTTGCGGCAGAGTCCGGTCCCTTTTATTTCGTTCCGGCAGAAGGGAAGAAAATCGACCTCGTTTTGGAACCGTTGAAGCCTTCTAGCGCAAACAAGGTTGCGCCGGCGGTATTGCAAACTGAAACATCGGCAATTGGATCGCCGCAATTCTACGACGAGCCTCAATTTACCGTAGCCGGTGTCACCGATGCCGCCAACCCAGGCGGCCACGGCTCCAGCATGGCGAGACGCGCCACGGAAGACCTGACCAAAGCAACCGTTCTCTTAAACCCCGAAAACCCGAACCACAGCGCTGCACTCAAATCCGACGCCGCCAAAATGCGCACCAATGTTTTGGCCCAACTAGCGCAGCCAAACCTCACCGCAGAAAATCAAGCTGCCCTGCATCACCAACTCGCAGAGGACGATGAGCAACTCGACGATCCGCTGGACGCCGTTCGCGAGTATCAGCGCGCCGCCGAGCTCGCACCCAGCGAATCGAATTTATTCGACTGGGGTGCCGAACTCTTGGCGCACCGCGCCTTCGAACCTGCCACCGAAGTATTCGCCCAAGGCAACCACTTGTTTCCGCAGTCGGTGCGTATGCTGTCCGGCCTCGGCGTCGCGTGGTACGCGCGCGGATCTTTCGACCAGGCCTTCGACCACCTCTGTCAGGCATCCGACCTGAATCCCAACGACCCGCAACCGTACCTGTTCCTCGGCAAAATGCAAAGCGTCGAAACCCTGCAACCGAAGAGCGTAATCGAGCGCATGGCTCGATTCGCCCACCTGCAACCGGACAACGCCCTCGCCAACTATTACTACGCAATCAGCCTGTGGAAGCAGCGTGACCAGGCCGGAAATCTCGCCGACGCAGAGAAGCTGCTGAACAAGTCGTTGCGCCTCGATCCGAAGCTCGGCGCCGCCTACCTGCAAATAGGAATTATTTATTTCGACCGCGCAGATTTCCCTCAGGCCATCGCCGCTTTTCAAAAAACAATCCAGGTCACCCCTGATCTCGAGGAAGCCCACTATCGCCTCTCGCAAACCTACGAGCGCACCGGAGAAAGACTAAAGGCCCAACAAGAACTCGATCTCTACCAGCAGCTCTCCCGGAAGAAGCAAGCCAACATCGAACGCCAGCGAAGTCAGATTCAGGAGTTCGTCTACACTCTGAAGAGCGATCCCGCACCACCGAAATAGCCCACAGCGGACGCCCCGTGGGCCAGATACTCGCAAGCTTTCCTCGGTGAACGCCCGTGTCTCCAGTGGTTAATGCCGTTGCTCTATCCGGAGGTCAAAAATACTCACAGAAATTTCACCAGCGCGTCGGTCGTTTCCTTCGGACTCTCTTCCATCACCCAGTGTCCCGTATTCTTCAGGACGACAACCGTCACATCCGTCGCCACCAACTTCATCTGCTGCGCCAAGGCTTCTCCCAATGACTTGTCGCCGCCAATCGATAGCACTGGCATCGTCAACTTCGTCTGCGAGAGTTGCGCGAAATCCTTCGCCGCTTGCTGAAACGAAACAAAGTACGCCCAGCCCGCATGCATACGCCCCGCCCGGGAGTAGGCCTCCGTATATGCTCTGCGGTCCGCTTCCGGCAGCGAGCGCGTTTTGTCGGCCGCTAGATCGTTCCAGAAATATTCAAAGTAGGTTCGCTCGCGGCCATTCACCAGAGCTTCCGGAGTCGGCCCATTAAACCTGAAATGCCAGACATTCGGATCGTCATAGATCGCTTCCCAGCCGCTCACGCCCGGCAAAAAAGCATCCATCACAACCAGCTTCGTTACCTCGGCAGGAAACTGCGCCGCGTATGCGTACGCAACCATCAGCCCGATATCGTGCCCCACGACCTCCGCTTTCTGGACGCCGAGCGCACCCTCCAGCTCATGAATCCGAATCGCGGCATTCTTCATATCCAATCCATGGGACGGAATCTCAGAGTCGCCTGATCCCCGGCAAGTCTGGCGCAATCACCGTGAACTTCTCCGCCAGCAACGGCATGATTGGACGCCACATCCGCGAAGTTTCCGCATACCCGTGCAGCAGAATCAGCGGAGCACCATGCCCCGCCGTCAGATAGTGCAGTTTTACGCCAGCCACCCGCGAATCATGCGAGACAATATGCTGCTCTTCTGCGCACGCCGTCGCTGACAATGAAACCACGAACCATGCCACGCCGAAAACCGCCAAGCCTCTAAGAAGATTAGAGACGCATCTCATGGAAAGCTCCTCGAAAAAGGATGCAAAAAAGAATTGTTACATAGTATTTCCACCGGAGTTTCAATGACCGCAGGGCGCACAGTTGTGAAGGCTGGGGATTGACTGAAGTGCCATGCACCACAACGGTCCATACTGGTGCAGCTGTGCCGATTACCAAACGAGCTCATGCAAAATCAGCCCGCGCAAAGCACGTTCGGCGATGTGTGACCTTGCCGCCCAAGATTGCAAGAGAGGTCGAGACCTTAACCCGGCAGCGCGATCTCAGTGACAATCGCGTACTGGTGGAACACATCGAGCAAGGAATCGAAGCGCACCAGCAAAAAGAGAAATCTTTCTTCCAGTTGGCAGAACGCTTCCGCGCCGCCAGTGATCCCGAGCAGGTCAAGCAGTTGGGAGACCAGTTAGGCCGCTTCGTGTTTGGTGGACAAATGCCGGGTCCTTGCGTAAGGTTGTTTCACGCGTCGTGCTGAGTAATCGATCGCTAGGCAGGCTTCGCTCTTAGCTTCGCTGCTTTTTCGAGTTCCTTCAGTGCGGCCATGGTGCGAGCCGTGTAGTCTTTGCGTTTTGCCGACTTCGGGCGTCGGTGGCGTTTGGTGGCGGTATCATGTTTTGACATTGTGTCCTCGTGTGCTTGCTTACAGTATCACGGGGGCAGGTGGCCGCTTTCTGCGGGATGGAAACCCCGTAGGCTAGACTGAAACGCGATTCCAGACGGAAGACCAGAAACGCTTTCACTCCGTGAACCCCCGTGTCCCCTGTGGTCGATGCCGTTGCTCGATTCGCCCAAGGAGTAAGACAGAAAAAAATCCAAGCCTTTACCGAAAACCTAATCCCCTCAATCACTTACATCCATCCAATGCGCCATTTTACCGCTAAACCCCGTTTTTCACCCTTTCATTGGGTTCCGCGTGCCATTACTCCTGCCCGGTCAATAGGATACTTACACAGATACAAAGGGAGAGGTCCATCGAGAGGGACTGTGCTCCCGCGTGAAGGTCGCTTATAAAGGTAGGAAGTCTTTACAGGTTCAACGTCGTACAAATTTTGCTCAAGATTCACCGGACGCGGCAAATGCCTGACTTGCCGCGAACCAGCAGTCGAGAAACAAACGGAGAGAAGGAAAAATGCATAAGCCAGTGAAGTATGTGGAGAAGGCAGTCACCCTCGGCGCCCAGGGCGCTTGGGCGGTCTTTGAGCGCCTCAACCGGATCAAGCAGAATCCTGCTCCCACGCCGAAATGGTCCGAGAAGCCGCTGCTCAAGTCTTACAGAAGACGAAGCCTCCCCTCGGCTGGCCCCGCACCACCGACTCCCTGTGCCCGAAGTGTGTCCCCGAAATTCGCCAGCAGATTCTCGACGGCAAACTGCCCGTCGAAGTTCTGATGAACGAAAAGGTCGGCGAGATCAAAGCCGAAATCATCGAGCGCGATGGCAAGATCCTGATGGTCAAGGATTGCGCCGTCCACGGCCACTTCGAAGACGTCATGTCGATGGACACCGAATTCTCGCGCCACCTGGAAGAAGTTTTCCCCGGCCGCGACATCGTTGCCCACAACGACGAAAAGTTGCACCACCACGGATCGAGCACCGTCAAATACGGCCGTGGATCGGTGCTGACCATCGACCTCACCAACCGCTGCAACATGATGTGCGATCCCTGTTTCATGGACGCCAATCAGGTCGGCTTCGTGCATGAATTGAGCTGGGAAGACATCAAGACCATGCTCGACAACGCCATCACCATCAAGCCGCGCCGCCAGATGTCCGTGCAGTTCTCCGGTGGCGAGCCGACGCTGTCGCCGTATTTCCTCGACGCCGTCCGCTATGCCCGCAAGGTCGGATACAACAGCGTGCAAGCCGCAACCAACGGAATCGAATTCGCCAAGAGCCTGGAGTTCGCCCAGCAAGCTGCTGAAGCCGGCATGCGCTATGCCTATCTCCAATTCGACGGCATTGGCAACGCCGCCAACGCCCACAGAAAAGTCGGCAACCTTTTCGACGTAAAACTTAAAGCCATCGAAAACCTGCACGCCGCCGGAGTAGAAATCGTTCCGGTCGTGACCATCGTCAACGGCATCAACAACGAGCAAGTTGGCCGAATCATTAAATTCGCTCTCGACAATCCCAAGCGAATCGGATTCCTGAGCTTCCAGCCCGTAAGCTTCACCGGCCGCGACGAAGCCGTCACCGATGATCGCCGCCAGGCCCAGCGCTACACTCTGTCACACTTGGCCCACGACGTAAAGAATCAAACCGGCCTCGGCGAACCCGCAAGAGACTGGTTCCCAATTTCCTTCATGGGAACCTTCAGCGATTGGGCCGACCTCATGCACGTAGAAGACAAAAACAACGACTGGGGCCAACTCTCCTGCGGCTGCCACCCGAATTGTGGGACGGGGATGGCGGTGATGATTGACAAGGAGACCAAGGAGGCGGTGCCGGTTACGGCTTTTCTCAAGGGCGATCAGCTCGCTAAAGACATTCAGAAAGTGAACGATGCGGCGCGGGGAAAGTTTCTCACGATTGTGGGGATGGCGCTGTGTTTGATGAAGAATTACGATCCGTTCCAATCGCCGACGCATTTCAAGTTGATGGATCTTCTTAGGAAGTTCGATAAGAACTTCAACGCCACGGGAAAGAATTATGGCAAGGTTGGTCCGGACCGCACGATCGACGACGTGATGAAACGGCGGCAGGATCGCTGGAACTTTCTGTTTATCGCGGGGATGTGGTTTCAGGATCTGTTTAACTACGACTTCCGGCGCACCGAGCAGTGCATTATTCCTTATGCCACGCAGGAAGGCGAGATTTCTTTCTGCGCTTACAACACGGGCGTAGGCTGGCGGAACATCATCGAGAAGATGCACATGACTGCGACTCTGACCAAATGGTACGAGGAGCATGGGCGGCATGAGATCTTCGCCGGCGGCAAGAACGTGAAGATGGATTCCAACGCGCACTCGCTGGTGCTGAAGGACGAACTGGTCACCAACGAAGAACAGCACGACCTGGACAAACTGGGCATTGCGAAGAACTCGCGCGAAGAAAAGCTGCGGGCGCGGGATGCCAAACAGCAGGCGGCGGGAAAGCCGGAAGCGCGCGGTCCGCAGAAAGATGATGCGGCTTACAATGCGCGCATGGCGGCGCTCTATCGCGAAGTCGTGCTCAAGGAAAAGCCAGTAGTGGCGGAGAACGGATTCATTCCGCTAGGCGCGCTGATCAAGCCCAGCACAAACCAACCCCAAGCCGCCGCACCGGAAGTTGCAGAGCACGTGGCAGGCGACTAACGTCAGTTTTTTGCAAGTGGATTCACTCAGGGCTGCCGACAGGCGGCCTTGAGTTTTTGGGGCGCAGTTGCGAGTCTCGGATTCTGGAGACGGGAATCAAAGAAGACTTGGGTGAAGGAATCCCACTCTTTCGTGGGTGATCTCCTGCGGCGAGAGTTTCGCCTGTTTGTGCGAGTTTGTGGGCGAGAATCTGGCGGCCCACCCTTTCCGCAAAGAGTGCGGAAAGAACGGAGCACCCTTTTCTCGCGAGGTGGTTCTCTCAGCAGCAGATTCGCACGTCCTCAGCTGAAATCAGTTGCTGCCCGGTGCGCTGGTGCTGCTGTAATAGCCCTTCCGTGCATAGACCCGCAGCTTGTGACCTGACCTTTCGGCCGAGATTTGGATGGAACGAAACTGGCCGTCGTGTTTGAAGGCAGCCGGTTTATAGGAAATCAGGTAGCGGCTGCGGATAACTTGCTGAATTTCGTTCAGACCATGGTTCAAGCCTGTGACCGAGCCGGGCATGAAAGAGGCTCCGCCCGTCTGCTCGGCCAACACCTTCAAGGCGCGGTCGCCAACCAATAAACGTTCGCTGGACAAGGTGTAGTCCTGGTTTTCATCGTTGGCATCCCGCGTACTTACGGTGTAGACAAACACTTCTCCGCGCTGGGCGCTGGCTACCGCGTCTTTCAAAGCGATGCTGCTGGAATTATCTTTCCCGTCGCTGATGACTACCAGCATGCGGGCCACGGGTTGCGTCTCCTCGCGGTTGGCAAGTTTGCTGGCTGCGAAAGAAACCGCATCCCACAAGGCGGTGCCACCGGAGGGTACAAGTTTGTCGACGGCGCGCGACATGAGTTGCTGGTCATTGGTGAAGTCCTGCACCAGCAGAACCGAGTTGGCGACTCCCACCACGAAGGCCAGATCATTCTGGTCGGTCAGAGTTTTCTGCAAGAAATTGACGGCTGCCTTCTGCTCGAAAGAGAAGCGGGTGGTGATGGATTCGCTGGTGTCGATGACGATCCCCAGCCGCAAGGGCAACTGAGCTTCGTTGCGGAAACCGGTGATGGACGAAGGAGACTTCTGATCGTCACGAATTCCGACGTCTTCGCGAGTCAGGTCGGTTACGGATTTTCCATGATCGGTGGCGGCGAAAAATACGGCGACTTCGTCGACCACGCTACGCAGAGTGAAGTTGCCGTTGGATCGCTCCGTGCCCAGACTGGATCGCCCGATGTCCGCGGGTGCGCCGGGCAGTCCACCCGAACCGCAACTCAGGCACATCGCCTCGGGCGCGGCTTCGGCTTCCGCGATCTGCTTTTGCTCCCGGGACTCCTGCAAAACCAGTTGGAGTTGCGCCTTCTGCTGTTCGGGTGTCGGTCCAACCGCAGGATTGACCTCTGCGACCGTAGCCTGCGCAGACGCCACAACCTGCTTCTTTACCGCTTCCCGGCGGAGCTGTTCAACCTTAATTTCGGCGAGAATCTTTCCGGCTTGGGCGGCTGCGGGAGACTTTGGGTCTTCCTGTAACAAGGTTTGCAATTCGGCCTGCTCTGCCCGCAGGTTGTCTTTCCCGTCCCATGCCGCCGCAGCGTAATAGTGCACGATGGCGGCGCCCTCATGCTTTCGGCTATGGATGTCACGGACGGTGGCGAGAACGCCGCCGTAATCCTGGTTCATAAACTGGGTGTAGGTAAGCGCGGTTGCCAACTGGAGGTCGAGCGGGGCGATGGAAGAAGCCTTTTGCGCGGACTGCTGTGCCGAGCGATAGTCCTTGAGCGCCAACTGGGCGCAACCCAGGTTCAAATAGGAAGTGGGCAAGTGGTCGTCGAGCGAAACTGCCTTGGCAAACTGGTCGCGCGCCTGATCGTTTTGACCCAGCGCCAAATAGGCGGAGCCCAGCGCGTTGTGGGCAGCCACGAAGTCGGGATAAATGGTGATGGCAACGCCGAGGTGCTCGATCGCCGACTTGTAATCCTTCTTGACCAGAAATACATAGCCCTTTTCATACTCGTGCCGTGCCTTGCCTGGGGCTTTGAGGTCGAGTTTCGACACCGATCCCGAAGGGCTCTCCAACGGACTGCGGTTCTGACCGGCGTTGGCTGCCGACCACATCGTCTGCTGTCCGCTCACCTGGCTCAGGTCGACCGGAGTGAATTGGCCGAACTGGTCAGAGGTACCTGTGCCGCCGATATGCATGGTGCCCTGTTTGATAACCGCACCATAGGAGAGGAAGACGAAGTGCCGAATGGGATCCTGTTGTGCGGTCGCGGAATACAGGAAGAATACGAGAAGAGCCAGGACCGATGCCCCGTGCAGCGCGCGTTTGAACATTGATTTTTACCCCGTTGCGACAGTTGGTTCGAAGGGGTCACCAACTTAAGGTGACGATTGCCAGCATGATAGGCCAATCCCGTAGTTTGGGCAAGGAGTTTGGTTTGAGTTTCTGATGCGGCGGCGGGGCACCGGATAGCCATGCTGGCGCCTCCCATTGGACCGCTTGTTTTGACCTTGGTGGGGCGGTAAGACACGCCCCCGCCGAATAACAGAACATCTCACCCAAGCTGTTCGTAGGCCTGTTCCCCGTGGAGCGCCTCATCCAATCCGACTTCTTCGTTCTGCTCGCTAACTTTGACGGCGGTGAAGGCGTCGATGATTCGCAGCATGGCGTAGGTGAACCCGAATGCCCACAGGCTGGAGAACAGGACGGCGGCGAGTTGCTTGACGAAGAAACTCGAGTCGCCGTAGAGCAGGCCGTTGGCGCCATCGGGATTAAATTCCTTGTTGGCGAAAACGCCCAGCAAAACGATTCCGAGAGCGCCGCCGACGCCGTGAACTCCCCAAACGTCGAGGGCGTCGTCCCAGCCGAGCTTGTTTTTGAGTTCGACCGCGTAGTAGCACACCACGCCGGCGGCGAGGCCGATGATTACCGCGGTGGTGGGAGAGACGTAACCCGCTGCTGGTGTGATGGTGGCGAGTCCGGCGACGGCCCCGGTGAGCAAGCCGAGCAGTTTCGGTTTCTTCTCGTTGATCCATGCGACCATCAGCCAGGCGACGGCGGCGAAGGACGCGGCGACGTCAGTATTAAGGAACGCGGTGGCGGTGACGGAGTCGACACGCATCTCGCTGCCCGCGTTGAAGCCGTACCAGCCAAACCACAGCAGGCCGGTGCCGAGCGCGACCAGCGGAATGCTGTGCGGGCCGCGGTCCGCGACACGGCGCTTGCCGACATAAATCACTGACGCCAGCGCGGCGATTCCCGCAATGTTGTGCACCACGATGCCGCCGGCGAAATCTTTCACTCCCCATTGCTGAAGAAATCCGCCGCCCCACACCATGTGAACGAATGGGAAATAAACGAAAGTCAGCCAGCCGGTCAGAAACAGCATGTAGGCTTTGAAGGTCACTCGATTGGTGAATGCGCCGGAGATCAAGGCGGGAGTGATAATCGCGAACATCATCTGATAGGCGATGAACACGAATGCGGGAATGCTTTCGTTGGGCGATGGCGTGTTCAGGCCGATGCCGCGCAGAAACACGTTGTCGAAATTTCCAATGATGCCGTGCCAGTCGCCGCTGAAACAGAGCGAGTAGCCGTAGATGTACCAGATGACGGTGGTCCAGCCCATGGACACGAAGCTCTGAATCATGATGGCGAGCACATTCTTGCGGCCCACCAGTCCGCCGTAAAAGAATGCGAGCCCGGGCGTCATCAGCATGACCAGGCTGGAGCACAAAATCATGAAGCCGGTGTTGCCGGTATCGAGATGGAGCATGCGATCCTCCAACAGAATGTAGAGAAGCCGGCTCGCAGGACGGCGAGCGAGGGTCCAAGACGAAACCTGTAGGCCAGCGTGAGGTCCCTCAAACCCACACGGGCCGAGCGCCATTATAGTCAAAGGCAGAATTTGTGCCGAAAAAATCTCAGTGCTGGGATTACTTAGTCCGGCCGGCGGTGTGAGGCCGGAGTTGAGGACATCTGTAGTTTGCGAAAGGGATTTGTCACAAAACATCGCAGCTATGTCTGGGAGATAACTAGACCCAGCATCGAGGCAACCCCCGCGCAGACTTCAGGCATCTACGGCGCGAGGTCGGCTGGGTGTCGAGGTCGCAAAGGAAGGGCAGTTCACGGGGCACGCTCGGATGTGTGCGACAGCAAGATGGACGTGTGCTCCGTCGGTTCGATTATTGATCGCAACGCAGCTAACTTTTTCCCAGAAAAAGGGTTCAAACAAGTTAGAAGTCAATTCGTGGCAGGGGCCCATCTATTGTTGCAACGAGGCCGGTGGCAAGCCATCGGCTCCGATTGGCCGGGAAGAGACGAGGTCTTGCAGTGTCATCAATCCGCGTTTTGGTAGTGGAAGACTTTGCGCCCTTTCGGCGATTCATCAACTCGACGCTGCAGCAAATGGCGAACGTGCAAGTTGTCTACGAAGCGTCCGACGGATTGGAAGCCGTGCGGAAAGCCGAAGAACTGCAACCCGATCTGATTCTGCTGGACATCGGCCTTCCTGGTCTCAATGGAATTGCAGCCGCCCGCCGAATCCGTGAACTCGCTCCAGAGTCCAAAATACTCTTCGTCAGCCAGGAGAGTGCGACGGAGATCGTGCAAGCCGCGCTTGATCTAGGAGCGTGGGGTTATGTCACAAAGGCAAACTCGGGTTCGGATCTGTTGGCTGCAGTGCGAGCGATTGTTGCGGGGGGCCGATTTGTCAGCACACCGAAGCGCTGTAAAACCGTCGCGTCCCCAGCAAACAAAGTCGCGAATCTTGCAGGTGAGATGGATAAAGTCTAACCGAAAAGCGACAACCGGGGGTGAAGCACGCCCTGATTCGGGGGCATCTTGCACAACCCTTGAGGGCCGCGCTTCCACCGTGATTTAGTGACGCTTAGTTTTTCTCGCAAGTTGTTCAGCCCTGCCGCAAAGCACCACCCACCAAGTCATGCTGCGCAGGGAACCAAAACGCTAAACGATGGAGGATGGGGCCCTCGCCCGGCCTCCCTGCGCGACGATGCCCGGCCTCCATGATCACAACAACACGACCGCGTTTCAACCTCGGATGCGTGTAGAATTCTGACGTTGGCTTCCCGGGGACAGATAAAGCCGTGATTGGCCGAAGACTTTCGCACTACGAAGTCGTCGCGGACCTTGGGGCGGGTGGCATGGGCGTAGTGTATCGTGCGCACGATACACGTTTGGATCGAGATGTGGCGATCAAAGTCCTGCCCACGGATCGCCCTTTGCGGGAAACCGCGCGCCGCCGCTTTCAGCGCGAAGCCATGGCCGCGTCCGCGTTGAACCATCCCAACATCATCACCATCTACGAAATTAATTCCGAAGACGACATCGATTACATCGTAATGGAGTACGTGCGCGGGGCCACGTTGTCATCCATTCTGAAGAAGCGCACGTTGGGCCTCGATGAAGCGGTTCGCTATTGTGTGCAAATTGCCGACGCCCTGACCAAGGCGCACGCCGCAGGAATCATCCATCGCGACCTGAAGCCGGGAAACATAATGATCACGGAAGATGGCCTGGTCAAGGTTTTGGACTTCGGCCTAGCCAAATTCGACCCCACAACGGACACCGAGGGTGGGGTGCGCGAAACCAACGAGCTAACCCTAACCCAGCCTGGCGCAGTAACCGGCACGGTCGCATACATGAGTCCCGAGCAGGCTCGGGGGGAGCGGGTGGATACGCGGTCGGATATTTTTTCGTTTGGGATTGTGATGTTTGAGGTTTTGAGTGGGCATCTGCCGTTTAACGGGCCAAATTCGATTGCGCTTTTGCATAATTTGCATTTCAGTGCGCCGCGAGATTTGAGTGAGTTACGTCCGGAGATTCCGAAGCCATTGGTTGCTCTGGTTTCGAAAATGCTGGAGAAGAATGCCGCGAAGCGCATTCAGGCGATGGCCGAAGTTGGGATTGAGTTGCGGCGAGGGGCGGCGGGGTTGGTGAGCGGGCCGCTGACCTGGCATCCCAGTGACGCGACATTGGAGATGTCGAGCGCGGGGCCGCGTTCGCAGTGGATCGCCGGAGGATTTCTCCGGTATGGAATTTGGGCGCCGGTCGTGGGGTTGGCGATTGTGCTCGGGTTGGGATCGGTTGCCGGTTGGCATTTTTATCAGAGAGCAATATCTCCGGTTGCCACGACACAGGATTTACCGGCGGATGCGAGCGCGTACACGCTCTATCAGCGGGCACGGCAGGATTTGGACCATTTCGATCGAGAAGGAAATCTGGATCAGGCGATCAGCCTATTGGCGCGGGCGGTGCAGCTTGATCCTCAATCGGCGGGCAGTGCGGCGGCCTTGAGCGAGGCTTACTATCTGAAGAATCGTCCGAATCCCGACCCGCAGTGGATGAAGCTGGCGTCGGATTATGCGAACAAAGCGCTCAGCCTGGACGATGATCTTGCCGCAGCGCATATTTCCAAGGCGCTCGTGCTGATGGAAAGTGGCGATTCTGCTGGAGCGGAGAAGCAGTTGCGTACCGCGGCTGATTTGGATCCGAAAAGCGCGCGTCCCCATCAGTACATGGCGGCGCTTTACGACAAGACCGGAAAAAGCGATCAGGCAATTCAGGAATTAAAACGCGCGCTGCAACTGGATCCCAAAGACTGGGCCAGCTATATGGAATTGGGCCTGAACGCCTATAAGGCGGCGAACTACAAAGATGCGGCCGAGAATTGGGAGCAGGCGCTAAAGCTTGAACCTGATAATGTGCTGGCGCTGCGGAATCTAGGCGCGGCTTATCATGCCCTGGGGCGGGATGACGATGCGGCTGCGGCTTTGCAGCGTGCTCTCGAAATCAAACCGGCCGCGGACGTCTATAACAATTTGGGGACGATTCGTTTTTATCAGGCCCGATATCAGGATGCGGTTCCAGTGTTCGAAAAGGCTATCGCTCTGGGCGCCAACGATGCGGAGCGGTGGGGGAGTCTGGCGGATGCGTATCGTTGGACGCCCGGCGATGAAGAGAAAGCCAAACAGGCTTACCAGACCGCAATTCGTATGACGCGCGAGGCCATTGCAAAGAATCCTGAAGATCCATTGTTGAAGTCAGACCTCGCTTTGTATTTGGCCAAGAGCGGAGACAAGGCAGGCGCGCTCCAGGCGCAGAAAGCGGTGGATCAGTTGCACAGTACAGACCCAGCGATTCTGTACGATTCGGCGACTGTGTACGAGCTTGGCGGGAACCGCGATCAAGCGCTGGAAAATCTCCTGGCGGCGGTAAAGGCCGGGCAAGAATTGAGTGACATCAAGAATGATCCGGAGTTGGTTTCGCTGCGAACCGATCCGAGGTATCACTTGAATATTGAGGGCGCGGCAGGGAACGCGAAGCCATGATCTGCATTTCACCCGGAACGCCATACATCCATTGCCGCCGTCCCCAGCCTTCACCCGAATTATGGCCTCATCGATGAACATCGATTGGTCTCGCCTGAGCCGTCCTCTGTGTACCTCAGCGCCCTCTGTGGTTAAAGAGAATCTTCCAACAAAAAAGCCTCAACCCGAAGGCGCTGGAGACGTTGACCATCTCCGCGGCGAGTTCTCGCTCATCGGGCTGACAGCTGCTGAGCGGTCGCTTTCCTGAAAGATGAGCGTTTCCGATGGTTGCGTAGGATTTTGCGTAATAGTTGCAATAGTTTACCTACTCACAAATACACCTAACAGTTATTGACTTTCAGGACCGCGCCGTCCAGAATTGGCTCGCCGTTCCGTTCCCGTTCGGCCCGTCACTCTGGGTTCCCGGAGTCGACGTTGTTGAAACCTATTTGCAAGATCACAAACCTTTGAGGAGAGTAAATCAGACATGAATCGAACGATTACATTTGCCTTGCTCGCAAGCTTGCTTGTGGGTTGCGCCAGCTTAGCTCTTGGCCAAGACGCCGAAGACAGCCCTTACCCGAACCCCAAGCCGTTGTTTACCGCCGGCCGGCACCCAGAGTTGGCACCCCCACCCTCGGGCAAGCAGCTCGTCCAATGGAACGGCACTTTTACAGACCTGACCCATACCAAACGCAGCTTCACCATGGTGGGCACCGATCCTTCGAAGACCAACGTTACCAGCACGGTCACGGTGTGGGTTATTCCGGTGAAGTTTGTTTTCGACAAGAACCATGGCAACAAGACTTTCGATCCCAAGACGAAGTTGAGCAACGGAAAAACTGTGATTCAGAACACGGTCGCTTCGCCGCTCTTCTCGGCGGGTATCGACTTCAAGAACAATAAGATTGACCTCGGCAACACGCAGTACATCGACGCCTTCCAGCGCGGCACTTTCTGGGGCGCCAACGTGAAGAAGAACACCCAGTATCACGTTCTGATGAAGGCGGTAGTCAAGCCGGAACAGACCATCACCTGCAACGTCAGCAGTTGCATGGTAGGCAACGAGTTCGGTATACCCGTAGGCCTCGCCGACATCAACTACTACGATGGCGTCGTGCAGACCTTCATGACGAAGCTCAAAGCCACTCCGGATGTCCTCCCCTTCTTCATTTTCTATGACACCTACCTGACCTCGGGTGGATGCTGCATCGGCGGCTACCATAGTGCTAACGGCAACCAGCCTGGCGGTCAGACCTATTCCAACGCTGCTTACGTGGACAGGGTCGGGGCATTCTCTCAGGATGTGTCCGCAATGTCTCACGAACTGGGTGAATGGATGGACGACCCGTTCGTCGACAACGTCGTGGGCTGCAACGACAACAGCATCCTGGAAGTCGGCGATCCGCTGGAGCGCATGGGGAACTACGGGGCTTTCAAGTACAAACTCCACGGCTTCACCTATAACCTCCAATCGCTGGTCTACATCGGCTACTTCGGTGCCCCCAGAAGCGACTCGGCGAACAAATGGTTAGCCTTCCAGAATGACGAACCAAATGTCTGCCCAGGCCAGTAGATTTATTTGCTTGTCCCCAAGCCCGCTCCAGGTGGAGCGGGCTCTTTATTTGGGGGCGTGAAGTTTCTGGAGCATTTTGACTGCGCCATTGTTCTTGGGATTCAGATCCAGGGATTTCCGATAGTTGACGATTGCTTGTGGATTGTCACCGGCGTCAGCGTATGCCTCCCCCAGGCTGTCGTAGACGTTGCTCGAATGCGGATAGGCTTCAACGTTGAGCTGGAAAATTCGGATGGCTTCCTTGTCTTGCTTGGCGTGCAGGAGCTGGTAGCCCAACGCATTGAGTTCGTCTTCGTCGAAGTTGTAATTCATCGGAGGCGCGATCTTGAAGTCGTGGTATTGCTTGACTGCCTGGTCGACGCCGGCGGATGCGATAGTCGCGGAAAGAGTTTCGGCAATGGATTTGCGGCTGTCGTAGGCCCGCTTGACGTTCGGTATCCAGACGCCCGTGGTAACCGCAAGAATTCCGGCTCCTAGTGCGATGGTGACCAAGAATAAGCCTGCGGCAACTGCGAATCGGCCGGGCGCGGTGCCTCGATCTTTCATGTGCAGATAGATTTCAAGAACGGCGAGGGGAACCATGTATTGGGCGAAAGTCACGAACGTGAGGAAAGGGCCGGTAAGCGACGTTGGATCGAAACCGAAGGCGCCGTGGTTGAGGACAAGCGAGAGGAAGATCGTTGCCCGTATAAAGAGCGATCCGCTTACCACCAGATAGAGACGCAAAGCCCAGCGACGATGAGTCTTGAAGTCGCGGGCCATCGCATAGCGTAACGCCATAACAGCGCAGAGCATGATCAGTACTGCCATCAGGCTGCTTCCGAGGTGCTGAGCGAGGTCGCCGACGCTGCCACGAATCCAGGTCATATATAGGCCGGCAAGGCTTATGGTGAACGCGGTCAGAACATAGAGGCGGCCATTCCAGCGATGAAGAGAAGGTGCACGCTCGCGGATTCGCGGGATCAGTTGAACCACTCCGGCGAGGATGATGATGACCGCCGAGGCCAGATGCATCACGATGGCGAGATTGCCCATGGTGTCGCCACGAACGTAGCCACGAGTTATGTGCTTGCTCCATAAGTACACTTCGCCACGCGCAGCGGTCATTCCGTAAAAGGACGCTACGGTGAAGGCGAACACCAATTGGCCGATAACGGTAATCACAAACCAAAACCGTACGGCTCCGGTTAGCGCAGTGTCAGCGTAACTTTGCAGCGAACGCGGTTTGCGCGAAGCGACCGCAGTTGAGAATGTCATTTGAGCTTGCGTGCTCATAAAGTCCTCTCCTCTCTTCTCGCGGGGGATCTGGGATCAAGCACTCCTGCCCATCAGATTGGTCCCTGATATCTCCGCAGGCGCACGGCAGCAACCAGAAATATTGCGGCAATAGCCAGCCCGATCCAGAGACCCGGCGCGGCCAGAAATGCAGCCGGAGTAATGTGTACTGACGGATTGGTCGGGAAGACGTCAGTAGAGGCAATCGGCGCCGTGCTTCCGAGAAGCCGCGAACCGATCAGGTTCGCGAAATAGGTAGTGTTGAAAGCAAGCTTTTCAAGACCGCCGAGGGCGACAACGGGTAACGCCGCCCATAGAAATGGCGCGCGGCGTCCCCAACCAGAAACTAGAATCAACCAGCAATAGACCGGTGCGGGCCAGAGCGCATGCGCGGTTAGAAGGTGATAGAGCGTGAGGAGCGACATCCTCACAATCGGCACATGCGCCCAGAGCATTGCGATATCCCCGCCGGTGGCCGCAAGCGCTACGCTGCTCAGCAACAGCATGAGGAACTGCATGACGACCGTTATCGCTGAGACGAGCACGGGAAGAATCAGAAGCGGAATGCTCGCCTTCACCAGAACCGTGGTGACGTCGGAAACCGGCAGAGACTTCCAGAAAAGAATACTGCGATCGCGGCGTTCGCCGTGCAGCGCCTCAGCGGAATAGAAGATGCTCATCAGGATTGCAATGCCCATCATTAAGGCTGCCGAGATGTCGAAAGGCCCGGAAATATCGTCGGGATTGTGCGCATGGCCGAACGCCGCCAAGCCACGCATCTGGTTGGGGGAATGAATCGTGCTGATCAGGAATCCGAACAAAAATACGGCGGCGGCCCCAAGTGGAGCGATGTAGAGGTATCGGTTCTCCCAGAATTCACGCCGGATCGACCAATAAATGGGCCGGGTTGACGAGCTGACCTCTGGCGTCGCCACCTGCGACTTGAGCGGATAATCCGGGACCGCGTTGGTTTGAGTATTCATCGAGATACTCCTTGTGCCTGGCTGGCCGGATTACCCATCACGGCAATGAACAAGTCGGCGATGCTGGGGGTGTGCACGTCACCGAGCGCGGCGAGTTGCGTGCGATCCACATGATCGAACAGGAAAATGCTGCGACCGAGCGCCTGGCGCTCTTGCATCGGCTTAAGCGCGCGGGCGGCGGTTGTTTTGTCCGGGTGCACCGCTACTTCCGCATAGCGCGACTCGATTTCTTCCATGCTGGAATTGAAAACGACGCGGCCACGATCGATGAACACGAGATCGGTGAGGACGTGCTGGACTTCTTCCACCTGATGCGTGGTCACAATGATGGTGCGGCTGCGATCGAAGTAATCGTTGAGCAGGGAATCGTAGAATTGCTTGCGATAGAGGATGTCGAGGCCCAGGGTGGGTTCGTCGAGTACCAGCAATCTGGCGTCGATGGCCATCACCAGCGCGAGGTGGAGCTGGGCTATCATGCCCTTCGACAATTCCCTGACTCTGCTGGAGTGCTTGATGGTGGTCTTGGCGAGAAACCCTTCCGCTTTCGCACGATCGAAGCGCGGGTGGACCCCAGCGACGTATTCGAGTGCCTGCGAAACCCTGATCCACCGCGGCATCACGGCGACATCGGCGATGAAGCAGACATCGCGCATAAGTCGATCACGTTCGGCCCAGGGGTCGCGTCCGAGCACCTTCAGTTCTCCCTGATGCGAGGTGAGGCCGAGAATGGCATTGAGCGCGGTGGTCTTGCCAGCGCCGTTGGGGCCGATCAGGCCGAGGATGCGGCCTTCTTCGACGCGCAAATTGACGCCGTCCAGTGCCACGGTTGTGCCGAACGTCTTGCGCAGGCCACGTGCTTCGATGAGTGTCATGGCTTCGGTTTCTCCTCTTCGGGGGAATTCGATTGAGCCGGTTTTGACGGTGCGGCATCGGCAGATGTCGGGCGGGTTGCACCGTTCAGCAGTTCTTCTGCATTCAGGCCGAGCCGCTGAATGGTGGCGTAAACCCGGGGCCATTCTTCACCAAGGAACTTCTGGCGTTCGCCTTTCATCAGCAGAGTGCGCGCACCGGAATTGATAAACATCCCACGACCTCGCTTGGTTTCGACCAGTCCCTCGTCGACCAGTTGTTGGTAGCCCTTCAGAACTGTGAGCGGATTGACCCGATATTCGGCCGCCACCGTGCGCACGGAGGGCAGAGGATCGCCCTCCTTGAGCACGCCGTCGAGGATCATCGCGACTACGCGGTCGCGAAGCTGACGGTAAATCGGCTGACTGTCATTCCACTCGAGATCCATTTTGTGTTCCTAACAGTTCTTCTGTACCACGGGCTCACGGGTTCCCGATGGCCTTGGTCGTTATTTCAGCCGGCTCACGTCGAAGTGAGCATGGATCGCTTTGTCACCAGGCATCAGGTAGGTCCAGTCTTCACTGTGATGGTTGGCGTCGATATATGTGAACACGGCGTGCTGCATGTGGCCACGCTCCGTGCTCCCGGAGACGTCCACCAACCCGAAGTCTACAGTCTTGCCGTCGGGTGATATCTTGCCGATCATGCGGGGCCGATTGCCGGCGTCGCAATAGTGGACCAGGTTGAGCTGGCCGCCGTCCACATAGAGCATCGTGACCGGGTGATCGAACTTGGCGGCGTCGAAAGGAGTGTTCGCTTCCTGAAATTCTTCGACGACCGCATTGCCTCTGGAAGTCACGCGTAGCGAAACGTGGATCGGCTTGCCACCGCTCATTTCGGGCATCTCGGGGACGCTTACCGGGCCTTCCCACTCGCCTGCGAGCGCCTTTATGGTGTCGAACGACTTTTGGGCGTCGGACGGAGCTGCAGTTGGCACAGCGTGTTGCATATCGGATTGTGCCATTGCTGACAGCGACAGGGCCAGCGCGAGTCCTACTGCGGGTCCCAAAGTAAAAATGTGCTTTTGTTTCATGGCTTTACGCCTCCTTGAGGTGGTGGTATAACCTCAGTCCCACCATCCACTGTTATAGTTAACTATAACACTAGTTATCATGTCAAGTCTTTTTTTGATTTTTTTCTTGGCTCAAAGATTTTGAGGATGATTTCGGACAATTAAAGATAGGGAATTTCCGCCGCGATCCTCGTTGAAGGACTTGTCACGCCGAAGCGAGGTCCTCGTCGCCTCGGGATTCGGTGTTCGCCAACGAAAGCAGGTCCGATAAACCTGGCTTCAGAATGACGGAGCGATTTGCGTTATGCGGATTTTTGCACAGGGCACGACAGAGAATAATGCTTCGGGGCGGCTGATGAACTAGAAGGCGTTGCTCGGGGATTACTGAATTCAATCCGAGATTGGAGAAAGATAAATGCCTGACGAAATCACCCGTAATCGAACTCACGACGACCAAATCGACCACGATCAAACTAACAATGACCGCCGCCGCTTCCTGCGCAACGCGGCCATGGTTATTGCCGCCGCAGAGTTCATCACTCTCGGCTCCGCGAGTGCAGAATCCAGCAACGTAAACGCACCCAGTGGAAGTTCGAGCAAATCAAACACCTCGTTTGCGCCGCTGAAACAAATCGATGCAGGCTTGTTGAATGTTGGCTACGCGGAAGCTGGGCCCGCCAATGGCAAACCGGTAATTCTTCTGCACGGTTGGCCCTATGACATTTACAGCTTTGTCGATGTTGCGCCCTTATTAGCGTCCGCGGGATACCGAGTGATCGTTCCGTATCTGCGCGGCTATGGCACTACGCGTTTTCTTGCGGGTGAAACCTTCAGGAATGGTCAGCAGTCGGTGGTTGCTCTCGATATTGTCGCCTTGATGGATGCTCTCAAGATTCAAAAGGCGATCGTCGCTGGGTTCGATTGGGGTGCGCGGACGGCGGATATTATGGCGGTGCTTTGGCCGGAGCGCTGCAAAGGGATCGTCTCTGTGAGCGGTTATCTGATTGGCAGCCCTGCCGCCAACAAAATGCCGTTGCCACCAGCGTTCGAAGAAGCATTTTGGTATCAGTATTATTTTGCCACGGAAAACGGCCGGGCCGGCTATGAGAAATACCTGCACGATTTCAACAAGCTCATCTGGCAGACAGCATCGCCGAAGTGGAAGTTCGATGACGCGACCTTCGATCGCACGGCAGCATCGTTTAACAATCCGGACCACGTTGCCATCGTGATTCACAATTACCGCTGGCGAATCGGCGTAGCGGAAGGCGAAGCGAAGTATGACGATCTGGAAAAGAAGCTTGCCGAGCGTCCGGTCGTTACGGTACCTGCGATCACCATGGAGGGGGACTCGAATGGGGCGGCGCATGCGCCCGCCGCAGCCTATCGCGGCCAATTCTCCGGCAAATATGAATACCGTCTCATCACGGGTGGCGTCGGCCACAATCTGCCGCGAGAAGCCCCGCAGGCCTTTGCCAAAGCGGTGATCGACGTTGACGGCTTTTGAGCGCTAAAGACGTCATTCGCACGATTCGCCACAGCACACGCGCGCTGTCGCGCTATTCCTCGCGGAGCAACACCAGCGGATCGATCGACAGCGCGCGTTGCGCGGGAATCCAGGTGGCTAGCAAGCCGAGAAGCGCCATCGCCAGAACAACACCGCCAAGCACAAGCGGATCACGAGGCGTTGCCTGATACACCACGAACGCGAGCACGCGGCTGGCTAGAATTCCGAGAAGCAGTCCGGCGGCAGAACCGATCGCCAGCAATTTAAAGGCGCGTCCTAACGCCATCTGCAACACTTCTTTTGGCTGGGCGCCGATGGCAATACGAATTCCGAATTCTTTCATCCGTTTGCTGACCGAGTAGGCGGCCATTCCGAAGATGCCGGTTACGGCCAGCATTGCGCCCATCATGCCCATGACGCCGAGGGCAATCGTTGCGATGCGCGGGGCCAGCAGTGCTCCATCAAGTGCGTGGTTCCAGGTTTCGAACTCAAACGGCATTCCTGGATCCAGACTGTGCAGCGTGCTCCTCATGGCTGCAGTGAGTTGCTGCGGATCGCGATGCGAACGGACCACGAGTGTCGCCTGGCTCGCCGGTGATTGCGCGACGGGAAAAAACATCGCCGGTTGTGCATCTTCGGTCAGGCTGGCGTATTTTCCGTCTTCTACAATGCCAATGACTTGTATGCGCGCGCCATCAGGCGTTTTGTAATCTCCGCCGACGGCGTTGCTGGCGGAGCCAAAAATCCTGCGGGTAAACTCGCGGTTCACGACGGCCACGCTAGGCGAGGCTTTGTCGTCATGCCAGGTGAAGACCCGGCCCGCCAACAAGGCGGTGCGCGCGGCGTCGAAGTACTCGGGTGAAACCTTGTACATCATGGCCTCGGCGGCGGCTTTCCCGGGCCGCAGATCGGTCGTCTTGTCGGTGAAGACCGTCGAGCTGTTCGCGCCGTAATACAAAGGCGGGCGGTCCACCGACCCGACGGACTCCACGCCAGGAACCGCCTGCAAAGCTTCGATCACGCGTTTTTGCATGATCGGCATGTTATCTCCGTTGTAAACGGCCATGCTCAGGCCCGTATCGACCAGCAGAGCGTTCTGTGGTTCAAAGCCGAAATTGCTGTGCAGCGAGCGCATCAGTCCACGGACAGCAACCAGAGAAGAAGTCACCAGCACCGCACAAATCGCGATTTGCACGACCAGCAAGAGGTCGCGCAGGCTGATCTTTCGCCCTGTCGTGCGCGTTGCTCCCGACTTGATGATCCCGTAGGGATCGGTGTGAAGCACCTGCCTTACGGGGACTGCGCCGAAGAGGAATCCGCTCGCCAAACTCAACAGCAATGCTGCGGCGTAAACGTGTGCGTCTGGATACACAGCAACATTGAGCGGCACCGTGGGAAGCGGTCGCCACACGCTCAAGGCGTGCAGCAATAGGACGCTGCCCCAAAGGCCGATGGCCTCCCCCGATCAGTGAAATCAGCACGGCTTCGGTAAACAATTGGCGCAGAATTCTCGCTGGGCTTGATCCGAGTGCGAGTCGCACCGCGACTTCACGCGAACGGTCGGCCGCGCGCGCTGCAAACAGGCTGCCCAGGTTGGCACAAGCGGCGAGCAAGATGAGTCCCGCGAGCAACATCAATCCGGTAAGGAACGCTTTGATCGGACCACCCAGCCAATCGCCAGTGAGGCTTGGACGCGTCAACGTGAAGTTCATATGACCATCGTCCTGAGGGTAAGTTTTTTCCAGATACGCCCCAATCGAGTTCAGATCGGCTGTCGCCTGTGCGGGAGTGACTCCTGCCTTCAGATGCCCCAGCACCATCAGAATGCCGCGGGTGCCGCGGGCGTTCAGAAAATTTGTTCCTTCCACTTGCTCCTGATTGACAATCGGTACCCAGAAATCGGGGAAGACGAACAGCACAGTTCCCCGAAATTCAGGCGGAGCCACACCCAGGATGGTAAATGGATGCTTATTCACTTGAACGACGCGACCCACAACCCCGCGATCGTTCTGAAAATGCGCGTGCCAATACGCATGTGTAAGTACGATGTAAGGAGCGCTGTTCGGGCCGTGCTCATCGGTGCCATGAAAAAACCGGCCAAGATACGGCTGAATGCCCAACGCGTCGAAGTAGTTTCCGGTAGTTTCCATGATCCATGCGCCGGAAGGATGGTTGCCCGTGTCGAGCGTAACTCCCGCAACGTTATAGGCTGCCAGATCTTCAAAGCTGCGATTGCGATCGCGCAAATCGAGGTAGTCGGGATACGACTGATTCACTGCCTTGTCGCTGCCGCGCTCGATTCCGTAAAGGCTCTGCGCCTGGGGCACATTCAAAGGGCGGATGATCAACGCATTCATGATTCCGAAAACCACTGCGTTCGCCCCGATTGCCAGTGCCAAGGTTAAAACCGCAGTGATGGTGAAGCCGGGAGATTTGCGCAGCACGCGGGAAGCAAAGCGCAGATCCTGCACCAAGACTTCGAAGAAATGACCGCCCGCGGCTTCGCGGGATTCTTCTTTAAACTTTTCGTAGCCGCCGAATTCGATGCGCGCCTTCCGTTCGGCCGCGGATCGAGTCAGACCGGAACGCTCCAGATCATCGGCGCGGAGTTGGATGTGCGAGCGCAACTCGTCGTCCATTTCCCGATTGGCCTGGGAACGACGAAACCAAAAGGCGAGGCTCATATTTCCTCCGGCTGCACGGCGAGTGAACTGGTGATAGCAGCGGCTAGGCGGTTCCAGCTGGCGGTTTCTTCGCGCAACCGTTTCCGTCCGACGGCGGTTAGCTCGTAGAACTTAGCGCGACGGTTGTTCTCAGAAGTGCCCCAGCTGGCCTTGAGCAATCCCTGCCGCACCAGTCGGAACAGGCCAGGATAAAGCGCGCCTTGTTCAATCAGAAGTGCGCCGCCAGATATTTGCTCGATGCGCAAAAGCACGCCGTATCCGTGCAATGGACCGAGCGACACAGCCCTGAGGATAAGAAGATCGAGGGTGCCGGGGAGCAGTTGGGCTTGAGTCGTCACGCGTCCTCCTAAGATGATTAGGAGTCTATCGCGACTCTCCTAAACTGTCAAGGGGAGAGCCGCACAATCGGATGCTGGCCATCTCGACCTGCTAGTTGTCAGTTGTTGGTTCGCTCGCGATCTGTGCGGTTGTAGGGCCGGGATTGTGATCTGGATGGACGGTTCTAACGTGTGCGCCGAACGCGCTTTGCAAAGACTTCTGGTACTCCTCGCGGTTTGGCCGATGGCTGGGGCTGGCCGCTTTAAACTGAACCGCGGGACAAGAAGAGCAGAAGCCTTCTACAGGGATATCCCCCAGCCATTTCGAAATTCGCAGGGATGGCTTTCTCATCGCTCAAGTGTCCCACACCTGATACGACGCGGCGATGCGGGGGGTCACACCCCGCGTACCGAGAGAGTGTTTGAGGCAGTTCAATTCTGGGACTCTGCATCCTGGTTTGAGCGTTCTACCCTTGACTTTCGCGGGCTTGAGGCATACTCTCCGGTACGCTTCCGTTGTCGTCCCCCGGGGAGTTAACCTCAAAAAAGGAGAAAACGACATGGCGGTTTATCTCTACAACTTGATTTTTTCGTTGACTGGCTCTAACGCCAGTTTAGGGCGCTTTCAGCCTTACAATTCCACGCTGCCAAATCCTACCATCCTCAACCAATCGGCGGCCTGGTTTACCTACCAGCCAGCTGGGACCCCGAACAATTTGGGAGATTACTTTCAAGCGCTGACGCAGCCCCTGACGTCTGCCCAATGGGGCGGTGCGCAGGATGGAGGCAATTCTTTGCCTCTAAGTCAGGGAGACTATTTGATGATGCGGGTGGCGACGCTCGATCCCAACGTGCAGAATTACCTGGCGCGGGTAACTGCGGTTTTTGCTCGCGGTACCAGCGCTTCGTCGCCGGCGGGCACGAGCGATCTGCAATCGCCATTGCTGCTTAGCACAGTTGCCACGCCAAGTACCTTACCGCGAACGGTGATTGATGTGGATAGCAGTTTGGCGTCGGCCTGGCCACCGTCGCTCAGCGATGGCTCGTGGGCGTCGTGGCTGGGGATGGTTCATGCGGCGTCTGTCGCTAATGACTACACACTCAATGTTGGAGCTAGCGTATTTGTGACTACGGGCGCGCCATCTGTAGGAAGCTTATTTACCTTCGGACACGATCCCAGGATGAAGGTAGGCGGAATGATGAAAAAGATCGCCGCCTGATCTGAAGTTTAAAGTGTTTGGAACATAAGGAAGCCGCGATTCGCATCGCGGCTTTCGTGCTTGATGGCTTCGGCGTAAATTACGCGGCTTGTCGAGGCGCCAGCGACTGCGAGTAATGGCGAGCTTGCGCAGGCGAAGTGATTACCTTCATTTCATTCCAATCGTAGGGCGCTTCTTTACCACAGTCGAGGCAGACCACGTAGGTGCCGGTAAGAGAAGCAGCACCCGTACGACTAGACCCTCGCCGGACAGTAATCGGGAAGCTGTAGTGATTGTGCCAGCAGCCGAAGAACGTGTCGAATATTTTCGTGATCATTATTTCTTGCCCCCGCGAGCCCGTTTGCCTTATTTTCTCCGGGGCTCTGGCCAAGTACGCGGCCCACTGTCAAGTTAGATTCGGCTCCGGTGGAAAAGGTTCGTCTGGGACGGAGGAGCTTTCTCAAACTCTCCAGGGAGGGAGGCTGGTTGTGCAAACAAATGCACAGATACGTCGCTGGCGCTCAGGACGAGCAGAGCTGTTAGGGATGCGAAAAACGGCGAGCTAGACGCCCTCCGGGCCGGTTTTCTTGCTGGCGTGGCATTTGGAGACGATGGCGTTGCGGAGTCGTCCGCGGAGGTCGTCAGGCAATTCGTAAAGTTGCGAGTCGCGATAGATTTCGATGGTCTTCTTGGTGGTATCGCAAACCACGTAGCAGTTGTGGCACCAAGCTAAATGATCTTCCAGTTCGGCCTTTGTACGGTCGTCAATGACGCCGTCGAGGTAGTCGGTTAGTTCTTGCAGGAATTCAGCGCACTTCACTGGTTGCCATCTCCGCTGTCATGATTCTTTTCATCATCGGCGATCCCTTTACCATTCGAGCCTTCGCGCCGTTGAAAGTAACGACTCAGTCGCTCGCGCAGCTGTAATCGCGCCCGTAACAGCCGCGACTTCACCGCCGGAATGCTTAGATCCAACGCTTCGGCAGTTTCTTCGGTCGAAAGCCCTTCTACGTCACGCAAGACGAAAACAGTTCGGAAACTTGCGGGCAAGCCCTGGATGGTCTTGGTTAAAATCTCCCGCAACTCCGCCTGATTGTATTGCTGCTCCGGATTCGGACTCCAGTCCGCGACTTCACGCGGAACGGAATCTTCTTCGGTCTTGACCTCTTCGTCCAGCGAAACCGTGCGCTCGGGGCGACGGCGGCGCAACTTCATCAGCGCCTCGTTCACCGCAATACGCACCAGCCAGGTATAAAACTTCGACTGGCCTTGAAACTGCCCCAGATTGCTGTACGCCTTCAGGAACGCATCCTGCACCACGTCTTCCGCATCTTCGCGGTTTTGCGTGATGTGCTGCGCGATGCGAAAAACGTTCCGGTCGTAGCGCCGAACCAGCTCTTCAAACGCCCCGACGTCACCGCCTTTGGCCGCCTGAACGAGCGCCAGTTCTTCAGTAACCGGGACTGGCTCTCCTAGTTTGGGTTGGATGGTACTCATCATTCATCCGATGCAACAATTTTCACCTTAAGCGGCAAAACGAAAGTGTTATTTTACTTGGTAACCTGCGTTTGCGCGTAATTCTTTTGACGTACTCTGCCTTGAGCGGTTTAGGCTAAATTCGGCGCAGCGTTCGACTCAGCGCACGGAAATGCCCAGCTGGACGTTACTTCGGTCATCCACGAACCTCGACCGAGTGGCCGTATAATCAGAAACTTGCCGGAAAAGAATCCGCGTTTAGCGCTCGAAGTGGTCAGGTAACAATGGCACATAAAGGCTCGATTGAGCAAGTCGTAGAAAAAGTGATCTCACAGACGCTGGAAAGCCACTTGCCGGAGTTGCGGCGAGAATTGACCCGCGCTGTTTTAGCCGAGGTGCAGCCACAAGCTGGAAGCGCGTCCGGATCGGCGGGAAGCGCGACTGATTTGTTGGCGGCGGTTTCTGCCATCCATGCTGGCACGACGCAAAAAGAGATTCTGCGTGCGCTGCTCGACAGCACCGCGGGATACAGCGGTCGAGCCGCGCTATTCGTAATCAAAGCGGGATCGGCCACGGGATGGCAAGGGCGCGCATTCGACAACAATGACGACATCAAAGATTTTTCTCTGGATGTGAACGATGGCGCGGCCGCAAAAGCGTTGCAGATGCGAACCGTCGTGAGCGCGAGCGCGGCGGATATAGATCCGAAATTCATTTCGCAGTTTGGAGCGCCCTCCGAAAATCAAGTGATGGTGTTGCCACTCCGCCTTAAAGATAAGGTTGCGGCTTTGGTTTATGCGGATGCTGGAACTGAAGCGGGCGGCAAGTTAGAAGCCGCAGCGCTTGAGTTACTGGTTGCGGCGACCAGCGCGTGGCTTGAAGTTGCATCGCTGCGAAAGCAAGCTGCGAAAGAGGGTGCGGCCGAGTCAGGCGGGGCAGAGAAGTTTGAATCACCGCCCGTCCAGACCGTTTCATCGTTTTCGGACCCGTTCGCCGGACATGCCCCGAAGCATGTGGCGGCAGCTCCGGTTCCAGTCGAAGAACCCGCGATGGTGGAAGCAGCTGCCGAAGTGGTAGCGGCTCCGGCAATGATGTCGGCTGCGGCCCCGGCGCCCGCAACGGATGCATTCGCTCACTTATCGCCGGAAGACGCCGACGTGCATCGCAAAGCCCAGCGTTTTGCGCGACTCTTGATGGATGAAATTAAACTGTACAATCAGGCCAAAGTTGCGGAAGGCCGCAAGCACAAAGACTTGTACGACCGGCTGAAGGAAGACATCGAGAAGAGCCGCGGAACTTATCAAAAACGTTACGGCAACACTGCGGCGGCCGCTGCGGACTATTTCAGCAGCGAACTGATTCGCAGTCTGGCCGAAGATGACGCTTCGCTGCTAGGCGCAAACTTTCATCGATAGACGAGATCCGATAGACGAGACCTGCTGCTCTGGCTTTGGGATCTGGGACTCAAACCTCAAGATGGGCTTTTCGAGACTAGCGACGGTCGACTCGTCCCTAATGTCATTTTTTAGCTCAATTTTGTACTAGATTGCACGAGTACTGAACAGTACTCCTTGGGTGAGCCCGCCGATTTGAACACGAGTCGCGCGGGCTCTTTTTATTTATCTGTGATCTGAAGGCTTTCCAGGGAACCTTGTCTTGCACTCCCGTCACCTGAAATTGCCTGGATCCTCTATCCAAGGATTAGCAGGAAGGAAGATAATCAAATGTTGTGGTGGTCCTACGTAGCTCGAATCGCATTCTTCCGGTTCACTTCCTGACGGTCGCAGTATTGTGCTGCGGAATTCGAGTTCTCAGTTTTTCTGCGACAGATTTCGCAGTAGCCCAAACCTCCAGTCAACCATCGGGCACGAAGCCAGCTCCTAAAAAAGCCTCGACCACTCCCAAGAAAGCAAGTCCGGCCGCCGCCAGCGCAAAACGCAGGCGGACCTCGCCCCGATTGCGGCGTATGCACGAGGCGTTTGTGGCGTCGGCAACGCTAAAGCCAATGGCGCGGCAGTTGTTGCAGGACAGAACTCCAGCGGCTTACGCCGGGGTCGAAGGTTACGCGCGACGCCATGCGAAGGAAGATGCAGGCGCGCTGGCCTGGCTGGTCGCGGGCTATGCGCACGTTCAGGATCACGATTACGCGCGGGCCATTGATGCGTTGAATCGCGCGAAGCCGCAGGCGGGAGATCTCGGCGATTACGTCAACTTCTATCTGGGGTCGGCCTACTATCAAAGCGGGCGTTTGGCCGAGGCCGTGGCTACGCTCGGTGGATTCGACAAGAGTTATCCAGAGTCCTTGCTCATCCGCGATGCGCACGTGACTTACGCCAATGCGCTGGTGGCCGATGGGCGTGCGCAAGAAGCCGTTGAATTGCTGGAGAATGATCGCCGGCCGACGCGAGCCGATCTCGAATTGGCTTTGGGCCGTGCGTACATGGCTGTGGGGCAGCCTGCCAAGGCACTCATCATTTTTCGCAATCTGTACTTCACTATGCCACTCAGCCCGGAAGCGAGTCAGGTGGAACACGATCTGAAAAAATGGACTTCGGTTCCACCCCCACCTCCGCCGGTGGTTGCTGAACGCAGAATGCGGGCCGATCTGTTGGTGCGGGGAAAACAGTTCAATGAAGCGGCAAGCGAATACCACGATTTGGTGAACGAGGCGGGAGTGGAAGATCGACCCGCTCTGCAATTGGCGATGGCGGAAGCGCTGCGTCGCGGAGGAAGAGAAAGGGAAGCGAAGAAGGCGCTGGAGTCGATCCCAAAGATGGGTCCGGAGGTGGAGGCTGAACGGCTTTTCAACTTGGGAGAAATTGCGCGCGCCGAGAACGACAACGACAGCTTTTTGCATGTTCTCGAACAGTTGCGGCAAACCGCCCCGACGAGTTCCTGGCTGGAACAATCGCTGCTTTCGGCAGGGAACATTTATCTGCTGCGGCGTGACTACGATCATGCCATCGATTGTTATCGAGAGTTGCAGCAGCGGTTTCCCAATGGCGGGCGAGCGTCCTATGCGCTGTGGAAGGCTACTTGGCTGAGTTTCCGGCAAGGGCGGCGGGAAGATGCCGAGAAGGGATTCGAAGACCAGATTGCGCTGTACCCCTCGTCGGGAGAAGTCCCGGCCGCTTTGTACTGGCGCGGGCGAATGGCGGAGGAAGATGGCGAGCCCGCGAAGGCCCGAGCGTATTACCAGAAAATATCGGAGCGCTTCCGCAACTACTACTATGGCGAGCTGGCGCGGCAGCAACTCAAGACACTCAAAACCACGGGCGATCCGGTGCACTACGCGTTGCTGGATCGAGTGCCGCCTATCGATGCCAGCACCAAGGTTACGATGGATCCGGTGCCGACCGATGATCTGCGGGTGCAGAAAGCGCACCTCCTCGAAAATGGCGCATTGTTGGATTTTGCAGTGCGAGAGTTGCGCGCCGCGGCAGAAGCAGACAAGGCAAACTGGTTGGCACCCGAGACGGCGCGTTTATACCTGGATGTCGGCCGCTATGACATGGCGATTGAGACGCTCAAACGGGCAGTGCCAAACTACTTTGCCATCGACTTGCCCAGCCTCCCGCGGCCTTACTGGGAAGCGCTCTTCCCCAAACCCTTCTGGACTGACTTAAAGAAATTCTCTTCGGGCAACGCGCTCGATCCCTACCTGGTGGCGGCGTTGATCCGCCAGGAGTCGGAGTTCAATCCCACTGCAGTTTCCCACGCTAACGCGGTCGGCCTGATGCAACTCTTGCCAAAAGTGGGTAAGCAAGTCGCGAAACAGGAGAAGCTTAAGCGTTTCTCGTCCAACGAGCTGTTTACGCCCGCAATGAATCTCCAGCTGGGCACGCGATATTTCCGCAGCATGGTCGATCAGTTTGGAGCATTCGAGTATGCCCTGGCTGCTTACAATGCCGGCGCCGACCGGGTACAGGATTGGCAGGGTGCCGGGAAGTATCGTGATCCGCAGGAATTTGTGGAGTCGATTCCGTTCACGGAAACCCGCGAGTATGTCCAGGCGATTCTGCGTAACGCCAATGTGTATCGGCAGCTGTACGGCGCGCCATGAGGTGAGAGATTGTCCGCAAGCAAGCCTCTGAAGACGACTTCATCTTGTAGATTCAGCTATCCAAATTATTCGATTCGAGGATCAGCCTTTGGTCTGCAGAGGACAACAAATCCTACGCTGATTTTTCGTGTGCTTGCGGTTTTTCCAGAATGATCTCAATCACCAGCAAACCCGCGCCCACCACGATTGCACTGTCTGCGACGTTAAACGCGGGCCATTGATATTGGCCAACATAGAAAAGCAGGAAGTCTACCACCCGGCCGTTGAGCAAACGATCCCAGAGGTTCCCTAAAGCTCCGCCGAGAATAAGAGCCAATCCCACTCCTGTGCTAGTCATGGCGTGGCTATTGCGCCAGAGGAGAGCGGAAACCACCACCAGCGCGACGATTGAAAACAGCACCAGCATGGCAAGTTTCCACTGCGACGGCGAATCGGCAAATAGGCCGAAGGCCGCGCCGCGATTTTCCACATGGGTAAGGCGGAAGAAACCGGGAATCACCTGGATGCCATCGTGCAGCGAGATTTTCGTCGCCACCAGCCACTTGGTTGCGCGGTCAAGCAATACGACTGCCATGGCGATGAAGAAGTGGAACCTGCGCATTACGTGGCGGTCAGTCATTGATGATTTTACGATTCTAAACCGCAGCGACCGCGAGAATGTCGGAAGACTACCTCAGCGGGAAAGCGGGGGTTAAGGCGTCCCGACGGGTACGCGATTCTCCTCCTAAATAGTTGATTGCTATCATTATAGGGATGGCATACGATCGCGTCTATTTGGCCCTGTCCCGTTGCTCGAGGGAATCCGAAAAGCACTGTGGAAACAAGAACAAAAAAGAGTACAATTTTGTTACAAGACTTTTCTTGTGTCCCGGCATCTAACCGGGAACGAGAAATGGCCAGGTGCCTATCCGCCGAGGAGCGATTGGGCTGGTTCAGATGAGTTAATTGGTGTTGGGCAAGCAACTTACGGCGGCCCAGGCTCATCAAGTTTAGGATGGGGAATAGCTCCTTGTCAGTTCAGCCTCGAAAAGAAGAACTCGGGTCAAACATGGTAACGGACGACATTCAGCCCAAGCAGGCGGGCGAGCCAGAACTGAACCTGCTGCTGTCCAAGAGCGATTTGGACGAGCCGTTGTGGCGGTCGCTGTTCCGGAATTTTGACGACTTCTTCTTCCCCAAAAAGCAAGCGCCCCTGGTCCTGACTTCGAAACCTATTCCGGTCAGGGACATCTGGGGATTTTACGACTACAAGAAGAACGGCGCCGCAGTTTCAACTGCCTTTCACGTCGTGCTGATCGCGATCATCATTGGCGGAACCATTTTAGGCCGCCGCGTGGTGCAGCAAATCAAGAAGCAAGAAGCCGTCACTCTGATTGCACCAGACGATATTCCTCCACTTTCGCCATCTAAGACACAGGCTGGCGGCGGAGGCGGTGGTGGCGATCGCGACAAGCTCCAAGCCTCGCAAGGCAAATTGCCGAAGTTTTCCATGCAACAGATCGTTCCACCCATGCGCGTAGTAAGGAACGATAATCCCAAGTTGGCGGTTGATCCCACCATCGTGATTCCACCCGAGGTCAAGCTGGCAACCAACAATCTGCCAGACCTCGGCGATCCGATGTCGCACATCCCTGGCCCACCCTCGAATGGAACCGGTTCGGGTAGCGGCATAGGCTCGGGCGACGGCGGAGGCGTGGGTTCCGGCTCAGGCCCAGGATTTGGCCCCGGCCACGGCGGTGGAGTGGGCGGCGGTGCTTTCCGTGTGGGTGGCGGTGTGTCTGCGCCTAAGGCTGTATATGCGCCTGATCCGGAGTATTCGGAAGAAGCGCGCAAAGCGAAGTATCAAGGCACCTGTGTTCTGTGGCTGGTGGTCGGTCCCGATGGAAAGGCGCGCGACATTCGAGTCGCTCGCACTCTGGGCCTGGGTCTCGATGAGAAAGCCATTGAAGCCGTAAAGAATTGGAAGTTCGAGCCTGCCATGAAAGATGGCAAGCCAGTAGCCGTGCAGATCAACGTGGAAGTAACCTTCCGGCTGTATTGAAGTAATCCGTGTAGAATTGCCGCTCTTCTCAACAGCGAAAAGACGCAGCCATCTGGGTCTCCACCACACCTGTTGCCTTACCGGTTCATCCCCGCATATTGCAGGCTGATTCGCGTTCTGAACCCCAGACGCTCGTAGAGTTGAACTGCGCGAGCGTTTTCGCTGCGAACATGCAAACACGGCGTGTCGCCACGGCTGCAGATACTCTTCATAAGCGTTTTCATCAAGAGGGTCGCGTAACCGTGTCCCAGATGTTTAGGGTGGGTACAGACAGCGCTGACCTCCGTGAAGCCGGGTACGCGGAGCCGCTCGCCGGCCATTGCGACTAAATATCCCGCGCTGCGGATTCCGATGTAATCGCCCATCTCATGGGTTCGTACGTCGAAGGGGCCCGGTTTTGTGAGCTTGGTGAGTGCCACCATCTCTGGCACATCGGCTTTCGTCAAAGGGATAATCTCGGCTTCATTCGACCGAGTTTCATCGGAAGCCGGTTTCTCGCACACCATCTGGAACAGCGGGACGCTATGCCGCACCGTCCATCCCGCGGGAGGATCTGGAGGATTTTGCAGAAACAGGCCAATCCTCTCATCGGGGCCGAGCAAGGATGCGAGAGACGCGTAGTTTTCCGCCGTCGGCTCCGGGAACGCGGCGAGCATGCTGACGGTGGCCGGGAACTTACGCGCACAATTGTTGATGTGGGCAAAATGCGAATGGCTGGTTGTCAGAGATTGCCAAATCGGGTTATCGAGTGGATGCATGGCGTGTGGTGCCACAGTAGTTTTGAAGCGAGGGCCTTGTCCATCCGACTCTTGCTTTCAAACTCTGATGACGGCCAAAAACTACTTCACTTGGATGATCCGACTATTCAGGAAGGTCCACGTGCTTCACATCGTCAAGCGGATGTCCCAAGAATTGAGCGCCGAGGCGGCGGAATTTCTCCGCGGAATCAGTTGCGAAACAAGTAAGGCGCGGCAATTTGCGGCGCTCGGCTTCGGGCACGTCAGGAAGAGGAATCCGGCGGGCAAGTCGGGCGACCGCGTCGGCGGTGGCGTCGGCAGAGTCTACGATGCGCACGTGTTGCGGTGCCACTTTGTGCAGCACCGGCTTGAGTAGGGGATAGTGGGTGCAACCCAGCAACAATACGTCGGCCGCTTCGAAGCCGTCGGCAAAGGCTTCCTTGAGATAGATGCGAGCTACTTCCTCGGTTACCGGATGTTCGACCCATCCCTCTTCGACCAACGGCACGAGCAACGGGCATGCTTTTTCTTTTGCCGCCATGCCGCGCGCTTCGAGCGCCTTCAGATAGGCATGGCTACAAACGGTGGCTTCAGTTCCGATAACGACGATTTTACGTGCCTGGCTGTCAGCTGCAGCGCGATCCGCCCCGGGTTCGATTACCCCCACAACCGGAACATGCGCCGCTTGCCTGATCGCATCCAGGGCGAGAGCCGTCGCTGTATTGCATGCGACGACCAGCATCTCCGCGCCATGCTCTTCGAGATAATGCGCCGCTCCTACAGCGTACTTAGCCACGGTTTCAGCGGACTTCGATCCGTAGGGCAGGCGGGCAGTGTCGCCAAAATAAAGGTAATCAGCCTGGGGAATAAGTTTGAGCAATGCTTTGAGGACGGTCAAACCGCCAAAGCCAGAATCGAAGACCCCGATACGCGTTCTGCGGGCAGTCATATTCACTAGCATCCATCATACTTTACGGAAGTGTAACTGTACTGAACAGAACCTCACTTCACATGAGTTCGCTGAAGTGAAGCCACAGTTTCGGCGGCAGTTCTTCCGCAGCATGGCCCCGGCGGGATGAGTGCGCCATGCGGGCAGGTACGCGGGTGGCCCAGAAAAGCGCAAATCTTGTCCGTAGCTTCGGGCGAGAGGATGTGCTCGAACTTGCAGGCCTGCTGCTCGATTTCCGTCTCGCTATCCATGGCGAGACTGTCGGTGAACAAGCGCTCGGCCAGGCGGTGGCGGCGAACGATGTCGGCGGCGCGCTGACGGCCTCGCGAGGTTAGTTCGACAATCAGACTGCCGTCGCCGGTCGATACCGCTGTCGGTTTCAAAGCGTCATGGCAAGGGTTGACGAACGGCTTATGGTGGTGCGATTCCGGCGGATGCGGCGTCGCGGTCACCAGGCCAAGCTCGATCATTTTTTCGATCGCAATGCTTACCGGCAGCGCGCCATGCACTTCCATACGCCCGACTTCGGCGATCTCGCCGTGTTCGGCCAGTGCCCAGAGTTCTTCCAGGACTTCGTCGAACTGTTCTTCATCTGCCATGGCGAAGACTTCCTGAGCGGCGATCTTGCCGTGATGCAATTCGATGCGGCGGTCAGCGATCCGGGCGACGACGGGGTCGTGCGTGACCATGACGATGGTGCGGCCCTGCTGGTGTAACTCGCGCAGAAGACGCAGGACAATTTCTTCGTTCACAGCGTCGAGGTTACCCGTAGGCTCATCGGCGAGCACGATCTTGGGATCGTTGATAAGGGCGCGGGCGATGCAGACGCGCTGCTGTTCTCCGCCGGAAAGTTGCGAGGGGACGTGATGGGCGCGGTCTTTCAGTCCCACACGCTCCAAAGCCTCGAGAGCTTCCTGCTCGTCGGTCATGCTATGGATGTATTGCGCCAGCATGACGTTTTCTACAGCGGTCAGATAGGGGATCAGATGGAACTGCTGGAATATGAAACCGATCTTCTCCGCACGCACACGGTTCAGTTCGGTCGAAGAAATGTTGGCCACATTCTGACCATCAAGCCAAATCTCGCCAGAGGTTGGACTGTCCAGGCAGCCAATCAGATTGACCAGCGTGGACTTGCCCGACCCCGACGGCCCCATGACCGCGACCCATTCGCCGGGTTCGACGCTTAGGGAGAAGTCGTCCAGCGCGCGAATGGTGCTCTGGGCGGCCTCGGCCTGGGCCGGATACACGCGGCTGACATGGTTCAGCTGGATCATCTCACTCGCCTTTTAAGATCATAGCGGGTTGCACTCGCCGCAGCAGAAAAATCGGAAACGCCGCCGAAAGCAGCGCCACGGCCACGCCTCCTGTGAAAACCAGCGGAAGCACATTGAAGCGCGGCACAACCGGCGCATGGAAATTGACTCGGCCAATCCAAACGGCGATGCCCACTCCGATGATAAATCCAAGCACGGATCCTACGGCTCCTAAGGCAGCCGCTTCAGCAGCGAAGAAGCTACTGATCATGCCTTGGGACGCGCCTAACGCTTTCATGACGGCGAAATCGCGCCGCCGGTCAAATACCCAGCCCATCAGCGTAGAAAGTACACAGAGGGCCGCGGTGGCGATAATCAAAACCGCGGAGATCGTCAGTGTCGCGCGCGTTTTGCCGAGCACACGAGCCTCGCCTTCCACAATCTGCCGAATAGGGCGGACCTCGGCCGACGGCAGTGTCTGCGACAGTTTCTGTATCAAGTTACCGATGTCTTCGGACGAACCGGAAGCTGCAATTTCGATAGTTGAGGGTTGCACCCCAGTCCAGTTTTCGAAGTCTTGCAGCGAGAGATAAATCCTGCTGTCCTCGGGGCCTCCAGTTCGGACTGTTCCAGCGGTGTTCAGGTGAATTGCGTGTCCCTGAAAGCTGAGATCGAAAGCGGCGCTTTGCGGGCTGACAACATTGGCAGCGCGCGTTCCAACCAGCGCGTCTCCTGAAGCCTGGGGCCAAGAATTTACTGACCACCACTTATCAAGCGTGCGCACCTGATCGAGATCCGTACCTGAAACGACAACTGATTGTCCGTCAGTCGGTACGGGCCACGACGTATGCGAAAGGGACAGCCAAGCCGCGCCCGCCGAGCGCCGCTCTTACTTTAGCGACCGAGTCTGCAGGCAGCGCCTGACCATCCCGGGCGACGACAACTATGTTCGCACCGTAATTCCGGAATTCCTTGCCCAGCTTGGCCTGCACGTCGACGTAGAGATTGAGCATGGCCGTGGCGGTCGCGGCGGCAACGATCATCGCCAGCAGCGCAGAGGCGGCGGGTCTTCGACGAAGCACCGCGGCGCGCATCAGCATTCGCAAGAACATCGAAGAGTGCGGTTTGGTGGCTCGGCGGGCAATCAAAGCGGAAGTCGGCTGTGAACTCATGCTTCGCCTCGCAGTGCGTATACGGGATCGAACTTAACGGCGCGACGAATTGCCAGCGCGCTGCCCGCGAAAGTTACGATGACGGCAATCGTCAGAATTACGGGAAGTAGCACCGGCTCGATGGTGATCTGAGAATTAAAAATCGAGTGGCCGATTTGGCGTGCGAGCAAAGCTCCGCCCGCAAAACCAACTACGCCGCCAATCAGCGCCAGCAATGCCGCTTCCGCGAAGAATAAGGAGGCGACCGAAATTCTGCCCGCGCCCAGCGCTTTCATCAATCCAACTTCAGTGCGGCGTTCGAAAATTGCCGTGGCCATGGCTGCGGAAACCGCAAGAGCCGAAGCGAAAAGCGCGGCGAGCGTGATCAACAACATGAGACCCTGGATGCGCGAGAGCACCACGCCCTCGTTTTGCGCCACCTGACGAATCTGCTCGGCGTGCGAGTGCGGAATCGCCTCTTGCAATTGGAATGCGATCGACTGCGGATAGGGAGAGCAATACCAGCGGTCATACGTCGCTCCGGTCAGAGTCTTCGGATCGCGCCGCGCGAATGCATCTTCCGGCTTGGTGATGGCACTGACCAAAACACGGCGCACCGCGCCCGGCTTGCCGAGAATCTCCTGCGCCAGCGCCAAAGGAGCGACGATCTGATCGTCTTCGGCGCCGCCGCTGAACAGAATGCCCGAAATGCGATGCGGTTGACCGGCGACCTTAATCTCTTCTCCGGGCTTGCTCCCAAGTTTGGCGGCGAGACTCTCGCCTAGCAGCATATCCTGCGAATTGTCATCCGGCCACGCGCCTTGCACTTTCCAGAAAGGATGCGTGTTGCGAACGCCGGTAGCGAATTCCTCCTTGCCAAAAGTGAGGTGTTTCGAAAAGTAGGTTCCCAATAGAGTGACGTTTTCGACGATGCCGGATTTGTCCAAAGCTACATTCACCGGCAGCATGGGCGCAAAACCGACAATATTATTTCGCCAGAACATCCCCTTGATTTTGGGGAGATCAGCCTCGTTCAGGTAGGCTCCGTCGCTCGGCGGCTTCAGATCGACACCGCCGATTTGCACATCCAGCGTGTCTTCTTGCGGTGTCACAATGAGGTTCGCGCCGAAAGTGCGCAGTTCGCGGCTCATCTTGTCGCCAACGTCGGTGGCGACAGCGATCATTGCGGTGGCTACACCGACACCCAGAGTGATCGCGATCCCGGCAAGCAATTTGCGCCGCTTCTGGCGCCGGAAGGATTCGTAGACCAGGCGCCCAAACATGATTATTGCTGTTGGAACAGGCGGCTCTTGGCCGCGATGTCCGCCTCTTGGATGATGACCGCGTCGGAGGTGATTTCGGCTTTCAGCGGGACTGGGTTGCATCCGCCAGCCACGCCCACCGATTGCGGATTGATGGGCGCCGCGCAGTTCTTGCAGACGACGCCGTGCGGACCTTTGTAAAAGCCGACGGCACCACAGATTTCGCAGGCGTCGAGCACCGTCGCGATCTTGCCGTCGGGTTTTTGATACAGCCAGAAGCGGATGGTGGTGCCGTTTTCCTGGGCGGAGAAGCGGTGCAGGTCGCCATCGTAAACTTGCTTGAGCGGAATGCTGACTTGACCATTCACGAAAGTGACTTCGGTTGCGGGCGACAGCGCGCTCACGCTTTTCGCATAGATGAACTCAGCAGTCACCAGAAGAATGAACACAAACGACGTCGCATAGACCGATGCCATCCACAGGCGCTCGCGACGGGCGCTCCACATGGCTTTACGCTTCTCAGCGGGGGATGCGAAAACGGTCCCAGGCTCGCGTCGCTTGACCTCAAACAACACCATCAACCCGGCGAGTGCGAGGATCGTGATGAAGAAGAATAGATCGTTACTCACGATCGGCCCGATGATTGCCATCTCTTGCTTCGAGGAGGGTAAGGACCCCGTTTTCGGAGAGTTCGTGCAACCCGGAGACAATCAGCTGCGCCGCCACGAAGAATAAAATCACCGTAGTCACGCGAAAGAACTTTTGCAGATTGATGCGAACACTACCTTTAACGAACATTACCCCGAACAAGATCGCCGCCAGCACACCCAACAAAGTGCCGAGAAAACTCAGCAATTGGGTAGAATTCAGCGAGACGGCGCCAAGAATCAGGACTGTCTCCACGCCCTCGCGCAGCACCATCAGGAATACGAATAAGAACAGTCCGAACCAGGCGTTTTGACCGGCCAGGAGACCGACTTTCCCCTCAATTTCGCCCTTGAGCTTGCGGCCCGTCCTCATCATGAAAATGATCATGGTGACGACGAAGAACGCGGCAGCCAGCATCACCCAGCCCTCGAAAATATCCTGATTCCATTGCGTGCGGGAAAGCAGTGCCGCCACTCCCAGGCTGCCAACGAAGGCCGAAATCAGGGCTGCGTAGACGGATTTGCGCAGCTCCGGCCGATTGATTTTGGACAGGTAGGCCAGCGTAATACCGACAATCAGGGCGGCCTCGACCCCTTCCCGTAAGGTGATGATGAATGCTTCTAACATCTAGAAAATCAGCCTTTTTTCGTCGCGTTCGATATTGAAAATGAATTTCAATTTCATTATCTAGGATAGTCTTCCCGTTGCGGAGGCGTCAACGCGCCGAGAGCGGTATTACAAATCTGTGACACAGGAAAAACGTATGGAGGCCGGGCGTTCTGTCCGGCCTTATTTAGAGTTGTTTAAGAAATTGTTTGGCCTGTTCCACTTGGGGGAAGAGTTTTTCTTCCGCCTGAAACTCGGCCGAGTGCACGCAGCGGCGGCTGCCGCGAAGTTTCACGGGATGTTTCAAGTGCAGCATCTCGTGGTAAACGATGTATTCGACGGCGTGGCGGGGCACGCGCGGGTGGTCAAAGACACGGCTGACCACGATCGCATTGTGCGCAGGATCGTAATGGCCGAGACGGTTGCGAGCACAATCCCGGCTCCAGGTCATCTGGGGCCGAGCGAGCAGGCCGTTGAAGAATCGCAAATTCAATCCGTCAAAAATGTGCTCGAGATTGTAAGTGCCCCCCTGAGCGCTCTCAATCCGCTTGCGGCCGCGCATTTGACGCACAAGATGAGCTTTGCTGGTCAGTTCATGACTGGAAACATAGCGGCGATAGCGCGTGACATAACCGTTTTCGATAGGCTTGCGGTACATTTTCGCGAGCAGGATGTGGGCGATGGCACGTAACACCCCGTCGGGCGCGCCTTCCAGCAGGTCGGAAAGACGCACCAGCAACTTTCCTTTTCGCAGCCGGATGTTGTTAGTGATGTTGGCGAAGGCGAAAAACTCTACCGCGAGTTCGGGCATCGGCGTCCGCGGTCGCAACTCACGATGAGTTTCCTGGAAGATGTCGAGAAGCTCGTCTCTCACGTTGAGGCTAGGTTAGCACGGACGATTTCACTTTTTCTTGTGTTTGAAAGCTTCTTCCTGTTCGCTGAGTAACTGGCGATGGTCCTGGGCCGCGCTGTCGACGCTTTCAATCAAGCTGTTCAGGATAAATTCGTACTGGCTGGTTTCCTCTTTGCTGCTGTCGATGGAACTCTTCAGTGCCCGTAGCCGGGCTTGAAATTCGGTATCGGCGTCAATGACGCCCTTCAGGGGCTTGCGCAGGTCCGCCTTACGTTCGACGAACGTCTCAATGTTGTCGTTTAGCTCGTCGTAGACGTCGAGAAAGTTCTGCAACTGGTCGTGGGTTTGGCGGGGGCGGTTGGCGGTTTTAGGGTCGGCGCGCATCTTTTCCAGCGCCGCGAGGCGGGCGCGCGAAAAATCAATGTACAACTTGATTCGCTCGGCGGGGACTTGGGCGGCTTCGCGTAACTGATCGCCCTCCTGCGGCGTAAGCGGATCGCCGCGCCGCTGCGCCCATGTGGTCGGAACTAGCGAAATCAGCAGTAGCAGGCAAGCCGCCGTGCGCAGAGAATAGATCATTTTCCTTTACCAAACATGTGAGAGAGTAAATCGTCTCGCAGGATTTCCAGACGATCCGCAGCCGCCTGGACAGGGGGCTGGTCGTCGAAGTTCAGGCTGCGCTTGATGTCTCGCAACTTGGTGGCCATCTTGCGATAAGCAATTTCCGTGTTCTTCAGTTTCTTTTCAGATTGAATCGCGGCATCGTGCGCTTTTTCCGAATATGTGACCACATCGTTAACCGCCATACGAGCATCGTCAACTTTGCCGCCGTTATAAAGTTCATCGGCCGTCTTTAACTGCTTCTCGCAGATCTCGATATACAACGCCGGACGGTCTTCAATCCGGGCCGCATCCGCGTGAGCGATCATTTCCTGCAACGTTTCCGCCTTCGCGGCCAGCGCGAGCGTCGATGCGGCCAGCAATAGCGCGGTGATTGTCTTGCGGAAACGCATGGTTACTTCTTCGGTTCGATCGCGATCAAGCGATGCCGGGCTTGCCACTCCTGATCGGGAAACTGTCCGTTCGCCAATTCGAGAAAGCGATGATAATTCTGCGAAGCCATCTTATAGTCTCGCAGATGGTCGTAGGCAGAAGCGCGAAGAAAAAAACTGATGGGTATCTCCGGAAGGAATTTCGCACGCGCGTCCGCAGCCTTGATGGCCAGTTCATAGTTTTTGTTTTCAACTGCAGCAATGGCCAGATCGCCATAGGCAACGCCCATATCCGACTTGAGTTTCACCGCGGTTAAGAACTCCTGTTGCGCTTCGGGAAACTTTCGCTGTTTCAAGAGCGCCACACCGAGCCCATGATGCAACTCCGCATCATTCGGACTGGCAGCTACCAGGGCTCGATATTGACCTTCCGCTTGATCGTATTTCCCGGCCGTGGTGTAGAGGTCTGCGAGATCGCGTTGTATCCCTGGCGACGGCGCGAGTTTCGCTGCGGTTTGCAGTTCGGCGATGGCATCGTCATTCTTGCCGGAAGCAGCCAGGGCGCGTCCGAGCTGGGTGTGCACGGCAGCATCGTTCGGGTGGAGAGCAACCAGCTGCCGGAGAACGGCTTCCGCGTCCGCAAAGCGGTTTCCCCGCATATATATGTTGGCCAAGCCGATCAAAGCGTCGCTGGATTTAGGGTCTATGGCCAGGGCCGTTTTGTACTCTTGCTCGGCGTCGGCAAAGTGATTTCCTTTTTCCATCAGCGCGCCCGCAGAAAGATGAGGCTCCGGATCTTTGGGATCGAGGTTCGCGCATTGCTTGTAAGCTGCGATGGCATCTTCCGGTTTGCTGTTTTCAAGCACGCGCGCCAGTGACAACCACGCGCGCGCATGGCCTTCGTCCGCGTTAGCCGTAGGTTTTAAGGTTGTCGCAGCGCGGAGAAATTGTTCCGCGTCCGGTTGGTCCGTCTTGGCGAGCATCAATCCAAGATTCAGATTCGATTCGAAGACGTCGGGCTTGGCGGCAACTGATTTACGATAAGCGGCAATCGATTCCTGGGTTTTGCCCAAATTGTTGTAGACGAATCCCAGGTCAAACCAGGCTTGATAGTTTGCCGCATTCGCAGCGACGATCTTTTCCAGCAAGGGCTGAGCCGCTGTGTAGTCACGCTTCTCAATGGCAACTTCAGCCTCGGCGAGTTCGCGAGGGGAAGCGGAATCCTGATCGGCTACTTTGTGATGCCGTATCGTTTGCCCAGTCGATTGAGTGATCGCGGTGTGCCCGAGGCAGAGTTCCAGAACCAGCAGTGCGACTGTGATTCTGCCACGCCGGTTTCGCTTACCTGGCCCCATTTTCGCGAAGAACCATTTCCGTTCAATATACCTGCGAGGAACTTTCCGGTGTGCGATTTCGGGAGTTTAGCAATCGCTTCCGGCGGACCCGATCCTACGACATATCCGCCGCGTTCTCCGCCTTCGGGCCCCAGATCGATGACCCAATCTGCAGTTTTGATCACTTCCAGATTGTGCTCAATCACCAGGATTGAGCCCCCTACGTCAATTAGACGGCGAAATGCAGCCAGTAGTTTGCTGATGTCGTCAAAATGCAGGCCGGTGGTAGGTTCGTCGAAGATGTAAAGGACGTGCTTGCGGCGCTTTGATTCCGCGCCTGAATCGGATCCCCGCGCGCGGGCCTGCGCGGCCGGCTGCAAATGGGCGGCGAGTTTCATGCGTTGCGCTTCACCGCCGGAGAGCGTTGTTGCAGACTGGCCCAGGCGCAAATAGCCCAGGCCGACTTCATCCAGCACGCGCAGCTTCTCTACGATCCTGGGGGCAGCGGCGAGGAAGTGCAGCCCTTCTTTCACCGTCATGTTTAAGACGTCGTGGATATTCTTGCCGCGATAGCGTATGTCCAATACCTGCGGTTTATAACGCGCACCTTTGCATTCTTCGCAGATCAGCTCTACGTCCGCCAGGAATTGCATTTCCACCGTGACGGTTCCATCCCCCTGACAGGTTTCGCAGCGGCCTCCAGGAATGTTGAAGGAGAAATGGCCGGCGGCGAGGCCGCGCTTTTTCGCTTCGGGCAGGGAAGCGAAGAGATCGCGGATGCCGTCGAAGGCTTTGATGTACGTCACTGGATTGGAACGCGGGGTGCGGCCAATGGGTGATTGATCGACCAGCACAACCTCGTCAATAAACTCGGCGCCTTGCACTGCATCCCATCCCGACGCCGCGAATTGCTCCAGAGGCTGTCTCTTCGCCGCTGCCAGAGCGGGATACAGCACGTCGTGAAGCAACGTGGATTTTCCCGATCCGGAGACTCCCGTAATGGCCACGAGCATTCGTAGCGGGACTTCGATATTTATCCCCTTGAGGTTGTGCGCTCGCGCTCCAGAGATTTTGATTTGCTGAGCTCCGGGCTTGCGTCGCGTGCCGGGTATTTGAATATGAAGCTGTTCCGAGAGGTAACGCCCGGTCAGCGAGGCCGGCATTTTCAGGATTTGATCGTAAGTTCCCGCAGCGATGATCTTGCCGCCATTTTCTCCCGCGCCCGGTCCTAAATCGAGGATTGTGTCAGAAGCGCGCATCACGTCTGGATCATGCTCCACCACTAAAATCGTATTCCCCAAGTCGCGCAGATTGTGCAGAATCTTGATCAGACGATGCGTGTCCCGGCTGTGCAGACCGATCGAGGGCTCGTCCAGGACGTACAATGTTCCCACCAGCCGGGAGCCAAGCGAAGTAGCAAGCTGAATTCGCTGCGCCTCGCCGCCAGACAGAGTCGATGCGAGCCGGTCCAGGGTCAGATATTCCAGCCCCACTTCATTCAGGAATTGCAAACGCTCGCGGATCTCCTGCAGCAACCGGTCGGCAATGCCCGCTTCCTGCTCGGTCAGCTGAACCGCGCTGAAGTACTTCAGCGCCTCTTCCACGGTCAGCCGGCACACGTCGCAGATATTCTTTCCACCGATTTTCACTTGCCGCGCTTCAGTCCGCAGCCGCGATCCGTTGCATTCCGAGCAAACCGAATACCCACGGTATCGGCTTAGGAAAACGCGTACGTGCAGCTTGTATTTCTTGCGCTCCAGATAGGCGAAGAAGCCTCGCACTCCGGGAAATCGACCTTCTCCCTCGATAACCACGCGTTGCTGCTCCGGATCCAGTTCCCTCCAGGGCACATCGAGCGGGATTTCCGCTTGCCGAGCAAAGCGCTTCAGGTCAGTGAACAGCGAACGGTACTTGGGCTTGGTCCACGGCTCGATTGCGCCCTGGTTCAATGTTTTGGATTTGTCAGGAATTACCAGGTTCAAATCGAAGTCAATCGTGTTCCCGAATCCTTGGCATCGCGGGCAGGCGCCGTAAGGATTGTTGAATGAAAATAACCGTGGTTCCGGCTCTTCGTAGCGGATGTTGCAATTCTTGCATTCGAATCGTTGAGAGAAACGCAGCCGTTCCGCTGCATGTTCGTCGCGCGGGGCGGTCTCGAAAATAACTTCCCCCGCTTCGCGATAACTGATTTCCACCGCGTCTACGATTCTTGCCCGCGAGTTCGGGGATACGACCAGCCGATCCACCAGCAGAAATACCGGCTCCGCGAAATTGACGTTCAACAGAGACTCGGGAGTGGAGAACTCGAAAATCTGTCCATTCTGATAGAGGCGGTTAAACCCCCGGGTGCGAAGGTCGAAAAGGCGTGTTTTCAATTGATCGGAAACCGTATCCGCGACGGCCTTCTTGCGCTTCGGTTTCGCGCCAGGCTTGGCTGGAATCGTCCCCGGGTTCAATGGAAACAGGGCTTGCAGGCGAGTTCCCTCGTCCAACTTCATCACAGTATCGGCAACGTCATCTACTGTGTCTTTCTTGACTTCCTTGCCACACTGCGAGCAATAAGTCCGGCCCACCCGGGCGAACAACAGGCGTAGATAGTCGTAAATCTCGGTTGCGGTACCGACCGTCGAACGGGGATTTCGCGTAGTATTTTTCTGCCGGATCGCGACCGCGGGAGCGATCCCGTCGATTTCATCCGCGTCCGGCTTCTCGATCCGCTCCAGAAACTGCCGGGCATAGGCGGAAAGAGACTCTACATAGCGGCGCTGACCCTCGGCATAAATCGTGTCAAAGGCAAGCGAAGACTTGCCCGATCCCGAGACTCCCGTAACGACCGTCAAGGAATTATGCGGTATCTCAAAGTCTATGTTCTTGAGGTTGTGAACCCGCGCCCCGCGCACAACAATGGTTTCCGTGGACATCAGTAAGAGAGCCGCTCCAAGAGTTCTTCCGGGCCCCATTTTCAGTTGCCACCGGGTCCTCTAGGGGCATCAAAAGGGGGGTGTCGAATCCTCTATTATAAAGCAGAGTTTGGTTGGACGCCGGAAGGCCAAATTGCTCTTCTACGCTGACTTCGTGCCGGAAAAAAGGTAATATCATAGTCTTTCGTGGCACGCGAAGATCTACCGAGGAGCAGCGCACCCACAACATGGTCTTGTCTCTTACCGCTGCGCTGGCTCGCGTCACCTCGCGCAATTTCCTGCGCCCTGGCTTGCTCGCCCTGCAATCGGCAGTAATCCTCATCTTTCAATTTTCCGATCGCTTGTCGAAGAAGGACAACGTCTATAACATTCTCTGGGTGCTGGTCTTCGGCTTCGCGACCCTCAATATTTTGGGCCTGGTGGCGAGGCGGCTTGAACCTCGGCGCAGCAACCTCAATTTTGGCGAAATCCTGGCAATCACGGTGACAGTCGTCTCGGTTTTTCTCCTGGGCTGGGAAATGCTCTCCATCTTCCACATTTTCCCCATCAAGCTCGAGCCCCGCTAGACTGCCAATTGCGCTATCATTTCAAGCATGGCGCAGAATCCCCCCGCGTTCGATATCACCTGCCCGTGCTGCAGCGCCGTGCTCAAGGTTGATCCCGAAGCCAAAGCGGTGATTGCCCATACCGCGGCAGTCAAGCCCAAAATGTTCAATGATTTCGAAGAGGCTGCCAAGGCGATGAAGGAGCAGGATAGTCGCCGCGAATCGATCTTCCGGCAGTCCGTGGAAGCGCAGAAGCATGCCGGGGAGCTGCTGGAAAAGAAGTTTCAGGAGGCGGTCAAAAAAGCCAAAGAATCTCCCGATACCGGCAAACCCATCCGAGATTTTGACCTTGACTAGCCAGCGAAGAAGTATTGCTACGGAACTGTTCCTGGTAGCAGCGATCTAATGTCCGAGGCTCCGCTTCTCCTGGGCCACCGTGGCGCGCGCCGTTCCACATCCGTTCCTGAGAACACCTTTGCGTCTTTCGATTTAGCTCTCGACCACGGCTGCGGCGGTTTTGAGTTCGACGTGCGTCTTACGGGCTGTGGGCGCGCCATAGTTTGCCATGACCCCAACGTGGACGGCGTCACTGTTTCTGAGGCCAATGCCGGTCAGTTGCTCGATCTCCCGCACATGGAAGAAGTCCTCAACCGCTACTGCTCGCGGGCATTCCTTGATATCGAACTCAAAGTTCCGGGTCTGGAGTCAAAGGTGCTGAGTTCGTTGCGCGAATGCAGGTGTGAGGAGGATTACGTTGTTTCTTCTTTCCTGCCTGGTGTCGTTACTGAACTGAAGGCTCGTAACGCCCATGTGCAGGCAGGAATCATTTGTGACAAGCCGGCCCAGCTTGCATCCTTTCGTGAACTGGATACCGAATATCTGATCCCACATCATTCCCTCATCACCTGGAAGCTGGTGCAGGAGGTTCACAGCGTGGGTAAGAAGATGTTGGCTTGGACGGTCAACGATAGTGACTCCATGCTTCGTCTTGCCGAATGGGGCGTGGACGGTATCATCTCCGACGATACCCAGTTGCTGGTGCGAACTTTCAGGGAAAAGTAGGGCGGCTCCAACGCGGACTGGGAGGTCATCTATTTCCCGTTCTTGACGGTGAGCGTTTGGAACAAGAACGCTTCGCGCTCCTGGTCGAATGTCTCGCATTCCAGCGCGACACGCCGCTCGCCCCAATCCATAACCGCCCCAATCCGGGTTGCCGCTTCGCGGCTGCAAGCCGCTGACCAACACTGGCCGAGAGCTACGGGGACGCGCCGCAACAGAACATCCCCAAGCTTTGTCGCGCACTCGTGGATCAGGGCGTCCGCCGCTTCGGCCACGACGTGACGAGTGTGAGAGCACAAGGGGGCTCGCATTTGTGCACTGCTTCGCGCCAGGCGAGCGACTGCTAATGCACGCTTCCCGTACCACTCGGCAATCCCACGAGCGGTGTCGGCGTTGATTCCGCCCGTCTCAGCAATCTCGGTCACCCACTGCTCGAGTAGTGGATCGACGCTATCTTCCGACGCCAGCGTAAGTGTAGGCAATGCGCTTTTCACACCGATCTTCGCAGCGCACTCTCGCGCCAGGCTACCCGCCGTGGTCAACTTTCCTCCGATGACAGAAATCATTTGCGCTGCGCCATCCGTGGCGTGGTCGTGCAAAAAATGTTTTCGGCTGACGGCTGAGAGTTTCTTGTCAGGCGAGAAGGGAAGTGGCCGCACTCCTGCAAATGCATAGCGGACATCGCGCGAAACTGGGATCCGCGGAAACAGATGAGTCAGCGAACGCAAGAGATAGTCAATTTCATCCGCTGAGGGCTGTACTCGACCGGGATCTTCCCGGTCAGGAACCTCGGTCGTCCCAACCAAAATCTGCTCGTTCCACGGGATGACAAAGATAGGTCGTCCATCGAGCGCCTCGGCGTACACGGCGGCTTCGGGAGCGCCGGCAAACCGCGGCAAAACAATGTGCGAACCTCGCACTCCTCCGACCATGGGATTGCCGGTTGCAATGCCGGAACTCTGGCAAATCCGGTCCGCCCAGGGTCCCGCGGCGTTGATGACCCAGGTCGCTTCGACGCGGTACTCCTGGCCGCTGGCTTGGTCGCGAAGTCGTGCGCCAACGGCGCGTCGATTGCGAATCTCCACCGCCAACACGCGCGTGTGATTGCGCGCCACGGCGCCAGACTCGATCGCTTCCACCAGCCATTCTGCCACCAGACGCTCAGGGAACTCGCATTGCGCATCCTCAAAGCTGAAGAGCGAGAAGCGCCTCCCGGCGTCCAGTAATTTTTCAAGTTTGGCCTGCTCGGTGTGCTGTTCATCCACTGTGCGGGTTGCGCTTCCGAGCCTCCGATAGAGCCACAATCCGGTGCGCACGGCAAGCGCGCTGCGGCGGCTCTTATCATCCAAGGCAAGCAGAAACTGCAGAGGATTCACCAGGTGTGGATAACGCTGCAACAACCACTGCCGTTCGTGTAAGGACTCGCGCACCTGTCCAATGTCGCCATGTTCCAGATAACGCAGTCCGCCGTGAATGATTCGCGTCGAGCGGCTGGTGGTGCCTGCGGCAAAATCGTGTTGCTCGACCAGAAGCGTCCGTTTTCCCGCCCGGGCGCATTCCCGCGCGATGGCGACGCCGTTGATGCCGCCACCGATCACAACCACGTGGAAGCGCTCGCCCTCCAGTGATTTGCGGCCCTCGGCAGATCGGGATTCCATGGTCGTCTTTAGATGCGTGCCTTAACTCTGACGCGGGAAAACTGGTCTAACATTCAATGTAGTCTCGCCTAGGGCCGCCTTGACAGGGAAGGTGACCTTAGTTTTCATAGCGCAGCGCGGCGGCCAGCTGTCAATTGCTCCGGCCCCCACCCCTGATTTACAGTGATTTGCGCCCATGCCCACTACCGGAGAACGTTTCGAACGCGCAGTTTCGATCATGGCCAGGCTCCGCGGACCGGGTGGATGCCCTTGGGATCGTGAACAGACTTTTGATTCCATCAAGCCCTACACGGTCGAGGAAGCTTATGAAGTCCTCGAGGCGATCGACAACCGCGACTGGGAAGAGTTGCCGGGAGAACTCGGCGATTTGCTGCTGCAAGTCCTCTTCTACAGCCAAATGGCGGATGAGCAGAAGACGTTTTCGATCGACCAGGTGCTGGATCGCCTTTCCAATAAACTCGTGGATCGCCACCCCCACGTTTTCGGAGATGTGAAGGCGGATACTTCCTCCGAAGTGCTGCGCAATTGGGAAGCGATCAAAGCGGAGGAGCGGAAAAAGCGGCAGCCGGACAGTGAGACATCGGCAGGAAAGGGTGATGCGCCCGGAATCGATGCTGGCGGGAGTTTCCTCGGCGATGCCCGCATTATTAGAGGCGCATAAACTCAGCTCCCGGGCAGCACGCGTAGGTTTCGATTGGCCTAATATTCAGGGGTTGTTTGAGAAGCTGAACGAAGAAGTCGAAGAATTACGGGAGCAGCTCAGAGAATTCCCCGCGCCCGGCCCGCAGCCCCAGGCGCACGGCGTCGCAGGGGCCGGACGTCAGGAGATTCGTGAGGATCTGCGCCAAAGAATCGAAGACGAAGTGGGCGATCTCTTTTTCGTGCTGGTGAATATTGCACGCTATCTTGCCCTCGATTCCGAGTCGGCGCTGAAAAAGACTAACCGCAAATTCAGGCGGCGCTTTCAGTGGATGGAAGAGCAATTACGGTCCACAGGACGCACGCCGCAGCAGGCTTCCACGGAAGAGCTGGAATCGTTATGGCAGCGAGCCAAGCAAGCGGAGCGAACCGCAAAGTGAGCGCGGATTCGTTTGTCGTTCGCAAATGTCACGGCCTCGAAGAACTGCGAGATTGTGTCGCGCTGCAAAAGGAAGTCTGGAATTTCTCCGATGCCGACCTGGTGCCGCTGCGCATGTTCGTAGTCGCAGAGAAGATCGGAGGCCAGGCCGTTGCGGCATTTGACGAGGCCACTGGAAAAATGGCGGGGTTCGCTCTGGCGATTCCCGGTGTTCGGGGCGGGCATTCTTACCTGCACTCCCATATGCTGGCGGTGCGTAAACAGTATCAAAACGCAGGCTTGGGCCGCCGCATCAAACTTTTCCAACGAGAAGATGCTCTGGCGCGTGGAATCGATCTCATCGAATGGACTTTTGATCCTCTGGAAATCAAGAACGCATATCTCAACATCGAGAAGCTGGGTGCCATTGCGCGCCGCTACAGCGTGAATCAATATGGAATCAGTTCCTCTCCATTGCAGGGCGGCTTGCCCACGGACCGATTGGTAGCGGAATGGTGGCTGAAATCCGAGCGTGTAGAGAGCCTGCTGCACTCGGCATCGAAGCCGAAGTTTGAAGCCTTGCGGGCGATATCCGTTCCGGCCTCGATCTACGAATGGAAAGCATCGGAAACCACAAGGGATCAAGCCAGGGAAGTTCAGGACAAGAACCGCGAGGAATTTCAGCAATCATTCGCCGAAGGTCTCGCAGTCCTAAGCTACCAGCGTGACCCGGAGGGCAACGGCAAGTTCTTGTTGGGCCGATGGGATGAGAAATGGCTGTACTGAAATAGTTGGAGTTTCTGTGACCCTGTGTTTTTGTGGCGAAACGATTCTTACGATATGAAAATTGAAGCCATCACAATCCGCGAAATTCAAATGCCGCTCGTACACTTTTTCGAGACGAGCTTTAAGCGCACGTTCAGCCGCCAAATTTTACTGCTCACTGTTCATTGCGACGGCCTCGATGGCTGGGGCGAGTGCGTAGCTGGCGAAGATCCGTACTACAGCAGCGAGTGGACGGAGAGCGCGTGGCCGACGATCAAGAATTATCTGGCCCCTGCACTGTTGGGCCGAACGCTGTCTGCCGGTCGAGACGCTGGATCGCTGATGGCCAAAGTTCGAGGCAATGAAATGGCCAAGGCCGCTCTCGAAAACGCTCTGTGGGATGCCGAAGCCAAGGAGAAGCAAGTCCCGCTGTGGAAACTACTGGGTGGCACCGTTCAGGAAATCTCCTGCGGAGTCTCGATAGGAATTCAGGACTCGATCGAGCAGTTGTTGGAAAAGATTGAAGGTGAACTTGCCGCCGGCTATCGCCGCATCAAGATAAAAGTAAAGCCGGGCTGGGATGTCAACGTGCTGGAGCGCGTTCGCTCACGCTGGCCCGATATCCTGCTCAGTTGTGACGCCAACTCGGCCTATACGCTCGACGAAATCGAGCACCTGCGTAAGTTCGATCAATTCAACTTGCTGATGATCGAGCAGCCCCTATGGCATGACGATATTTATTACCACTCCCGGCTGCAGAAAGAATTGCGTACCTCCATTTGCCTGGACGAATCCATTCATCACGCCCGCGATGCCTCGAAGGCGCTCGACATCGGCGCTTGCCGCATCATCAATATTAAAGTCGGCCGCGTTGGTGGATTTACCGAGGCGAAAAAAATTCACGACACCTGTTCCTCCCGCAACATTCCCGTATGGTGCGGCGGCATGCTGGAATCAGGGATCGGACGAAGTCACAATATCGCACTCTCCACGCTGCCCAACTTTCGTCTGCCGGGAGATGTGTCCGCATCGAAGCGCTACTGGAAAGAAGACATAATCGAACCCGAAGTGCAGGTCACTCCGCAGGGCACCATTGTCGTCGGCGATGAGCCCGGCACGGGCTATCGAGTGCGTGAAGATCTCATCGAGAAGCTGACCGTCCGAAAGGAAACGATTCGAGCAGCCGGGTAAAGACGTTGCTTGCAACGTCTCCCACACGCCGCGGAGAGCGATCAAGCGCAGCTCGCTATTGAGGCTTGGAGTTCGCAGGCTGCGGCTGGCTCACCAGGAACTCAGCCGCTTTTTGCTTCAGCAATTCCACTCCCTCCTTAAAGCTTAAGTTCCCAGGTACGCGCTGGAAGTCGCTGAACGTCTCGTCAGATTTAATATTGAGGCTTTTGAACAGAAGCACCTTCCCAGTGAAGCTTAAATTCATACGGGTGATTTCCCAGTCTTCCTTCGTCACCTCGGCTTGTTCCACGAGAAACCGTCCTCCCTTATCGAGGTGCCCCAGGATTCCCCATCCGAAGCTCACGTCACGGCCGAGGGTTCCATCGATTTTCGCGATGCGGTGCTGCTGAGAATCGATGAGGAGCTGACCCTGCATGCCCGTAAGAACCTGTTCTACCCGACTGGGCGGGCTGTACGCCGGGTTGGGACGAAACTTCAGACGGATTAACGCTTTGCCTTCCCCGCCAACTTCCTGAGTCCCATTCTCGCTTCCGTCGGCTTCGTAAAGAAAAGCATCGGGGAGTGCCTTCATGATTCGGGTGACGCGCTCACTATCTTCCTTTTCAGTTCTCTGCTTTTTCTTTAATTCCTCCGGATTGCTGGTCATCATGGCCAGACGAGCCTGTTCCGCCAAACGCTGCTGTGAACTCAAGACGGCATCGTTATTGGCGACCACCATTCCCGCCATACCTTCACGAGTTTCGACCAGGAGTTTGGTCTGCGAACCGTGGGGGGTTGTCTTACGGTCGGTGAACATCACTCGGGTATTGCTGTTGCTGGAGGCAATCTCGCGTTGCACGGTGAGGCGCACCAACTCCACGGGAGACTTCGCAGGCTTGCTGCGCGCGGGAATCGCACGGATGCATCATGGCAATCGATGACATAAGTGTCGCCACGCATACGCTTCGCAATGGATTCCATTTCATGCCGATCCTGCTCCAGCTTAGACGAAGATTTCACAGCTTTCTGTTGTACGGGCATATTCCTGGCCACGCCAAGATTCGGATCACCTCCAAAGGATCAGCCCGACGCAGTATTTCTCATTCTTACAACCAATCTCCCCGGTAATCCCGCAAATGGTTTAGAATCCGGTATTCCCGTTTGCACTCCCAAAGGAGACCGTAGCATGGAGATGCCAAAGGCCGGAGAGTTCGCGCATATCGGTAAGTCCGTAGTGATCAAAGGAGAATTATCCGGCAGTGAGGACCTGTATGTGGACGGCACTGTCGAGGGCACCATCCAACTCCAGGGAAACAACCTGGTGATCGGACCGAACGGCCACGTCCACGCTGAGGTCAACGCCAAAGGCGCCGTGGTCGAGGGCAAGTTGGAAGGGAACATCCGAGCCACCGAGCGGGTTGAATTGCGGAAGTCGGCCGTGATTGTGGGTGACATTGTCACCCAACGGATTGCCATCGAAGATGGTGCTTATTTCAAGGGCAAAGTGGAGATTCAGAAAGATGCCGCCAAGTCTAGTTCAAGTCCAAACCGGCCCGAGCCTCCGACTGAAGTCAAGACCATGGCAGCCTCCAGTGCGGGTAACGTCGCTGGCACCGGAACGGTAAGCACTCCAGTAACCAAGCATTAGAACTTTTTGCCGGTTCGACTCTACAGACCGCGATATATTTATATTGCGGGAGTTTGTTGACCGGACGCTAGGAATTTGCAAATGGCATCCGTAACGCATAGCTTCATGAAACTCTTTCGTGGAACACCCACCGACACCGTCCCCGGGAATCGCCCATTGTCTGCGGCGACGCGTCTTACTCGCCGCTCCAGCGGCCTGGGTGAAGTATCGCGTATGTTTCCGTCTGAGGAACCACTTTGCGTCCTTGATATTGGCTCAACATCGGCATCGAACATTCGCTACATGACGGAACGCGGGCACAAGATTTACAGCGAAGATCTGCTCGATGCCTCAACCGATCCGTCGCTGAAGATGAAGGATGAGACCGGTCAGATCGTAATGGATAGCAAACGCTTTCTGTCGGACAATCTGGTTTACCCGGCCGCCCATTTCGACGTCGTGCTGTGCTGGAACCTCGCGGATTACATGGATGAGAGCCTGGTGAAACCCGTGGTAGCGCGGCTATGGTCGACCATCAAACCGGGTGGCCAGTTGCTCGCATTCTTTCATACTCGCGAGGCCGGGCCGGACGCTCCCTGCTATCGCTATCACATTATGGGGAGCGATGTGCTGGAGATGCAGCACGTCGAAGCTCGTAAAGACATGCGAAAAGGCCCCACCGGAGCCGTCCACACGTCCATCGACAAAAGTTTCCGCTTGCAACGAGTCTTCAACAATCGCCACATCGAAAACCTGTTCCGCGACTTTGCCTCGATCAAGTTTTTCCTCACCCGTGACAATATCCGAGAAGTGCTGGTAGTCCGCTAATCATTGTTTTCGCAGACGGCAGAGATGCAGCTTGCTGCGTCTCTCCCCAAGATGCCTATCGCGTTTTGCTGATCAGGTATCGCGTGACTGCAGGTGTCTTGGCCAACAAAAACAAAATGGGAGTTCGCAGACTTCGCGGCCAACTCAGCATTCGCCGGATTTGTGAGGATGCGCGAAAAACCGGCGAAAGATCGCGTTCATACCTTGCACAGTAGTTGCGCGCCGCCTCCAAATGCGAAGTGTTCCCGGCAAAAAATGGAATCAAACACCGAGCAGCCAACGCTCCGCTGCGCAGCGCAAGAGAAATGCCATCCCCGACAAAAGGGTCGACGAATGCGGCAGCGTCGCCAACCATGAGTATTCCGTCTCTCTCCGGCTGCGGTACGCGAAACACCAGGGGCGAAGTGCTCACGGGATCGCTCAGCGGCTTCCACTGCCGGCTGCGTTCTTGCAATGCCGGATGGCAACGGAAAACTTCCGGCAGCGCGCTCGCGACCTCGGCGCGTACCATCGCGCAGGCGTTGACCCGCGACGCTTTTGAAGTTCCGTCCAGGATGTCTACTGGTTGAACTCCACAATAACCGCCATCAAAGAAGTAGAGATCCACTGAATGCGCCGGATTGGGCTCCTCGAAATGCCCTTTTAGGCCAATCCACTTCGCGTGTGAATTCGCCGAGTCGGAGGATGTAGGGTTCAGGTTTGACCATCTTCCTGATGCGTTGATCAAAGCACGACTTTCAAACTCTCCCGCTGAAGTGGCAACTGTGAAAGGTCCGCTTCCCACTATGCCTTGCACGACAACCTGCTGGCGGACTTCGACGCCGCACTTCTCTGCCGAATGACAAAGGGCCGCATCAAGATCCAGGCGGGCAATGCTGGCTGCGGGCGGATTGACTGGCGCCTCAAGTGTGCGGCCGTCGAGGAATACACGGGTGCGAGGAATACGAACTGCGTCAGCCAGCAGGGAATCGTGTTCAGAGCTGAGGAGGTCAGCCAGAAGGTCGAGCGATTCAGCCGAGACAAATTCACCACACACTTTGTGGCGAGGAAATCGTCCGCGTTCGAGCAGAAGCACACGAGCGCCAGCGCGGGCAGAGGTGATTGCCGCCGAAGTCCCTGCCGGCCCGCCGCCGACAACAATCAGGTCGTAAATCACCCTAATGTTTCCACGCGATCGCACCCATGCGGTACAGAGGGTGTCGTGCGATCTCGACGCGGGCAGCTGAAGTTTTTCCCAACATCTCTCGCATCTCGGCGATCGTGTAGGCGCGCTTCACGGATGCAGGCGCGTCATGGTGGGTGAACCGGCTGCGATAAAGGGGCAGGCTGAGATAGACCAGGGCTAGATGAACCGGATCGCGGACAACATCATTGATGACAACTGCCGTGCGGCAGACGCGCAGCCCTTCGTTGACGAAGCGCACGATGTCGTCCGGCTCGAGGTGGTGAACAAACAAACAGCAGCTCACCACGTCAAAGCTCCCGTCCGCAAAGGGGAGAGCCGTGGCATCGCCCGGCGACGGCGCGGGTTCCGTTTCCCAAACCGTTCCTCAAGTGAGACGCAGCACGATCCAGTAGCGTCACTTGAACGTCAACGCCGAGTCTCAGCATTCTCTTGCTCACGGCGTGTGGCACAAACCCGGCGCCGGCGGCGACTTCCAACAGCGACAATGATCTGGCGTGATTTTCCGAAGCGACACGTGCAACCATCGACTGCGAAGTCGCAATTCCTCCAAACCATTGATTGATGTGCCGCAGGTCAGAGAGCGCGCTCGAAACTTCACCGGCCGTGCCGGAATCGGTATCTAGTAATTCGGGGATGACGACACGATTCATAGGAAATTGTTAACCACAAGGGCGGCCCAGGTCGGTCGCCTGTTTGAATCACACTTCCGCCAACTCTTCTTCCAAAAGCTGCTTGTTGTAAAGATCGGTGTAGTAGCCGTCTTTGGCTACGAGTTCGTCATGCGTGCCCAGTTCCACAATTCGCCCAGCGTGCAGCACTGCGATGCGGTCGGCGTTGCGCACCGTGGAGACGCGGTGAGAAATGAAAATCGTGGTGCGGCCCTGCATGATTTCGCGCAGATGATTCAGAATCTTGTCTTCCGTGTGAGTGTCAACGCTGGAAAGCGCATCGTCGAGAACCAAAATGCGCGGGTTTCGGATTGCGGCACGGGCGATTGCGGTTCGCTGCTTCTGCCCGCCGGACAGCGTTATTCCACGCTCTCCCACCAGCGTCCGATACTTCTCGGGAAAACCCTCAATGTCTTCCGCAATGTCGGCTGCCTGCGCCGCAGCGTGCACTTCCTCGTCCGTAGCGCCTTGCTTTCCGAACGCGATGTTTCCGCGAACCGTCTCACTGAACAAAAACGTCTCCTGCGGCACAAATCCAATGTTGCTGCGCAAAGTCGCCAGAGGATAATCGCGAATAGGGAACTCCGTCGATCAGCACCGTTCCCGGCTCGGCATCGTAGATACGAGGAATCAAGTTGACCAGCGTTGTCTTGCCCGAACCCGTCGGGCCTACAATGGCCAAGCTGCTGCCCGCGGGTATTCGCAAATTGATGTCATGCAATACCGGAGCGCCATTGTAAGAAAAGTCCAAATGCCGAAACTCGATTTCGCCTTCGATGGATGTAGGCGCGGCGGTCCCGCCCATGCTGTTCCTGGCCAAAGCGGCCTTGACGTCCGCACTATCCTCGATCTCCGAGCGTTCGACAAGAATCTCATTGATACGTCCCATCGAGGCCGTTCCCCGCTGGAAAATATTGATCACCCATCCCAGATGCGATGACCGGCCAGGTGAGTTGAACCATGTAAGTGTTGAACGCAACGAAGTCGCCGACAGTAATCCTCCCGGCAATCACTTCACGCCCACCCAGCCATAACACCAGAACAATGGCCAATCCGAGCATGGTTTCGAGTGTCGGCCAGAGCATGCCCATCAGACGAACCAATTTCAGGCTGCGCGAAATGTATTCCAGGTTCGAGGTCTCAAACGCTGCAATTTCCGCTTCCTCCTGCACATAAGCTCGAATCACTCGCGCACCGGAGAAATTCTCCTGCGCCCGCGCCGAGATATCAGAAAACATCGCTTGAATGCGTTCAAACCGTTCGTGGATCCGTTGCCCGAAATACTGGATGGTAATGCTGACAATCGGCAGGGGCAGGAAAGCGTAGAGCGTCAGCTTTGGACTAATCCACAGCATGAACATCAGAGCGCCGGCGGTAAAAACGATCGTGTTCGCCGAGTACATGATGGCCGGACCCAGCAGCATGCGCACTGCGTTCAGATCATTGGTCGCGCGGGCCATGATGTCGCCGGTCCGTGTCCGCTGATAATAGGAATACGAAAGCCCTTCCAGGTGTTGAAACAGGTCATTGCGCAGATCGAACTCAATTTCGCGGGAAACCCCAATGACAATCGAGCGGGTCAGATACTGAAAAATGCCTTTGGCGATAGCGACAGCAAGCAAGAGCAGCGCATAGGTCACCAGCTTGTGCCTGGTAACTCCGCCATGCAGATCGTCGACTGCCCGCCGAATTACCTGCGGAAAGAGAATCCAGATCCCGTTGGTGAGGAAAATGCAGATCGTTCCCACAACATAGTTGCGTCGGTACTTCTTAAAATAGGGAAACAGCGGACGCAGACTCTTGGGCAGCATGTTGCTAGTAGATGAGATTCTACCAGCACCCGCTTCACTTTCACGACACCGCAACATGCCAGGCGGCACTATCGCGAAGGTCGTTCGTTGCGCCGAATCGGAATGAACGCAGCCACAGCAGCCGTGACCAGCAACGCGACCCAACTCCCCAGGAAAAGCCAGGTGGAATCGATCAGGTAAGAATAAACACCATCTACGCTCATCATTGCACCTTCCACAGATGAACTAGTTGACCGGATGCCTCAAATGTGTTTTTCCGGTCAGATGTTTGTATTGCTCCAGAACCTCGCGTACGGCAAAAAGCCGTCCGAGCGAGGTTAGGCGCGAATCCGTAAGCGCTTGTTCAATTTGCGACATCCAGCATTCGACGGCGCGATCCACTCCGCTGGCCATCTCGCTTGCAATGGCGTCCACGAGATCAGCTGGTATAGCTATGCTTGCCATGAAGTTACCCGCCTTTCCTAATCGGTTGAATTAAGCCCTACTGGGGAGGGACTGATCCCCCTCACGTCCCTCCCCTGCGCCGTGAGATTCCTTACTGGTTCGGAGTCTCTGCCGAGCCAGCTCCCTGCTGATGCTCTTGCATATGCTGCTGCCACCGCTGCTGGCGCTCGGCCATGTGCTGCGCCAGCTTGGCCTTTTGCTCCGCGGTCAGAACCTGGTATGCCTCAGAGGCGATGCGAGCATGCTGCACCTCGAGTTGCGCGTGGATCTGCGCTCCTTGAGTTGCGATTTCCTGCGCCTTGGCCTCATCGAATGTGCCGCTCTGGATGAGCTGCTTCATCGCCTCATGGCTCTGCATTTCCTGCTTGAACAACGGCTTTATCGTCGGCATTTCCTTTGTCCAAATCTGTTTGATTTGGGTCCGTTGCGCATCGCTCAAATCCAGATGCCTGAACATCCGCCCGCCAAACTCATCGCCATCGCGTGGGCCGCCATGATGCTCCGCCACCGCGAACCCCGCTAACAGCACAATCGCTGATCCCGCCAACATCATCATCTTGCTACGACTGAATTTCATATGCCTCTCTCCCAGGACCATTTTCCTTCTTTGAAAAATGATCCGAAAACCTCAACTTGCTTCTGACTATAAGAACACTTTCAGGAGTGATGGGGTAGTAAAGAGTCGGTCAACCGGAGTAAAGTTTTGTAAGCGCCGTAACCGTAAGAGTTACAATTCTTTACGCCTCTTCGATGCAAGGGAAACTAGAATGAAAAAAGTGGATCGCATCCTGGTAATCGACGACGACGTGGAACTGTGCAGCCTGGTAGGCGAATATCTTGAGCCGGAGGGGTTCGAGATTGAAGCCGTCCATGATGGCAATCGCGGCTTGGATCGGGCTTTGGCCGCGGAGCACCTCTTGGTCGTATTGGACGTGATGCTTCCTGGCATGAACGGTTTCGATGTGCTGCGCCGCATCCGCAACACCTCGCGCATCCCGGTCTTATTGCTGACCGCCAGGGGTGAAGATGTAGACCGTATCGTAGGCCTCGAAATAGGCGCCGACGATTACCTCCCAAAGCCCTTCAATCCGCGCGAACTTGTGGCCCGCATTCGGGCCATTCTCCGCCGAACACAAGCCGCTGAGAAACTCGATAAAGGCGAGGCCCAAATCCCAGAGATTGTCCGCGTGGGCGAAATCGAACTCGATCCCGCCACTCGTGTAGTTCTGCAAGACGGTAAAGCCGTCGATCTGACCTCAGTCGAGTTCAATCTGCTGCACGTTCTGCTGCGGGAAGCTGGTCGCGTAGTGACGCGCGAGCATCTGGTGGATTCCGTGCTCGGTCGAAAATTCTCTCCTTTCGATCGCAGCATCGACATGCACGTCAGCAAAGTCCGCAAGAAGCTCGGAGACTCCGACAGTAGCGGCGATCACATCAAGACGGTCCGCGGCGTGGGATACATCTTTGCTCATCCGCGTGACCGCGCTCATCCGCGAAGTGAAGGTCAGCGGAGTGAAGATCTGCACAGCGAAGACGTTCGTAGCGAAGCTGCCTTACGCGGACCAGGCCGGAGCGAGCGAAAATGAGAAGTCTCTTCCTCAAAATTTTTCTCTCCTTCTGGATGGCGCAGGCGCTCTTTCTCGTGCTGGCGATTCTGGTGACATTCGCGTTGCACCCCTCCAACGAAACGGCGAATATTCAAGCCCAGCAGGCGCGATTCCTGAGCGAAGCCGTACAGGCCTATCAAAGTGGCGGACAAGATGCCGCCCGTAAATACATGAGGACGGTGCGCGATGCAGAGCACGTCCGCCTTTACATTTTCGACGAGCAAGGTCAAGAACTGTTAGGACGGCAGCCGCCCGAATGGATTGTGCGCGTCCAGCTTGGCCAGACCCGTACCGCCGACACGCTCTGGGGACGGCTTCGCGCTATGCAGTTTCTCCGCCAGACCATGGTCGCCGCCGACGGTCATCGCTACAGCCTCGTGGTCGAGTTGCCGCCCGAACAACGCAGTTTGTTCGGGCCGCATGGCGTTCCCGGCCTGGGCATTCTGATCGCGGTTCTTTCCTCCGGATTGGTCTGCTACATTCTCGCGCGCTACCTGACCTCTCCTGTGGTCCAATTGCGCGCCGCAACCCAGAAGTTGGCTTCGGGCGACCTTAGCGCCCGCGCCGGATCTCCGCCCTCGGGTCGTCATGATGAAATGGCCGAACTGGTGCGAGACTTTGATCGCATGGCTGGACGCCTGGAGAATCTGGTCAACGCCCAGAGCCGTCTGCTTACCGATATTTCTCACGAGCTTCGCTCTCCACTCGCCCGCTTGAACGTAGCCCTCGAGTTAGCCCGGCAACGCAGCGGAGCCGACGCACGCAGCGCACTCGATCGCATCGATCGCGAAACGAACCGACTCAATGAGCTTATCCAAAGGTTGTTGACGGTTGCTCGGATCGAGAGTGGAGACGAGACCATCGAGAAGCGCCCTGTCGACCTCAACACGATCATTCATGAGATCACCAAAGACGCGGGCTTTGAGGCGCAGAGCCGACGCTGCCAAGTGGAGACCACCGTCGTGGATGACTGCGTGGTCATGGGAAGTCCAAGCTTGTTACACAGCGCGATTGAGAACGTGGTGCGCAACGCTATCCGCTACACCCAGGAGGGGACCAGCGTGCAAGTGCGGTTGGAAGAGGGTCGCAGTTCGCTGGGTGCGGAAGCGGTTGTGCGAGTCACCGATTCCGGCCCAGGCGTGCCTGAAGACGCTTTGGAAAAGCTCTTCCGGCCCTTCTACCGCATCGACGACGCTCGCGGCCGCCAAACCGGCGGTGTAGGCTTGGGCCTGGCGATCACCGAGCGCGCGGTGCGGCTGCACGGTGGCACCGTCAAAGCCGCCAATCGCCCGCAAGGCGGCCTGATGATAGAAATTCGCCTCCCCCTGTCCAGAGAGGACTCGAGTGACACAACGACCTCGCAAGATATGGCGGGGGCCCTACGCCAGAGTTGAGGAATTGTTTTTTATCCCGGCAATCCCTGCTTCTTTCCAAGCAACTTTCGCGCCGCGCTACGGTTCCAAAGTATAGAGCGCAATTTGCTCTTCCTTTGCATTCCTGATACATAAATGAACGTAACCCTTGACTCTCCAGCGCCGTCCGCAGGGCATGATTTCGGCCCTGGCCCGCGAGATCTCAAGCCACAACAGGGAGAAAGAATGGGGATGAAGTTCAGTTTCCTGCGGCATTTGCTGCTTCCGGCCTTACTGGTATCGATGATCGCTTGCAGCGACAAAAATAGCACCCTGGTGAACGCAGGGACAGGCCTTCTGTATGTAGCGGCGCAGAGCAACACCACGATCTCGGCTTATACGGTGAATCTTGCATCCGGTAGCCTGACTGCGATTGCAAACAGCATTGGGACCGGTTCGTTACCCTCGGCGATTGCGATTACTCCGTCCGTCAACGCTTTGTTCGTCGCCAATAGCGGGGGCAATTCGATTTCGAGCTATGCCATTAATTCTGACGGATCGTTGACCCCTGCCAGCGCTACGACCCCGACGGGCACCACACCTGTTGCTCTCGCTATCGATGCTGCCGGCAAGTTTCTGTTCGTCGCCAATCAGGCTTCGAGCAGTGTCTCCGTATTTACGATTAGCGGAAGTACGCTGGCCGCGGTAGCGGGCTCGCCATTTACGACCATTCCTGTCGGGATCGTTAAGTACCCCGACGGAACGCTCCCCTCGGGACTGGCGGTCAGCAATTCGGGAAAGTTCTTGTATGTTTCGAACCAGCTGACAAATTTCGTTTCCGCATTTTCGATATCTTCATCGGGTGCGCTGGCTCCTCTGGGAAATCCGTTTTATGTAACTGGCACCGGCCCCACTGGGCTCGGGATTCAGCCAAACGGAGGATTTCTCTATGTCACCAATTCCGGAGCGGACGCCAACGACATCTCAGCATTCGCGATTTGTGACGTCATCGTGACCAGTTGCTCGAATCCAGACATTGCAGATGGCTCGCTGACCCAAATAACCGGCTCTCCGTTCTCCGCCGGACTCGGCCCGGTCGCCATAACGTTTGATCCCAATTTTAATTTTGCTTACGTGGTCGACAAGGAATCCGACACGATTTCGCAGTATGGATACGGGCCCGGAAGCGGCGTCCTTCTGCCACTCTCTCCTGCCACGATTTCCACCGGACTAAATCCGGTTTCGATCGCTCTTCGGCCTGGGGCTACAGGCACAGATCTGGGAAACACTCTCACCAACCCGACGGATTACGTTTACGTGGCCAACATCGGTGCTGGCACGAACACGATTTCGATTTTTACTCTCAACACCACGAGCGGACAACTCACTGTATTGGGCACGAGCATTACAACCTTTGCCCAAACTTCTGCCGTCGCCGTGAAATGACGGCCCCGGTTGATTTACAAGCAGAAAAGCTCATCGATAGTCCGCTGACTGTTAGCTGCGTGGCGAGACGTCGCAAGCGACGCCTGTGCAGCGTTTTCTCTTAGGTGGGAACTTTCAGGATCAAATATCCGCCGACTAACGCGAAAATCACATCCGGCGACCAGGCTGCCAGCACCGGTGGCAGTTGGCTGATGTTTCCCATAGCTTCAAACAGACCTGCGACTGTCCAGTAAACCACCGCGATTCCGACAGCCACAGCCACACCCGTGATGGCGCCACGCCGGCCGGCGGAAAGCGAAAACGGAATGGCTAAAACCGCCATGACCAGCGTGATGATCGGGAAGGCCAACTTCTTTTGCAATTGGACGCGGAGCCGGACCACATCGAAGCCGCTCTGTTGCAAGTCGTGAATGTAGCGCCGTAGCTGCTCGTAGTTCATCTCGGAAGACTGTTTCACTTCTTTCTTGAAGTACGTCGGCGGTTCGCTCAAAGTGGGGAACGTCGAGACATCGAAAGTGTGATAGTTCTCGATGGCCGAACCGCGCAGATCGCGCTCCCAGCCTTGCGTGCAAACCCAGCGCTGCAAACCATCTTCCCAATGCGCCCGATCGGCGTATATGCGTTTCGTCAGCTGGAAAGTTGCGGGGTCAAACTGGAAGACGGTGAGCCGGCCGAACTGGTCGCGATCGGAGTCGAATAGTTGATAGTAATAAATATCCGACTGCTGACCGAAAATCCACTTCCGGTCCGGGTTGAGGTAGGTCTGCGCCGGCTTGCCTTTAATCAGGTTGCGAAGTGCGTCCTGGCGCTTGTTGGCATGCGGCAAGTAGAACTGATCGGAGAAGAACAGAGCCGCCGCCAACATGGCTGCGACCACGAGAAGTGGCGTAATGACGCGGTAGATGCTGATGCCCGTCGCTTTGATGGCGGTTATTTCGTTGGCGCGCTGCATTACCCCGAGCGTGATTAAGACGGCGAGCAGCATGCTCAAAGGCGCGATATTGTAAAGAAAATACGGAGATACATTCAGCAGATAATCTCCGACCACGAGCGGGGAAATTTGATTGCGAAGAATGTCTCCCAGCAATTCGAAGAGAGTGAATACCAGCAGCAGCATAAGGAAAGTTGCCAGGACCATCGCGAGATTCATGCCAAAGTCGCGCAGAACCAAATCATCCAGCAGCATGGGAAATCTTGCGCTGAAGACCCGCCGCCGCGTGGATGCCCGCTGGAATGCTCCTTCTCGATGATTGCGCTGCCCTGTAACCGCCTCTGGCGACCACCAGTTGCGCCAAAGGCTGCGCAGCGACGAAATTTCAAACGGCCGCCGCTCCGCGCGCCACAGCAAAAACGCGCCACCCAGAAAGAAAACAATGTCGGCTAACCACACCCCGAAACCCGGTGACAACTTGCCTTGCCGCGCCAGTGACACGCCCACCAGCGACGCCGAGTAGTACACAAATACCAGCAAAATCGTCAACACGAAACCGGTAGACTTGCCGCCTTTCTTCGACGACAGGCCGAGCGGGATTCCTACCAGCGCCAGCACCAGGCATGAGGTAGGCAGTGCAAAGCGGCGATGGAATTCGATCAAGTACCAGCGCGCCAAATCTTTTCTTGTTCGATCATGCGCCTGCCGCCAGAGATCCCACGTCCCCATCTGCGAAACCGGCACTGGTTCTTGTTCTTTCGTCGTGTCAGCCTGGGGCAGGAGAATCGGGATGTCGGTTTGCTCAAAGGTGGAAATCTGGTAGTGATCGGGACTCTTGGGATCGGTCTCATGCGTCGATCCGTCGGTCAGATGAAGGTGTAAAGTGTTCGGTCCTTCGCTGACCAGAATGCCTTGCCGCGCCAGGGTAATTCGCGGTGAGGCGGGAATGCTGGTGTCGGCAATAAAAACGCCCTTCCAGATGGCGGCGCCCTGGGCGGCTTTCACATTCTGTACATACAACACAAGCTGCGGGAAACCCTCGTAAAATACCCGCGGCTGAACTTCAAACGATAGCTGTGCCGATTTCAAGCGGTCCTGCAATCGCACCATCGCCGCCTGCGACTGCGGCGCCAGATACACCCCGTTGGCCAGCGCCAGAATCCAGGCGGCCACGGCGAAAATGGAGACGATCCGCAGGAAACTCCACACCCCGATGCCGCTGGCACGCATGGCGGTGATCTCGCTGTCCGACGCCAGGCGACTCAGGCCGATCAGAATCCCCACCAGAACTCCTGCGGGAATGCTGATGGTAAGAGTGACAGGAACAATAAACAGGAAGATTTCCGCGACGCTGGGCAAGGGAGCGCTATTGCGCACCACCAACTCGAGAATTTGTCCCAGGTCGCGGGTAAACAAAACGAACGTGAACACGGCCACGCCGATCAGAGCATGGGAGGTGACTTCGCGCAGAATATAGCGGGTAAGAATCCGCATGGGCCGGCAGCCAAGTCGAGTCTAGCACGCCGTTGTCGGCTCAATCGCGGCCCTCGGGGTGGGGAATTCGCGCGCATTGACGGTTGCTTTATCGCTGGCATTCAACGTGCAATGCAAGCGTCAAAGCCCCGCCCTAGACCCCTCCTGGACGAGGCAGAGAAGGGCAGCCCTCCCAATGAAGTGCCCAACAGTCTTGTGCGTAGATGACGATGCTGCGATCCGTAAACTCTACGGAACTGTACTAGGAGAGAATGGTTACCAAGTTCTCGCCGCCAGCAATGGCCGACACGCCTTGCACGTATTTCACCGCCAAGAAAAAGAGATCGACGCTGTCATCCTGGACTACGAGATGCCGGGAATGAATGGCTTAGAGCTGGCCGCATGGCTGAAGCAGTTGCATCCTGAACTGCCGGTCATGATGATCTCGGGTTCCCATCCCGCGCTGGACGAGATGGTCCCGTTTGTGGATGCCGCCATAGGGAAAGGAGTCCCTATCGAGAATATTTTGGAGCGTCTGCAGTTCTTGCTCCGCCTTTTGAAGAATCGCGTGTGATTGCTGGCCCGGTGACTTTATTTGCACAGCGAAAGCCGCGTCGTGCCGACTGATCGGCAGAAATGCCGACTAATCGGCTCTCAAATACAACGCCGCAAGCGGCGGTAGGGTCAAAGTTATCGAGTGCGCTCGTCCGTGAGACTCAATCTCTTCCGCCTGCACTCCGCCGAGATTACCCAAGCCACTGCCTCCATACTCCGTGGCGTCGCTGTTCAACAACTCTCGCCAGAACCCTCCCTGAGGGACGCCCAGGCGATAGCTCATGCGGGGAACCGGCGTGAAATTGCACACGACCACGACGTTCCCTTTTGTCGATTTCCCTCTACGCAGGAGAGAAATCGTACTGGTAACGCTGTCATTGCAGTCGATCCATTCAAACCCGGCGGGGTCCGTATCCAGTTCATGCAGCGCAGGCTCAGTACGATAAAGCCGATTTAGCTGCTCTAACCAACTCTGCACGCCTCGGTGATAAGGAAACTGCAACTCGTGCCAGTCCAGGCTGAAATCATGCGCCCACTCTCGCACTTGCCCAAATTCGCATCCCATGAACAGCATTTTCTTGCCCGGCTGCGCGAACATGTAGCCAAACAGCAGGCGCAGGTTGGCGAACTTCTGCCACTCATCGCCCGCCATTTTCTGGATAAGCGATCCCTTGCCATGCACGACTTCATCGTGCGAGAGCGGCAGCACGAAGTTCTCGGTGAAGCCGTACAAGCCGCGGAACGTAAGCTGATTGTGATGGTATTTGCGATGGATGGGATCGTTGGCAAAATACTTCAACGTGTCATGCATCCAACCCATATCCCACTTCAAACCAAAGCCCAGCCCACCCAGATAAATCGGCCGCGAAACCATGGGCCATGCCGTCGACTCTTCCGCGATGGTCTGAATATCGGGATGCTCCTTGTATGCTTCCTGATTGAACTGTCGCAGAAAGTCGATCGCTCCCAGATTCTCGCGTCCGCCGTATTGATTGGGAAGCCATTCGCCGGACTTGCGCGAATAGTCCAGATACAGCATGGAAGCTACGGCATCCACGCGCAGCCCGTCGGCATGGTATTTGTCCAGCCAGAACATTGCGCTCGAAAGCAGAAAACTGCGGACTTCGTTGCGCCCGTAGTTGAAGATGAGTGTCTTCCAGTCAGGATGAAATCCCTGGCGTGAGTCCGCGTGCTCGAACAAATGCGTGCCGTCAAAGTAAGCCAGGCCATGCTCGTCAGAAGGGAAGTGCGAAGGCACCCAATCGAGAATCACGGCGATGCCCCGCTGATGCAGGTAGTCCATCAGGAACATGAAATCCTGCGGTGTTCCGTAACGCGAGGTGGGAGCAAAGTAGCCAGTAGTCTGATATCCCCAGGAGCCGTAAAACGGATGTTCCATCACAGGCAGCAATTCGACATGCGTGAACTGCATGCGCTGAACGTATTCGGCAAGACGCGGCGCCATCTCACGATAGCTGAGGGGTCGATTCTGCTCGCCGCGCATCCAGGATCCGAGATGGACCTCGTAGATGGAAACCGGGGCATGCAGCGAATTCTTTTCCATCCGCTGTTGCAACCACTCGCCATCACCCCATTGATAGTCGAGGTCCCAGATCACCGAAGCCGTACGCGGCGGTTTTTCATGCAGCAACCCAAAAGGATCCGCCTTGTCTACGACATATCCGTGATGATGCGAAATAATGTGGAATTTGTAAATCGAGCCCTTACTTACTCCGGGGATGAAGCCTTCCCAGATTCCCGACGAACCCCGCATGCGTAGAGGACAAGCCCCGGGGTCCCAGCCATTGAATGTGCCGACAACCGACACCTCGCGAGCATTCGGAGCCCACAGGCCGAAACTGGCGCCAGATTCGCTTCCTCGCGTCGTAAGATGAGCGCCCAGCTTCTCGTACGCCCGGTAATGGCTGCCCTCGTTGAACAGGTACAGATCCTGGTCGGTCAGAAGATGGGCGTCCGAGCGCGGGGCCGTGAGCACAGTCTTTTCCATAGCTTTCCCAGCAAACCCTTAGTGTACCGGAAGGTTTAAGGGAGTTGTTCCCTGAAACCTCTCGACGACCGATGCCTCGGTCTGTGAGGAGCGAATCAATCCATTCAGCCGTGACTATTCCCTGCAGTGCGCGTGGTATTCTGGCGGCCACCTCAAGCACTCTCAGGAGGAGCCATGACCGTCTCACGCCGCGATTTTCTGGGCAGTGCTGTTGCTGCTTCTTTGACGCTCAGTCTCAACGACAAAGGGCACGCGCAAGAAGCAAAGAAAACTGACGGAACAAACTCCCGACCCGGAAAGCGCCCTATCATCGTTTCCGCGCACAATGGCCTCAACTATCTGGACGATGCCTACGCGTTTCTAGCCGGTGGCGGCGACACGCTTGACGCAGCCATGAAAGTAGTACGCGGTCCCGAAGATGATCCCAAAGACACAAGCGTAGGTTTGGGCGGTTTGCCCAATGAAGAAGGCGTCGTCGAATTGGACGCCTCTTGCATGCACGGTCCCACGCGCCGCGCCGGGTCAGTCGGCGGAGTCCGCAACATCAAAAATGTTTCGCTGCTTTCGAAGGCAGTCATGGAACACACTGGCCACGTCATGCTGGTGGGCGAGGGAGCCGAAAGGTTCGCGGTGGCCGAAGGCTTTCCCCGTGAGAATCTTCTGACGGACAGCACTCGCAAAATCTGGCTGCTGTGGAAAGAAACCCATTCGGACTGGTGGGGGCCGGGACTGGACGGTCCGAGCTGGCGGCGAAAAATGTTGAAGTCGCTAGCCCAGGCCGCTCCGAGCCAACCCGACCAAGAGTGGCAGGACCGCATCGGACACATGCAGGAAGTTGCAACCCAACTCGGCATCGCGCCCGCAGACCAGATGGCGGCCATCCGCAAAGTTCTTTTCCCGCCGACGGGTACGATTCACTGCTCGGCACTCAACGAAAAGGGCGAGATCTCAGGATGCACGACCACCAGCGGCCTGGCATGGAAACTTCCGGGGCGCTGCGGCGATTCCCCGATCATCGGAGCCGGTTGCTACACCGATCAAGATGTGGGTTCGGCGGGAGCCACCGGAAACGGGGAAGAGAACATCAAAATCGCAGGCGCGCACACCATCGTGGAAAGCATGCGCCACGGCCTGTCCCCGCTCGACGCCGGCATGGAAGCCCTCAAGCGTATCGCGCGCAACTATGACGGCGACAAAGAACGCCTGCTCTTCGTCGACATGATTTTCTACATCCTGCGAAAAGACGGCGCCTACGCCGGCGTCTCCCTATGGGAAGGTTACGAGGCAGGGAAATCCGCACATGATCGCAATCCACGACGGCACCCGGCGCGCGGAGAAAACTGTAAATCTGTTTTCCGGCCATTCCGAGTCGTGGCCTCCCACCCCCAGCGCAGACAAGCCAGCGACGATCGATAAGACCAAAATGAACTGACCGGCTTCGTCGCATTTTTAGTGATTGTGGTCGACTCTTTGCGCCGGCACCACGATCATCAACGCATCCGGCCGTCCAGGATGCACCAGGTACGGCAGGCTCGCTTGCGATTTATATCCCAGATCCTTGTCTGTCATGTACGGCGCATAGAACATCAGGTGCCCAGGGAAACTAATGATCTGCTTGCTGCTCGGATCGTAGACCCGGTTCTTGTCGGAAAGCATGTAAACGATGCCCGGCTTGCTCGGTGCCTTGAACCGTCCGTCTTTGTAACCCTGATCGATGTCGCGCTGAATTTCTTCATCGCTCTTGCCCTGGGCGCGCAATTCCTCGGTGCGAAGCCGCGTTTTCATCACCGTCGCACTGCCTTCGGCGTCAAAGCACTCAGGCTCCATCGTGGTCACGAATTCACGGTCGACCAGGCAGCTGAAGCCGTTGCCACCAGACTTTGCGACCTCGTATCCCGATTTTCCCAGGATGTAAATCGTCGCATCCTGCGTAACCTCGGCAGGGCCGGCTTCCATAGCAATCGCCATCTGGCGCTCGCGCGGCACCGAAGCATCGAAGTTCTGAGCAGTAGCCGGTGCCAGGAGTGACCAAAGAACTAAGAAAGAGACGAACCTCAACAAGTGCATACCGCACCTCCTGCATGGATTTGGAAAGGCGATTCAATCAGACCGCCCTCCCACTGTCTTATAGACGAACGGGAAGCAGAGATCCGACAATAAATTGCATTTAATTTGGTTTGAAAAATCGAAATCTACGAAATGAGGTCGACGCCCGCACGGGGAGCAGCCGCGAGGAGTGCACGATCGAGAGTAGCGAGAGGGACGCCTTCGCTCCGTGCGGTCTCAAGATAAACCGCATCATAGGCAGTCAAGCGAAAAGATTGTGCCGTAGTTAAGACTTGCCGAAAAGTAAGGATTGATGTGCTGATCTCAATCGCCTCTCCCAACAATTGCTCAATAAGGTGCATGCACCGGCCGACTTGCGCATGCGTGAGATTGCCTCTTCGTTCACCTACGGCCAGCGAGTTGGCCATCTCAAGAATCCAGAGGGGCGGAATGATCGGTCGCATTTTCGGCATGCTCGCTTTCAGTTCGAGAGCATAAACCGGCACCGGATCGTCGACCAGCCATGCCAATGCCACCGAAGCATCGAGCACGTAACGCTTCACATCCTGCCTTCTTCGATCAGACTCTTTGCGCTAAATCCTTTTTGCCGCTTGACTCGTTTTCTGATCTCTTCCATTTCGTTGAAAATCTTTTCCAGATTGCTTGCCGATCGCACCGGAACAATCATGGCCGCCAGCTTACCTCGCCGCGTAATGCCAATTCGTTCGCCTTCGGCAGCCCGCTGGACGATTTCCGAAAGTTTTTGCTTCGCTTCAAAAAGTCCGACGGTACGCATTGGATTCTCCAATCATCTAGATTCATAATCTAGATGATTGCAGATACGCAGTCAAGTAACCACGGAAAAGGTGCAAAACCATCCCCCGGAACAGCGCCTCGCGCCATTACGCGAACCGCACTTTCACGTCCGGCCCTTTTTCCAAATGAATGCTGTCAATAAACCGCACTTTACCCGTCCGATAAGTCAGTATCACGGACGAAGTCCGCGTCCCTTCGCCAAAGAAACGAACGCCCTTCAGCAACGCGCCTTCGGTGACGCCAGTGGCGGCGAAAATCAGTTGCTTGCCCGGTGCCAGATCTTCCGCCTCATAAACTTTGCTCTTATCTTTGATCCCCATGCGAGCAATACGCTCTTCCAACTCCGGCGTATCAATCACCAGTCGGCCCAGCATGTAGCCGTTCAAACAACGAATGGCTGCGGCCGTGATGACGCCTTCCGGAGCGCCGCCTGAACCCATGACTGCGTGCACACCGGTGCCAATGACTGCGGCCGCAATGCCCGCCGACAGATCGCCATCGCCAATCAGCTTGATGCGAGCCCCAGCCGCGCGAATTTCCGAAATCAACTTCTCATGCCGTGGCCGGTCCAGCACAATCACGACCAGATCTTCTACGTCGCGCGCGAGCCGCCGGGCAATATTCTTCAAGTTGTCGGCGACGGGCGCGTCCAACTCGACCGCGTCCTTACAGGACGGACCGACCACAATTTTCTCCATGTAGCAGTCGGGAGCATTGAGCAATCCGCCCCGCTCCGAAGCCGCCAGCACCGTGATCGAACCCGGCGAACCCGTGGCACAAAGATTTGTTCCCTCGAGTGGGTCGACAGCAATGTCGACCTCGGGAACCTCGCGCCCATCGGGAAACTCCGCGCCGACTTTCTCCCCGATGTAGAGCATGGGCGCTTCATCGCGTTCGCCTTCGCCAATCACGATCGTGCCCCGCATGGGAATCGAGTCCATAGTCTGGCGCATGGCCTCCGTCGCCACCTGATCGGATAACTTGCGTTCGCCCTGGCCCATGGTGCGCGCCGAAGCGATCGCCGCCGTCTCCACCACGCGCAAGAATCGCGACGCCAGATCGCTCTCAATGTTCTGCCCAAAACTTCGTACTTTACCTTCCGGACGTGTATGAGTCGCCATAAATGCCTCCAAAATACCGCAAATCAAACCGCCTGAGACTATAACGCGAACCGGGCACATAAGTGAAATAGCCAAATGCCGGGGCGACGAAGCGACGGCGACAATCAAACAGGGCTTGGTTGTATTGACCATCCCCAGAGAAAGGCAAGAACTTGAACAAGGCAGGACGGGCAGAGCGGGTAATCTAGTCGTGAGCCGCGAACACCTGATAAACTCACAATTGCTGCTTCGAAGTTTCCCGCACTCGTGGGGCTATAGCTCAGCTGGGAGAGCGCATCGTTCGCAACGATGAGGTCGTCGGTTCGATCCCGACTAGCTCCACCAAATTCCGAATGCTGTTTCGATCCGTGCTCGAAGAGCTCAGACGGGTCGCCAAACAAAACTTTGACTTTGGCTGGTTGAGCCGCCTAACATTATGCGACTTTCATCTCCGGAAACCTATGATCGACCGAATCATTTCGCACTATCACATCGTGGAAAAACTCGGCGGCGGCGGCATGGGAGTGGTGTACAAAGCCGAAGACACCACTTTGGAACGCTTCGTCGCGCTGAAGTTTCTGCCCGACAATGTCGCTAAAGATCCGCAAGTACTGAGCCGCTTTCGCCGCGAAGCCAAAGCCGCCTCCGCCTTGAACCATCCCAACATCTGCACCATCCACGAAATTGACGAGCAGGATGGCGAGATCTTCATCGTCATGGAGTTTCTCGACGGGATGACCTTGAAGCACCGCATCGCCGGCCGTCCCGTCGATATCGAGACGCTGCTATCTTTGGCCATTGAAATTGCAGACGCGCTGGACGCCGCCCACACCGGAGGCATAGTCCATCGCGACATCAAACCCGCCAACGTCTTCATCACCAAACGAGGCCACGCCAAAATTCTGGACTTCGGCCTGGCCAAAGTCGCCCCCGCAAACGTGGCGGGAACCATGTCCCAGGCCACCGCCGCCATCAGCAACGAAAACCTAACCAGCCCCGGCATGGCCGTAGGCACCGTCGTATATATGTCGCCCGAGCAGGCTAAGGGGAAGGAGTTGGATGCGCGGACCGATTTGTTTTCGTTTGGGACCGTGCTTTACGAAATGGCAACTGGGACATTGCCATTTCAGGGAGATACTTCGGCGGTCATCTTTGATGCGATTTTGAATCGCACGCCCACCGCGCCGGTGCGGCTGAATCCCACAATTCCGCCGAAACTGGAAGACATTATCAGCAAGTTGTTGGAGAAAGACCGCGATCTCCGCTATCAATCCGCAGCTGAGCTTCGCGGCGATTTGAAGCGCCTGAAGCGGGACACGGAGTCGGGCAGGGAACGTGTGCAGGAGTCGGCGCCCGCCGCGATTTCAAGCGGCAGCGTGGCTGTGGCGGCGTCGCAGCAGAGTTCGGGAAGTTCGGCGCTGGCCACGGCGGCCAAGCAGCACAAAACCGGATTGGGTCTCGTCGCAATTGTGGCGTTGGTCTTGGTCATGGCCGCAGCCTTCGGGATCTACAGCTTATTTTGGGCGACACGCACTCTGCCATTTCAGACTGTAAAGATCGCCAAAATCACCGGAACCCACGACGCCCGCCTAGCCACCATGGCACCGGATGGGAAGTACATTGCTTATGTGATTAATGAGGGCGGAAGCAGTTCTTTGTGGCTGCGCCATCTGGCGAGTGAGAGCAATGTGCAGATCGCTCCGCCGGAGCATGTGCTGTATTCCGCGTTGCGGTTTTCGCCTGACGGCAGCTACATTTATTTCACACATACCGAAGTGGCCAGCGGTCCGGCATCGCAAGACTACGATTTGTACCGCACGCCAGTCCTGGGCGGGACGCCGCAATTGTTGACGAAAGATATCGACAGCACTCCCAGTTTTTCTCCTGACGGGCAGCGTTTTGTCTTTGAGCGGTCGAATGATCCCGAGCCTGGCAAGTATTACATTCTCATCGCGAATGCCGATGGCAGCGACGAAAAACTAATCAAGAGCGGGCCCGAAACTGAGTTGGTGGCGGAGCCTGTTTGGTCGCCGGACGGAAAGCTGATTGCGGCGATCACGTTCCGTAATAAGTTGGGCCAACTGAACTCCATCCTGTCGTTCGATCCGAAGGGCGGCGACCCGAAGACGGTGTTCGAGCCGAAAGGAATAGGCATATCCACGCTGTCATGGCTGCCGGACGGGAAGGCGCTGGCGATCGTGTTCTCTACGCTGGAATCCAGCTTCAATCTGCAGCAGGTAGGGCTAGTCAGCTACCCGGACGGTAAGTTTCGGCCCATCACCGCGGACGCGAACGATTACGCGACGTTGAGTGTTTCATCGGACGGCGCAACCATTGCGACTGTAATGCGACAGTCGGTGCGAGATATTTATGTGAGTTCCGGCCAGAAGCCCGATTATTCTGACGCCGCCCGTATCACATCTGGCGATCCTGTGGGTAGTGTGGCATGGACAAAGGATGGCAAGCTGCTGGCGAGTTCGGGTTCGGCATTGCACCTTATGGGTGCGGATGGCACAGCGAGCAGCGAGATTGCTTCCGACAAAGATGCGATTGCGCTGGAGGCTTATGGTTGCGGCGATGGCCACATCGTGTTCTCGCGGGGGATGTCAAGCACACTTGCGCAGAACATCTGGCGCAGCGAGGCGGACGGCACCGGACTGCGTCAACTTACTGAGGGCAAGTCCGACCAGTGGCCCATGTGCTCTGCGGACGGGAAAACTGTTTTTTATGTGGACACACTCACTCGAACTTTCATGAAGGTGCCACTCGACGGCGGCAAGCCGGAAACTGTGATCAAAGTACAGGCGGAAGCCACCGCGGCCTTTGACCTTTCCCGGGATGGAAAAAGCATGATCCTTGGGACGTATGACTTCAAGGCACGCAAACCGAATTTCTCGCTGTTGTCGCTTGATTCCGGTCAGATCGCAAGGACCTTTGAATATGATCCGCGACATACGGGCCATGTCAAATTCAGCCCAGACGGGAAGGGATTCGTCTACATCGTGCGCGACAAAACCGTGGATAACTTGTGGCTGCAACCGCTGGACGGAAGTGCGGGGCGGCAGATTACGAATTTCAGCTCGCTAAGAATCTATTCTTACCAATGGTCGGCTGACGGCAAAAGCCTGGCGTTGGTGCGCGGCGACTCGCCGTCAGATCTGGTGCTGATTCAGGACACAGCCAAGAAGTAATCTTGCGCTTCCGCGGCTAGAGACGGATCTGGAACAAGTTGCGGAGCGGCTGGGCTAGTGGCGAGGCCTGCTCATGGCGCCGCTGAAGCGCCGCTCTTCCACCGTACTGCATGCCGTTCCAGGTGCAAGAACGGTCCCACTCTAGTAGACACCTCTAGTAGGCAGCGTTGGCCACAGTTTCGGCATGAGCGTAGTACCCTTTGCGGACATAGACCTTAAGCTTGTGGCCGGACTTCTGCGCTGTCAGGTCAATGGAATGGTACTTGCCGTCTGCTTCAAATCCCGCGGGCTTGTAGGAAACAAGATAGCGGCCGCGGATGACCTGTTGAAGCTCATCCAGACTGTGATTCAGATGACCGAGGGAGCCGGGGAAAAAGGGAGTGCCCCCGGTACCTTCGGCTAATACTTTCAAGGCGCGATCGCCGACGAAATAGTTGGTAGCGTAGTTGGTGTAGAAGGCGGTGGCATTGTCACGGCTATCTCTTGTACTGACCGTGTAAACCAGAACCTCATCACGTCCCGCGCTTTCGATTGCCTCTTTCAGCGTGGCGCTGCTGGAATTGTCTTCTCCGTCGCTAATAACGACCAGAACTCTGGCTACGGGTTTGGTTTCAGGGCGTTCCGAAAGTTTGTCTGCGGCAAAGGAAACTGCGTCCCAAAGAGCCGTGCCTCCGGCGGGAGCAAGTTGACCGATGCCGTGCGCAAGTTGACTCTGCTCCGAAGTGAAGTCCTGTACCAGCAGGACTGAATTGGCAAACCCGACCACGAACGCCAGATCATCCTTGTTGGTAAGAACCTTCTCCACGAAATCGGCGGCGGCCTTCTGCTCGAACGCGAATCGGCTGGTAATGGATTCGCTGGTATCGATTACGATTCCGAGGCGCAGAGGCAATTGTGATTGGCTAAGAAATCCGACCAAAGCTCCAGGAGGTTTTCCGTTGTCTCGGATTTTAATATCGGCACGAGAAAGATCGGGCACAGAACTTCCGTGGTCAGTCGCGGCAAAAAGTACGGCCACTTCGTCGACGGTTTTCTTCATGGTGTAGCCGGTATCGGTATGGTTGATCTGCTCGGGCGCGGCACTGGCAGTGGGCTTAATGATGGCGGGGCTTGCATCCGCGGAGACCGGTTTTTCGCAGTTGGGACACATCGCCTCGGCCTCCTTGATCTGCTGTTCTTCTCCAGTTTGCTGGAGTAAGCCCTGCATCTCGGAGGAAAGCTTCCCATCCTCGGAGGTGCGGGAGGCGATCGAAAGGGAAGCGTTAGTCACTACCTTTTGAACCTGTACGTGCTGGGGTCGGCTCCGTCCAGCTTTAATGTCTTCGAGGATTCCACGAGCGTCGGCCGCGACCGGCGATTGGGGATCTTCCTGCAGCAGGGTCTCCAATTGGAACTGCGATTTCGAAAGATCGTTTTGATTATCCCAAGCCGCGGCGGCGTAATAATGAACCACGGATGCGTTTTTGTGTTTGCGACTATGCACGCGATCCGCGGTGGCAATCGCGGCTGCGTAGTTGTGATTCATGAGTTGAGCGTAAGTGAGCGCGGTGAGCACTTGCTGATCGAGCGGCGCAATTGCAGAAGCCTTTTGCACCGAAGCTTCGGCTGCAGGGTAGTTTTTCAGGGCCAGCTCCGCACATCCCAGATTCAGATGGGAAATGGGCAAATGATCATCCAAACTGGCTGCCTTGAGGAACTCTTGGCGGGCCTGTTCGTTTTGCCCGGTGCTCATGTACGAGGAACCGAGGGCGTTATGCGCGGCAACGAAATCCGGGTAGATCGAAATTGCGGCGGTCAAGTGCTCCGCAGCGCCCTTGAAATCTTTCCGCGAGATCGCCAGTGTTCCTTTTTCATATTCCCGGCGGGCTTTCCCGGGAGCTTTGAGGTCCAGCTTCGAGACCGAAATAGCAGGATTCTCCAGAGGGCTGAGATCTCTTTCGAAATCCTTACTCATCATCGTGATGTTGAGTCGGGAATTATCAAACGGTACAGTTCCTCCTGGCGGTGCGAACGCATTGGCAGGAAGAGTTTGTGCGAAGGCAGTACCTGAAAGCAATACTGCGAAAATGAAGAAGGATCTCTGGCGTGGCGCTCTCGAAGGCATCTGCTTGACTCCCTTTTCGCGGAAGGGTATTTATCCATCGGCACCGCGAGTTGGCGGCATTATAGCCCAAGTTCGGCGGTTCGGCTAAGGTTCGTTGCAAGGAGGTAGGAGCGGGTCGAAATCGGGGACGAATCGCGGGTTAGTGACGGTGAACCGCCGGGAGCCGGGCTTCGCCGCCGGCGATCGTCTCAGTAGGCTGCCGTCGATCCGCCATTCTTTGGGGCACGGACATCAGTGAGTTAGACACTCCCTCGGGCCGAAACCGCGCCGTTGTACACTTAGTTTTGCCGCAATGCCTGTGCTCCGCGTCATCGTTCTTTGGCACCAGCATCAGCCTTTCTACAAAGATCTGGTGACGGGAGAGTACCGCCTGCCCTGGGTTCGGTTGCACGCCCTCAAAGACTACTACGGCATGGTCAAGCTGCTGGACGAATTCCCGAATGTTCACCAGACTTTCAATCTTGTTCCTTCGCTCATCACACAGATCCAGGACTACGCTAACGGAACGGCCCATGACCCGTTTCTGCGAGTTGCCGCTGTGCCGGCGCGCGATCTCACTTCCACCGAACGGCTCTTCGCACTGCAATATTTGTTTCAGGCGAACCCGGTCAACATGATCGGCCGCTATCCTCGATATCAGGAACTTTGGGAGCGCTTTCGCAGTGCGGGAGACTCTCCGGAACGAGCTGAAAAATACTTTCAGCCGCAAGACTTCACCGACCTGCAAGTGCTGTCCCAAATCGCGTGGTTCGACGAGTTCTTCCTGGATGAACCCAATCCCGCAGCGCTTATTAAGAAAGGTCGAGGCTATTCCCTGGAAGATCAGAGCTTCGTGATCGCCCGCCAGATGGAATTGCTGGGTCGGGTGTTGCCGGCCCACGCCGCTGCGGCGCAGGCGGGAAGGATTGAGATTTCAACTTCGCCTTTCTACCATCCGATCCTCCCGCTGGTTTGCGATACGAATATGGGCGGGGTTTCGACTCCGGGTTTGCCGCTGCCGCAGAACCGTTTTCGTCATCCGGAAGACGCGCGTGAACAGCTACTGCGCGGCCTGGATCTGCATTCGGAAGTTTTCGGAGTGCGGCCCGTCGGTGTGTGGCCCTCCGAGGGCAGCGTGTCGGAGGAGGCTTTGAGCATTGCGCAAAGCTTGGGCGTGAAATGGATGGCGACCGACGAAGGCGTTCTAGGGCGAAGTTTGGGGATCAATTTTGGTCGTGATGGCGGAGGGAGGTTACCAGCCCAGACGGCGGAAAAGCTCTACGCCATCCATCGCTTTGAAAATGGCCAAACCGAGATGCATCTGGTCTTTCGCGATCACACAATCTCGGACCTGATCGGATTCGTATATTCCGGGATGCCTCCGCAGGACGCGGCCAATCACCTGCTGCAAAACATTAGAAACGCCGCGCAACCGGTGCTCGATCAAGGGAGGGATGCAGTCGTTTCCATAATTCTCGACGGGGAAAACGCCTGGGAATATTATCCGCAATCCGGCCGCGAGTTTCTGCGCCGCTTCTACGACAGGCTACAGCGCGAGCCCGGCGTCGAGGCGGTTACGGTTTCGGAGGCTATTGCCCGGCAGCACGACTTCAGCCGATTCAGTTCGCTGGTTCCAGGGTCATGGATCGACGCCAACTTTAACGTGTGGATCGGAGCTCCGGAAGACAATCGGTCGTGGGATTACCTTTATCACGCTCGCAATTTTTACTCCGAGGCTGCGCCTCGCGCCAGCGAAGCGCAACGCGCGCTCGCCTATCAAGAGCTGCTCATCGCCGAAGGCAGCGACTGGAACTGGTGGTACGGCCCTGAGCATTCTTCTGCCAACGATCGCGAGTTCGATGAACTCTACCGCAAGCATTTGTCGAATGTGTATCAGGCGATGGGAGCGACGCCTCCTGATTATTTGGCGCAACCGATCAGCGGCATTCAGGCCCGACCGGAGTTTGCACCCCAGACTCACTACATTCGGCCTCACATTTCTGGCGAGATGGTGCGTTACTTCGAGTGGATGGGCGCGGCTGTCTACACTGCTGACCATCGTGCCGGAGCCATGCATGGCAAACAATTTCTAGTCGATTCGGTGCATGCGGGAATCGATGAGAACAACGTCTACGGTCGCCTGGATTTCATTGGAGGATTGCCGGCGACGGATTTCGACCTGGTAGTTAACCTCGAATCCTGGGCGCGTGAGGAGCAGCGGCCGCGGCGCACGTTACGCGTGGATGCGCACGTAGAGGAGGGCAGCATGTTGTCCTGGAACGTGGGTTCTCCCGCCGAACAGGCGCCTTTGGCGACATCGAGTCAGCCTTCAGAGGAAGTTAAGATTGCCCTGCGCAAGAATTTTGAATTCAAACTTCCGCTAGCTTGGCTACTGGCGAACCCGGTGGCAGGGGAAGTAAACACGGGCGGACCGTCCACCATCCCGCCGACTTCTTTACTGCGCCTGCGCTTCAGCTTGTGGCAGGATCGGCTGCCGGTCGACGCCCTCCCGCTGGAAGGGTGGATCGAATTGAAGCTGTTGAGCGAACAGGATTTAGTCGCCCTGACGTCCTAAAGGGAACGTACTGAAGTGTCACCCGTGCTACTTTCCTTTTCCCTTGCTCAGAGGCACCATAAGCTAGACGGGTCATGCGGAAAGGAGACTAACCGTGTCTGAGCCGCCTCGCGAGCCTCAGCAAGAACACAGAAAATTTCCGCGTACGAAAGTCGGAATTCAGGTGGAACTGAAGACGGAAGGCGCAGCTATGCCCAGCCGCACAGAGACGGCCGACCTAAGCCTGGGTGGCTGTTATATAGAAATGAGTTTCACGTTGCAAGTGGGAACAAATCTTGATCTTGTGCTTTGGGTCGAGGACGAACCTATTCCGACGAAAGCGGTGGTGGTGACGCATCACCCGCAATTCGGCAACGGCATTGAGTTTCACGAGATGTCACAAGAGAACACAGCCAAGCTGGAGCGTTTCATCAAGAAGGTTGAAGCTCAGGCAGAAGAAAAGCCGGAAGCGAAGGCCTCCGGCTTGGGAAACTGAAGCTCTGACGCTACTGTCCGCCGCTGGCCGCCGTCGAGGTCATTTCGAGAGGCCGACTCAATTCCATTACCAACTCTGTGCCTGCCGGCAACGCGGCGGAACCCTTCTTGCTCAACCAGTGGGCCACGGTCGCAGTAGCTCCGACGGCGCCGCCGATCAGGACGCCTTTGCCGCCGCCGATTAGTCCACCCACCAGCATGCCGCCGCCCGTGCCCATGCCGATCTCAATCATGTCCTTACCGTCGTGGCCCTGTCCTTTGAATTGACCTTCATCGTTCACGTCGGTGCCGTTGCGGACGCTAGTGTCCACCAGCGTAGCGTTCAGTATGAAACGCTCGCCATTGGGGAGAACGACCGTCTCCGGAAAAATCGCAATGGTGGGCTTGCCGGCAACGCGTCGTGGTTCGCTCACTTTGGTTACGCGGCCCTGGACGGTCGCGCCCACTGGGATTACGGCCTTCTGATCGAGCATGACGGCCTCGGTCACTCGGCCGGAAAAGGGATCTCCACTCTTGCTCGTGGATGTCGTTAAGGCGGTTTCCAGCTTCACCTTTAATGTTGTGCCAGTCGGCAGTGAAATGCTGGTCTGCGCCGCCGCGGTTAGAGTCAGTAAGGTTGCGACCAGTAGTCCTGTAAGTTTTTTCATGTTCGTCTCCTCGAGTGGTTCGCGAATGTGATTCGGATCGTAATGTTTTCTATTTCGGGGATGGTCCGCCCGAAATTTGAATCTTCTTGATTGCCTCCACGAACTGTTCTACCGGGGCTCGGTCCAGTTGGTTATCGCCGCGATAGATGTAACGCACCGTGCCAGCGCTGTCGATGACCAGCGTCGCGGGATGCGCAATGTTGATTGCGTCGGTCCCCAGCCGGTGATACAGGCCATAAGCTTTGGTCACGACGCGATCTTCATCCAGCAGAAATGGAAACGACACGGGATGCTCCTGCAGGAAATGCTCGGGTTTGAACATCCCTCCACGTTTTTCTGCCGCGATGTACACCAATTGCGCTCCCGCCTGCTCGATCTGTGGCTTCATTGGCTCCAACTGAGCCATGCGCTTTACGCAATTCGGTCACCAGGTTCCCCGGAGAAACTCAAGCACAACCGGTCCGCGCGCCCGTAAGGTTGCCAGAGAAAATTCCTTCTCCCGGTTTGCCGCTGCCAGCACAAACTCGGGCGCTCGCGACCCGATGCCGAGCGTTTCCGTAAGATTCTTCATCTCCATTTCGACTCTAAGTTAGGTGTGTAAGCAGAACAAGAGCCGAGGCCACAAGCGAACCAGCATAGGTAAGGGCTGGATGTGCCAAGGAATCCCGTTATGAACCTTGAGTTTCTTTCGTGGGTCATAAGTTTCTCGGCCGGAACAGGGCACATGATCACAGACCTGATCCTCCGGTGTGATTTATAATCGCCCGTCTGTTAGCGGCGGACGAATTCATACCGAACAGTTCAAGACCTGAAGCAAAGGAAGCACTCATGCCCACAACGCACATCGCTGGAATTCACGCGCGCGAAGTTCTGGACTCGCGCGGCAATCCCACTGTCGAAGCCGAAGTCACACTGGCCGGCGGAACGAAAGGCCGCGCGATTGTTCCCAGCGGCGCGTCTACGGGCGAGCACGAGGCCGTCGAACTGCGCGACGGCGATAAGAACCGCTTTCTTGGCAAAGGTGTGCTGAAGGCGGTGAAGAATGTGAATACTGAAATCGCGAAGGCGCTGGCCAATTTCGATGCCGCCGATCAGCGTGCGCTCGACCATAAAATGATCGAACTCGACGGCACTCCGAATAAGGGGCGCCTCGGTGCCAACGCCATTCTTGCGGTCTCGATGGCGGCAGCGCGTGCATCGGCCGCTGCGTTCGGATTGCCTTTATATCGCTATCTCGGAGGTGCGGGCGCGAACATTCTTCCCGTTCCGATGATGAATATTCTTAACGGTGGCGCTCACGCCGACAATAACGTCGACTTCCAGGAATTTATGGTGATGCCGGTAGGCGCGAAATCATTTTCCGAAGCCCTGCGCTGGGGAGTCGAGGTCTTTCACACACTGAAAGGCGTGCTCAAGAAGCGCGGCTACAACACCGCTGTGGGCGACGAAGGCGGATTCGCTCCGTCGGTCAAATCGAATGTCGAAGCCATCGAAGTCGTTCTTGAAGCCATCCAGCAGGCCGGATACAAAGCCGGAGCACAAATCGCAATTGCACTCGATCCCGCGGCCAGCGAACTTTACAAAGACGGCAAATACGTTTTCAAGAAGTCTGACAATTCGAGCAAGACATCCGACGAAATGGCCAGCTACTGGGCTAAATGGGCGAAGGACTATCCGATTGTTTCCATCGAAGATGGCTTGGCCGAAGACGATTGGGCAGGATGGAAAAAGCTGACCGACGAGGTTGGCAAGAAAATTCAACTGGTGGGTGACGATCTATTCGTCACCAATGTCAAACGGCTACAGCAGGGAATTGATAAGGGAGTTGCGAATTCCATTCTGATCAAAGTCAATCAGATTGGCACAGTCAGCGAGACTCTCGACGCCATCGATCTCGCCGGAGAAATGGGTACACGTCCGTGATCTCACATCGCTCCGGCGAGAGCGAGGACACGTTCATCGCGGATCTGGCAGTCGCGACGGGGGCAGGGCAGATCAAAACCGGCTCCGCGTCACGGACGGATCGCATTGCCAAGTACAACCAACTGCTGCGGATTGAAGGAGAGTTGGGGGATACCGCGCGATTCCTGGGGCTGAAAGCGTTGAATTATCATGGGCAGTGAATGAGCGAAGTTGGAGAAAAGGTGGATGGTCGACGCGACCTTCAAGTTAATCAGTTATCGGCCGGCAGGGTATAATCTGGGACGAATATGGCGGAAACTGAAATTATCTTCTCAGTACAAGAATCACCCGAGGGTGGCTATGAGGCCCGTGCTCTCGGCTACTCGATCTTCACACAGGCGGACACCATGAACGAATTGAAGCTCAATGTGCGAGAGGCCGTCCATTGCCATTTTGAGGAGGGGAAGGCGCCCGCAGTGATTCGCCTGCACAGCGTGAAAGACGAGGTGATTCCGGTTTGAGGTTGCCTCGTGATCTCTCCGGTCACGATCTCGTTCGCCTGCTCCGGCGGTACAACTACGAACCCACCCGCCAGGTAGGCAGCCATATTCGATTGCAGTCGAAGCTTCGCGGGAATGCGCACCAAGTCACTATCCCCAACCACGATAGCTTGCGCCTTGGAACTCTGAGCGCGATCCTCTCCGACGTAGCGGACTATCTGAAAATGGAACGCGCGAAGCTGGAGCAGGAACTCTTCGGAAAATAACGTGCCCTGGATCGTCGGGCGTTTTGGCGTTTACAAAACGCCTGACGTTGAAATGAAGTGGTTTCGCATTTACGGCGTCGCCCGCGCCACATCCAGCGCCTTGTGTACGGCCAGCAATTCCTTCAGCAAACCACGCAGTTTGGTCGAATCCAGAGCGTTCGCTCCGTCGGACTTGGCTTCTTTGGGGTTGTCGTGGACTTCCAGAAAGATCCCATCGACTCCCGCGCCCACTGCCGCCCGCGCCAATAGCGGAATGAACTCGGGTTGGCCGCCGCTGGTTGCTCCTCCATCCTTGTCGTCATGCGACGCGGAGGGTAACTGCACCGCATGAGTCGCGTCAAAAACTACGGGCGCGAATTTTCGCATGATGGCCAGCGAGCGCATGTCGACGACCAGATTGTTGTAGCCAAAACTTGATCCCCGCTCGGTGACGAAGATGCGGTCGTTCCCCGCAGTGCGGCACTTTTCCACGGCGTGCTTCATATCCCACGGGGAAACGAATTGTCCCTTCTTGATGTTGACCACGCGTTCACTCATGGCCGCGGCGATGATTAAATCGGTTTGCCGGCAGAGGAATGCGGGGATCTGCAGCACATCGGCGACTTCGGCTACTTTCGCCACGTCATGAACATCGTGCACATCAGTTAACACAGGAACGTGAACTTCATCCTTAACTTTTTTCAGGATGCGCAGACCTTCGACCAGGCCGGGTCCGCGAAAGCTGCGCATCGAAGTGCGGTTGGCTTTGTCGTAGGAGGCTTTGAAGATGAACGGAACATTCAACGCGCGGGTGATGCCTTTGATGACTTCTGCCATGAACAGCGTGTGCTTTTCGCTCTCAATGACGCAGGGGCCGGCGATAAGAAAAAGATTGCCGGAACCTACGTTGATGCCTTCGACTTGGAATGACACGCTCATGAGTTGCGCAAATTCTCAACCACAGAGAACACAGGGAATCACGGGGTCTCAACCCAGCGAAAACGAAACTAATGTAAGAGTTCCAAGAGTCAGTGCTTCGAGGTTACGGTTCTATCGACGCCCAACTTTCTCAGGCCGGTGAAACAACTCGACTTCCGCCGCTGACCTCTCCGCCTGTCGCTTCAATCCGTGCTCGTAAGCTGCACCGATAAATGACTTAAAAAGAGGATGCGGCTCAAGCGGTTTCGACTTGAACTCGGGATGGAACTGGCAACCAATGAAATGCGGATGATCTGGAAGTTCGACGATCTCGACGTAAGTTCCATCGGGGGTCGAGCCAGAAATTCGCAACCCTCCCGCGACCAGTGTTTCTTCATATTCGCGGTTGAACTCGTAGCGGTGGCGATGCCGCTCGCTGATCTCAAGCTCTCCATAAATCTTATTAGCCAGGGTTCCGGGCTCGATCTTGCAAGTCCAGGCCCCTAATCGCATGGTGCCGCCAAGTTCTTCCACACCGCGCAACTCGCGCAACTTGTAGATCACGCGATGCGGAGTCGAAGGATCAAATTCGCTGGAATTTGCGTCCACCAATCCGCACACATTGCGTGCAAACTCAATACAGGCGGTCTGCATGCCTAAGCAGATTCCGAAGTAGGGAACTTTCTTCTCGCGTGCATAGCGAATGGCAATCAGCATGCCTTCAATGCCGCGCTTGCCGAAGCCGCCCGGAACCAGGATTCCGTCGTAGTCAGCCAGCTGCTCTTCGTAAGTGCGGTCGCCAGTTTCCAATCCTTCGGCTTCAATCCAATTCAAGTTCAACTTCAAATTGTGCGCCAGTGAGCCGTGTACCAGAGCCTCTTTGAGAGATTTGTAGGAATCCTCGTACTCGACGTACTTGCCGACAATTCCAATCGTGACTTCGGCCTTGGGGTTATAAACCCTGTGCACGATCTCTTCCCAATCCTTCAGATCGCGCTCTTTGGCCTCCAGGCGCAGATATCGCAACACCAGGGTGTCCACACCTTCCCGCGAGAACACCACCGGCACTTCATAAATCGATGCCACATCTTTCGCGGTAATGACCGCTTCTTCTTCTACGTTGCAGAACAAAGCAATCTTTGACTTGATGTCCTTGGAGAGAAAGCGATCCGTACGGCAAAGCAAAATGTCAGGCTGAATTCCGATGCTGAGCAGCTCTTTCACCGAGTGCTGGGTGGGCTTGGTCTTAAGCTCTTGCGCCGCCGCGATGAACGGCACAAGCGTAACGTGCATAAATAAAGTATGCTCGCGCCCCAATTCCTGCCGCATCTGGCGGATGGCTTCCATGAACGGCAAAGACTCGATGTCGCCTACCGTTCCGCCGATCTCTACGATTGCCACGTCCACATCCTGCGCGACCTTTTTCATCGCCGACTTAATTTCGTTGGTCACGTGGGGGATGACTTGCACTGTCTTGCCTAAATAGTCCCCGCGCCGCTCCTTGGCGATGATCTGCTCGTAAATGCGGCCGGTGGTCCAATTGTTGTCGCGAGAAAGTTTGGCGTGGGTGAAACGCTCGTAGTGTCCGAGATCGAGATCGGTCTCGGCGCCGTCGTCGGTAACGAAAACCTCGCCGTGCTGGAAGGGCGACATGGTCCCCGGATCCACGTTGAGATAAGGATCGAACTTCATCAGGTTGACCTTCAGCCCACGGCTCTCCAGCAGGCAGCCAATCGAGGCCGCCGCCAGTCCTTTACCCAATGAAGACACAACTCCGCCCGTCACAAAGATGTACTTTGCCGACATCGCTTCCTCACCTCTAATTGTCTTTGGAATGTTGTGCAGGATGGGTGCACAACTGATTATGCCAGAAAGATCCGGTTGTGGCTAGGTGGATTTCTGGGAAAATTCTCGCCACCGATGTCGCGGCCTGCACCGATAGATCTTTATACTTTCTTGACTCCGCGCAATCGTGGCCCCTTGGGTTGACTTTGGGTTGTGTCCCGGCAACAATTTGGATCTATGCGTTATTTTTGTTGCGCGGTTTTCTTGCTACTCAGCACTCTTCGTGGATTTGGACAAAGCAATTCTTATCTCTTTGTCTGGGCGGGCGACGATGCGAAAAAGAGCAGCGACTTCCTAGCTGTCCTGGATGCCGACCCCAAGTCTTCGCATTACGGTCAGGCGGTCGCCTCGGTCGCGGTGCCCGGACCGAGCGGCACGCCTCATCACACCGAACTGGAAATGCCCGACGACGGCTTTCTTCTGGCCAATGCGTTTGAGAGCGGGCGCTCCATGCTGTTCGACTTGCATGATCCGCTGCATCCGTCCCTGGTTACATCATTCGGCGACCTGGATGGATACATGCACCCGCACACTTATGTGCGGTTGGCGAATGGCCACGTTCTCGCTACGTTTCAGTATCACGGAGGACACGATCCTAAGTCAGACGGAGGTGGGCTTGTCGAAATGGACGAACGCGGTCATCTGATTCGTAGCGGTAGCGCTATGGATCCGTCGGCGAAGGGCGAACTCATACGCCCTTATAGCCTGGTCGTGGTTCCCCCACTTGATCGGGTGGTCAGCACGAACACTTCGATGCATTTCAAGAATGACGGGGAAACTCGGACCGTGCAAGTGTGGCGGTTCTCGGATTTGAAGCTGCTGCGAACGCTGGTGCTGCCGCCGGGGCCGCGCGGTTCGGAGCAAAACGCTCCGGGCGAGCCCAACCTGCTGGCTGATGGAAAGACGGTGCTGATCCACACCTTTTCTTGCGGCTTATATCAGCTGGATGGCATTCAGACCGATCAACCTTCGGTTCGGCTTTTGAAAACCTTCGATGGTGAGATTTGCGCAGTTCCGCTGCGCATCGGCCACTACTGGGTACAGACCTTGTTTTCCGAGCACGCTCTCGCGGCTTACGACATCTCCGATCTGGCGCGCATACGCGAGGTCTCACGAATTAAGTTTGATGAGAAGCAAAGTCCGCACTGGATTTCCGCTAGTGAAGACAATCGTCGCATCGTTTTGAACTCAGGCGAATACGGCGAGCATCGCCTGTTCATGGTGGATTTCGATGCAGAATCCGGCAAACTCACTCTCGATGAACGCTTCCGTGACCCTGGCAGCGAACGAGCCGGCGTAAGTATGGATGGCAAGACCTGGCCGCACGGATTTCATGGCGATGCCTACCCGCATGGAACCGTGTTCTCGCGCTCTGCGGCGTTACCTAAGAGCGCTTCGGGAGGAAAGTAGAGCAGCGGGGTGTCATATTCTCAGATATATGTCAATGTGATACAATTGGGTCATATCTTAGAGCATGTGACATGGATCAAGAAACCCGCACTCGCATCAATGAAAACGGTCGGGTAGTAATCCCCGCCTCCTTTCGCAAGGCGCTGGGCATCAATGCGGGCGATGAAGTTGTCTTGCGGATTGAAGACGATGAGTTACGAATCTCCACTCTGAAGCGTCGCATCGAACGCGCCCAGCAACTGGTCCGGCGGCACGTGAAGCCGGGTACTTCGTTGGTGAACGAGCTCATTTCCGAACGGCGCGAGGCCGCCAAGCGTGAGTAGGATCGTGCTGGACGCTTCCGCGCTGCTGGCCCTGCTCAACCGCGAACCCGGCGCCGATAAGCTGACCCCGCAACTTCTTCGGACCGCAAGCGCCAGCACCGTCAATCTCGCGGAGGTACAAAGCAAGTTGATAAGTCGAGGCATCGATCCGGAGGATGCCTGGGAGGCCGCGCTTAGCCCCATTCATGAGATTGAGCCATTTACCCCGGAGCAGGCCAAAACCGCAGGCAGCCTGATTCGGCAAACCAAAGCGCTCGGGTTATCAATCGGTGACCGTGCATGTCTGGCCTTGGCAATTGCCCTCAAAGCGCCCGTATACACCGCCGACCGGCTGTGGAAGAATCTGAAATTAGGAATACCGATTCACCTGGTGCGATAGAAACCATGGCAACGGTTCAGACGGCTACAGACCTCTTTGATGCACAGCCTGCGGCAATACATTTACAAGATCCTGATCCGCGATGGCAGAGCGCCGACTGTTGCGGAAATGGCCTCGGGACTGCGCGCGCCGCTGCGTAAGACTAAGTCTGGTCTCGAACGGCTAGCTGCGACGCACGCTTTCATGCTCCAGGAGAACGGAGAACTCTGGCGAGCGGCGCCATTCTCCGCTGTGCCCACGGCGATTTCCGGTGCGGATTGGCAAGCATTCCTGGTATGGCAACTGCATCTGGGATGCTCTGGGCATTCCCGCGATGCTGCACCAAAACGCTCGCATTGACGCCTCTTGTGGCTGCTGCAACTACGAAATGCCGCTGCGCGTGACTAACGGCAAGCTGCTGGCGCAGAAGGGAATCATTCACTTTGCGTTGGCTCCTCGCCAGTGGTACGCCGATGTCGTGTTCACTTGAAAAACTATGCTTCTGTTCCGGTCGGAGCAGCATGTCGATCGCTGGTGCAAACAGTGGAATCGTCCACGCGGCGGAACTTTGACGTTGAGCCAGGGCTGGCGACTCGCCAAGGAATGGTACGCCGACCGATTGCGTCCGCAATGGCGGCCGAAGACGGTGGCCGAAGCCGAAGCCGCCTTCAAAAGGATCGGCCTGACCGGAGAATTCTGGAAGCTGAGCGACTAGATCAACCAGACCAGGGAATGCCTGCATCTAAACTGATTGGCTCTATGCGCCAACTCCACAAAGTTCTGATCGTTTCACTACTGGCGCTTCCGACCGTCAGTTTGCTTCCTGCGGCGCACGCGCAGCAACTGGCCAAACGGCTCATCCTGAAAGACGGTTCGTATCAACTCGCCAGCAAATGGGAAGTGAAAGGCGATCGTGTCCGTTACTTGAGCGCCGAGCGCAGCGAATGGGAGGAACTGCCCGAATCGTTAGTGGACTGGCCGGCAACCGATAAGTACGAAAAAGACCGCGCGGCGGGAGTTCCGTCTCCAGAAGCGGCGGAGATCGACAAAGAAGTCGAAGCGGAGCGTAAGGCCGACGAGGCTAAAACCCCACAGGTCGCGCCTGGCCTTCGCCTGCCTGAGGATGGCGGTACGTATCTGCTCGACAACTTTCAGACGCAGCCGCAGCTGGTGGTTCTCCAGCAAAATAATGGTGAGATCAACGCCAACCGCACCGGAAACATTCTGCGCGCGGCGATTAATCCCATCGCCAGCAGCAAGCGGACCGTTGAACTGGAGGGCTCGCACGCCAGCGTCCAGGCACACGCTACTGTGCCCGCCTTCTACATCAGCCTCGATCAGGATCAGACTTCGAGCACTGGCCCGCAGCAGCCAGCTCAGCCCCAACAGCCTGAAATGCCCTGGGACCGTTTTCATATCGTTCGTGCCCAATCCAAGAGAGGGAAGCGCATCGTTGGAGATATCAAGATCAGCCCGCTGGGGAAAGCCAGCCAGGAGCAGAACATGGTCCTGACAACGTCGCAAAGGTTGAACGGCGGGTGGGTCAAAATCACACCGGCCAGCGCGCTTGAGCCGGGGGAATACGCTCTCGTCGAAATGCTCGGCAAGGACGGCATGAACACTTACGTTTGGGACTTTGGCGTCAACCCTTCGGCACCCGCGAACCAACTCACGATCACCCCCGATCCCTCAGCCACTCCGCATCCCGAGAAGCCTGCTGACACCAAGAGCCAGCGGCCGTAATTCCACTAAATCTGGCGCTGCAGGCCGCGTTCACCAAATGTTGCCGTCCGAACAAATCCGAAGTCCCAGGTTAGAAGGATGTTCCCACTCCGGCGTGATGTGACATCTTTCAATACTTGACAACGTCAACGCGGGGGCGCAAGATTTCGTTTTCTTGCCAAATCAACTGGTTGCAGACCGTATGGACTGTTCCCAGATTCACCGCGCCAGGCTCACCGACCACGTCGCCGGAATTCTCCGCCAATCCATTTCTGCAATCAAACTGCGCCCAGGGTTCGTTTTGCGAGAGGATTCCGAAGCGCTGAAACACCTAAGTACGAAGCCAGTTCAGCCCGAGCAATCGAAAGATCCCGCGAGACCCAGGAGGGGGAAATGAAGACCAACTTTAATTCAAGAAACCGATTCCAATTCAGCGTGCTCTGCTGCGTTTTGCTTCTGGTGGCGTGGTGCGCGATTTCGATTCCCGCCGCTGGGCAGGCTGTGAACGTGACTATTCAAGGCCGTGTGTATGACTCCAGCGGTGCCGTCATCGCGCAAGCTAACGTAACGGCCGTCAATGCCGCCACAGGATTCTCCCGCTCCACTACCGCGAGCGCCGCGGGCGACTATCAGATCGCGTCGCTTCCCGCGGGGGACTATACGCTTACCGCTGACAAACAAGGGTTCCAGAAGTCGGCCAAGAAAATACATCTCGATGTAGGCGCGGTGGTCAACCTTGACTTCTCACTCGCCGTCGGCCAGATCACCGAGGAAGTGCAGGTGCAGGCGGTCGGCGAAGTCGCCGAACCAACCCGCAGCATGATCAGCTCCGTGATCGATGAGCCAAAAATCGAAGGCCTGCCGGTGAACGGCCGGGAGTTCATCAGCTTTGCCCTGTTGGCGCCGGGCGTTACCATCGGGGACACCACCTCGGGTAGCACCGACGTCATCGTGGAACCGGTCACCAAGCTTTCCTTTGCCGGCCAAAATATCCATTTCAATTTCATCGCCGTGGATGGCGCTGACAATATTTCAACCGCCTCCGGCATTCAGCGCGGAACTCCGCCGCAGGAAGCAGTCCAGGAATTCCGCGTGGTCAATACCGACTATGACACCGAGTTCGGTCGCGCCACCGCCGGCATTGTAAACATCATCACCAAGAGCGGAACCAACGATCTGCACGGCTCGGTGTACGAATACTTCCGCAATAATGTGATGGATGCGAAGAGCATTCTCTCGGCTCCCGGCTTTAACGTGTTAAGGCAAAATCAGTTCGGCGCGTCCCTCGGCGGCCCCATCAAGAAAGACAAGATCTTCTTCTTCGCCAACTATGAAGGCCAGCGGCGCGCGGAATCGCCGACATATAACTCGGCAGTGCTCGCCAACATTGCCGCCATCAATCAGGTCAAGCAGGATGTTTTCAAACTCCCGGCGGAAAATTTGTTCGTGCTGCGCGACGGCAATACCGATAACGGTTTCGCGCGGCTCGACTATAACGTTGAGCAGCCGTAATTATGTCTTCGCGCGTTATCTGATTAACGATGATCGTCTGACCAACCAATCGCCACTGAACAATGGTTTTGATCTGCCTTCCGCCTTCAAGAACAACTACATTCGCGACCAGTCACTGGCGGGCGGACTTACCACTACTGTCTCGTCGTCATGGGTCAACGAGCTGCGCATGCAATACGCCCATCGCACTTTTGATTTCCCGGTTGTGTCCACGCAACCTCACCTGGAAGTCGCGAATACGTTTGCCGTGGGAGTGAATCGCGGGAACCCGGATATCTATCGAGAGTGGCGCTTCGAACTGGTCGACAATGTCTCGCACAATGTGGGCAACCATACATTCACTTTCGGCGGCAATTTCGATCGTGTCGGCACATACGAATCGTTCCCGTTGTTCTATCCGTTTGAAGCTGATTTCGCCGACCTCCCGGCTTTTCTGGGCACTGACGGCGCGGCCGGTTGCCCTCCCGGCGTCCCCTGTCCTGATCCGTTCGTGATCTTCTTTGAACGTTTCAACGCCTCGACGAACCCACCTTTCGGCGAGACTTCGCTACCCGGTGGCACCGCGATTTACCAGGGAGGCGCGATCCCACAGAACATTCGCAACCAGGCCTCTGCAAACTTGGATCACACCTACAACGGTTTGTACGTGCAGGACAAATGGCGGGCCACCCAAAGACTCACGTTGAATGGCGGTGTGCGTTGGGAATTTGAAACCTGGCCTTCCGGAGTACTTAACACTCAATGGCACAACTTCGATCCTCGCGCGGGTTTGGCCTATAATTTCGGGACATCGCACAACGTCGTGATCCGCGGCGGGTTCGGTTTGTTTCATGGGATCATTCCCTCACCGCTCTTGATGTGTCAGCAACCGTCCTGCGGGGGAGCGGCCAAATATCCGAACCGTCCTTTTGAAAATGGGCTGAATTCCAACACCGGCCTCTTCAGTTTTGCCGGCGCTCCACTAATTAACAACATCGCGCTCAATGGCCTACTCGGTCCGGGAGCCACTTATCCCGACGGCACGCCCTGCCCGGTCTTTCTCCCGTGCCAAACCATCTCGCAGTTTGGCTTCCTGCAGGATGCCACCATCGTTCGCTTCAATCAGGACAGCAAAAATCCTTATGGCCTTCAGACCAGTCTCGCGCTTGAATTCCAGCCCTACAAAGACGCGAGCCTGAGCATTTCCGGAGTTCATCTGCGCGGCATTCATCTGGGTAGCTTTTACAACGTGAACCAGCCCGATCCGAGCGGCAGCGTCTTGGTTCACACAGCGAACGGAGGGACGACTTGCAAGAATGTCTACTTCGATTTCGCCTCGCCCCTGAATACCCCGGGCCCGATCGCGCCGCCCAATTGCACTCCGTATCCGGCTCAGTTGGTTATTCCCGGAGTGCCGCATATCAATGGCATTCCGGGTTTTCGCGATCCCCAATACAGCGTCTTCTTCGAAGCCGATTCACGTTGGGATTCCGTCTACGACGGCTTGCTGGTCAACCTGAGCAAGCGCATGACTCACAACTTCTCTTATCAGATTAGTTACACGTACTCTCATTCCATCGACAATGGACCCAACCCCAGCTTCGTGCTCATCCCACAGGACAGCGCGAATTTCGAAGCTGAGCGGGCGAACTCCGCCGATGACGCCCGCCACCGCCTCGTCGCCAACGCCATATTCTCCAGTCCCATGAGCTGGAACAAATTCTTGCGCGACTTCAGTTTCAGCACCATCGTCACGCTCCAGTCTCCGCAATACTTCACGCAAGTATGCCGGTTTCGATGCCAACGGCGACGTCTTTGGAAACAACGATCGCGTTGGCGGTGAGCCGCGTAACACTTTCCGGGGAGATTCCCTGCAAACCGTCGACGTGCGGCTGGAGCGCACCTTCCCGATCCACGAACGTCTGAAGCTCCAAATGATGATCGAAGCGTTCAATTTATTGAATACTGTTAACGTTCGTTATTCCAACACCAACTACGGTGCGGCCGATTTCTGCGGGCCAGATCCGGGCGCGCCGGGTTGTGCCGGAGCCACCCAGTTTTATCGGGAGGGATCGCCCAATCCGCTCTACGGAACTCCCAGCGCAATATTCAACCCACGTCAATTGCAGCTAGCGGCTGCGCGTGACCTGGTAGAAGCAGCATGAAAAGTGGTTGCTGCGCTCCTTTCGCGTTTTGTGCGAAAGGAGTGCAGCCTTGAACCAAATACCAGCACGCCAGGATGATAACCCGCCATGAGATTCGGTATTTATTGCGAGATCCAGACTCCCCCGGGCAAGCCTCATCACGACATGATCTGGGAAATCATGCGCCAGATCGAACACGCCGACGAAGTCGGATTCGACGTCTACTCGACGATCGACCACCACTTTTTTCAGAAATTTTCCATCTCCGCGAACCCACTGGCGATGTTCGCCGCTGCTGCTCAACGCACACAGCGAATCCGGTTTCGCACCGCCCTCCACACACTGCCGCTGGAGAATCCCATGCGGTTGGCAGGCATGATTGCCGAGGCCGACATTTTGACCAACGGCCGCCTGGAAGTGGGTCTGGGACGCGGCCACGCGTGGCTCTTCGGGCCGTCAGCGATGCCGCTCGAAGAGAGTCGCCCCCGCTATAACGAAGCTGTCGACATTCTCGAACTGGCGTTCACCCAGGAACGATTTTCCTACGATGGCAAATACTACAACGTGAAAGATGTCAGTGTGGTTCCGCGACCGATACAGAAGCCGTACCCGAAGTTCTACACTGGTGGGACCAGCGACATCACCTATCAAACTGCGGGTGAAAAAGGTTGGGGAATATTCGTTCCGCCACTCCTGCCCTGGAAAATCCTCGAAGCTCCGCTCAAGATCTACAAAGACGCTTGCGCAAAGCATGGGCATGAGCCGGACATCGTCTATATTCGTCCCGTCTACATTGACGATGACGAAAAGCAGATACGGAAAGAAGCCGAGCAGGCAATTTTAAATTTCCTCGCTTTCAATGCCTCACCGGTCCAGTCGATACAGAGCCCAGAAAAGAAGGCGGAGTTAAACGCCAAGGGCTATGGCTTTTACGCCAGCGGCGCCCTCGAGTCGCTCACCAAACTGACTTACGATCAAATCGTCGAACAAGAGATCGGCTTCATTGGCACGCCGCAAAAAGTCATCCGCCAAATTGAGAACCTGCAAGCCAAAGGAGGAATCGGAGAGCTGGCAATAGTCTCAAATTTCGGAGGCTTAGAACACTGGAAGAGCATCAAGACGCAGCAGTTGTTCGCCAAACACGTGATGCCAGCTTTCCGCCGAGCTTAGCGAGTGTAGGGCGGGCACCTGGCCTGCCAACTAAAGACAAGTGCGGCGCAGAGTGACAAGATTGAGACTCACAACGCCCCCTAAACAACCATGACAACAGCATCGCTTCAATCCGCATTCGCTCCCTTGAGCCCGCGTCGCCTGCTTATCTTCAGCGGCATCGCGCTTATTGTCGGCGGAATGCTCTTCGGCGATATTTTCGCGGTCTTCATTCTGCATCAAAACGGCAACCACACCGGGGCATTGCTGCTGGCCGCAACCCGCGACCTTAAAGCTCAAAATGCCGACGCCATCCGCGCCGACTTTCAGGAGATCGGCGCGACCCTCGAGGATCGCGGCACTAAAGTCGATACCCATGTTCACATGACGGACGTCGGCTACCTCGCTCTACTGCTGGCATTGGTGCAGCCCTATATCAACCTGTCGCAATCGAGCAAAAGCTTTCTTGCGAAGCTGTTTGTCATCGGAGGAGTATTTCTTCCGCTGGGAATTTTCCTGATTCACTACATCGGATTGGCATACAGTCCTTTCCTTTGATCGGATGGGCAAGCATTTTAGCGGACTCCGCGGGCTTGCTTCTGATCGTTGCGCTGGCCGGGGAATCTTGGGGACTATACCTCTATTTTCGTGAGGAGCCTCAAGCGAGGTCTGAGCCTGAGCCGCCTCGCGAGCCCACTTGGGCGGCGCGCGCGTTGCTGAGCGGCGGCACAATCCTGATTCTTTTAGGATTCCTCTACGGCGCATGGTACGCGGCCTTGGATCTCTACAACCACGAAGCCCGCGAGACAGCGATTCTGAAAACCATGATTGACGCAACCGTCAACAACCGCGAAGACGCTTCGGTGGCTGACTACGGCGGATTGGCCGCCGAGCGAGCCGTCAAAATCGCTGCTCACTCCCACATCATCGAGTTCGGCCTGCTGGCCATGCTGCTCTCATTCGTGCAACCCTACGTCTTTCTCAGCGAGCGCTGGAAACGGCGCTGGGTCATCGTTCTGCTGACTGGGTCGGTAGTTCTCCCATGTGTTTGTGCTGCTGGAATTGAATCTCGGACTGCTCGCTGGGGGCATCGCCGACCTCGGCGGCCTCATGGTGATTGTTGCGCTGGTGGCCATGCTGGTGGGTGTAGTGCGCCATAGTGGCGGACTTGACGCCGCCGGAGATACGCTGGGAATGCAACCATGAGTAGCTCAAGAAAGCTCCTGATATTGGGCGGACTCGCGCTCGCGGCGGTCGGCATGCTGTACGGTTTGTATTATGCGCTGTTCGCCGAACATCAGGCGCTCGACGGCATGGGCGCGGCGCTCACCGAAGCCTTCGTCACAGCTGCGGAACGGCATCTCCCGCAAAGCAACGCCGCAATCGACGACTATGCACGCACCAAATATGTTTATCTTCGTCAGGTGGATGTGCACTCTCACTGGATCGGGCTGGCAATGCTTCTGATCGCGCTGGGCGCGGCTTTTGATCGCGTGAACTTTAGCGAACGCATCCCGCCACTACCTGGCAATCGCGCTCTTGAGCGGCGCTATAATTTTTCCGCTGGGCGTCGTGCTACAGACCATGATCCCAGGCCCGCTGCCCTCCGCCTTGGCAATTGCCGGCTCAGTTTTAGTGACGGGGGCGCTGGCGCTCACTGCCTGGGGATTCGCCCGCGTCGGGCGAATCTCATAGCATTTGCTGTGGGATTCAAGTTTGGCCGGTGGGTTGCCCATCCCGGTTCCGCGCTTTTTTCGTGCAATTGACCCGCAGCTTTTACCTAAAGGATAATGAGCGCAGCAAGGACGCCTTTTGCAATAGGCGTCGAACGATGAGGAGAAATCTCGACCATGCAAGACCGCATTCCAAGAGTACTTTCGTTACTGGCCGCAAGCCTGACCGTTTTCGCCGCACTGGCCCACGCCCAACTCGCAATCCCCAGGACCGGCACGACCAAGCCGGTGGTTCATGCAGATGTGCCCGCGGAATTCAAGGCCGCAATCGGACAATTGTCCGGCGCCAAAAGCTCCCTCGAAAAGGCGGGGGACAAGTGGGGTGGCTATCGCGTAAAGGCCATCCGTTCGATTGACCAAATTCTCAAAGAAGTTGGCGACCCTCAGGTCAAAAGCCACTCGGAAATGAAGTCCGGCAACACCGATGAGCCGGCCGCCTTGCAAAGCGGAATCTCGCAACTGAATGCCGCCAAGAGCGATTTTCAAAACTCTGGAAATCAATGGGGCGGGCGCCGGGCCAAGGCAATCTCCCTGATCGATCAGGCGCTGAAAGACCTTCAACTCGGGATCGAATACGCCAAGTCGCACAAAACCTATTAGGCTTTGGGGTGCTAAGCGGGATGCACGCGCTTTAGCACCGCAGGCAGTCAGGACAACAGAGGAGTGCCTGCACAGCCTTTTCAGGCGGGTTTTGCCGAAAGCCACGCCGCGGCAACCAAACACACGGCGATCAAAGTCAGAAAAACGATCGGTAGGGTGAAGAAGTAGATCCAGCCCAAAATCGTCATGCAACAAAGGAAAGGGCAAACGCCCAAGCCGTGCGGCGCATGAGCGCCAAAGTCTCTCCAGAGAGACCGCCGAGTTGCCACGCCAATACCGCCGCGAACAAAAGAAACACGGAGACATTGAATCCCGCTCCAACAAACAGATCCCAATAGCTTCGATTAAATCCCTGCACGTCAAAGTGAATCGACCGCATCGCAGTGAGCATGGCGTCCGCTCCCCATGCGGGGTCGGACTGGCGAAATCCAAGCGTATGGCCGGCGTCAAAAAGCAGCAGCAGAACAGCGGCGATTCGATAAAACAAGGACGCTTTCATACCTCTCCTCCACCTGACGGCAGGAGTATACACGCCACCTAAGCAACCAGGGAAAATCTGACAGATAGAGCGGACCTTACGCCAAGTTCTCCGTCAGTGGAAAATCCAGAATGTAGAAACACTGCAGTTTTTTACGGCCAGATCACGTTGGCGAAGTCGCACCCAGTATCGCTGCGATCTCTTGGGCGGCGCGATCGGCTGGCTGCAACGGGCCCTGATACGATCCCTGAAGAGAAGCCTTGACCGACGCCAGACCTTCGATCATTCGTGCGCGGGCATTGCCTTCCGGGATGATTTCGCTCAGTCGAGCAACCACGTTTTCGGCGGTGAAATCATGCTGCACCAACTCGGGTACGATTTCTTTCCCGGCGATCAAGTTGACCATGGCGAAGTGAGGGACTTTGACGCGAGAGCGCCCAAGGAAATAAGTCAGTGGGGAAACGCGATACACCATCACAAACGGCGTACCCATTAATGCGGCTTCTACCGTGGCCGTTCCGCTGGCGATGATTCCGGCACGGGAGTGGGCGAGCGCGGGGAGCGCGTCGGGGACGAGATGCACAGAATTGCCTCCAATCAAAGATTCGAGGAAACTGCGATCGAGAGTCGGTGCTACGGGAAGCAGGAATTCGAATCCCGTGCCCAGCTTTGCCGCCGCTTCCAGCATCGTGGGCAAGTTCATTTTTACTTCTTTCGTGCGACTGCCAGGCATGATCGTGATCCACGGTTTCGCCGCATCGACATGGTTTAGCGTCGCATAGTCCGGGCGCGAGATTGCCGGACGAGGTAGATCGGCCAGCGGATGGCCGACGAAGGTCGCATCGACGCCACGGTCGCGGTAGAACTTTTCTTCAAAAGGAAAAATTACCAGAGCCTTCGTGACGTATTTCCGCAGCAGGCGGACGCGCCCTTGTCGCCATGCCCAGAATTGGGGGCACACGTAGTAAACGACGGGAACTCCGCGTTTGTGCATCTGGCGGGCTACGCGCCAGTTGAAGGCGGGAGAGTCGATGACAATTGCGAGATCGGGATGGCGTTTGTCAGCTTCCGCGATCATGCGACGGAATTGGGCGTAGATGTTTGGCAGGTGGCTGATGATTTCGGAGATCCCGACCACTGCCAGATCTCTTGCGTCTACAACGATGTCGCAGCCAGCGGCGCGCATGCGGTCTCCGCCAGCGCCGAAAAAGTCGAGTTCCTGGCTCGCTGGTGCGAAATCTGTCGCGACGCGGTTCGCCCGCATGGCTTCGATGAGTTGAGCGCCATACATTTCTCCCGAAGCTTCGCCGGCGGAAATCAGGATTCGCACTGAGACATTGTACTAACGAGTTGAGCCGAGAGCTTTTAACCTTGGAGTGCGTTGAGAAGAGCAGCGAGGAACGGTTGAAACAACCTTGGTCGCGATTGCTATTGACCGGTTGCCGCGGCTTTCGCGCTATGGTTCTTTGCCAACAGTTGCAGCATAGCTTGGTTGTCGGCGGGGCGGGAGTAGAAATATCCCTGCGCCATTTCGCAGTTGAGCTGCCTGAGCAGGTCTATGTGTCGCTGGGTTTCGGTGCCTTCGGCGACGACTTTCAGACCGAGGTTGTGGGCTAGCAGGATGATGGTCCGAACAATCTCGCGGTTATCTGCGTCGGTGTCCATGTTCATAATGAACGCGCGGTCGATCTTCAGCGTGTCCACGGGGATGCGGCGCAGGCGGCTGAGTGAGGAGTACCCGGTGCCGAAATCATCGATGCTGAGGCGAACCCCTAGAGCTTTCAGTTGCGCCAGCACGAGACCGGATTTTTCGGCGTCGCCCATGGCGATGGTTTCCACGATTTCCACCTGCAAGCAACCGGGATCGAAGCCGGTTTCTTTCAGAATCTTTCCCATCTCTCCCGCAAAATCGGGCTGCGCGAATTCTTTCGGAGTGATGTTCACACTCATTGTCATTCGCGGTGTGGAAGGGAATTGAGTTTGCCACGCCAGCAGATCTTGACAGGCCTCGCGCAGCAATTGCCGATTCATGGCGATGATAAGGCCGGTCTCTTCGGCGACGGGAATGAATTCGATGGGGGAAAGAAATCCTTCCGGACGTTGCCAGCGGGTAAGAGCCTCAAAGCCCCTGATTTGGCCGGTCTGTAACGAAATAATGGGCTGATAGAAGACGCGAAATTCGCCCTGGTCGAGCGCTTTGCGCAATTCGGTTTCCAGTTTCAGGCGTTTGACGGCAGTGCCGTGCATGGCTGTATCGAAGACTTCGCAGCGCGCTTTTCCGGCACGCTTGGCGCGGTACATTGCGATGTCGGCGTCGCGCAGCAAGTCTTCCGCTTGTACGTGAGGGCCAGTGCTGGAGGCGATGCCGATGCTGGCGGAAATAACCACTTCTTGTCCGTTGATCACAAAAGGTGCGGTCAATTCCGCTTGCACCCGCTCCGCGACTCGCACGGCTTCGACGGGATCGCGGACATCGTCCAGAAGGATGGTAAATTCGTCTCCGCCAAGCCGAGCCAGGGTATCGTCCTGAGCAGGACGGTCAGAGATATTGGTTCGGGGACGGGAGACGGTGTCGGCGCGCCGAACAGACTCGGTCAATCGTTTACCAACTTGAATCAGCAGCTCGTCTCCGGCAGTGTGCCCCAGACTGTCGTTAATGATTTTGAATTCGTCGATATCAATGAGCAAGACAGCGAATTTATAGTTGGTGTGTCTTTTGGAAAGAATGAGGGCGTGCTGCAAACGATCGAGCAACAAGGCGCGATTTGGCAGATTGGTGAGTCCATCGTGGAAAGCGTTGTGAACCAGCATTTCTTCCGCGCGTTTGCGCTCGGTGATGTCGCGGTTCACGATGACCAGTTTGTCGGTATTGCCCTTGGCGTTGCGAATGGCGCTGGCGGTCGATTCCAAAGTGCGCCACGAGCCATCTTTGTGGCGGATGCGATACTCCACGCGCTCGCCTTGGCCGCTGGTGCGGGCTTTCTCGGCGGCCAACTGAACTCGGGAACGGTCGTCGGGATGAATTTGTTCGATGGATGACGTGGCTTTTAAGTCCTCGGGAGAATAGCCGAGAACTTTCTGATATGCAGGGCTGTTGTAGAGGCGGCGTCCCGTGCTGTCGACCAGCGCGATCATGTCGGCAGCATTTTCACTGATGAGTTGGAAGAGTTGGTCGCGCTCGGCCAACTGTCTCCGCATGCGGTGGAGTTGCACCTGCTGGTAGATGGCGTAGAAATCGAATAGAAGAACCAGCCCAGCCAGTCCACGTACCCATTCTCGAAGATCAAACCAGTAAGAGGAATCGGTTTCCCGCTGCAGCCAGGGAAAAGTAAACGAGACGATGCCCAAGGTTAGTGCCAGCGTTACGGCTACCACGAAACCCCATAGCCACCATTCGCGTCCCTCGAGTTGACGCCGCCTTACGGGAACAATTTCAGGGCTATTCGCATTTACGTCTTGGAATGATTGCTCGTCCATACGTCCGACTATTGTGCTGGACGGCGAGTGATTCCCAGCCGACAAGAAACACTCGGACCATTACGAAAGTTAGAGCGGATCGCTAAAGTCCAGACGCTACCGTACTATTTCTGGACACTCAGGCGTCGGCGTTCGCAGGGATCTGGGGGCCAGCGATGGCTGGAAGTTCCTGATCTTTGTATTGCAATTGATAAAGTTTGTAGTAGATGCCGCGCTGGGCGAGCAGTTGCTGGTGCGTGCCCATCTCGCGCAGTTGGGACTTGTGCATGACCACGATCTTGTCGGCGCGCTGAATGGTGGACAGGCGGTGGGCGATAATGACGGAGGTGCGGCCTTCCACCATACGGCTGAGCGCATCGCGCACGCGGAATTCGGTTTCGGTGTCCACGCTGGAGGTGGCTTCGTCGAGAATCAGGATTTTGGGATCGTGGGCCAGGGCCCGGGCAAATGAGATGAGCTGTTTTTGGCCCGTGGAAAGTGTGCTGCCGCGCTCACGAACCTCTTCGTTAAAGCCGCCAGGCAGCGTGCGGATGAAGTCGGCAAGGTTCACATCTTCCGCGGCCTTTTCTACGTCCGCTTCGGTGATGCGACTCGTCCCCAGGCGAATGTTGCTGGCCACAGTGCCAGTAAAAAGAAAAGGGTCCTGCAGAACAACACCGAAACGCCGGCGCAGGTCGGCGATGTCCATTTCTTTTATGTCGACACCGTCGATCTTGATTGCACCCTTCTGGACATCATAAAAGCGCATGAGGAGCGAGATGATGGTGGTCTTGCCAGCTCCGGTGTGGCCTACGATGGCGACGGTTTCGCCGGGTTCGATCGCGAAAGTCAGGTCGCGGAGGACCCAGTCGGGCTCGGTGGTTTGGGGAGGGCGGGTATCTCTGGCCGTCTTCGTGATCGAGGTATCCGGTGATACGGGCGACGTCCCACCCCCATCGGTTCGATAGGCGAACCAGACGTGGTCGAATTCGATTCGGCCTTGACCGGTTGGCTTCTTCGTCGTCGTGGGCGATGTGATTTCAACTGGGGCATCGAGCAGTTTGAAAATGCGTTCGCTGGAGGCCATCGCCGATTGCAGGATGTTGTATTTCTCGCTGAGGTCTTGGATCGGCCGGAAAAAACGTTGCGCATAATAAATAAAAGCGACTAGAACGCCCAGCGTCGTCATGCCGCGAATGACGCCGATGCCGCCGAACCAGATGACGCATGCGATGGCGGTAGCGGACAGGACTTCGACCACAGGGTAATAAACCGCGTGCGCCAGGATCGCATCTTTGAAGGCATCCATGTGCACTGCATTGACTTCGGAAAACTTGTCGAACGCGGGTTTCTCCTGATTGAACAATTGCAGAACGACCATGCCGCTGACGTGTTCCTGAAGATAGGAGTTGATGCGGGCGATCGCCACGCGAATACGCCGGTAGGAATCGCGCACCTTATCGCGGAAAATTCTGGTCGCAATGGCGATCAGCGGAAGCACCGCGAAGGTGATCAGGGCCAGCCTCCAGTTCATGTACAGCATGATGCCCATGATGCCGGCGAGCACGAAAACGTCTTCGAAGATGGACACCACGCCGGAGGTGAACATTTCGTTCACCGCATCGACGTCGGTTGTGACCCGCGTGACCAGGCGCCCGACCGGATTCTTGTCGTAGAAAGCGATGTGCAGCCGTTGCAGGTGGCGAAAGATTTGGGCGCGCATATCGAACATCGCCTTTTGTCCGGCCCATTGCATGAAGTACGTTTGGAGTATTCCAGCAGGAAACTGAATCCTTGCAAACAGACGTAGAGCGCAGCGATTTCGGCGATTCCGGTCATCGCGTTATTGCTCAGAAAGCGGCCCAACGGGGTGCGCAGCCCGTGCACCGGTGCGAGGTAACGGTCCACCGCGATCTTAGTCAGGTAGGGGCCGAGAACGTCAGCCCCGGCCTTTATGAGGATGGAAACCAAAGCAATTCCCGTCTGCCATTTGTAGGGGCGCAGGTAGGTCAGCAGGCGCTTCATCAGGCGGCTGTCATACGCTTTGCCCAGTACTTCTTCTTCGTTGGAAGCCATCGGGAGTAACTTAACGATACCTCATAGAGATGTGGAAGGAGCGTAGCGGGATGAAAAAGGTTTGAGCAGGGGGGGAAGTCCGAGCAGCCGAAGCGGTTGTCCCGCAGGCGATTGCTACGCGATTTTTCTTAGGACGAGCGTGGAGTTCTTGGATCCGAATCCCACGCAATTGCAGATGGCGTGTTCGATTTGCGCTTCGCGGCCTATGTCAGGAACATAGTCGAGGTCGCACTCGGGGTCGCTGGCGTCCAGATTAATTGTCGGAGGAACTTTTCCATGCTCCATTGCGATGAGCGTGGCCGCTAGACTGGCCGAGCCGCAGGCACCCTGCGCGTGTCCGATCTGCGATTTCAGGCCGGACATCGGAATCCGGTTCGCATGACTTCCCAAGGCGAGTTTCAGAGCTCGCGTCTCCACGCGGTCGTTCATTTCGGTGGAAGTGCCGTGCAGGTTGACGTAGTGAACGTCTTGCGGATCGATGTTGGATTCTTCCAGCGCCAATGTGATTGCGCGCGCCGGTTCTTCCGGGGAGTCACTCATACGGACGCGGTGGAAAGCTTCGCAGGTCGAGGCGTATCCAGTGATCTCGGCATAGATGCGAGCGCCCCGAGCACGCGCGTGGTCATAGTCTTCGAGGATAAACATCCAGGAACCCTCCGCGATGACGAAGCCGTCGCGGTCGGCAGAAAACGGTCGCGAGGCGCGCTCGGGCGCGTGGTTCCAGGACTGGGTAAGGGCGCGCAGTAGTGTGTAACCTTTGATAATTCCGGCTGTAATCGGTGAATCCACGCCACCAACCAGAAACATCGGCTGCACTTCCGCCTGAATGTGCTGATACGCGTAACCGATTGCGTCAGTGGAAGAAGTGCAGCCCGTCGTGATTACGTGACTATATCCGCGAAAGCCGAAGCGCATACTGACTTCGCTCGGGATTGTGCCCATGGTGCCGCTGGGGATGCAGAACAGGCTGACTTGCTTTACGTGTCCGGAGTGCCAGAGGCGATATTGCTCTTCGGAAAACTCTTGCGCGCCGCCCCCTGTTCCGAGGATGACTCCGATCTCGCGTTTTTCGTCCATCGACATTGCGGCGAAGTCGAGACCGGCGTCCTGAATCGCCTCGTGCGATGCAGCTATGGCCAATGGCACGACGCGGGAAACATGTTTACGTTCGCGCGCGTCCACCCAGGCTAGTTCGTCGAATTCCGGAATTTCTCCGGCAATGTGCACGGGAAGGTCGGACGGATCGAAGCGTGAAATACGCTTCACCCCCGATTTTCCCGCGAGAATGGATCGGCAGAAGGCTTCCTTGCCGATGCCATTAGGGCTGACCACGCCCATCCCGGTGATGACCACGCGTCGAGTCATGGTTCAGTTTAGTGGGATAATCGTTTCATGCCGCTTGGGTTGTATATTTCCGTGCCATTCTGTCGCACCAAGTGCAGCTACTGTAATTTCGCGTCGGATGTGTTCTCCCGTTCGGTGTTTCGGCGCTATATTGACCGCGTATGCGCTGACATGAAACATGCCAACGCGACTGTAACACAGATCGGGGGGCAGTTTGATCGCGCTGTCGACTCCATCTATCTTGGCGGCGGAACCCCCACTGTACTGGATATAGAGGAATTGCAGCGGTTGTTTGTCACGATTTCGCAAAATTTCGAGGTTCAGACCGGGGCGGAGATTACGGTGGAATGCGCGCCCGGCACGCTGACACCCGTGGTGATTGAGGCTTTTCAGCGCTCCGGGGTGAATCGCGTGAGTCTGGGCGTTCAGTCGTTCGTGGACCAGGAGGCGGCGTCGGTTGCGCGCCTGCATGATCGAAAAACGGTGATCGATGACGTCGCCCGCTTGCATGCCGCAGGAATTGTGAACATCAATGTCGATCTTATTGCTGGTTTGCCTCATCAGACAACCGAGAGCTGGGAATTCTCGCTCGAGCAAGCGATTGCCACCGCGTCGCCGCACGTCAGCATTTACATGCTCGAGGTCGACGAAGATTCCCGCCTCGGTCGCGAATTGATCGCCGGAGGTACCAAGTATCACGCCCACTTTGTGCCGGACGATGACATGACGGCAGACTTCTATGCAAAGGCTTGCGAGCGGCTGGACGCGGCCGGAGTAGCGCAGTATGAAATTTCCAACTTCGCGAAAGCGGGGCATGAATCTCGGCACAATTTGAAGTATTGGATGCGGCAGCCTTATCTGGGGTTTGGCGTGGATGCCCATTCCATGTTGCCGAGTGTTCAGGAGGGATTTGAGGCTGTACGGTTCTCGACTCCGGACGCGCTCGAAGCGTACGTTGCGGGTAAGGACGTGCCGCCCACATTCGTTTCGCAGTCGGCGGCATTAGAGGAATCGTTTTTCCTGGGCCTGCGGTTGAACCGAGGTGTAGATTTGCGCGAGATTTCTGCGGAGTTTGGGCAGGAAGCAGTCTCGGCCCATGCGGAGGTGATCAAAGACCTCACGCAGGACGAGCTATTGGAGCGTGAGGGAGACTGGGTTCGTCTAACGCCGCGTGGCCGGTTGCTGTCCAATGAAGTGTTTGAGCGGTTTATCTCCATCCCGGAGCGAGCTTAGCTGCAAAGGTGGTTTCCCCAGCGTGGCCTAGGTAACTTTCCGGTGGTGCTCCGGCTGTGTTCTAATCAAATGTTTTGCAATTGCCGGTCGCAGGATCTCCGCTGCGCGGCTCATACGATCGAGGGAATCTTGGACTTCTTATTAAATGAAGAGCAGTTGCATATGAAGAAGAGCGTACGCGAGTTTGCCGAGCGCGAAATCCTTCCTCATGTCATGGAATGGGACGAGGCGAGCCAATTTCCGTTGGCAACAATCAAAGAACTAGGCAAGCTGGGCCTGCTGGGGACGATCTTCCCCACCGAATACGGCGGCGCGGGAATGGGCTACATCGAGTACGTCACCGCGATCGAAGAACTCTCTCGCGTGGATGGGTCGGTGGGCATCATTGTGGCCGCGCATACTTCGCTTTGCTCCAACCATATTTTTCTTGCGGGCACAGAGGAACAGAAGAAAAAATACATCAGCAAGCTGGCGACGGGGGAGTTTATCGGCGCGTGGGGATTGACCGAACCTTCCTCCGGGTCGGACGCGGGCAGCGCGCGGATGACTGCGGTGCGCAAAGGAAACACCTGGGTGCTGAACGGCACCAAGACGTTTTGCACCAACGGACACTACGCGGACGCGCTAGTCGTGATCGCGGTGACGGATCGGGCTGCGCACACCCACGGCTTGTCTGCATTCATTGTGGACAAGGGCGCGAAGGGATTTCGTCCGGGAAAAAAGAAAACAAGCTGGGATTGCGAGCCAGCGATACAGCGGAATTGATCTTTGAAGATTGCGTCATTCCCGCCGAAAATCTTCTGGGCAAAGAGGGTGACGGATTCATCGATGCCATGCGCGTGCTCGATGGCGGTCGCATTTCGATCGCCGCGTTGTCTTTGGGAATGGCCGAAGGTGCATATGAATCGGCCCTGAAGTATTCCAAACAGCGCAAACAGTTCGGCAAGGCGATCAGCGAATTCCAGGCGATTCAGTGGAAGCTGGCCGACATGGCGACGGAGATCGAGGCGGCGAAGCTGTTGACTTTCCGCGCCGCATCCATGAAAGACGCAGGTTCAAAAAGCACACTCGAATCGTCGATGGCAAAGTTGTATGCCAGCGAAGTCGCCGTGCGATGCGCCAACGAAGGCGTGCAGATTCACGGCGGGTATGGATTTATCAAGGAATATCCCGCAGAAAAGTTCTATCGCGACGTGAAGCTGTGCACGATTGGCGAAGGAACCAGTGAAGTTCAGCGCCTGGTAATTGCGCGGCAGTTGCTGAGGGATTAAGACCAGCGGCGGACCGATGCGAATATCGAAGAAGCCCACTTTTTTCCTCCGTCCAGCTGACTGGCGTGCCTGGTTAGAGGAGCACCACGAGCAAGCTCAAGAATTGTGGGTCGGATTCCACAAGAGGCATTCCGGCAAACCCAGCATCACCTGGCCCGAGGCAGTAGACGGTGCCCTGTGTTTTGGCTGGATCGATGGCATTCGCAAAAGTCTTGACGAGGTCAGCTATACCATCCGGTTCACGCCGCGCAAGGCGAGCAGCACTTGGAGTGCAATCAATATCAAGCGAGTCGCTGAGCTTAAGAAGCTAGGGCTGATGCACCCGGCCGGGGCGCGTGCTTTCCAAGGGCGCACCGACGAGAAGTCAGAGATCTATGCGTATGAGCAGCGTCAGGGCGCCAAACTCAGTGGCGAGTACGAGCGTCAATTCCGGGCCGACAAGATTGCCTGGAAATTCTTCCAGGCTAAGCCACCCTGGTATCGGCGAACGGCTTCCTGGTGGGTCATAAGCGCGAAAAAGGAAGAAACTCGGCTACGAAGGCTTAAAAAGCTCATCGAGGAGTCGCGCAATGAACGCACCATTCGGGCCTTGAGCCGCCCGGCCAAATCAAAGTGACTGCTTTCCGCGATCCGGCCTCTGCTTTACACTGACAGATTGAGCCACGACATTCAATCCTGGATTGAGCGGTTGCGCGCGGGCGACGTCCTAACCTTGGCGCGGACCATTAGCGCAGTGGAGAACCGCGGTCCGGGTTGGGCAGAGTTGTTAAAGGCTCTGTTCGCGAAGACCGGGCATGCGCGAATTTTGGGTCTCACCGGAGCTCCGGGGGCAGGGAAGAGCACGCTGGTCGATCAACTGGCCCGGCACTATCGCAAACAGAAGCGCACAGTCGGGAATCATTGCGGTGGATCCAACGAGCCCGTACACGGGTGGGGCGATTCTTGGGGATCGCATACGCATGCAGGATCATTTTTCTGATCCTGGCATTTACATCCGCAGCATGGCCACGCGAGGTTCGCTGGGCGGCTTGGCGCGTGCCACTGCCGATGTGGCGACGGTGATGGATGCTTCCGGGCGCGATCTGATCATGATCGAGACGGTTGGCGTGGGTCAGGATGAAGTTGATATCGTGCGCCTCGCCGATGTCACCATCGTAATTCTGGTGCCGGGGATGGGCGACGATGTGCAAAGCATCAAGGCCGGTATCATGGAGATCGCCGACATTTTCGTGATCAACAAGAGCGATCGCGAAGGGGCGGAGCGGGTGGAACGCGAGATTCGCACTCTGCAATCGCTGGCCATCCGCAGCGATGGTTGGACGCCGCCGGTCGTGAAAACCGTGGCCAGCGAGGGGGTTGGTATTGCTGAACTCGCTGCAGCCATTGCTGAGTACGAGGCGTACCTGAAAAAAGAGAACCTGGTTCTGCAGCACAATATTGAAAATTGGCAGGAGCGACTGGTCGAGATGCTTCGCGATGCGCTGCTAGAGAAAGCGCGTCAGCATTTGCAAGATGGCAACGTCGCCGGGTACGCGGCGGAGGTCGCCGAGCACAAGCGCGACCCGTACACCCTCGTCGAAGAGATTGTGAATAGGATAGGGAAGAGCTGACGGTCAGGAAACTTCTGTGTTCAGCATTGATCATCTCGGAATAGCAGTGAAGTCGCTGGCGGCGGCGAAGTCGTTCTACGAGAAGTTGGGGATGACGGCTTCGGCAGAAGAAACAGTCGAAGGCGAACAAGTGCGCGTGGTGATGCTGCCGGCGGGTGAGAGCCGGTTGGAACTGCTCGAAGCGACCTCCGAAGACTCAGCGGTAGCCAAGTTTATAGCCAAGCGCGGCGAAGGATTGCATCACGTTTGCCTGCGAGTGCCTGATCTAGCTGCTGCCGTCGAACGATTGAAGAACGACGGAGTGCGCCTGGTCTCGAACGAGATCAAGATCGGCGCGGGCGGGCATCGCTATGTGTTTGTGCATCCTTCGAGCGCGGGCGGCGTGTTGCTGGAGTTGGTAGAGTCCGGGCACTGATCGAGTTCGCCGAATGGCACTCTTAATCCATGCTTCTTCTAGTTGTTGATACTTCCGGCAAACAAGGCAGCATCGCACTTGCGCGCGGTGGGCCAGGAGAAGCGTGCGAGGTCATCAAGACACTTTCGCTGAATGGTGGGACATTCTCCGCGCAACTGGTGCCGCAAATCTCAGACCTGCTTCATGCATCCGATTTCAGCAAAGATGATATCGGCGGTTTTGTGGTGGTGACTGGGCCGGGATCATTCACCGGGCTGCGCATTGGTCTGGCGGCCATCAAGGCGCTGGCGGAGGTGCTCGGGAAGCCGATCGCAGCAGTTTCGTTGTTGGAGGCGCTGGCCATCTCCGGACATTCGCCTGGAAGAGTCATGGCCGTGATTGATGCCGGACGCAAAGAAGTTTACGTAGGAGAGTATGAAGTTGGCGGGGTGGTGCGGGTTATCGGTGAGAGCTTAATTTCGCGTGAATCGTGGCTCGATGGGGTGAGCGATGCCGTGATTGTGACGCCCGACCAAGACATCGTCACAGCGGCTCAACAGAAAGGGCTGCGGGTGATTCAGGTAGAGCGAAGCCCGATGGACGCAATTGCGCGACTGGGGTGGAAACGGATTGTATCCGGCGACATAGTTTCTGCGGATGTGCTGGAAGCAAACTATGGCCGGCATTCGGATGCCGAGATATTTGTGAAGAGCCCATCTTAGTGATTCCGGGTGATTCAATGTCAGTCGTGAAGGCCGGCGAAATGCCTGCGCTGCGCATTCGTCGTGCCACTGCCGCGGATATTTCAGCCATGATTGCAATCGAAACGCATTCATCGACAGCGGCACACTGGTCGATCGAGCAGTACCGCAGTGTGTTATCTAGTGCAGAGCCACCGCGAGTTGCATTGGTCATCGAGGCCCAATCGGACGTTCAGGGTTTCATCATCGGCAGAGTGCAGGATCATGAATGGGAAATTGAAAACATCGTTGTGGCGGAAGTGGCGTGTCGTCGTGGACTCGGCGATATGTTGCTGGGAGGGTTGCTCGATCTTGCACGGGATCGAGGTGCGAAATCAGTTTTCCTCGAAGTGCGCGAGTCGAATTTGGCCGCACGATCACTCTACGGTAAACACTCTTTTGCGGAGGTAGGCCGTCGAAAGCAATACTATCGTGAGCCCTCCGAGGACGCTGTTTTGTATCGGCTGGAAGTATCGTGAAATTGCCTCATCTGCTGTGCAATCAGCTGGAAGCTGCTGATAAATCAAGAGATTCTTCTATGAGATTTTGGATTGAAGCGGTTGCAATGCTATGGTAGCTTTTTAGCAGTTAAAACCCGGTTAGGAGGTCTGCTGGATGCTAAGTTCTAGGGACCAGCTGTTCGCCAGTCACGACGAATTCCGCAAACTGGCGCAGGAACACACGCAGTACGAACAACGTCTTGATTCTCTCACCGAAAAGCGCTATCTCACCGACGACGAAAAACTTGAGGAAGTGCGGCTTAAGAAGCTGAAGCTCCGCCTCAGGGATCAGATGGAAAGCATTGAGCGGCAATTCCGGCAATCGCCGCAAAACCAGGTAGCCTAATCGAGCTCCATCGGATGCGGCTCAGCCGCTACAGGGGATTATCTGCCTCATCGCAGGGCGCAAGTAAGCGCCCTTTTTATTTGCATTTAACTCGAAACTGGAGTTGTGCCATCGGCCTGCGGATATAATCTTCGATATCTTCCAATATGGTTCGAGACGCTTATTACTATGCGCTTCCGCTGCTGGCTGCCGCGGGACTGATCGGTTGGCTTGCCAGTCCGCTTTGGGGACTGCCGGCTGTGTTGTTAGCGATGTTTTTCTTATGGTTCTTTCGGGATCCGGAGCGGGTGATTTCAACTGAACCGGGGTTGCTTGTGTCACCGGCGGACGGAAAAGTCACTGACGTTTCGCCCGTCACCGTAGATGGCGTCGCACGCGTGCGCATCAGCATTTTTCTGAATGTTTTTGATGTACACGTAAACCGCTCGCCCATCAGCGGCGTTATTCGCGAGGTGAAATATCACAAGGGAATGTTTTTTAACGCGATGAACGCGGCTTCGGCCGAGCAGAACGAGCAAAATGTGGTGACGGTTGAAGGCGAGGGGCAGACCGTGGTGTTCAAACAGATTGCGGGGCTTCTGGCGCGCCGGATTGTATTCACAAAAAAGGTTGGGGATCGGGTCGCGCGAGGCGAGCGAGTTGGCCTGATCAAGTTCGGCTCGCGCACGGATGTGGTGTTGGATCGTTCTGCAGATATTCAGGTGAAGGTTGGAGATCGAGTAAAAGGCGGGTCGAGCGTGCTGGCCCATCTACGTGCAGAGGTTCTACAGACTAGTGGCGCCGGGCAGACACGGCGGGGAGCACTGTAATGGATTCAGAAGTTCCAGTGATTCCGAAACGTCGCAGAGACGACAAGCCTCAGGGGCGGATGCGCAAAGGCATGTATATTTTGCCGTCTCTCTTTACCACTGCAAATATTGCGATGGGGTATTACGCCATCCTGCAAGTGACGCACGCTACAGCTGCGGAACCCTGGCATTTTGATTTTGCCGCCAAGGCGATTGGGTTTGCCGTTCTGTTTGATGGACTGGATGGTCGCATCGCCCGCATGACGCACACCAGCAGTGACTTTGGCAGGGAACTCGATTCACTTGCCGACGTCATCACCTTCGGTGTGGCTCCGGCGCTGCTTGCCTGGATGTGGGGATTCCGCCAGTTGCCGGTGTTTTTGTCGTCCACGGAATTGACCGGCAAGATGATTCAGTTCGGAGCAATTGCAAGCTTCCTGTTCCTGATCGCGGGGGCCAGTCGTCTGGCGCGTTTCAACATTGCTCATAATCCCCAGCCTTCGAATCCAGGGCGTCCCGAAAAGAAATATTTTGTAGGGATGCCGATTCCCGCAGGCGCGGGAGTAATTTCAGCGGTGGTCCACTTCTCCGGCGGAGAGCCTATCGGGGCGCTCTGGAGTTGCGTGCTGTGGATGCTTACTATCGTGCTGACCGGATATCTGATGGTGAGTACCTGGCGGTTCTACAGCTTTAAGGACATTCATTTCAGCGCACGGCAGCCATTCCGGCTCATCATTTTACTGGCTCTGCCGCTCGTCGTGATTTGGTATTTCTCGCAATGGGTGCTGTTCGTAATCGCGCTGGTTTATATGATTTCAGGCGTGTTCTGGCGCCTGCAGTGGATATTCCGTCGCAAGCGTAACCCGCCTCCGCCTGCATACACCGGGGTCCCGCGAACTTCATGAACTCGAATGTAAAACCGGTTCCCGTCGCGCATCCCGAACCCGAGCGGGGAGCCAATTCTTACCGTCTGGCAATCGTCGGAGCAGGCACATTGAAGGGCAAGGAAGTCGCGGACGTGTTGAATGATCGCAATTTCCCCTCGCTGGATGTGAAGCTGTTGGATGACGACGAGTCACTCGGCCAACTCGAAACCGTGGGCGATGAAGTCACCTTTATCCAGAGCGTTCGCACCGAGCAGTTCCCGGGTGTCGACTTTACTTTTTTTTCCGGTGACGGCGATACTACCCGCAAATACTGGAAGGTAGCGCGAGATGCGGGCAGTGCCATTATCGACCTTTCGTACGCGCTCGAAGATGAGACCGACGCGGCCGTGCGCTCACCTTGGATCGAACGGCAAAGAGGGCAGATGTGGGTTCCAGAGCTTCAGCCGGCTCCGGCAGTAGTAGCCGACCCCGTGGCTGTCGTTCTGGCATTGCTTCTATTACGAGTTCAGAAGGTTGCGCTGGTGAAGCGGGCCGTCGCGACGGTGTTTGAGCCGGCATCCGAGCATGGGCAGAAAGGTATGGACGAATTGCACGAGCAGACCGTCAATCTGCTCTCGTTCCAAGAACTGCCCAAAAAGATTTTCGACGCCCAAGTCGCCTTCAACATGCTGGCCCGCTACGGCGAGCATTCTGTGCCCGCGCTGGCGACGCTGGAGACACGGGTGCTCAAGCACTACAAGCGAATCGCCGGCGAGGCTGGCCTTTCGCCCTCGTTGATGCTGGTTCAAGCGCCCATATTTCATGGGCACGCTTTTGCGGTGCATGTTGAACTCGGTCAGGTGGTCGATATTGAGGACATTGCGCGTGCTCTGGCCGGTGAGCATGTCACGGTGGGGCAGGGTGCTGAAGACGCGCCGACCAACGTGAATGCCGCGGGACAGAATGACATTCAGGTGTCGATTGCCGCTGACGCAAGCCATCCAAATGCTTTCTGGCTCTGGGCAGCCTCGGACAATCTACGTATCGCCGCAACCACGGCGGTGGAGTGCGCCGAAAGCATGGCGGCGGCGCGGCCTCGAGGCAAGATTCAGTGAAGCGCGTGGCTTGCTGCTGGCGTTCTGTGTCGTGCTCGCCAGTTGCGGTTATCACACCGCGGGGCACACCGTCACCGTTCCCGATAGTGTCAGAACCATTGCCGTTCCCGCGTTCGTAAATCAAACACAAACTTTCAAGATAGAGCAGCTCCTTACTTCAGCCGTGGTAAGGGAGCTGGTTACGCGGACTCATTACCACGTCATCAACCAGATGAGCGACGATGCTGACGCGGTTTTGCATGGCACCGTTCTTTCCACCTACACCACACCCCTTACCTACGATTCACAAACGGGCCGGGCCGCGAGCGTGCTGGTTGTAATTTCCATGAAAGTGTCACTGGTTGACAAGCAGGGGAAGGTCCTTTATCAGAATCCGTCCTATTTGTTTCGCGAGCAATACGAAGTCTCGCGGGACCTGAATAGTTTTTTCGAGGAAGATTCGCCCGCCTTCCAGCGCCTTTCTCGGGACTTTGCGCAAACCCTCGTGTCGAATATCCTAGAGGGGTTCTGATGCGAGGCTTTGCCCAAGCCGACCGTTTTGTCTCTGAGGTGCAGGCGCACAAGCTGCGTCCGGCCTATGTATTCGTGGGCGACGAAGTGTTCTTTCGCAAACGCTGCCGCGAAGCTATTCTCGAACACTTAGTCACTCCCGATTTGCGCGATTTCAGCCTGTTCGAGTTTGATCTTGCGGAGACGGATCTGGTGGAAGTGCTCGATCGGGCGCGCACGCCCTCTCTGATGGCTCCGTTTCAAGTGTTCTTTGTTCGCGGTGTGAAGAACTTGTTCGGCCGCGGATCGAATGAAGAAAAACTCGCAATGATTGAGGCGTATTGCAAAGATCCGAATCCTGACGCGGTATTAATTTTTGTGGCCGATCACATCAGCATTCCCGCTGACGCCCGCCGGATGGACATGACGGACAAAGACCGCTATGAGCGCATTCGCGAGACGCTCGGCCAGTACTGCGCTGTGGTCGAACTGGCGCGGGTAGAGGAAAGCGAGGCTGTCCGCTGGATCGGCGAATACGGTGGCACGCGGGATGTGAAAATTGATCCCGATGCCGCGCGTGAACTGGTGGACGCGCTGGGCGGCGACATGATGATGGTTTCGAACGAGCTGGAAAAATTGATTCTGTACGTCGGTGAAAAAAAGCGCATCACGCTGGGCGATGTTGAAACCATGGTATTGGCGGCGAAACAAAGGTCCTTGTATGAGCTGACCGATGCAATCTCTGCGAAAGATCGGGTGCGCGCGCTGGAGATGCTCGATGCGATACTCACCACAGGCGATGGCGATGACGCTGCGATTGGTCATCTTTACATGTTGGCCAAAACGTTTCGGCAGATGCTGGTAATCCTGGAGCGAAATGTCCGCGACCAGCGCATGCTGTGGGCAGCCCTTTGGCAGGGATTCCGCGTTCCCCCATTCGCCGCGGACGACATCATCAAACAGGCTCGGCGGTACAAGTCGAAACGCGAGTTGACCCGCGCGATTCGTTTGGTAGCAAGGACTGACCTGGCTTTGCGCTCGAATCCGCCGTCCAAGAGAATGGTACTGGAGAAGCTCGTCCTGGATCTGACATCAGAGCCGAAGCCCGAAGTCAGTTGGATGCAGGAAGAGCTACCGGTTTAAGTTCACATTGTGACAGCCGCGTAGGCTCTCCGGACGAGCCAAGCTCCGCAACATCCATGCTAAATGTCCGCGCTTATCTCGACCGTATCGAATACACCGGCTCGCTTGAACCTTCGCGCGAAACCCTACGCGACTTGCATCGTGCCCACATGTTCCACGTCCCCTTCGAGAATCTCGACATCGCGCTTGGAAACAAGATTATCTGTGATGAGGGTGCGTTCATCCGCAAGATCGTGGAGCGGGGACGCGGCGGGTTTTGCTACGAGCTGAATAGCGCATTTGCTGCGTTGCTACGTGCCCTGGGTTTCCGGGTAACTTTGTTATCTGCCCGCGTGTCACGTCCAGATGGAACTTCGAGTCCGGAATTCGATCACTTGGCGCTGAGAGTCGATTTGGCCGAGCCTTGGCTCGCAGACGTGGGTTTCGGGGATTCCTTTGCGGAACCGCTCCAGCTCGAAACCGCAGCGGAACAGCCACAGGATGGGCGCAGATTTCGTCTCTCGCACCAGGACGGTTCTTTCCATCTGGAGAAAGCCGATTCTGATGGTGCATGGAAGAAGCAGTATTCCTTCACGCTGATCCCACGGAGTCTCAGCGATTTTGGCGCAATGTGCCTTTATCACCAGACTTCGCCGGACTCGCACTTCACACAAAACCGCATCTGCACGAAAGCGACGCGTGGAGGCCGTATCACGCTAGCGGAGCGCAAGGTCATCCTTACGCGCAGCGGGAAAAAGCAAGAGACGGCAATCGCGTCCGAAGGAGAATGGAGGGCGGCTCTGAAGGAGCACTTCGGAATTGTGCTGGAGAAAGCCTAGCGCAGTGACGTCACCGACCCAAGCGGGATACGCAGCGATCGGCGTCAACAGCTTTCCCCGATTGCCTACTTCACCGCGTTTAAACGCGCGTTCAGGCGGGACTTGTAGCGCGACGCCGTGTTCTTGTGGAGCACGCCTTTTTGCACGGCTTTGTCGAGGGCGGAGACAGTCTCCCGGAAAACCTTCTCTGAGGTCGCCTTATCGGCTTTGCCTTTGCCGAGGGACTCGCGCAATTCGCGCAAAGCGCCGCGCAGTCGGGACGTGTTGGCCCGGTTGCGGGCGGTACGCTTTTCAGTTTGACGCGCGCGTTTTATCGCCGAAAAATGATTTGCCATCTGGCTTATTTACCTTCGTTTCTCTGGTTTCTGCAGGAAATCTTCGGTGAGTGCCGAACAGCTATTTTACGGGAGTAAGTTGCCACAGGTCAAACGGATGCGCGGATTCTCCCTGGTCATTGACTCCCATCTGCCCGGCGGCGTAACCTTAGCTCAATGGTAGTTGCTTGCGCCTTAGGAGCGAGCTTTCCGGTTGGTTCCACCTGCATAGAGAACAATTTTGTTTTTATGGCGACAGGACAGAAGTGTGCCTATCGCACGGAACTGGCATCAAAAAACCGGAAGGTAAGCACGGTTGCGCAACCGGCGCACCGAGGGATGCGCCAAAACTGAATGAAAAAAAGTATCGAAATTACTCCTCACATTGAAACCCTGTTTGGAACCAGGGACGAAAATCTGCACGTGTTGGAAGACGGCCTGAACATCGGCATCGACCTCAGATCGAATTCCATTGAGTTGAATGGCGAGGCCCGCGATGTGGCGCGCGCCGAGCAAGTCTTCGCCGACTATGACCATCTGCAACGTGCCGGAATTACTTTCAACAATGGCGATCTAAATAGCCTGCTGCGCGTGCTGATAGCGGACCCAAAAGCGACTCTGCGAGGGTTGGCGGAAGCAGGGAAGCAGCGCGCGTTCGGGCGACGCACCGTTCAGCCTAAGAGCCTTAACCAGCGACGGTACCTGGAAGCCATTGAGAATCACGACATGGTGTTCGGTATCGGGCCGGCAGGTACGGGAAAAACTTATCTCGCGGTCGCGATGGCGATCTCAGCGCTGCTGGCGAAACGGGTGAACCGAATTATTCTTGCCCGTCCCGCGGTCGAAGCGGGCGAGCGCCTCGGGTTTCTCCCGGGCACATTGCAGGACAAAATCGATCCCTACCTGCGCCCACTTTACGACGCCCTCTATGACATGCTGGAGCCCGAGAAAGTCGATCGCTATCTGGAGAAAAATGTCATTGAGATCGCTCCGATTGCGTTCATGCGGGGACGCACGCTGAACGATTCCTTCGTGATCCTCGATGAAGCGCAGAACACCACTTCTGAGCAGATGAAGATGTTTGTTACTCGCCTTGGGTTTAACTCCAAAGCGGTGATCACCGGCGACGTCACCCAGATCGACCTGCCCAATGCCCGCCGCAGTGGCTTGCTGGAGGCGGTTGACATACTGAAAGATGTCGAAGGGCTGACATTCGTTCACCTCGACGAAAGCGACGTGGTGCGGCATCATCTGGTGCAACGGATCGTCCGCGCATACGACGAGCACAGGACGAGAGTTGCAGAGCAGCAGTTGTCGTTCTCCGATTCGAGGCCGAACTCAAATGGCAGAAGCAACGGCGAAGGTGCGCCCCGGCGGATTGTCGAAAAGTCCGTTGAAGCAGACGCGAAGGAGTAATCAGTACGATTGGCTGGGAGGGCTGTGGTCTTGGCCCTCCTGTTTATTTGGCCGCACCTTTAGCAGCGACGCGAAGATCTGACAATTTGATAACGATTCAACATACCATCGATGGGCTGAATGAAGCTGCGTTGGCTAGGTTTGTCGAGCGCGCCCGGCGCGCTCTGGAGCTGTCCGGGACGGTCAGTGTGCTGGTGACTGGCAGCCAGGAAATGCGCCGATTGAACCGCCGTTTCCGGAGAATGAACAAGCCGACGGATGTGCTATCGTTTCCCGCAATGCCCGGTATCGTGGAAAAAGTTGCCGGGGACGTGGCGATTTCAGCGGAGATCGCAGCCCGCAATGCTGACGGCTTGGGACATACATTAGCGGACGAGATCAAAGTTCTCATCCTGCATGGAATGTTGCATCTTGCCGGATACGATCATGAACACGATGGTGGTGACATGAAGCGCAAGGAGCAGCGCCTGCGAAAAACCTTGGGGCTGCCCATAGGATTGATCGAACGAACCGGGCGCTCAACACGCAGCCGACCAAGATCTGCTAGCCGATCGACACGGGTCTCGCGATGAATTTCGCCATAGCAATCGTGCTGCTGATGATGCTAGGGTTGCTGACCCTGGTCTCTTACGTGGATCGCCTCTATGCCGAGATCGGTAAATTTCTTTCTCGCGAGTTTCAGGACAATATAGACGCCTTCGAGCGAGACGTGGAGCCGAGGCTTCATGTGAGCCATGAGCGTGCGGCACTTTCGATGGCGGTGCTCACGCAAATGACCATGGCCGCGATTGCCATGCTGGTCGGCTTCACCGTGTTCCGCGACCGCGCATGGAGCATCTACGAAATTCTGCAGGCCACCTTGAGCCTGGTCTTGATTGTGATTATCTGTAATCAGTTTTTGCCCTTCGTCTTTTTTTCTCGAACGAAGGGAGAGTGGCTGGTCCGGTGGACTCCGTTCTTGCGCGTGCTCATTTATCTGGTCTTGCCTGTAACCCTGGTGCTGGGTTTCCTGCAATCGGTGGCTGCGTTGACCAAAGAACACTCAGAGGAGCAGCCGGAGACGCAAGCCGAGGCTGTGGACGCGCTCATCGAAGCCGGCCAGGAGGAAGGCATTCTCGACGAAAGTAATCGTGACTTGATCCAGTCGGTGGTGGAATTCGGCGAAAAGACGGTTCGTGATGCCATGAAACCGCGACCGGAAATCGTTGCCGTACCCACCAATACGACGGTCGAACAGTTCGTTGAGCTGCTGCGCACCAAGCCTTTCTCAAGAGTGCCAGTATTCGAAGGCACCATTCACAACATTAAGGGGATCGTCTATGCGCAGGACGTGCTGCAGGTGCCTGACACCGAGGCACGCCACCGAACCGTCGATACACTGATGCGGCGCGATGTTTATTTTGTGCCCGAAAGCAAGCTGGGCAGCGACCTCCTGCGCGAAATGCAGAAGAACAATAACCGCATGGCGATCGTGGTGGACGAATACGGCGGAGTGGCGGGGCTGGTCACGATCGAAGATTTGGTCGAAGAAATCGTCGGCGAAATCAACGATGAGCACGAAAGAGCCGAGGTCGTGCGCGAGAGCGATCATTCTTACATCGTTCCCGGAAACATGGATGTCGACCGGCTGGATGAACTTCTGGGAACGCGCCCCGAAGGCAAAGAGTCGGCCACGGTGGCCGGATTGGTGAGTGAAATGGCTGGTCGCATCCCGCAGAAAGGCGACGTCATCGAAGAGGACGGGCTTCGTTTCGAAGTACTGGAATCCACTGAGCGACGAGTGGAACGAGTGCGGATTTCCCTTGCACAACCGAAGCAAATGCGGCTGATCCAGGAGCAATAAGTTGGCAAATGCAACGTTGTGATTTTGTGATTGGCACAATTCAGTAAACGGGATCGGGTTTCAATTACACAATCACCAAATTACAAATTACTCAATTTTATCGTTCTGAATTTCTATGGCCTTTCACTCCGGATTCGTTTGTATCCTTGGGCGAGCTAACGCCGGCAAGTCGACGTTACTCAATGCACTCGTAGGCCAGAAGCTCGCAATTGTCAGCCCTAAACCGCAGACCACTCGCAACCGCATTCTCGGAATCGTGCAAATCCCCAAGCAAAAGAACCGCTCCGGGGGACAGATCGTGCTCATCGACACTCCGGGCGTACACCGGGCAGACACTTCCTTAGCGCGCAAAATGATGTCCGAAGTTCGTGAGGCCCTGGAAGGATGCGATCTGCTCCTGTTAATCGTGGATGTCACGCGGAGATTCAGTAAGGAAGATCAATCCGTGCTCGACATGGCTAAGAAATCGGCCACGCCGGTATTTCTTTTGCTCAACAAGATCGATCTGCTTCGCGGAGAGAAAACCAAGCTGCTCGGCATCATCGACGAATACCGGAAACTCCATGACTTCAAGGAAATTATTCCGTTGTCGGCGCGCAAGCCTGAAGGATTGGAGTTGTTGCTGGAAAAGATAGTTTCAAACTTGCCCGCCGGGCCACGCTACTTTTCTGAAGACCAGGTGACCGATCAGCCGACGCGATTCATGGTGGGCGAGATCTATCCGCGAGCAAGTGCTTGCGGAAACCAGCAAGGAAGTGCCTTACGCCACCACCGTGCTGGTGGAACAATTCGAGGAAGGCGCCAAACTTACACGAATCGCCGCGGCCATTCATTGTGAGCGGGAAGGGCAAAAGCGAATCCTGGTGGGCAAGCAAGGGCAAATGTTAAAGAAAATCGGGACCGCTGCGCGCTTGCAGATCGAACAGATGGTGGGTACGCGCGTATATCTAGAGCTATTCGTAAAGGTAAGCCCCGACTGGCGCGAATCACGCGCTTTTATCGAAGAATTGGACTGGAGGCGGCAGTTGGAGCTGTTGACCTCTCCGGAAAAGAGCTGAAAGTCTCGCCAAATGGGGGTGTGTAGTGCCTTTCACATTGCCGAAGCAGGCTTTCGTTTGTAGAATCGCATGTGCCAAACTTCCAGTTTAGCTACGACGAAAGAGCCTAGCCTGATGTCCAACGATCCCGAAATCCCGTCTGACTTTCTGGTCGACAAGTTGCTCCTGAAGCTCAATGTCACGCTCGCGGCCGACAAGGCTGCGGTGGACTCAGTGGTGCAGCGCATCATGGAGGTGATCCGCGGACTGGATTGTGCCGCCGGCAGGGAGACTGCGATTGAGTTGTCCTTGTCGGAGGCGCTCGCCAACGCCGTCGTGCACGGAGCCAAGTCGGACCCAACGAAAATCGTGGAGTGCGACGTCGCCTGCGACGAAAATCGTAGCCTGCTGATCGTCGTGCGTGATCCCGGAGAAGGTTTCGACCCAGCGACCGTCCCCAGCCCGGTGCGCGGGCAGAACCTATTTTCCAGCCACGGTCGCGGTGTCTATCTGATCAATCAACTGATGGATGAAGTGAAGTTCATGAAGAACGGAACCGAAATCCACATGATCAAGCGGTGAAGCTCACGTCAAGCTAGAACACGCCTTTCTACTCCTTAGAGGCGATCGCCAGCGATTTCATCTTCCGATACAGATGGCTGCGTTCCAAGCCCAGCACTTCCGCAGTGCGGCTGACGTTGCCGTGATTCTCGTCCAGTTTTTTCAAAATGTAGTCACGCTCGTAAGCAGCGCGCGCCTGGTGCAGTGTCGAGAATTCGCTGCCAGCGGCGCGCCGTGTGCCGTCGCGATGCACCATGGGCGGCAGGTGCTTTCGATCAAATTTCATCGTTGTTGGGTTCATAATGACGATTCGTTCGATCACATTGCGTAGTTCTCGTACGTTTCCCGGCCACGAATAGCGCATCAGGGTGTCGATGGCGTCGTCGCTGATTTCTCGCAAGCGCCGGCCATAGGTTGCGGAAAATTCCTTCAGAAAGTGCCGCGCTAGCAGAGGAACGTCTTCCTTGCGCTCACGCAGCGGCGGCACGGAAAAGGGTATGACGTTCAGCCGGTAAAACAAATCCTCGCGAAAATTGCCCCGCGAGATCTCCTCTTCCAGGTCTTTGTTGGTAGACGCAATCACGCGCGCGTCCACCGTGATGGCCTCGTCGCCGCCGACGGGAATAAACCGCTGTTCGTCCAAAGTCCGCAATACCTTCGATTGCGTCTTCAGGCTCATGTCGCCAATCTCATCTAGAAAGAGCGTCCCGCCGTGAGCCTTCTGAAAAGTGCCTTCCTTGTCGCCAGTCGCCCCCGGAAACGATCCCTTACGATGTCCAAAAAGTTCGCTCTCGATCAGGTCTTCCGGAATAGCCGCGCAGTTCACCTCGACGAACATCTCACCTTTGCGCAGGCTCTGAGCGTGAATGGCGTGCGCGACAAGTTCTTTGCCCGTTCCCGACTCGCCGTAAATGAGGACTCTGCCATTGGTAGGCGCCATGATCTGGATCTGCTGGCGGAGCGCTTTCATCGGGATGCTGTTGCCCACGATCACGCTCTTGGGGATAAGTTGTTTCTTGAGTTCGCGGTTCTCTTCGCGCAATCGCTTGGCGTCGATTGCGTTCTTAATCAGGATCAGGACTTTGTCAATGGAGAGAGGCTTCTCCAAAAAGTCGTACGCTCCCAACTTGGTGGCGCGGACCGCAGTTTCAATCGTTCCGTGGCCCGAAATCATAATGACTTCGGGTGCATTCTCTTTATCTCGAATCTTTCCCAGCGTTTCGAGGCCGTCGATTCCGGGTAGCCACACATCAAGCAGCACCACATCAAACGACTGCTTGCCGAGCATTTCCAATGCAGCCTCACCACTCTCGGCCATCGCAGTTTCGAGTCCCTCGTCCTCTAAAAGATCCTTGAGCGACTGGCGGATCGTGGGTTCATCGTCAACGATGAGAATGTTATGCATGCTTGTTCTATGGCAGGCGCAGCAACCGCTTCGGAAACAACTGGCAACTCAACTACAAATCGAGCGCCGACCGGCTGATTCTCCTCCACACGAATCGATCCGTGATGATCTTCGACAATGCGGTTCACAATCGCAAGTCCCAGGCCGGTGCCGCGTTTCTTGGTCGAGAAGTAGGGCAGGAACAAACGTTCTTTCAACTCGCGAGTCACTCCGTGGCCGGTATCAGCGACGGTAATCTCAACGACATCGCGGTTGGCCACCAACGCGGTAGAAATTTGGATTTCACGAAAGAGGGCGTCTTGCATGGCTTCCGCAGCGTTGTCCACCAGATTGGCCAGAGCGCGCTTGATTGCCTCGCCATCAGCCATCACGTGTGGCAGGTCGGGCGCGAGCGATGTGCGCACACGAATCTTGTCCAATCGTTCATGAAACATCGCCAGCGTGCTTTCCACGATTGCATTGATGTTGGCCGGTTGCGGCCGCGCAGTCGGGAAGCGGGCCAGAGTGGAGAACTCGTCCACCAGCGTGCGCACTGTTTCTACCGCTTCCGAAATTGTGTCGGCGCAGCTGTTGAGGACCTTCAGTGAAGCCGAATCCGGCGGCGTGCCACGCTGCAAATGCCGGCGAATGCGTTCCGCCGACAGTGCGATCGGGGTAAGCGGATTCTTGATCTCATGCGCCACGCGCCGGGCGACTTCGCGCCACGCAGCCTGCTTCTGAGCCTTCAGCAATTCAGAGAGATCTTCGAACACTAAGACGTATCCGAGCGCTTGTCCTGCGTGTTTAAGAGTCGCAACGGTGATGGCTACATTGAGAGCAGCGTGCGGAAGCATCATCTCCATCTGGGTAGTGGTCGTGCCCATGCGGTCGGCGCGGCGCAGCAGGGGTTCTAGATCTTCGAGGACATCGGCGGCGAAAACATCGCGCAACGAGGCGCCGATCAGTGCACTCTGCGCACCTGATCCGGAGCCCATGGGGTGGAATAAGCGCAGCAGAGCATCGTTCACATGCGTAACGCGGCGCTCCGCGTTCAGGGATAACACCCCATTCGGAATGCTCTCCAGAATGGTCTCAATGTGACGGCGGCGTTGCTCAAGCGCAACGTTGGCTGCGCTCAGTTCCTGACTCGATGCATCAATCTGGCGTCGGCTGGATTCCAACTCCTCTGCCATTCGATTGAACGAGTGCACCAAGTCCCCAATTTCATCCGCGGCGCGAACCTCTACGCGATAGTCAAGCCGTCCACGGGAAATTTCCTGGGTCGCTTCGGCAAGCGCAACCACGGGACGCGTGACCAGCTTCGACAGGAACAGTGCGAACCACGTTGTAGCGAAGAGGACCACTACAGTGAGCAGAAGCAGAACCTCCATATAAGTTCGCCGAACCAATCGCCTTTGGCGAGAGAGGTCGAGATAACGCTGCTGGCTGGCCTCCACCTGTTTAGCGGTTTCAGAAAACTGTTTTGGCAGGGGCATGGCAACCAGAATTAAGCCGTGATCGCCAACGGGTGCACTGCCCAGGATGTATTCGGTTTGTCCCCAGACGAAGGACGCTGGATTTTGTGGATTTCCACCCGGCAGAGGGATCTTGTCCCTTAAAACGAGCCAATCAGCTGGCGCTCGAAAGCTGGCTTCCGCATTGCCATTGTCGATGGCGAGAGCAAACCCGCCTTGCAACGTGGGTTCATGTTCCCGGAACTCACCCATCAGAATTGGAAAATTGTGACTGGCAAAGGCGCGTTGAGTGTCTGGAGACGAGGCAATCGCATCAGCCTCGGCGGCCGCGTTCTGCGCGGCGTAACTTGAGAGCAACGATGCCATGTTCGCCGTGTCCCGCCGCACTTCCTCCACAGGCGTGGAAAACCACTTGTCAATCGACCGGTTCATCAGCACGTACGCGAAGAAAAACATGCCAATCACGGGAAGGAACGAAAGCAAAAGACTTCCCACGACCAGCCGCGTACGAAATTTTGATCCCAGGACCCCCAGTCTTCGTTCCGCAAACAACTTCAGAAGGTTGCGTGCAAGGACGAACGTCAGCGCCACAAACAGAAGAAAAATCAGCGCTGACAGGGATGCAAAGAAGAGGAGTTGCTGGTTGGTGTTTGGGTTTAGCGGCAGATCAAAAGACGTGAGCGAAAGCAGGACTCCAAAAAGCAGGGTGATCCCTAAAGCTAGCGGGATAATCACCTTCTTCCGGCTTGATGGCTTCTTTTCCGGTCGAATTGGATTGGCGTCAGCCACTTGTACGATCAGCTCATAGACCTTCTGCAAAGTGCGAACTGATCGCCTTCATTATATGTCGGATAGGCGCTGAGAGGCTTGTGCCGTGGGCTGGTAGTTAAATGAGCAAGAGCCGAGAAACCCTAGCCTGACGACCCAGAATGGCTGTTCGGGTTTGCATCTGGTCTGAGCGACCTTGCTGAAAGCGAACAAAAGAGCACGACTGCCAGGCAGAATCGGTCGGAACATTCTCCGCGGAGCTTACTGAAGTTCATGGCCGTCCGACCCAGCCTCGCCGCGAAACCACGTCTGACCTGCATTCCAGCGGTTACAAACGCCTTATGCCCTCTCCAACCACACGGTACAAGTACCAAAGTTACTGGTGAAGTAACGCATCTGCTGTGACAATTTGTGTCAACGCGATAGGCTGCAACTACTCCCCTAAAAGTAGCAGCGATTTCGCGTGAGCAAAGCGAAGTCGACGTCATCTCTCTGCCGCTCAGATAGGAGATCGAGGTATGTCTCAACGGCTGGGTGATCTTCTTGTCAAAGAGAAGGTCATAACCCCAGAGCAGTTGGAGCAAGCGACGAAGTCTCAGAAGGAAAACAACATTCGCCTGGGTGCTGCCTTGGTGAAGTTGGGCTTTCTGAGCGATGAAGATGTCACCAATTTTCTGTCGCGGCAGTACGGCGTTCCCGCCATTAATCTATCGTATTTCGAGATCGATCCTTCCGTCGTCAAGCTGATTCCGTTTGAAACTGCAAAGCGCTATCAAATCCTGCCTCTGAGCCGGGTAGGAGCTTCATTGACCATCGCCATGGTGGACCCCACCAACGTGTTCGCGATGGACGATATCAAGTTCATGACCGGCTTCAACATCGAGCCGGTGGTCGCGTCGGAAAGCTCCATTCTCGAAGGCATCGACAAAGCCTACGGAACGACGAAAGAGGAAGACTTAGAGCAAGTAATGCTCTCGATGACGGAGATGGACGAAGCCGACGTCGAGTTGCAGGCGGAGCAAGCAGAACTCGGTCTGGCCGATCTGGAGCGGGCAGCGGACGAAGCCCCGATCGTCAAGTTGGTCAATCTTGTGCTGACCGACGCTGTAAAGCGTGGCGCCAGCGACATTCACATGGAGCCCTACGAAAAAGAATTCCGTGTCCGCTTCCGCATAGACGGCGTCCTGCAAAGCATCATGACGCCGCCGCTAAAGTTGAAGGACGCGATTATTTCGCGATTGAAGATCATGTCGAAGCTCGACATCAGCGAGAAGCGGCTGCCGCAAGACGGCCGCATCATGCTGAAGATGAACATTGGCGGGCGCAAGAAGCAACTTGATTTCCGCGTCAGCACACTGCCCACGCTATGGGGCGAAAAAATCGTGCTCCGCTTGCTGGACAAGGAAAACCTTCGCCTGGACATGACCAAGTTGGGTTTCGAGCCTGAGTCGTTGGCGAAGTTCGAGAAAGCCATCCTTAAACCCTACGGCATGGTGCTGGTCACCGGACCAACTGGATCAGGTAAGACAAACACTTTGTACTCCTCCATCGCGCGCTTGAACCAGCCCGATACCAACATTATGACGGCAGAAGATCCCGTCGAATTTCAGCTGGCCGGTGTGAATCAGGTCCAGATGAAAGAACAGATTGGACTGAATTTCGCCGCCGCCTTGCGTGCCTTTCTCCGTCAAGATCCCAACATCATTCTGGTCGGCGAAATCCGCGACTTTGAAACCGCTGAAATTGCTATCAAAGCCGCGTTGACTGGCCACTTGGTGCTGTCCACGTTGCATACCAACGGCGCCCCCGAAACCATTACTCGTCTCATGAACATGGGTATTGAACCTTTCATGGTGGCGACGTCGGTGCACCTCATTTGCGCCCAGCGCCTCATTCGCCGGATTTGCAAAGAGTGCACTGAAACCGTCGATGTCCCTCACCAAACCTTGCTGGAAGAGGGGTTCACGCCGGAAGAATCCAAGACTGTGAAGATCCAAAAAGGCAAGGGCTGCGGTGTCTGCAATAACACTGGATACAAGGGCCGCTGCGGTTTGTACGAAGTCATGGAAGTGGACGACGAAATCAAGGAACTGATTCTGGTCGGTGCATCTGCGGTGGAACTGAAAAAGAAGGCGATCGAGCGGGGCATGATCACGTTACGACGCAGCGGTCTGATCAAAGTTGCGGCGGGCATGACCACTCTCGAAGAAGTAGCTCGCGAGACCATTCACTAGAGTTTTTGGAACAGGAAGGAACAAAAGATGGCGCTCTCGTTAAGTGATCTGCTGAAAAGAATGTTGGAAATGGCTGGAAGCGATCTTCACCTTACCACCAATTCGCCGCCGCAGATCCGCGTGCACGGCCACTTGGTGCCATTGGACTTGCCGCAGATGACCCCGGCTGAAACCAAACAGCTGGCTTACAGTGTCATGACCGATTCGCAGAAGCATCGCTTCGAAGAGAACCTGGAGCTGGACTTCTCATTCGGATTGAAAGGACTGGCCCGCTTCCGCGCCAACGTTTTCAATCAACGCGGCGCCACTTCGGCAGTTTTTCGTCTGATTCCCTTCGAAATCAAGTCTTTCAATCAGTTGAATCTCCCCGCCGTCGTCAGCAAGATGTGCGACAAGCCCCGCGGACTGGTGCTGGTCACAGGACCGACCGGATCGGGTAAGTCCACCACGCTCGCCGCCATGATTGACAAAATCAACACCGAGCGGCACGACCACATTCTGACCATTGAGGACCCGATCGAATTCGTCCACATGAACAAGAATTGCGTGGTCAATCAGCGCGAGTTGCACGCGGACACGAAGAGTTTTTCCGACGCACTGCGCGCTGCCCTTCGTGAAGACCCGGACGTGGTCCTGATCGGCGAAATGCGCGATTTGGAAACCATCGAATCGGCGCTGCGGATCGCGGAAACCGGCCACTTGACGTTTGGAACGCTGCACACCAACTCGGCGTCCTCCACCATCAACCGCATCATCGACGTCTTCCCAGCCCACCAGCAGCCGCAGATTCGCGCCCAGCTGTCGCTGGTGCTGGAAGGCATCATGTGCCAAAGCTTGCTGCCCAAGGCAGACGGCAAGGGGCGGGCCATGGCGATGGAAATCCTGGTGCCGAACGCCGCCGTCCGTAACCTGATTCGCGAGGACAAAATCCACCAGATCTATTCGTCGATGCAGTCCGGTCAGGACAAGTTTGGCATGCAAACCTTTAACCAGTCGCTGGCCACCGCGTTCTTTCAAAAGCAAATCACGATGGAAGTGGCCATGGCCCGCTCGAGCAACACAGACGAGTTGCAGGAAATGATCAACCGAGGCGCGGGATTGCTGAACAAGAATCAGTCAACCATGGCGAAGGGTGCGGCTGGAAAGCACTAGACAGATTTCGTTTCCGGCCGGAAGTTTCCGGCCGGGCCGTCAGTTTGATGAAGCAAATCAGGTGTGTGAACGAAAATTGCGCACCGGGTCCAACGTTAGCAAGGAGAATTCACCATGCCAGTATTCACATTTTCAGGGAAGAGCGAAGCCGGAGAAAAAGTCAGCGGCGAGCGGGCGGCACCGAACAAGCAGGCTCTGGCCGCTCAACTGCGCAAAGAGCGCATTACGGCGGGAGCCATACGCGAAAAGGGCAAAGAATTTGTCATGCCCACGTTCGGTACCGGCAAGGTCAAAACCAAGGAAATTGCCGTATTCTTCCGGCAGTTCTCCGTCATGATCGATGCCGGTCTGCCTCTTGTGCAATGTCTGGAAATTCTGGCGGCAAACCAGGACAACCCGGCGTTTCAGAAAACGCTCACTGGCGTCCGCACCACGGTAGAAGGTGGCTCAACCCTGGCGAACGCGATGCGGCAGTATCCCAAGATTTTCGACGATCTGTCCACGAACATGATTGAAGCCGGAGAAACTGGCGGTATCTTGGACATCATTTTGCAACGCCTTGCACAGTATGTCGAAAAGGCGGTGAAACTGAAGTCGTCGGTGAAATCGGCCCTCATTTACCCGGTCTCGGTCATCAGCTTGGCCTGCCTGGTGGTGGGCGCTTTGCTGAAGTGGGTCGTCCCCATCTTCTCGAACCTGTTCGCCGGATTGGGAGTCGCTTTGCCATTGCCCACCCGCGTCGTGATGGGGCTTAGCGCTTTCGTCGGCCAGTTCTGGTGGTTCTTCATTATCGGCGGCGTGGCCATGGTTTTTGCCATGAAGCAGATTCGCAAGAATCCTAAAGGACGTTATTACCTCGATCTTGCCATGCTCAAGATGCCGGTCATCGGAATCCTGTTGCGCAAGATCGCCGTCGCCCGTTTCACCAGAACACTGGGTACTCTGATTACCTCCGGCGTACCGATTCTTGAGGGTCTGAGCATTACCGCGAGAACTTCAGGAAACGCCGTGCTGGAAGAAGCGCTGATGAAGGTGCGCAAGGCCATTGAAGAAGGCCGCACGATCGTCGATCCGCTTCGCGAGTCCGGCGTGTTTCCGACCATGGTAACGCAGATGATCGGAGTCGGCGAAGCTACGGGCGCAATGGACGCCATGCTGCAGAAGATTGCCGATTTCTACGAGGACGAAGTAGATACAGCGACCAAAGACATGCTGGCGATGCTGGAACCAATCTTGATCGCCTTCCTTGGCGTCGCCGTCGGCGGCATCGTGATTTCGCTGTACATGCCTCTGTTCTCGATGATCGCTAAATTGGCCGGCTAAGCTCGCAAGCGTCGGTGCAGATCCGGAGCGGAAGGTAAGTTGGCATATGAATGACCGGCTTGACCTTCCGTTCCTTAAAAGGCTCTTGATCGAGCGGCGGATACGATCGTCGCTCCTCGGAATAAAGGGCGCAAGAATCGGGACCTGGCATGCAATCCATGTTCGATGAGCGGCTGTGGCTAGCTTGGCTGGTCAAGGTTCGCATCCTCATCCTCACTTTTCTCCTGGCAGTCGAGCTCGCCATCTCTCGGCTGACGCCCGGCCCGTTACCGCTGCGCCTGTTTGTTAACGCTATCTTGTTGTGGTTTGCGATCTCCATTTTCTACGTTTTGCTGCTTTCTTTCTGGCAGGAGTACCGCATTCAATCGGTGCTCCAGGTCCTGACCGACCTCGCTCTGGTCAGCCTGGTTGTGTATTCGACTGGCGGGGTGGATAGTTCGTTCAATTTCCTCTATCCGCTTGTCATCATCGTGGCCTGTATCCTGCTGCCGCGGGTGTGGGCATACCTCACGGCCGCCCTCGCCTTTATTCTGTACGGAACCGTTCTTGAGCTGACTTACTTCGCCATCATTCCGTCGTATTCCACTACCCACCCGGAGCTGAAAGCCCTCCAGGCCATCATTTTCGTAAACCTGTTCGGCTACCTGGCGGTGGCTTATCTGGCAGGACTGCTGGCCAACAAGCTGCGACAGGTGGATGTAAAGCTGAAGTACACCAGCGGAGCGCTGGAAAACCTGCTAGCTTTGCACGAGAACATCATCCAGTCCATCACCGGGGGCTTGATCACGACCGGTCTTGACGGACATATAACGCTGGCGAACACTGCCGCGCAAAAGCTGCTGGAGCGCTCCGAATCCGATCTTCTTGGACAAGCTGTACATCAGCTTTTTCTGGATCCCTTGCCGAACACAGAGTCGAAACCCGCACACGGAGAAGTCCGCTGGCTCGCGCCGAATGGTTATCGCAAGACCTTCCGCGTTTTAGTTTCTCAGTTGGCAATTCCTGGGCGTAACGCACTGGGATTTGTCTACACGTTCGACGACCTGACGGAGATTCGGCGCCTGGAGCGCGAAGTCCGTATGCAGGACCGGCTGGCAGCAGTGGGACGGCTGGCAGCGGCAATCGCGCATGAGATACGCAATCCGCTTACCTCGATCGCCGGATCCGTAAGCATGCTCTCGGAAATTCCCGACCTGGGGGAAGAGCACCGGAAGCTGCTGAAGATCGTGACCCGCGAGTCGGAACGCCTTAACAACATCATCACCGATTTCCTGGCCTATTCGCGCGGCCGCCAATATCGCTTCGCAAAGGTCGATCTGATCCCGCTACTCGAAGACACGCTCACTTTGCTCGAACATCGTCTGGCGGCGCAGAGCACCGGGATCACGGTGGAGCGAAGATACGCGGCCAAAGAAGCTTTGAGTTCGGCGGACGGGGACAAGCTCAAACAAGTGTTCTGGAACTTTTGTGAAAACGCCGTTCGTGCCATGCCCTCGGGAGGGGTTCTGACCGTCTCGCTGGAAAAGAGTGGAGACGATTGGCAGATCAATTTCGCCGATACCGGACCGGGCATGAGTCAGCAGCTGATTGAAAAAATCTTCGAGCCCTTCCAGTCACAATTCGAAGGAGGGACGGGCCTGGGTTTGGCCATCGTTTATCAGATCGTGCAAGCGCATGAAGGCAAAGTTTGGGCGCGTTCCAAGGTCGGGCAGGGCAGCGTGTTCGTTCTAAAGCTGCGAGGATTCGCCGCGGAGGTCGCGCCAGCTGGATCGGCGGATGCTGTGCTGTCACCTGACCCGGTCCTGCTCGAACCCGCTACCGTAGCGGCCGCAGTTTCCGCAGGAGGGAGGGCGCATGGGTAACATTCTGGTTTGCGACGACGAGCGCTCAATCTGCGAAATGCTGGACATCGCCCTACGGCGTGATGGCCACAAAGTCGAGACGACGAACTCAGGCGAAGTTGCCAAGCGAAAACTGGATGGCGCGCTGTACGACGTGATCGTAACCGACATTAAGATGCCCAAGATCGATGGCATCGAAGTGCTCCGTCATGCACATCAGGTGTCTCCCGATTCTGCGGTAATTCTTATTACGGCCGTCGATGACTACGAGGCCGCCGTGCAGGCCGTCAAAGCCGGCGGGGCCACGGACTACATTCGCAAGTCACCCGGCTTGGTCGATGAGATCAAGCTGGCCATCAATCGTGCGCTCGAAAAAGCAGCGCTGAGCCGGCAGAACTTCGCATTCAAACGCGATGCCAACACTCGCAATTCGCTGGATAATATCGTCGGCGTAAGCCCGGCCATGGAGAAGCTCAAGCAGACCATTCGCACGGTTGCCTCCACCCAGAGCACAGTCTTGATTTACGGCGAGAGCGGTACAGGTAAAGAGCTGGTCGCCCGCGCCTTGCATGTTTGCTCTCCGCGGGCCGCCGAGCCGTTCGTTTCCATCAATTGCGGAGCGTTTCCTGAAACCCTCCTCGAAAGCGAACTTTTCGGCTATGTGAAAGGTGCGTTTACCGGAGCCAATCAGAACAAACGCGGTCTGTTTGAGGTTGCCGACCTGGGAACAATCTTTCTCGATGAGATCAGCGAGATGAGCCTGACCATGCAGGTCAAGTTGCTGCGCGTCCTGCAGGAACGTTCGGTGAGGCCGGTCGGAGGCACCAACGAAATTCCAATCGATGTGCGCGTCATCGCCGCTACCAATCGCGATCTCGACAAGCAAGTCGCGGAAAATACTTTCCGCGAAGATCTCTACTACCGTTTGAGCGTGATTCCAATTTCCGTGCCGCCGTTACGTGAGCGGCGCGAAGACATTCCGCTGCTAGTCAATCACTTCCTGAAAAAGTATGCCCCGGGGGCAGGGAAGAGCATTCAGACGGTGAATTCTCACTCGCTCGAAGCGTTAGGCGGCTATGAGTGGCCAGGCAACGTTCGCCAACTTGAGAACACCATCGAGCGCGCCGTCGCGCTTGAAACCGCGGAGGAACTGCACGTCGACTTGCCCGCGGAAAAAACCAAAGCCCGCGCTGCCGCGGCTGGCGTGGGATTGGCGGGCGCGGGTACGCTGGGCAATGTGAGCGCCCTACCCGACGGAATGGACATGGAAAAGTATGTCGCGGACATTGAGAAGTCACTTCTGCTGACCGCGCTCTCGCAATCCCATGGCGTGCAAACCCGCGCCGCCGATTTGCTAAAGATTTCCTACCGCTCGTTCCGGCATTTGATGAAGAAGTACGAGTTGTAGGTCGCGAGTCGTTGGCGTTCTTGGGGCGTTACGACTAGCCACCACTTTTCTTCAACTGCTGTTTCCATCCCAATACTCGTGCCTTATTGCCCTCGGCCTCAGCCTCCGGCACCATACCCTTTTTCTGATACAGCACAGACAAGCTCGTGTGAGCAAGAATGTCTTCCGGATCGATCTCGGCGATACGCTTTGCTACTGCGATCGCTTCGTCGAGGCGATTCAGGTCTTGCAGTGCGCGGGCTAGGCCGTGCATGGCCTCAGTGAAAGACGGATCGGCTTCCAGAGATTTCTCATATTCTGCAGCCGCGCGTTCGTGCTCGCCCTCCGCTACCAGGTCGAGAGCCGCGTAGTAGTGGTCTTCCGCTTTGAGGCGCGCGTTCTCGGCCATAGACTGAAAATTCCAATGCAGAAAATGGATTCTAGCATGCTGAGGCGCAACCTCTTGCGCAGCCGGGTTCCACTCGGTGTACCTTCGGCCCCTTTGTGGTTATGATGTTCTTTCCTCGTGCCCTACATGATCCGATTCTTGTGGAATGCCACGCGGGGGCACCATCTCGCGCCCTGGCGCAGTCCTTATCTGCTGTGGCGGATTGAAACTTACTGTGGTGTGAAAATGCAGCAGATCGGAGTGCTGGAGTTTTGGGAATTCGGCTGGCGCGAGCGCAAGAATCTGTGGCGGTTCCTGAAGTGGACAGCCGAGATGGAGCGCCACGCCCATCCCAAACCCAGGAATTCGTGAAATAGGCTAGTGCCCGTTGCCGGCGGCGGCTGCGCCTTCGAGCACAATGTTTACTTCGCTGCCTTTGCCGGCTCCGACGAGCTGCGCCGCCGCGGCGCGATTGGCGGAGAGTTCCAGGTATCCCATGCTGCCCAGGATTCCAAAGACTTCATTGGGGACGCCTTCGGCATAATTGCTGCGCATTTCTGTGATCTCTTTCTTGCCCACGACAATCTTGAAAGAAGGTGGTGACGCCTGAAACAGCGCCGGCACATCCTGCGGTGTGAAATTCGTAACCAGGTTTCCAAAGCGGTCCACACGCAAGACGACGCCGCGCAGAGTTTGCGCATCCACCGGCTTCGGTTTAGGCGCATTGAAGCGAACGAAGTCAGTAATCTCATCGCCAAACTTCGCGACTTCGACGCCCTTAGCCAAATACGCAGCTACCGGCGAGAAAATGTCGCGCGCATGAAACGTCGTGCTGACTGGCGACAGGTAATAGTGTTCGGCAGTGATGTGGCGCACCTGTAGCCGCTCCTCGCGGGCATAAATCAATGACAATACGCCATTGTCCGGAGCCACAAAATAGTGCCGCCCGGTATTCAGGAGGATAGGCCGCCGCTCTGTTCCCACGCCGGGATCGACAACCACCACATGCACGGTTCCGGTGGGAAAATACGAATAGGCCTGTGCGACGGCCAGCGCCCCGTCCAGCACATCGAAAGCTTGTACAGCGTGGCAAATATCAATGATCTCCGCATCGGGAGCGATGCCGAGCATGACGCCTTTCATGGTTCCGATGTAATGGTCATTGAGCCCGAAATCGGTGGTCAAAGTGATAATAGGGCGGTTCGCCAAAGTTCTTCCTCAGTTAAGCAGAATTGTCCCCGGAAAACTCGAAAGTAACCTGTCGCAAGAACCGCGTCAAGGCACGGAGGTAATACGCCGGCATCCGATCCAGTTGTTATTCCGAGCGGAGCGGAAAACGCAGCCTGACCACGAGGAATCAGCCAGAGTAGGGATCCTTTGCTGGCTCAGCATGACAATCACTCGTAGCGCAAAGCTTCCACAGGATCCAAACGCGAAGCTTTTAGAGCCGGGAAGAATCCCGAGACAACACCGACCAACGACAGAATGGTAAAGGAAACCGCAATGACGAGAAACGACGCATGCAGAAAGATGTCTCCCTCATGATTGGAAGACTTATACAGCTCGCTATACAAAGGCATCGGCGGGATGACCCAGGTCAGAAACATTGCGATGCCAATTCCGATCAGACCGCCAGAGAATGTAAGCACCAGAGCTTCCAGAAGAAACTGGAGCAGCACCTGCCACCGCCGTGCTCCCAAGGCCTTCCGTAACCCAATCTCGCGAGTGCGCTCGGTAACGGAAACGAGCATGATGTTCATCACCCCCACCCCGCCCACTCCCAGCGTGACCGCTCCAATCAAGCCCGAGCACTGCTTGCAGGCCGAAGGAGAATCCGTCCAGCATGCTGCGGTCTTCGATTGTGTTCCAAACCGGAGTCGCCTTTTCATCGCGCGGATCGAAGTGATGACGGCGAGCTATCACTTCCCGCACTGCCGCTAGAGCCTTCTTGTCCAGTTCCGGCGCGGTAGGTTGGATTACGATGAGATCGGGATTGCGAATGTTTCTGAGATCCCGGTAGCTCTCGAAAGGAACAAAACCGTCGTTGTTGTCCGGTCCGTTGTAGGAATAGTCTTGAACTTTGTTGCGTAGAACTCCAATGACCTGGAAATCGATGCCATTGATGCTCACGAATTGGCCTACCGAAGGCGCGCCTTGGAAAATCCGTTGATTCGCGATATGTCCCAGGATCACAACCCGGCTGCGGTCCGCGAAGTCGCGGTCGCTGAAGTAGCGGCCTTCGTCCACTTCGAGCTTACGCATCGAGCCATAAGGCAGATCAACGCCCCTCACCTTGAGCGATACCACGCGTGATCCTAGTTTGAAGGGCAGACTTCGATTCACTTCCCCGCTGACCGCCCGTACGATCGGTACTTCCTCCCGTACAGCTTCTACGTCCTCATACTCGAACGCGACCTTCTTGCCCGCGCGTTGTCCGCCGGCCTGCATGCTGGTCTGCCCGGGCATCACCACGATGATGTTATCGCCCATGCTTAGGAAGGCATGCAGGACGCTGCCGCCCAACCCCTGCCCGTAAGCAAGGAGGATCACAACCGACACTAGTCCCCACACGATTCCCAGCATAGTGAGGATCGAGCGCAGCCGGTTGCGCATCAATGCCTGCCAGCTTTGCGAAATGAGTTCTTTGAGGAACATCGCTGTCGGTCGTTAGTCTTGCCTTGGCTCGATTCTACTGCGACTCTAGCGAACGACCAACGACGGACAACTAACCGCCATTACTGGATCTCAACATTTCCTGATCCGGTCTCCACCGTAATTGGAACTCCCCCTCCATGCACTTTACCGCGCAAATGCTTCTTCTCCACAGAGCCTTGCACAGTCACGGGCTGATTCACGGAGATCGATCCAGAGTTGGTTTGAGCATCCAGATCAAAAGCCGCATCCGAAGCCAACTTCAGCTGTATATCGCCAGATCCGGAATGCACGCTCCAGGAACCCGTGGGGCTTCCTTCGGCGACGATGGTACCGCTGCCGGCCTGCGCATCGAGTGAACCTCGCACACCGCGAAGCTCCAGGCCACCTGAGCCAGTTTCCGCCCGCACCGATCCGGACGCACTCTGTTCCAGGGTGATGTGCCCACTCCCGGTTTGACCCTCGAAGCCACCCGCGATATCAGTCGCACGAATCGATCCACTCCCCGCTTTCGCACGAACATCGCTCTTGATGCGATCAATGGTGATTCCGCCCGACCCAGTTTCCGCGCGAACCCGGCCCTCGATGTCCGAGATTTTCAAACCACCCGATCCCGATTCGACTTCAACCTCGCCTCGGAGCCCTTCTACGCTCTGATTTCCGGAGCCGGTATGCGACCGCAACCTCGTTTCTGCCGGGACTACTAAGGTCATAGCTGATGGAAATGTTGTGCATCAACTCGGGATCGTCAATGTGTCCAATCCGAATGTCATTGCCGCTCTGTTGAATGGGTGGATTGGCCTCGATTCGCTTAATCCGCTCCTCGGCATTGCCAGAGAACAAATTGGAGGCCTTAATGCGGGCGGTTATTTGCACCTCTGACGAGCTTCCGGTGCGGACGTTCACACTACCTGACCCCGTGCTGAGGTCGACGTTTACCGGCCCGGTCACCTGCAACGTCCGTTGGAACGATCCCTCCGCAGAGGCATTTGCCGGCGAAGAGTGCAGGCAAATCAGTACGACTAGACTAAAGGCTGCCAACATGGAGCGAGTTCGACCGGATCTCATGATTTCCTCCCGCGAACTCTTGCTTAGTCAATGTGAATGTCCCCAGAACTCGTGTGCACTGACAGCCGAGGCCCGCCGTTACCAACTTTTCCGTTCATCGATCTCCGCGATTCCCGCAGCGTGCCTTGGACAATCATCGTAATCGGTCGATCCGTCACCACCTCGCCCGATCCGGTGGACGCGTCTAAATCGAAAGCGGCGTCCTTGGGCAGTTGAATGTCAACGTTGCCGGAACGCGCCCGGATTTCCCATGTTCCAGTTTGCATACCTTCCACACTGATGTCGCCACTGCCGCTTTCCGCTTGCAGGGTTCCGCTGATCCCGCGCAACTCCACCGTGCCTGATCCCGTGTGCACACGCACATCGCCGTTGCCTTTTGCGTCCAGGCGAATGTCGCCGCTCCCAGTTTCACTCGTAAATGCTCCGGAAATGTTGCGCCCCTCCACGTCTCCCGATCCGGTGTGCAGATGCACGGTGCCTGCAAGATCACGCAGGCGCATGTCGCCTGACCCGCTCTCGAGGTCCAGGCCGGCCTGCAAGCCCTCCATCGATTGATCGCCGGATCCGCTGTGGGTGCGCACACTGGTGTCCGCAGGAGCGGTGATCTCGTAGCTGACCGAAATATCGTGTGCGCTCACGTAGTCAATGTGAATGCTGTCTCCGCTTTGCCGGATAGGCGGGTTCTTCTCGATTTCGCTCACGTCCGCTTGCCGGTCTCCGCGCAGCCAATCGTGGCCGACCTCAATCTTCCCGCGAATGGTTACGGTGCCAGCGGGCCCGCTGCGGACCGAGATGTTCCCCGAGCGTGTCAGGACCTCCAGGCTCGCTGCCCCAGAGACCTTGAAAGTGCGCTCAAAAGATCCTTCGACGGAGGCCGCTGCATTCAGACATGAGGCCGCGCAAAGAAGCAGAACTACTGCAAGAAGTCGCACGGCGGATGGATACGATCCTGATCCCCGCGAAATTGAACGATCCATGAAATCCTTCTCCTGATGTTTCGTGTCACTCATAACGCAGCGAATCCACCGGCGTCATCTCAGCCGCTAGCTGTGCCGGGTACATACCCGCAGCCAGGGTGATCACTGACAGCGTCAGAATCGACGCTATGATAGACGCGCCAGACACGATAGGGTGAGGAACAAAATCGGGGAGGGGAAGCGCCGCCACCGCTGCGCACAGAATCAAGCCGGCAAGCAGGCCGAAGACCCCGCTGACCGCGGTCAGAATCGCGGATTCCGCCAGAAATTGTCGCAGAATGTCGCGGCGCGTTGCACCCAAAGCTTTTCGTACGCCGATCTCTCGCGTGCGCTCCGTGACCGACACTAACATGATATTCATCACCCCAATTCCACCCAGGCAAAGAGTGACGATAGCGACGCACCCGAAAAAGATCGTAATGACGGTGAAAATGTTTTCCACCAACCTGGCTCCATCCATGGTGTCCCAAATGAAGAGCGCATCCTTATCGTCTTCGTCAAAGTGGTGCTCGCGTCCCAGGGAACGGCGTACTTGTTGGACAGCTTCTTCGTGTTCCTGGGGGCTGGACACCTCGAAAACGATGTCATCGAGATAGCCGCGAACCACGCCTTTTTTTTCTGGCTTAGGAAAATCGCGTGCCACCGCCGAATATGGCGCAAACAGGAAATCGTTGTCGGGGCCGCTGTAGTTCGAATTTTGGGTCTTTTTCGCGAGTACACCAATCACCGTGTAAGGAATTCCTTTGATGTCGAGGTTGGCGCCCACCGCCGGCTTTCCTGGGAAAAGTTGCTTGCGCGCGGTGCTTCCCAGGATTACGACGCGACGATATTCGGCTTCATCTTCCTCGGTAATCAGCCGGCCTTCGCTCAGACGCAGAGAGCGAAAAAGCTGGAACGCGGGCCACATACCTACGATTCGCGGTGCGCTGAGTTGAACTGACTGACCTCGGGAACCGCTCGCCTCAGCTCCGGGCTGACGTTCTTTATCAGATAACATTCCTTGCGGATCAACTCCGCGTCGTCGACGGTCAGGCTGATTTCGCGCCCCGCCGCCAGGCCGCCTACTTGTGAGCTTGTCCTTCCACCCCAGACGATGACCAGATCCTTACCTAGCGTCTCCATGCGCTGTTTCTGATCTACGCTGAAGCCACGGCCCAGTCCTACCAAAAGGATGACCGAGGCAATGCCCCACACAATGCCGAACATAGTGAGGAAAATGCGCATCTTGTGCGCACGGAAGGTAGCCGCAGTTTGCCGGAAAATCTCCAGAAGATTCATGCGTCGGGGGATCGCTTGAATTCTGGGCAAGCATACAACTTTAGGATTCCCAGCGGAAGAAATTAATGAAAAACAAAGGCACAGGTTAGGGCTATCCCTGGCCTGTGCCCGTGATTTCGGTCCTCGTTGAGCCTGAAGCTTACTGCAGTACCACCTGATCGCCTTCTTTAAGTCCGCTCAGAAGCTCGGTTTTGGCGCCGTTCGAGATGCCGATATTGACCGCAATCTTCTTTTTGCCGTCCTTCGCTTTAGGGTCTGGAACTTCAACGGAAGCTTTCTTGTCTTTGTCGTAGATGATCGCGCCTTCTGGAATCTGCAGTACGCCTTTGTGCTCTTCCAGAATGATTTCCGCGTTGGCCGTCATTTCTGCCTTAAGTTCGCCCCCGGGGTTATTGATCGAGGCGCGCACTTCAAAGGTGGTTACGTTGTCTTTCTCAACGCCCATGGGCGAAATCTTGGTGACCTTGCCGTTAAACGTCTTGTCTTTGAAAGATTCGACCTTAATCCGCGCTGGTTGCCCCAAGTAAACCTTCCCGATATCGCTCTCATCCACCTTGCCTTTTACGTAGACTTCGCTGGTGTCACCGAGAGTCATGACCAGCGTAGCGGAGGATCCCAGCACGAGGATGGAACTGACCGCATCACCCATTTCAACGTCGCGTGACAGAACAATCCCGTCAATGGGCGAAACGATGTCCGTATAACTCAACTGCTCTTGGAGTTGTTTCAGGTTCGCTTGGTCGCGCGCCATTTCCGCCTGGGACTGCGCAATCTTTGACTTCAGTACCATCACCTGCGCCTTGGCGACGTTCTGCTTGTTCAAGGCCATCTTGTAATTTCGATCCGCATCGTCGAGAGCCGAATCGGACACCACGCCATCTTTGGCCATCTGCACGGCGCGATCGTAAGCCCGCTTCAGCAGGGGTACGTCTGGGCCTTCGGCGTCAACCTTGGCGCGATCATAGTCCGCCTCGGAGCTGGCTAAATTCGCCTGTGCCGCTTGCAACGCCGCCTGCGATTGCTCAACCTGGGCTTCGATTTCTATTTTGTCGAGTTGCGCCAGAGGTTGTCCCTGCTTCACCCGGTCGCCATATTCCACGTAGAGTTTTTTTACGATGCCGCTGGCTTTCGACTTCACCTCAACCTTGGTGATGGGCGTGACCTTGCCGGTGGCAACTACGCTCTTGGCGAGGTCCCCCTTCTCGACTTTAGCGAGTTTTGAAGGATCAATCTTGGTGCCGCCGCGCGAGAAGGCAAGAAGTGCCCCTGCACAAACCAGTATTACGGTTACGATGACGCTGATGATTATGATTCGCTTGCGACGCTTCTTCTTGCCATTGCTATTGCCGTTCACATCGGCCTCCTACGCTCGATCAGGTTGTTCTGTTATTGTTACGAAAGCTGTACGGGTTTTGTTCCTCGAATCCGCCTGGTGGTGCCGCTGACCCTGCTTCAACTTAACACTCGGTTGTTTAGACCGCGCACCCTCGGAAATGAAAGCAGAAAATCCTGCCAAATCTCTGCGCTGGCAGGATGGTAACGTTCGAGTGGCAAACCAAGGAAGATTCTACTTCCAGAGCTAGAATATCTTACAACGCCGGTGCCCTTCCGGGGAATACGTTAGCGCCTTTGGAATGTTAGAATTGCCCATCCATGATCGCCTTCGTGCTGATCCGGGTGTTTCTGATTTTGCTCCTGGTCGCAGCCAACGCGTTTTTTGCCGCGGCCGAATTTGCCCTGGTGAGCATTCGCGAAACCCGCATCCAGCAGCTCATTGAGGCCCGCCGTACCGGCGCCCGCATCGTTCAAAAACTACACCGCAACCTCGATGAGGTGGTCAACGGCGTTCAGCTGGGAATCACAGTAGTTAGCCTCACCTTGGGCTGGGTGGGTGAGCCGCTCCTCGCCCATATGGTGGAAGGATTTCTCGGCCAGATTCCGCATGCGAGTCTTTATGCCCACGGAATTGGCATCGCAATCGCGTTCCTCTTGATCACTTGCCTGCACGTCATTCTGGGCGAATTGGTGCCCAAGTCGCTCGCTCTGCAGCGCGGAGAGCAGGTTGCTTTGGCCGTGGCTGCGCCCATGGAGGTTTTCCTCACTCTGACCCGGCCTTTTATCTTTGGCATGAGCGCGGCCGCCGGGTGGGTGTTGCGAATTTTCGGCTCGCGCTCGGTGCGCCAGGGCCCCATCCACTCTCCTGACGAACTAAAACTCATCGTAACCGCCAGCCGCCAGTTCGGGCAGATCCCACCCTTTCAGGAGGAAATGATCCACCACGCTCTCGAACTCGAGAGCATCACGGTGCGCGAGGTCATGGTGCCGCGGCCCGATATTTTTTCTCTGCCCGGCGATCTCACCCTGGACGAAGCTCTGGCCCGCGTGGTCGAAGAACAGCACTCCCGCGTGCCGGTGTACGATCCGCAGCGCGGCCCCGAGCACATCGTCGGAGTCCTCTATTCCAAAGACCTTATGCGCTGGGCGCGCCTGCGGCTGACCGCGACGCCCGCCCAGCCGCTCGCCGGACGCATTTCCAATCTCCGAATCAGCCAGATCATGCACGACGTATTGGTTGTCCCCGAAACCAAGGTGCTCACGGAGCTTCTGGAAGAATTCAAAGATCGCAAGCGCCACTTGGCCGTCGTGGTTGACGAGTTTGGATCAACTGCCGGCGTAATTACCGTCGAGGATATTCTGGAGCAGTTGGTCGGCGAGATCGAAGACGAATTTGACGTGCCTCCGCCCGAGCAGCCGATTCTTGAAGGCAAACTCGCGCTTGTTCTCGAAGGCTCATTCGGTATTCGTGATCTCGAATCGCAGTATCAATTGTCACTCCCCCGCGACGGTGGGTTCGAAACCCTGGCTGGATTCGTCTTATCACGTCTGCAAAAGATTCCCAACGTCGGAGATTCGTTCGACTACGAAGGAAATCGCTTTACTGTCGAAGAAATGGAAGGCCATCGCATCGCCAAGGTACAAATCGAAAAGTTGCAACCCGCGCCAGTCGGCAAAGCAGGAGATTGAATGCAAGACATCGAGCACTTGCGAAGATTAATCCACGAAGTCCCTATCCGGCTGGAAAAGCTTTCAATTGCGAAAATAGAAGGCAAACCGTCGCCCTCAAAATGGTCGCCGAAAGAGGAACTCGGGCATCTGTTGGACTCAGCCGCCAACAATCACCAACGCATTGTGCGAACTCAATTGCAGGACAACCCCGCCATGCCCGGCTATGACGGCAACCGCTGGGTAGAGTTGCATGGCTATCAGCAGCGCAACTGGCGCGAAATGATTGATGCCTGGCGGGCCTTAAACCAGCAGCTGTTGGCAGCTGCCGAAGCCGTACCCAGCCACGCCTGGACACGCACCTGTACAATTGCCGATTCTCAACCGTTAACCCTCAAATTCGTATTCGAAGATTATGTGGATCACATGCTGCACCATCTGAGCCACATTGGAATTGAAGTGGATGACCTGAAACTAAAAACCGAGAATCGGGAACTGACAACCAAGCACTGAATTTGAATCTGAAGTACCAACGATGAACGACCAAAGACCAACGACCCAAACCAGATGCTCCGCTACCTAGCCCGCCGAGTGCTGTACACGCTGCCGGTGGTCTGGCTGGTGGTCTCGCTGGTCTTTTTGCTGATCCACCTCGTTCCTGGCGACCCCGTCCTGCAAATGCTGGGCGAAGGGGCGCCCGCCACTGACATTCAAGCAACTCGCCACGCCTACGGCCTCGATGTCCCGCTGGGCCAGCAATATCTCCGCTATTGGAAAGGCGTGTTCCACGGCGATCTTGGCCCATCGCTGCGCTTCAATCAGAACGTCGGAAAGCTGATCGCTCAGAGATACCCCTATACGCTGCAACTGACCTTGGCCGCGTTATTCGTCGCCATCCTGCTGTCCAGTTCCCGCCGGTGTGCGCTCGGCCCAGCGCCGCAACCGCTGGGATGACCGCCTGCTCAGCGTAATCAGCCTCTTCGGACTCTCATTCCCCAACTTCGCCCTGGGTCCGATCCTTATCTTACTTTTTGCGATCAAGCTGGGATGGCTGCCCGTCTCCGGCACGGGATCGGCAGCCCACCTGTTGCTACCCGCCATCACCATGGGAGGCGCATTAGCCGCGATTCTGACCCGCATGGTGCGCACCTCGATGCTGGAAGAACTAAGCCAGGACTACATCCGCACCGCCCGCGCCAAAGGCCTGCCGGAGCGCACGGTAGTCTATCGCCACGCCCTGCGCAACGCCATGATCCCGGTGATCACGGTGCTGGGCTTGCAATTCGGGGCCTTGCTCGCCGGAGCTATCGTGACCGAGACGATCTTTTCATGGCCCGGCATCGGCCGCTTGACCATCCAAGCCATCGGAAACCGCGATTACTATCTGGTTCAAGGATGCATTCTGGCGATCGGCTTAACCTACGTCGCCGTAAATTTTCTGACGGACTTCCTATACTCAGTCGCGAACCCGCGCATTAGACAGTGAAGGAATTGGTCGTTCTTCTTTTCGCATCGACAGACCAGCTTGACGGACGGGTTCCAAACAGCAACTTGACGGTGTATATACAATTGTTATAATATGTATATATAAGATCTGAGGATTCCGATGGCAGTGACCATGACTTCAATACGCCTTGATACAGATTTAGCAGACGAGGCGGTCAAGGTCCTCGGCGCCAAGTCTCGCACCGAAGCCGTGCACATCGCGCTTCGCGAGATTGTTGCGATGAAGAGTTTCAAAGCTCTGATGAAGAAGTACGCTGGCAAACTTGAATTCGCTAGCCTTGATGAGTGACGTCGTCATCTACGACACGTCCATCCTCGTCGACGTGCTCCGCACGGCCCGGCAACTCAAGCAGGTCGAATCCATCTCCGGCCTCCTCCGCACCTCCGCAGTGGTCCTGGCAGAATTATGGCATGGAGCCACCAAGCCCTCGGAGCGCGACTTCTTGTACGCACTGAGCAGAAAGTATCCTATCCTCACGCCCACGAAGAGCAACTGGCTGGAATCCGGCCGGATTCTGCAAGCGATTCGTGCAGGTACTGGCTTTGCTCCTGAAAAATTGCGCGACATGCATTTTGACGTGCTCATCGCCTTAACCGCTCGCTCGTACGGAGCCCGCCTGATTACCTCCAACCGTCGCGATTTCGAACTCATTCATAGTTACCGTAAATTCAACTGGAAGTCTGGTGACTTACTAACTATGCACGCTTAGTATTCTTGCAGTGTCGACTGCAGTCTTAACGCTTCGGAGCGCCGCCCGCCACAATATCCTGGCGACGATAGGTGCACTTCTGGTCGTAATCTTTGTCATTTCGCTCTATTCGCACCCTGGATCGCCCCGCAAGATCCCGCCCGCATCGACTTGCCGTCACGCCTGGCCTTGCCGTCTTCCTTGCACTGGTGCGGCACCGACGAACTCGGCCGCGACATGCTATCTCGCCTGATCTACGGTTCGCGTATTTCGATGCTGGTTGGCAGTTGTGTGGTCGCCGCATCCTTGGTTTTGGGTCTGATTGTAGGGTCGATCGCCGGCTATTACGGCGGCCGCATCGACCGCTTTGTGAACGTCGTTGTGATGAACGCATTTCTGTCTTTCCCCGGAATTCTGTTGGCCATCGCATTCGTAGCTTTCCGTGGACCGGGGATTTTCAATCTGGTATTAGCACTCTCCCTCGGAGGCTGGGTCGGCTATGCTCGCCTGGTGCGAGCCCAGGTGCTTGCCACCCGCGAACGTGAATTCGTGGAGGCCGCGCGCGCACTCGGCGCCAGCGATCTGCGCGTGATCGTTCGCCACATCCTGCCGAACATTATCCAGCCGGTGGTCGTACAAGCCGCCATTGGCATGGCTGGAGCGATCCTCGCCGAAGCCACCATGAGCTTTCTTGGCCTGGGAGTTCCTCCGCCTACTGCAAGCTGGGGCGCTATGCTCAACGACGGCCGCGCGCATCTATTCGACGCACCGCATCTCGTCATTTTCCCAGCGCTAGCGGTGATGCTGGCCGTGCTCTCTTTCAATTTTATCGGCGACGCGTTGCGAGACTTCCTCGATCCCCGTTCCCGCATCGAAGTCGGAATCTAAATCATCCAAGATTCATGAACTGTGTGCGGACGGGCGTCGCGCCCATCCATGCCGTGGAGTGCTGTGTTTTTCTGTGTACCACCAAGAATTGTTATCTATTAGGAGCCAATCATGATTGCGCGCATCTGGCGAGGCGTCACTCGCGAAGCTGACAAAGACACGTACTTTGCTTATCTACAAAAGACTGGGCTGAAAGAATACGCGTCCATTCCCGGCAACAAAGGAGTGTGGGTATTACGTCGCGTGCAAGATGGCAAGTGCGATTTCACCCTGATTTCGCACTGGGAATCGTGGGATGCAATCAAAGCGTTCGCCGGTCCAGACCACGAGAAAGCTGTGTTTTATCCGGAGGACGAAAAGTTCCTGCTGGAGAAAGGCCCCCGCGTCCTTCACTACGAAGTGATCTCAGGCCCGTCCGAGTGAAACGTCACGGCTTGGCGTTCTTGTGAATCTCCACAGTGCTCCAGGTTTTGTCCGCCGCATGGCAAATATTTTCTAGCGCGCAATCCACGCACTTGGGACGTCGCGCGATGCACAACCTGCGTCCATGCCAGATGATCTGATGGCTAAACAGAATCCATTTCTCTCGTGGGATAATCTTCATCAAATCCTGCTCGATTTTCGGTGCATCACTGTTCTTGGTTAGCTCAAGCCGCCGCGAAATGCGCGTCACATGCGTGTCCACGACTATGCCGTCTGCCTTGCCAAACCAGGATCCCAGCACGACGTTTGCGGTCTTGCGCGCCACTCCGGGCAGAGTCAGCAGTTTGTCCATGTCGTCCGGCACTTGGCCGCCGAAATCGCTTACCACCATCTTCGCCGCGCCGACCACCGACTTTGATTTGTTGCGGAAAAAACCGGTTGAACGTACGTCGGGCTCGAGCTGTTCAGGAGTAAGCGCCGCGAAGTCCTGCACGGTAGGATATTTGCGAAAGAGTTCCGGCGTGACTCGATTAACATTCGCGTCCGTCGACTGCGCCGACAGAATGGTTGCCACCAGCAATTCCCACGCGCTGGTGTGAGTCAAGGCGCAGGTTACGTTTGGATAGAGTTGGTCCAGTCGCTTGAGGATTTCAGTAACGCGATCGGGCGCCAGCGGATTGTATTTGGCGGCAGCATTTTTCTTGGCCACCGCTTCGCGCACCGCCTTCTGGGGCAGTCGGCGAGTCCCTCGAATGTTCTTCGCAGCCGTCCCGCCGCGTACGCCCTCATGACGTCCCGTCTTTGCCGGTTGGCGTGGACCCTTACCGCGTGCCATAGTCTCCCCCAGATTTGGAAATGAGCCTAGATGTTAGCAGAAGCAATACGGCCCTCCTTTCGTAATCATCCTGCAATTGACGCGAGCGCATGCTCTAGGTAGTCTGGACGTGATCCACTAAAAGATTGGAAGCAAGTGTGGCCGTGAAATCCGTCCAACTCGGGCAGGTCTGGCGCAAGGACGACGATGGTAAAGACTACCTTGTCACCAAAGTTTACAGCGAAGTGTTCGCGCAGTACGCCATGTTGCGCCCGGCTGAAGTCTCCGCCCCGGACGCCCCCACGGTGCGCGTGAAAGTAGCCAAAACCGCTCAGGGTGCGTCGTTACCCGGGTTCACCTTTACTCAAGAAGGGTCCTTCTAACTAAGAATCTTGGCGGACGAACGTCGTCGGTCCATCTGTGCTATCAGCTGATCGCGGAAACTGTTTTCGCCCATGACTGAAAAAATCCTCGGCATTCTTTTTATCTTTATCAATTCCGTGATCGCCACCACTGGATACGGCGGGCTTGTGCTTCTGATGGCGATTGAATCGGCCTGCATTCCGCTGCCCTCGGAATTAATCATGCCGTTCGCCGGCTACCTGATCTCGCAAGGCACGATGAAGTTGTTCTGGGCAGCCACCGCCGGCGCTATTGGTTGCAATCTGGGATCGTTGGTGGCCTATGAGATCGGCCACTACGGCGGCCGCCCGCTAGTGGAAAAATACGGCCGCTGGATCCTTATGGGCCGTCGTGAGCTCGACATGTCTGACCGGTTCTTTGCGCATTGGGGCTACCTGGCAGTGTTTATTGCGCGTATGTTGCCGGTCGTCCGCACCTTCATCGCGCTGCCCGCCGGAATCTCTCACATGCCGCGTGGGCGCTTTCATCTCTACACTTTTCTGGGTTCGTGGCCGTGGTGTTTCGCTTTAGCCTACCTTGGCATGAAGCTCGGCGAAAACTGGCGTGGCCTTGGCAAATACTTTCACCAATTCGATGCTGTCATCGGCGTGGCTTTGCTGGCCGGAGTCATTTGGTTTGCCTGGTCCCACTGGCAAAATCGCATGGGCGCAACTCCGTAGTCGCCAGCACAAACGGCTGACTAATGTTGGGAGTTAAGCGCAAAACCCGCGTCCCACACGGATTCTCCTTGACACACTGCATGACCGGTGTAATATTCATCCAGTTTTTCGGCGCTTGATTTTGCATCTCCCTGCAAGGTCGGCGCTGTTTCCGGTCAAGGGGTGAGACCCAGAACTGCAAGACCTCATTTCTGGCTCGGCAACGTCAATCAAGCAGTTCGCAGACTATCGACCCGAAGGGGGAGCAGTGACGGTAACCGCTGTGCTGCACGCACCCGGCCAGAACTCATCGTTCCAGCTTCGGATTTCCCTATTCAATCTGATTTTGTTTCTCCACAATTCAAGGAGGAGTTCGTGAAAAAGAAATTACTGGTTTCTTTTGTGACCTGCTCGATAGCCTTGACGGCTATAGTTCCAACCGCCCTGGCTGCCAAGCACAAGAACTAATATCGTCGTAAGCGAAGACGGCCGCCAGATGTCCACCGTGGACTCTCCGTCCCATATCACTCCACGCAATGCCAAGTCCGATGCCAAGCTGATCACCATCGGAGGCAATTTGAGCAGCTATCCTTTTGCTACTTTCTTCTGCTGCCTGGGCTTCACCGTCGCGCAGGGCCCGCCGGCGTTTCCATTCACCACTTGGACCGCGGTTCCGTTTACGCCCACGGCCGACGCCAGCGTGACCCGCGTCGAAGTTTCCGTCGGGACTTACAGCCCGCAGTCCATCAATTTTGTAATTAGTCTGATGGACGATGTTAATGGGCTCCCGGGTAAGTCTCTCAAGAGCTGGAATGCGAAAGCACCGAATGAGTATGGATCCTGCTGCGCGGTCGATGTGGTCAACGCCGCCGCTGGCATTCCGGTAAAAGCGGGTACGCAGTACTGGGTTGCCGTCAAAACCAACGCCAAGAGTGATTTCTTCGGCGGCTGGGCATTCAACAGTACCGACATGCGTCAGGATATGTTGGCCGGTTATTGCAAAGGTCCTACGACTTATTGTGGCACAACGAACAACGGCAAGTGGGCTGCTGGGCAGCAGGAACTGCCGGCTTTCGGTGTCTTCGGACACTAAGCAACTTGCGAATTGCTGACGGAATGCCAAAAAATCTTAAGGAGACTACTGTGATACTGAAAAACGCAATCGTGCGATTCTTAGTTTGCTCTGCATTTCTCGCGGCAGCCATGAGCGCCTCCGCTGTCGACCGCAGTAATTACACCATCGTTGGAAGACACGTCGTCATCAAGCACCCGGTTACACCAGTCAAACCGAACTTCTGGTACCGTGATGCCAAACTCACTACCATCGCCAGCACTTTGAGCACGTACGAGTTCGGCGTGTATTTCTGCTGCTACAACTACTACGTCACCGGCTCGAGCAACACCATCGGTGTCCCCGAATATTGGGAAGCTGCTCCGTTCACTCCGTCGGCCAACATCAGCGCCACCGAAGTCGACGCTTCGGTAGTATGGGCGGAAGGCACCAACGAGATCGTGTTGGGTTTGTATAGCGACTCCAAAGGCCTACCCGGAAAAGCTCTCCATACCTGGCACGTGAAAAACATCCCCATCTTTGCCAGCTGCTGCGATCTCGCGACGGGAAAGTCCGCCGCTGGTATTCCCCTCACCAAAGGAAAGCAGTATTGGGTGGTGGTGAAAACCGATTCCAATGACAGCGATATTTTCGCAGGTTGGGACGCGAATACTACCGACATGAGGGCTCATCCGCTTGCCACTCATTGCATTGGGACCGCACAGCAATGTGGTGCCAACAACAATAAGTGGTTCATGGAGAGCTCGATACTGCCGGGCTATGCCGTGATGGGGAAGTAGTTCTTTTGACACGTTCGCTTGACGTACAGCAGAGATTTCGTCGCGCGGGTTCGAAAGTACCCGTGCGACGAGTCCGCTGGTCCTCTAGATCAGCTGAAATCCTGCGTATCGTGGTTCACAACAACTTCTAACGTATATTTCCATCATCCCCGAATCGGCGGACCACCCAACTCCATCTAAAGCAAAGCAGCAAATCTGTACCCGTGCGAAGATAAGACTTCGCCGAATCACAGACGCGCAGACCGCATGAACCGATCAACTCTCCGCAGAGTCTTCAAAGCATTTCACTATCGCGATTTCCGCCTCATGTGGTTCGGCGCCTGCACTTCCAGCATTGGCACCTGGATGCAGATCGTCGCCCAAGGCTGGCTTATCTACCGCTTAAGCCACTCGGCGTTCTATTTAGCGCTTGATCAGTTCATGGGCGGCATTCCTATTTTCGCTTTCTCTTTGATTGGCGGCGTGGTGGCCGACCGCATTGAGCGCAGAAAGATCCTGCTCGCCTCACAATATGTTCAGATGGCAACCGCCACCATCCTGACCATCCTGGTCGCCTCCGGCGTCGTTCATGTGTGGCATATCGTCTGTCTCTCCTTTGTGTCCGGCTTAGCCCAGGCTTTCGGTGGTCCCGCGTACCAGGCGCTGATACCCACTCTCGTCGAGCGCGAGGACATGCCAAATGCCATCGCTCTGAATTCTATCCAGTTCAACATGGCGGTAACCATTGGTCCCGCGCTCGCTGGCCAGGCGTTGGCCAAACTGGGCGAGAAGTGGTGCTTCGGTCTGAATGCAATATCCTTTCTTGCCCCCATCATTTCGCTATCGATCATCACTACGCGATTCCTGCCACAGACCACCACCGAGTCAATGTTCACCAGCCTGAAGGAGGGCATAAAATTTGTCCGCAAGCAAAACTCTATGGAGGCGCTGATCGTCCTGGCATTCTCCATGACTGCGCTAAGCATGCCTATGCGGACCTACATTCCCGTGTTCGTCAAAGATATCTTCGGCCGCGGGCCGGAAACCTACGGCAACTTGCTTTCGCTCATGGGAGTCGGTTCGATTTGCGGCTCGTTGTTTGTCGCGGCCAAGGGCAACATGCACAACAAGGGCCGCTTCGCCCTGACGGCGCTGATCTGCCTGGGCGCAGGCATTGCAGGATTTTCTCTCTCCAAGTTCTTGCCGGTCAGCTACGCCATGCTCGTACTGGTGGGGGCATCGATGATGGCGGTTTTCGCGACGGTAAGTTCACTGGTGCAACTCATCACCACCAATGAAATGCGCGGCCGCGTGATGAGCGTCTACAACTGCGCCTTCCGCGGCGGCATGCCCATGGGAAATCTCGTATCCGGATGGCTGGTCCCCATGTTCACGGCGCCGGTCGTCCTCGGCGTAAACGGATTCCTGTTGATTCTGGTGGCGCTCTACTTCCTCCTGATCCAACGCCGTGTGGCCGCACTCTGACGGCATACATGTTGGACATCTCTTAAAAATCTGTAAACCGAAATTGGGGTAGAACGTCTACCATAGTGAAGGTAGACGATCGACTACCATGAAAAATGAATCTCCCAGCCGCAGAGGCCTCTTGCAGGGAACCTTGGATATGCTCATTTTGCGCACGCTTTTGTTCGGGCCATCCCATGGCCATCAGATCGCCAAACACATACAGCGCACTTCGGCGGACGTGTTGCAGGTTGAACACGGTTCGCTCTACCCGGCTCTGCACCGTATGGAGCGCAAGGGTTGGGTCGTTGCCAAGTGGGAGACGCCGAAGAATGGCAATCGTGAATTCAAGTATTACCGCCTGACGGCAGCTGGCAGGAAACAGCTTACCCGGGAAGAATCGAAATGGAAGCAACTGGCCCAAGCCATCGCACAAATCATGCGCCCGGCCGCGGGAGATCGGTCATGAGAATGCGGACCCGGCTTAGATCGCACCTGGCCGATTTCAGACGAAGGCGCGCGCGTGAGGACGAGCTGAACCGCGAGCTACAGTCTCATCTGGAAATGGAAACGCAGGAGCAGCAAGAGTCTGGCCTGGTGCCCGAAGACGCGCACTATGCCGCCCGACGAGCCTTCGGTAATCCAACGCTTGTCAAAGAAGACCTGCGCACCATTTGGAGCCTGGACTCATTAGACGCCTTTGTTCGCGACTTGAAGTACAGTGCGCGGGCCCTTCGCAAGGCTCCCGGGTTTACAGCGGTTGCTGTGCTTACTCTCGCTCTAGGTATTGGCGCTACCACCGCGATCTTCAGTGCCATCAATGCGCTCATGCTGCAGCCTCTGCCATTCTCCGGCGCCGATCAACTCGTGCGTATCTATTCCACCAAGAACGGCGTCCCCATCACGGGCTTCGCCTATCCCGGCGGACCATCGCTACTCGACGTGCGCGACTTCGTCCACAGCGGCCATAGCCTCGAGAAGGCGGTCGTCTATGACCAATGGCGAAAGAATGTGAGCTTTGGCGATACCGCCGTCGAGCCCCAGCAGATGCGGGTGGGCTTAATCTCCGCAGCGTACTTCGAGATTCTCAATGTCCAGCCGATTCTCGGGCGCCTGTTTACGGAAGACGAGAATCAGGAAGGCAAGCACTATGTAGCTGCCATCAGCGCTCGCCTATGGCGAAACAAGTTCGCCGGTGACGAGGCGATTCTCGGGCGAACCATTCGTATCAACGACGAGCCTTACACCATTGTCGCCGTCATCCCCGACGTGATTCCCGCGTGGATGGAACCCGCCGAAATCGAGCTGTGGACCCCGCTTGCACTCTCCCCTGCCGATCTGTCAGAGACCTCCCGTGACGGAAGAGGCTTCGAGACTTTGGCGCGTCTGAAGCCGGGCGTCTCCATCGAACAGGCGCAGGCAGATCTCGCGACTGTGGCGGCCGGACTGGCGGCGGCGCATCCGCTCGATCAGGGCGTAGGAGTGGTAATCAAGAAGCTCTCTGCCACGCGCGTAGGCACATTGCGACCCATGCTGTTCCTTCTGATGGGAGCCGTGAGCCTGATCCTGCTGATTGCATGTTCGAACCTCGCCAACTTACTTCTCGCGCGTAATGCGGCGCGGCGGCAGGAACTCGCCGTACGCGCTGCACTGGGCGCTGGCAGAGGAGGCCTGATTCGTCACCTGCTCGCGGAGACTCTCGTGCTGTCGCTAATCGGGGGCGCATTGGGTTTTGCTCTTGCACAAATCGGGCTCGTCAGTCTTAGCCGATTGCATCCGGAGAATCTCCCGCAGCTTGGCACAATCAGAATCGACTGGCGCGTGCTGTTGTTTACTTCGCTGGTGTCCGTGATCACGAGTGTGAGCTTCGGCCTCGCTCCAGCCCTCAAGGCGACCCGCTTGAACCTCGTAGATTCCTTGAAGCAAGGTGGACGCTCGGGAACGGTGGGCGGGCGCAGCGAGCGCATGCGAAATGGGTTGGTCGCGACGGAGGTGGCAATGTCTCTGATGCTTTTGGTGGGCGCGAGCCTGCTGATTCAAAGCATTGTACATTTGCAGAGGCAGGGCCTCGGCATCCGCCAGGAGCATGTTCTGAAAGGGAGTTTCTATTTGCCGCCCGCCCGCTATTCGAATTCCGAGGCGATCTCGCGCTTCTGCGATGAGGTTGCCAACAAAGTCCGCGCACTGCCCGGCGTGGTCGAAGCGAGCATAACTACGATCTACCCGCCCTACAACGGCTGGACTCAAATGCTAGTCATTCCCGGGCATCCGGCCACACGCATCCAGGACGTTCCGTCTGCGCAGTTTGGAGTTACCGACGCTCATTTTCTTAGAACCATGGGAATTCCACTGATTCGCGGACGGGATTTCTCCGACTCCGACAGCGCCAGCGGCACCCCCGTAGCCCTGATCAGTCAGGAACTCAGTCGCCGCTATTTTGCGAATGAAGATCCTATCGGCCGTCAGATCCACATCGGTCCTCCGCAGTTCTTGCAAATTACCCCCGGACAAAATGTTTCCGATGCGAAAGACGTCACCATCGTGGGCGTGATCGGTGACTTCAAGAATGTTGGTCTCGCCCTTCCGCCCGAGCCTCAGATTCTCGTTTTGTATTCTCAACATCCGCTGGTTAACTACGGCTTCAAGGAACTTGTGCTTCGGACTGCTGCGGAGCCACGCTTACTGGTGCCGGAGATTACCCGTCAAGTTCATGAAACGGATTCCGATATTCCTTTCACAGAAGTCCGAACCATCTCCGAAGTTGTCGAAGAGCAAACCGGCGACCAGCGCTTCACAACGATTCTGTTAGCGCTGTTTGCCGTGACCGGCCTGGCGCTCGCCGTAGTCGGCATCTACGGGGTGATCTCCTACCTCGTGACGCAGAGAACTCAGGAACTGGCAGTTCGCCTCGCAGTGGGTGCGACTCCCGCCAACATTCTCTGGCTCGTGGTGAAACAAGGGGTCGGCACGGCCCTCATCGGCTCCTTGATCGGACTCTGCGGTGCATTCCTCACTAGCAAACTAACCGGCGGATTGCTGTTCGGCATCTCGCCCTCCGACCCCCTCACATTTTTCGGAGGTGCCCTGTTTCTCCTGGCAGTAGCCGCCGTCGCCTGCGCCATCCCCGGAGCCCGCGCCATGCGTATCCACCCGGTTCATGCCCTTCGTCAAGAGTAGCGACCGCGAAAGACATTGCCAACGACGTCGTTGGGAGTCTCTACTACTATATGTTCGCTCGGCTTCGCCCCTCGTTAGTATCCTTGCAGCCTTTCGTTGCATTACCAAAGTGGACACAAAAGAGATCGAACAGAATGTCTGGAAGTAAAATATCCACAGTAAGGAATGAGGGAGAGTGGGAGCTTTGCCCCTGAGCGAGTCTGCGAATATGGATCGAGGACAACGGAGAGGGCCGATCCTTCGATGAAAAGACTTGCGGCCGTCCTCGTTCTGTGCGCTTTGCCTGTATTTTGCCAGACCAACAGCGGCCAACTGAACGTAAAGGTGACCGACCCGTCCGGATTGGGTTTGAAAGCGACGGTTCGCATCGCGAGCGATGCCAATCAGTATCGCATCGCGCTTTCGACCAACGATCAGGGAGCCTTGATTGTGCAGCGCCTGCCCTATGGAATTTATCAGCTGAAGATTGATCACGCGGGGTTTGCGCCCTTCTCCGAGTCCGTAGAAATTCATTCCTCGATTCCGGTCACGCACGCAATCCAGCTCAAATTACCGGCGGTCAATGAAACCATCACTGTGAGTGCGCCCAATACCTTGATCGATCCGGATCGGGCGGGGTCGATTAATCACATCGGGCCCAGACCTCATCGAGAACCGGCTGAGCTCCGTCCCCGGTCGCTCCTTGCAGGATTTGGTGAATTCGCAGCCGGGCTGGCTCTATGAAGGCAACGCCGTGTTGCATCCGCGCGGCTCTGAATATCAAACGCAGTTCGTAGTCGACGGCATCCCGCTGACCGACGACCGTTCTCCCAGTTTCGGGCCCGAAATTGAGGCTGACGATGTGCAATCGCTGAGCATTTACACCGCAGGCATTCCCGCCGAATACGGAAGAAAAATGGGCGGCGTGATCGAAGTGAATACGCTACAGGATTTGCAACCGGGTCTACACGGCCAGTTGGTGCTTTCCGGGGGCAGCTTCGATTCCGCCGGAGCTGCCGCCCGTGGGCAGTACGCCTGGGGCAAGAATACCTTCGGAGTCAGTGCCAGCGGCAGCATGACCGACCACTACCTGAATCCGGTGGTTCCGCAGAACTATTCCAACACCGGCACTCTGGGCGACTTCTCCGCGAACTTCGAACGTGACCTGACTTCAAAGGATCATTTGCGATTCATTGTCCGCCACGAGCTCTCACGTTACGAAATTCCCAACGAGCAGGTCCAGCAGGCTGCAGGCCAGCGTCAAACCGCCGACAACATCGAAACCATGGGAATCGCCTCCTACCAGCACGCGTTTTCCTCCACCGCGGTGGCTGATTTTCGCGCCATGGTCCGCGACAACGCGAATGATTTCAACTCGAACCCCGAGTCGACGCCCATTGAAGTGTTTCAGCATAACTGGTTTCGGGAAGCTTATTTCAAAGGCTTCGCCACGGTGAACCGGGGCCACCACGAATGGAAGTTCGGGGCGGAATCGGACAGCACATTTCTAAACGAGAATTTCCGGTATTTCATTACCGATCCAACTCAATTCGATGACGGCACGCCGCGCACGTTCAGTTTCCTGGGAAACCGGCCGGACCTTGAGCAATCGGCATTTGTTCAGGATCTGATACGCCTGGGAAATTGGACCATCAGCGCCGGACTTCGCTGGGACCACTATCAGCTTTGGTTGAATCGCCACGCCGTAGATCCGCGATTCTCGGTTTCACGCTATTTCCCCTCCGCCGGCCTCATTCTGCATGCCTCTTATGACCGTGTGTTTCAGACGCCATCCTTCGAGAACATCCTGCTTTCGAATTCTTCTGCGATTGAATCGCTCGACCCAACCAATTTTCTCCGCCTGCCGGTGCAGCCATCGGAAGGGAACTACTATGAAGCGGGGCTGACCAAGGTATTTATCGGTAAGATCAGGCTGGATGCAAACTACTTTCGCCGCCTGGTCGGGAACTACGCGGACGACGATCAAATCGCCAACACCACCGTCAGTTTCCCTATCGCTTTTCGGAAGTCGATCATCTATGGAGCAGAAGCCAAAATCGATGTTCCCGACTGGCATCGTTTTTCGGGTTTCGTGAGCTACTCCTACACTGTGGGCAATGCCTGGTTTCCGGTAACGGGCGGCCTTTTCCTGGGTGACGACGCAAATGCGGCAGCCTCCCAGGTCACCGGGCATTTCCCGGATTCGCAAGATCAGCGCAACACCGTGCGTGGGCGTGTCCGCTACCAGATGTTTCCGCGCTTCTGGATTGCCAGCGGAATTCAATATGACACCGGCCTTCCATTCGAGTTTGTCGGCGATCCCGCCACCGTTCTCGCGCAGTATGGCCCGGAGGTATTGAGCCGGATCAATTTCGCTCGCGGCCGAATCTATCCCTCCTTTCAAGTCAACGCTTCAGCCGGGGCGCTGCTGTACAAATCCGATCGCATGCGAGTCCAATTTCAGATTGACGGACAAAATCTCACCGACGTCCTCAACGTCATGGACTTTGGCGGCCTCTTTTCCGGCAACGCTATTGGACCATCCCGGAGCGTCGCCATGCGCCTAACCACGAACTTCTAACCGTGTCATCTTGGCGGTCTCTATGGATCGTACGTATGCTCGTTCGCAACTGAGCTTACCGCCCGATGCGCCGATTCACCATTGAACCATCCTCATCTGCATTCAGCCTGATTCAGTTGCAATTCATCCTGCAATACGAGAGCATAGCTGTTTGCCTTTTACATCTCAGCTCTTATAAGGAAGCCTTCCTACGATGGCGACTCGGCAGAAGTCCGCACGCACAGAAATGAAGCAGCAGCACGGCAGCGAGATTCAACCCGCCAAGGGCAAGCTTGGCGTCATGATCCCCGGCATGGGTGCGGTGGCGACTACATTTGTCGCCGGCGTTGAAGCCGTGCGTAAGGGTATTGCCAAGCCCATCGGTTCGCTGACGCAGATGGGGACCGTCCGCCTGGGCAAACGCACTGATGCCCGTTCGCCCAAGATCAAGGAGTTCGTTCCACTTGCCGGGCTCAACGATCTGGTATTCACCGGCTGGGATATTTTTGAAGACGACATGTACACCGCCGCCAAGAAGGCGGGAGTGCTCGAGCGCGATCTGCTCGACCAGATCAAACCGTTCTTGAGTTCGATCAAACCGCGCAAAGCCGTCTTTGATCACAACTACGTCAAGAAGATCGATGGCCCCAACGTAAAAAAAGGCAAGAACAAAATGGCTTTGGCCGAGCAGGTCCGAGCCGACATCCGTGACTTCCGGAAAACTTCCGGAGCCGCGCGTCTCGTCACGATCTGGTGCGGGTCGACGGAAAGCTACATCGAGCCAACCGCCGCTCATCAATCGCTGAAGTCGTTCGAAAAAGCGATGGCGCAGAACGACGAAAACATCGCTCCATCGATGATCTACGCCTACGCATCCTTGATGGAAGGCGTGCCCTTCGCCAACGGCGCTCCGAATCTGACAGTAGATATTCCGGTGATGCGTGAACTCTCCCGCAAGAACAACGCCCCCATCTGCGGCAAAGATTTCAAGACCGGACAGACGTTAATTAAGACCATCCTGGCCCCCGGCTTCAAAGCCCGCATGATTGGCCTGAACGGATGGTTCTCGACAAATATTCTGGGCAACCGCGACGGAGAAGTCCTGGAAGACCCCGGGTCGTTCAAAACCAAGGAAGAATCCAAACTCTCGGTTCTGGAACACATCCTGCAACCCGAGTTGTATCCCGAACTATACGGTAACTTTACCCACAAGGTGCGCATCAACTATTACCCGCCACGCGGTGATAACAAAGAGGGTTGGGATAACATCGATATCTTTGGATGGTTGGGATATCCCATGCAGATCAAGGTGGATTTCCTTTGCCGGGATTCTATTCTTGCAGCGCCTATTGTTTTGGATTTGATTTTGTTTATGGACTTGGCGCAGCGCTCGACGGAGTTGCGGGGGTTGGGGATTCAGGAGTGGCTGAGCTTTTATTTCAAGTCGCCGATGACGGTGCCCGGGCTTTATCCGGAGCATGATTTGTTTATCCAGTCGATGAAATTGAAGAACACCTTACGGCATCTGCGGGGCGAGGGTTTGATTACTCACTTGGGGTTGGAGTATTACGACTAGGCAGGCTAGATCTTTGGCCGCAGAGTATACAGAGGGCTTGGAAAACGCGGAGACCTCTTCAATCGCCGTCGCTTCGTCAAGGCGGCCTCACTTCTTGACAGTGCGCTCTTATGGCCTTTATTCTTGAAGTTGCTCGCTGGTGAAGGTAGGCTTCCTGGCGGGTTTCCGCGTCTTTGGCCCTGTTGAATTGGGGCGCGGTTTATCGAGATGCTCATCGAAATTTATGAGTTGGAACTTCATCCTCTTGATTTTGAGGAAGAGTACCCTCCGGGTGTCATTGACTTAGGCCCAGACTTCAATCAGCGCACACCGCTCCGTGCCGCGGGGCGGGCTCAGTTGGTGGAAGAGCATCACGGGAAGCATCAGTCGATTAAGGACATACGGCTCGCGGGGGAAGTTTCTACCACGCTGGATACGGCTTGCGCGCGCTGCCTGGAGCCGGTGATTCAGGAAGTGGACCGGAAGTTTGATTTGCTGTACCGGCCGCTGGGCGTGGATGCGGGGCGGGCAGAGATTTCGGTGACCAGCGCCGAGGCTGAGATCAGCTATTATCAAGGTGAGGGTTTGTTGCTGGAGGATGCGGTCCGTGAGCAGGTGTTGCTGGCGCTGCCGCTGCGAGTGATTTGCCGCGAGGATTGCAAAGGGCTTTGCCCGCACTGTGGCAAGAATTTGAATGTGGAACAATGTTCTTGCGCCGAGCCGATGGAAGATCCGCGGTGGGCCGCGTTGAAGGATATTCGGGGTAAGTTGGAAGAGTGAAAAACGCTTCAGGCTTCCTGGTTGCTAGTTTCTGGTGGTCCTGAATGCGGTAAGCTAGAAGTTGAAGCTGATAAAAAAGGAAATCTAAATGCCTAATCCAAAACGGCGCCACTCCAAAGCACGAACTGGAAGCCGGCGCGCGCATGACTCTTTGAAGAGCCACTCACTTTCTGAATGTCCGAACTGTCACGAGCGCAAGATGCCGCACCGTGCCTGCCCGAAATGCGGCTACTACAAAGGCCGCGAAGTACTGGAAGTGAAGGAAGCCAGCTAGCCCCGCAATTCCATGCCAAGCGTCATAGCCCTGGACGCGATGGGTTCCGACCGCAGGCCGAAGCCTGAGATCGAAGGAGCAATCCATGCGACGCGGCACTACGACGTTCGCGTTCTGCTGGTAGGGCCGGAACCCTTGCTGAGGGCCGAGTTGGGGCGTTATCCAGCCGCTGCGGGCTTGCCCATCGAGATTGTCCACGCCAGCGAAGTCATCGAGATGGAGGATAAGGCGGTCGCGGCGGTGCGCGCGAAACGCGATTCTTCCATACGTGTCGGCCTGCGCCTGGTGCGCGAAGGCCGCGCCGCGGGTTTCATCACCGCCGGCAACACCGGGGCCGCAATGGCGACAGCCAAAATGGTGCTGGGAGCCATTCCGGGCGTCGATCGCCCCGCGCTCGCCGCAATCTTTCCTACCGCGATCGGCACCGTTGCCAGCTTGCTGGACGTTGGCGCCAATGTAGACAGCAAGGCGCACAATCTCGAACAATTCGCCGTCATGGGAGAAATTTATTTCCGCACCATGTTCGGAACCAAGCGTCCGCGCGTCGGTCTGCTTTCCATTGGGGAAGAAGAAACCAAGGGAAACGAACTGACTCGCGAAGCTTTCCAACTGCTCAAACAGTTGCCCATAAACTTTGTGGGAAATGTGGAAGGTCGCGACCTCTATAACGGCGAAGTGGATGTCATCGTAGCGGACGGTTTCGTAGGCAATGTCGCATTAAAAATTTCCGAAGGCGTCGCCAATCTGGTGCGCTCAACGCTGAAAGAATCGCTCAAAGCCACGATCACGCGGCAGGTGGGATATCTGCTCTCGCGCAGCGCGTTCGCCGATTTCAAGAAACGCCTCGACCACACCGAATATGGAGGCGCGCCGCTGCTCGGAGTGAAAGGCGTTTGCTTTATCACCCACGGATCCTCGAACTCGAATGCCATCAAGAACGCCATCCGCGTAGCCGCAGAATTCGCTGGCCACCAGATCAATCAGGAAATAGAAAAAGCCCTGTCTGCAATACGGCCCGTGACGGTGGGGTAGGCTCATTTACAGATAGCTGAGCCAAGCCCAATCCCGATGTTGGCTCCGGAATTCCATAAACCAGCGGCAAGGCTGATACAGAATTGCCACGGCCAGAATCCACATGGCATACACGAAAGGCAGGCCGTGACCGTACCCGAGCGGCCTCTGTGCGAAGTCTGCGATAACGGTTCCGTAAAAGATCGGCTGGTGAAAGGCCAAGGCCACCAATCTCGCCATAATGTTCAGGAGGTAAAGATGCAGCACGTAGTAAAACAGTGGAACCCGGCCGTAAACCAGCAGGATACGACTCAGACCGCGCACAGCTTTTGCTCTGTCCAATAATCCCAGAAGGACGAGTGCTGGCCCGAGAGTGATCAGCAGATAGTCGAGAGACGGCGGATATTTGAGCACGTTGAAGAATGAGATCACAGTCAACTCGAGGGTCGTATGTACACTCCACGGGCCCGCAGAGCGAGGGTATCCGAACGGCAGCCCGGCGATTCCATTTCCGTAAAGATTGAATGCACGCAACACGAAGAAGAGCGTCGTCGCGGAGACCCCCAGCGTCAGAATCCATTTGCGGCGGTCGGGCCGAAGCAGCAGGTTTCCAAAGGCAAAACCCGTCGCCATGACTCCGACCCACGGAATCAGGGAATACCTCACCGAAAATTGAAAATGATCGGTGACTGTGATGCGGCCGGGCGTGTGCAGAAGAATCCACACCCAGTAGAACTTTCCGAAAGTAAATGGACTAATACGGTCGAGCAAATTGTGAGTGCCGATCATGCCTAATCCCAGCAGCGCGATCCAGCGCAACGGAAGGCGCACGATCAGCGCCATCGCGACCATGCTCCAACCTAGAACCCAAATCACTCCCGCCTGCGCCCAAGGGACAAAACCCCACGCGAAGTCGATGACCGTGAGTTCGAGGAACACCAGCCAAAATCCGCGAGTAAGGAAAAACCACGAGACCTGCTGCAATGATTTTCCGCGCCTGGTGGCGAGATATGCGCCGGTTCCGGCCAGAAAAGAGAACACCGGAGCGCAATAGTGAGTGATAAAGCGAGTAAAGAAAAGCGCTCCGTAGGTGCGCGCCATGTCCTCAGGGGCAAATCGCAGATACGACATGAAATCCCGCGTGTGATCCAACGCCATGATCACCATGACAAGTCCCCGCAAGACATCTACGGAAACCAAGCGTGGAGCGTGCGCGAGAAGGGAACGCGCTTGGGCGTTGACGGCAGCAAGCGCGGGAGAGCTGGCTGCGCTGACCGCTTCCACATCTGGCAAGCAAGAGTCGATGGTTCGCATAATCGGCTTGGGGACAAGCAGGCATTTGGTGGCCCCTAATGAGAAAATCGCAAACGGAATGGAAAAGACGACAAACGAGAAGAAAAAAGTGAGAATCAAGTCAAATCATGTACGCTGGGAGGCCGGTGCTGTAACCGGGAGCCGATTCCTGACTTCTAATTTGAAGGGTCTACGAAGTTAGCTAAAAACGGGATATATGTTTCCTTGCGGTTTGTTCGGAAATTGTAATAATTGGTAACGGTATTGAAAAGATGGTTGGGTTTGTGTTAACTCGACTCCGAGGACAAGAAAGTTAATGGCCCAGTATTCGTTTGAACCGGTCCCACGAATCGCGGGATTTACCTTAACGTTTCATTTCCTAACCAGAAAGGCAAAAAATGGCTCTCCAATTCTTGCTGTTCGTAATCACAGTTCTGCTGATCTCGATATTCTGGGAACTGACCAAGATTAACAAGAACTTCAAGACCCTTATTACCCTGAGAAAAGCGGACTACGGCTGGGCGAAGAAAGACGCCGCGTGAATCGGGGGAATACGCGGAAGTTGGGATGTGCAGATCATGACGGGTCAATGAGTGCGGCGCGATTTAACGACAAATAGCGCCCGTTCAAGACCACCGCGTCCTAACGGCCCAGTAGCGCGCCGGTTACACGGTTGCACTGAATTTCCCTTCAATGTGCCGCGGCCAATAGTGAGCCCACTCCTGGCTTGTAGCCATAAAAGTCAGCAACCGTGTGAAGTTGATCGATGATCTGCTCGTCGTATTGCTGCTTGAGCGAATCGGTAAGCAAACTACGCTGCGCGTTCGGGTCCTTACTCAAGTCGTACAGGAAACTCTGCGAGGGCGAATCATAAGTCGTGTACAAGAACCTGCCATTTTCAGTGAGCAAACCGTAAACAGCACGTTCGTCGGAAGACAAGAAAAGCTGGTCGCGGCGATACGTCTTCAACTCATCCGGGGTCGCCACGAAAATCGGATGTCCAAAGATCGGGTTTGATCGGACTGGCCGATGACCCAGCAAGTAATAGAGCGACGGCGTAATGTCAGTCAACGCAGAAATGTGAGTATCGTCGTAAACCAATTTCTGTTGCATTCCTTCCGGCAAGTGAACAATGAGAGGCACACGCATGACTTCCGGGTAGATGTTGACGGAATGACTGTAGCGGCCGAATTCTCCCGTGGCATCGCCGTGATCCGAGGCGATGACGATGACGCTGTTGTTGTAGAGATTGCGAGACTTGAGATAAGTGAAAAAACTGCCGAGGCAGGTATCCACCTCATGTAACTCGTAGGCAATCCGGGTGTTGAAGCCCGGACGCACTGCCCAATTCTCCCGCGTCAGTCTCGGTAAATCGTTGCGGGCAAATTGATGGACATTCATGGCCTGCGTGTAGAACAGCACGGGCTGAGTCTTATCCGACCGCGCGTCGAGCGCGTTTTCAGTTTGTTGCAATGTCGAACAGAGTTCGACTTGATTCCACGGCTTGTCCGCATCAAGCTTGGTGATCCGATCGCTGCTCGAGAGGATTTGGCTCAGCACACTGTCATAGCTCAGGATCATCTGATAGCCGTCCGTGTTGGCCAGCTTTTCCAGACTATTTACTCGCGAGAATGGCTGCATGTAATGGGCGTGTAAAAGCATCGCGCCCGACCAAATCGCAGGCTCGGAGAGCGTAGTTCCGGCGTACTGCGTATATGCGTTGTGAACCACGACGCTGTCGCGCGCGAAGGCGTCAAGGTTGGGCGTAAAGTCCACTTTTTGGTTGTAGGGCCCCAGATAATCTGGGCGGACGGAATCGAGTACCAGAATAAAAATGTTGGGGTGCTCGCCTTGAGCGGGCTGCATTGGATCCACGAGATTTACATCGGTTCTAGCCTCCGCATCGCGAATGTTCGTGTACTCGCGCATGATGCGGCACAGATCCCCGCACGGCACAGACCGTTCGTTACCGAGGATGTGGTGGGCCATCTGAAAGGAGACATTGTCGGCCGCATACGTCTCCAGGGAACGGGCGATTTCGTCATCCGTCGATCCAAGGGGCTTGCCCCAGAAGATCGCAGTGGCTTGCAGCGCTTTGTAGGTGAACCCAGCCAGCAACAGGACAGCAAGGATGGAGGCCGCCGAATAACTCCTCCGAGCAGGACGCAGAGCGTAGACGCATACACCCAATACGATCCAAAAACAATAAGGTGAATGCGTGTTGCAGTGCTCCGTTCCAGTCGCCGCCAGCGATAAGCGTCGGAAGTGCTGTGGCAAAAATAGACAGCGCAATCGCAGTCGCCCAGAGGATGATCAGCCGGCTTCGCCTGCGAGCATCCTCCTCACGGCGCGCAGCAATAACGGGCAACACCAGGGAACCAAGGAACAAGGTCACACTCGCGGCCAGTGATGCGGCGTACGTTTGGGCTGCCCATCCCTCAAAACTGAGCGCGCTGTTCAAGAAGCCAACGAGCGCAACCCAGAAACCGGCGAACACCAGCAAGCCGATCAGCGCCAGCTGGAAACTCTTCGGCCGGCGGGTTCGCCGACTTGCCATGAAGATAAGGTTGAGAACCGATATAACGATGATGGCGATCAGAGTATGCGAAATTACACTCCAGGATGTGAGTTCGAGTTTGGCCCAATCGAAGGAGAGTGATTTCGTCTCGGAATAGTTGTGCGCAGCCGAGCCGATCCCATAAACCAAAGCGACCAACACAGCCAGCAAGACGCCGTTTGAATAGGTAAATCGAGTGCCTTCGGAAGTCTCCGGGCGTTCGGACGGCCAGTTCCGCGCCACGTCCAGGCCAGCGACCAGTGCAAGCGGCGCCAAGGACGCCAAGCTCCATCCGTAAGCAGCCCAGTTGCTTTGGATCGACGGCAGAAACGGCCGGATAGAGAGATAGATGCCGGGAACGGCCAGAGCTGCAAACAGCCAAAATAACGGAGTCCCACGTTCGGTGCGCCGCCAAGGCGCCTGCGTAATGGCGATCGCTAGCAGCGCAATCCAGTAGAGAACTGCCTGATGATGCGCGAACCAAGGCATCCAGGCGTAGGGCGGCGCCTTGATCAGCGCAAAATATGTATAGGGCAAGAAGGCGACCAGGCAATAGATCGAAGTGAGGAGGAGGTAAATTCCCCAAAACACCTTCAATATGGCGAACGACAAGCTTCGCAAAGTGTATCCCCTGAGACTAGATCACTGAAAATAGGCCGATATGAGCAATTTTGGGCTGATTCGCTTGACTCTGCAAGGTATCAGCAGTGTCAGTACCCAACTTCGGATGACGAAAGTACCCTTCTCGCAGTGACCCAGTGATGCTAAAAATAAGATTCTACTAACTTCAGGGTCCAGTCCAAGGAGAATGCCTGTGGCAGCTTCAGAACAGGGTATTCGAACGATGCGGACAAGCCGGCGCCTGTCGCCTGCATGGTCCCGCATGTTTTTGTTTGCGCGAAACTTCTTCAAGTTTCCCGCTATGCTTGGATCGGTTATTCCCAGCTCCCGTTTCCTGGTCAACGATGTGCTTTCCCAAGTAGATTGGGAGCGCGCTCGGGTAATTGTGGAGCTTGGGCCCGGCGTGGGAACCATGACCCAGGAGATTCTTGAGCGTATGCACCCCAATGCCACCTTGGTGGCAATTGAGCTCAATCGCGAGTTCGTCGATTTCTTGAACGCGCAGGCCCACGACCCGCGTCTAAATGTGGTTCATAGCTCTGCAGCCAAGGTCCGCGCGGTGCTTCAGAATCTCGGCCTCTCGCAAGCCGACTACATCATTTCAGGAATCCCCTACACGAACATGCCGGAAGCGGTTCGGCGCGAGATTCTTCACGAATCCCGGCAGGCGCTGGCTGCCGACGGAGCGCTGTTGATTTATCAATTTACTCGCACCGTACTGCCTTATTTAGAATCCAGTTTCGGATCGGTTCGGCAAGGATTCCAGTTGTTGAATATTTTCCCCGCGCGCATTTTTCACTGCACACCCTGATTTCCTGTTCAATTAAGACCCGCAAATAACGAAGGCCGGAATACCGGAATTACTTCCGGTTCCAGCCTGCGCTTCCTTCAACGTCGTTGGCGATCGCTGCTGCAACGTCGTCTCCTGAACTGCGAGACGCTCTACTTGCCAAGTGATGTGTTGGCTGCCGAAGTGGTTGCGGCAGCCGCGTCCCCACCAGGGAGGCGGGTCAGCCGCGGGAAAAACGGGGTTACTTCGAATGGCATCTTGTCGCGAGGCGAAGTGATCGCAACCGGCCCTGACTTGATCAGCTCAATGTGATTGTCCCAGGGATTCATCTTTACGCGTGCGCCCAAAGGCAGGGCTGCAATCTGATCCAGTTTGGCCGGATCCAACGCAGGGCCAGTACTCGCCAGCGCCGTTAGACGTGTCAGTTGTCCTTTATCGTCGGTGAGGCCGTTCCCAAGATGAGCCGTGGTTAGCGCCAGAAGTTCCGGCGCACGGGCTGACAGTTGCTTCAGAAAGAGCGAGGGTGCGTCCAGTTTCTGAGCGTAAGGTGAGTTCTTCAACAGAACCATGGCCTTCGTGTCAGCGGCGGTTTCTTCGTCAGGATTATGCCGGAAACCGAAGTTGGAGTAGGTCGATTCGTCGGAGAAAAGCATTCGGTCATTGAAAGCAAACTTGCTACCCAGATTGTGTCCAAGAACGATGTGTGCCAATTCGTGCGAAAGCACCATGGCGAGGCTGGCTTCGTCAGGAAGCACGTCCACGAGACCGCGGCTTACGATGATGGTGTTGCCGACGCTGAAAGTCTCAAGCGGAGAAGTCAACATGACGCGCGCCCGCACGGGACGAGGGACTTCGAGATTGTTTGTTACCACCAAGTTGTTGATAACGGTTTGAAGAACCTTGTCCACTTCGCCCGGAGGAGCCAGCAGGCCCGATTCCTGCAAACGCTCGACAACATTGTCTTCGGCTTGTTGCAGCCATTGACGTTGGGCTTCAAGGGGTGAGGGATCTGCTGCTGTAGGGGTTTCGTCTTTTGCGGCATCTACCGTAAGCTGCGTGAGTTCGTCTTCCTTGGCGCTCTTTTTCAAGTCATAGCCCCAGATTCGGCTTTGCGCCTTGAATGCGGTTCGATCTTTGGCGCCGTAACTGAAGTCGCCTTCTTCGCTGTAGATGTACGCGGGTACCCACAAGCCCGGAATCAGATTGAGCCGCCAGCTGTCCATGTGGAAGTATTGGGAATTTCTGGGGCGCGGCACATAAGTTCCATTCAGCCGCACAATGTTGTAGTTCTGATCTTCGACCCAGATTCGACCCAGGAAGCGACCTTTTCCCGCATCTTTCTGAGGAGTGATGTCGAACATGAGGCAACGCACTTCGCCAAGGAAATCGCGGCCCACATATTTGAAACTATAGTGCTCCTTGTCGAAGTCGTCGCGATCGACGAAGATCATCCAGGAGAAGCCCATAGGCTTGTATTCAAAGCGGAACAGTTTGGTGACTCCGCCCATCAGGTTTTTCTCAAAGCTTTCATCATGCGTCAGGTAGTCGCGGCGATCCATGCTCTCGCTAATGTCCAGACGTCCGAGGAAGTAATGGTCTTCCTTGGGTACGGCCCCAAGCAGGGGGTCCGGTTTCAGGTTTTGCAGATAAGTCTCGACCAGCGGTGTTCGGGTCTTCAGCATGTCGATGAGCACGTGCTCCCGCTGAATAATGCGATCGGATATTTGGTCGACCGCGCTGGACTGAGCCGCGCTCGACTTGGGCGCCGGTGGCGACGATTTCTTGGCCTTCTGTGCCCCCGCGCTCAGCGTGAGCAGCAGGGAAGCGGCGACCATCCAATTCCAAGTACGCATAACTTCAATCCTCTCTAAACAACAACCCATTGAACTTCAATACGCGAGCTGGAAAACCACATGCACGATGGCCGTGGAATCCACGGGAACACCGTTGCGTAGAGCCGGCTTGAATCGCATTTGACTGGCTGCTGCCATCGCTGACTCGTCCAAGCCATGACCCAGTCCGCGCACCACGCGATTCACTTGCGACTGGCCGTTTGCCCCAAACATAACTTCTAAAAGAACCTCGCCCTCCAGTTTGAGCTGGCGGGCTTCGTCCGTGTAAACCGGCTTGGGTTTGGAAATAATTTCCACCGGTGTCGTGGCCGGACCGCTGTCGGTCGTCGCCAGCTTGCCGTTGCCATGCGCAAGCTCTTGCGACGCGAATCCTGAAGATTGCACCGTGCCGCGATTGTTTCGACTGTCTCCTACAGCGATGCCGTTGCCGAAGCCAGCGCTGGCAATTGTGCCTTGGATGCCATTCGCGCCACCGCTGCCGTTGCCTTTGCCCGGGCCTGAGGGCAAATCAAACGATCCGAGTTGAGTCGCGGTGAGATGAGCGTTGTCTTTGCCTTTTCCAGGCAAACCATTAGGATCGCCAAAGCCTCCGGTCTGCACCTTTTCAATGGGGGCAGTGACCGTCGCCTGTGCGGAACTGCCAAACGCGCCGGTGTAAATCACTTTCGCAACCGTTGGTTTCAGCGGCGCCAGATCGGGAGGCTTGAACTGAGTCTCAAGCTTGGGCGGCTCTTTCTCCTCCAGCTTGGGTTGCTGGCGGATATCTTTTGGCACGATCAATTTGGGAGTCGAAAAGCTCACAGGCGGCGCCAGCTTGGCAACTATCGGACGCTCGATCTTCACCACCGGTTGTACTGGTTCCGGTTGCAAATCGGGTCGCGGGATAATTTCAGTGACCGTATACCTTTGCGCCAATTGCAGGGTTTCCGGATATAGAAACCTAACCCCAAGCAGCAAAAGAATGATCACAGTCACGAAGCCGTAGCTGACCGCGAAGGTTCGCCAATCCCTTTTCTTCTCGGGTAAGAGTCCGAATTCCAGCTTGCCAGGCGCAGCCATCCACACGCTCCAAAGAGGGAACCCGAACCCAGGGGAAAGTGCGCGGGTAACCTCTAACTTACGGCAGACAAAGCGCGGGGTAAACGTACCCCCGGCGGTGTACTTAAGTAATCTGCCGGGTCCCTAAAGGGGAAGTGGTCTAAAACGGGCCAGAGCGCCTGTTGGCGACTGCATTAAGCGCGCCGTCGGAGGGCGAAACCGTAAAAAACCGGTACACCTGCCAAGATTACCACGCAGCCGAGGGCAGAATTCCTCAAATTATCGGTAAATGTGTAGTAAAGAAGTAACCCGGAACACATCACAAACAGGGCGGGAACCAGTGGATATCCCCAGACTCGATAGGGACGGACGGCATGCGGATCGCGCCGCCGGAAGATAAAAACAGTGCTACCCGCGATCATGTAGAACAGCCACTCCGCGAAAATTGCCAGCGAAAAGAATTGACGGAAGCTGCCACCGACGAGCAGCAGGATCACGGCCAGAGTCGCCTGCATGATGATGGCGGCGGAAGGAGTATGGAAACGCGGATGAACTTCAGCCAGTACGGAAAAGAAATAGCGATCGCGTGCGACGGCGTAAGGCACACGCGCGCCGCTCATGATCGTCCCGTTCAGCGTGACCAGCATGGAAAGCGCCATCGCAGCGGAAACGATCCCAGCGCCGATTGGGCCCAGGACGATCCCAATGGCGTCTGACGCCGGACGAGCAGAGATGCCAATCGTAGAGGCGGGCAAAACAAATTGCACTGCGGCGTTCACCAACATGTAAAGTGCGCCCACGGTCGCCACTCCGATGATGAGCGCCAGCGGAATGTTGCGTTCCGGCTGGCGGATTTCTCCCGCGACCATGTTGAGATCATTCCAGCCGTCGTAAGCCCAGAGCGCCGCCACCAGCGCGGCCATAAAGCCGGCAATGCCGCCTTTGGCTCCAGCAAATACCCCGGCAAAGTGGATCCAGCTTCCCGCGCGATAACTAAAACCGATCAACACTATGCCCAGGATGGTGAACACTTTGAGGAGTGTGAAAATCAGCTGAAATTCTCCGGCTTTCTTGATGCCAAGATAATTGAGGACGGAGATTGCGATGGTGGCACCGATGGCGACAGCTTGCCCATAGGTGACAACAAAAGGCCAGTTGACGATGTGATCGGTGAAGAATGAGAAAGCCGGGAAAGTTCCCAAGATGCGGACTAGTCCGGTGGTGATGGTCGCGATGGAGGCTGGCTTTGCGATGACGAACCACGTCCATGCATAGAGGAATCCCGCCAGCGGGCCATAGCCGTCGCGAACATAAACGTACTCGCCTCCTGCTTGGGGCTTCATTGCCCCGAGTTCTGCATACGTCAAAGCACCAAAAAAAGACAGCAGCCCTCCGACGAACCATGCGAGATAAACCAGCTTGGCCGAGCCGACCGCCTGCATCATCTCGGCCGGAACCAGAAAGATGCCACTGCCGATGATGGTGCCCACGACGACAGCCCCTGCTTGACTGACTCCAAGGTCGCGGACGAGTTCAGGGCGGGAGGGCGAGAGTCGATGCCATATTGTGAGTCGAAGTATACGAGAGGAAAGGGTTGTTTGCTGTCAGGCGCTTTCGTTTTGTCCGATCAAACTCGCTGCATATCCGACCGTGAACGTAACCACAGTCCCGATCGCTACGTACCAAGTCCACGGAACCCGCGTTCCAAGCCAGATATAGAGTTCCACCAGAAACCCGCACAACATTCCCACCATCGCTCCGTTTTGGTTGGCGCGTCGGGTCAGTACTCCCAGCAGAAACACTCCCAGCAGCGCTCCGTACGCCACGGACGCGATCTGCAGCCCAACTTCAATCACGCGTCCGACTCTGTGCAACGACAGCAACGCCAGTGCAAACAATATAATCGCCCACATCAAAGTGGCAATGCGAGAGACCTTGACCCGATTGCGCTCGTCCATTTCCGGACGGCGCCGCAAATAAAAATCGATGATCGAAGTCGACGAGAGCGAGTTGAGCGCTGCACTCAGGTTCGACATGGCCGCTGCCAGGATTGCGGCGATGAGCAATCCGGAGATTCCGTGCGGCATTTGATTGACGATGAATGTGGGATAAATCCTGTCAGCCTTGCCAAAGCTTGCTGAGGGGACTCGGTAATAGGCAAACAGCATGACGCCAACCAGTAGAAAAAGTGCAAATTGAAACAGCACAGCCACGCCACTCGACAGCAGCGCCGCAACCGATTGCCGCTGGCTGCGGGCCGCCAACAGGCGCTGCACGATGAGTTGGTCCGTTCCGTGGCTTGCAGTTGTAAGAAAAGCTCCGCCCAAGAGTCCCGCCCAAAATGTGTAAGGCCTCCAGAAATCAGGAGCGAAGTCGAATACCTGCAGCTTGCCCGCACTTACGGCCACGTTCTGAACGACGCCCCATCCTCCGGGAACCAGGTGCAAGATTGTGAAGACTCCCACAATGGTTCCACCGACATAAATAACGGTCTGTACGACATCGGTCCAGATGACTGCGGCCAACCCTCCCTCAAATGTATAAATGAGCGTCAACACCGTAATGATTGCGATGGAAGCGATTTCGCCAGTTCCCAACGCAATTGCTACCACGATAGCAACAGCGTAGACGCGCACACCTTCCGCCGCTGCACGGGTAAGCAGAAATAGACCAGCGGTCAAGGATCGAAGTTCCCGCCCGAAGCGGCGTTCGATGAGTTCATAGGCAGTGAAGAGGTCGCCACGAAAATAGTGGGGCAGCAGAACAAAGCTGATCACGACGCGTCCCACCAGATATCCGAGCACGACCTGCAGGAACGTGAGGTTGGTGTCGTAGGCCAGGCCGGGAATGCTGATGATGGTGAGAGTACTCGTTTCCGCGGCGACGATGGAAAGCGCGATCGCCCACCAGGGAATATTGCGATCAGCCAGAAAATAATCGCGCAGGGTGCGCTGGCGTTTGCGAAAGCGCAATCCGAACAGAGTGATCCCGGTGAGATAAAGCCCGATGATCAGGAAATCGAGTTTGTTCAGGCCCATGCGCGCCCCGACTCTTCAAGAGTATCTAGCTTTGTTTTCTTGCGTTGGCTTATCTGGGTGCCCCGGTATCTAGCTCGTAATCTCGAAACCTTCCACTTAGAGTCGGAGAGACACGAATGGCGGGTCGTTGCTCGGTACTCGGTGGTTAAAAGCCTTTGTGGTAGAACTACGTCGTGACTTTTTTTCTGGGTATCGATGGTGGTGGCAGCAAGACTAGCTGCTTGATCGGAAACGAAGACTCGGTGCTGGGCAGCGGGACAGCGGGCGGGAGCAACATTGTTCGCGTCGGCGAGAGCCAGGCGCGCAACTCCATCGCCGCAGCCATTGGCCAAGCCTGTCTGCAGCGAACGTCACTCCGTTACAAATATCGAGAACCTGCATGGGTGCTGCGGGAGGCGCGCGTCCTGAGATCGCTGGGATTGTTCGACGGATTCTTGCCGAGCTGGTATCGGGAGAGATTGAAGTCGTCGGCGACATGGCAATCGCCCTCGAAGCTGCGTTTTGCGGGGGCTCTGGTGTGATTGTGATTTCCGGGACTGGATCCATTGCCTACGGCCGGAATGCCCAAGGCAAGACCGCACGCGCCGGTGGATGGGGCTTCGCGATTTCCGATGAGGGGTCAGGTCATTGGATTGGGCGAGCAGCAGTGGCAGCCTCCGCGCGCGAATATGATGAAACGGAATGCGAGGGCGCGTTGCTTCGAGCTGTCCAGAAATGCTGGGGAGTATCAACACGCGAGCAAGTCGTAATTGCGGCCAATACTTCCCCTGGACCAGATTTCGCAGCGTTGCTGCCGATGGTTTTGTCTGCCGCAGATGCTGGCGACGCAACCGCCCGCGGTATTCTCATGCAAGCCGGGAAAGAATTGGCTGACCTGGGCAAGATTGTCGTCCGGCGGCTTTTCGATGCGGGTGATGTGCCGGTGGCCACTACCGGCGGCGTTTTCTTGAATTCTCCGCTCGTGAGAGAGGTTTTCTTTGATGCGCTGCGCGTTGCCTGTCCGCGTATTTCCGCGCATGCGATGCGCAGAGATCCGGTGAACGGTGCGTTGGCCCTGGCCTGCAGAAATTCGAAGCAATCTAAGTGAAGATCCTGCGCGACCAGTAGATCAAAATCTTCAGGAAAGAACCAGTAACCGCAGGTTTGTAAAGAACGGCCTTCGGTTATTTCGCCGCCGTCACGCCTTCCTTCTTATCGGGTTCCCGATGATGCAGCAATTCCACTAAAGCCTGGTTCAGGCGCGCACGGATCGCCGACCTTTCGTGCGCCCTCGCGATGTAGCGGACGTGTATTTCCACGCCGGCAGTCAGTGGGCCGCAGGTTGACGGTAGGCTCGGCCGAGACAGACTGCACTTTGTATCGCGTGGTGGCATTCTGCCACTCTTTTTCGGCCTCGTGAGCGCTGGTGGCAGTTTCCTCGGCGACTTTTTTCTGAATTGCGTCCAGCAGGGGATAGGGGTCTTGATTCGCGGGCACGGTAATTTCGAGTTCATCCCACAGCCATTGCCCGCTGGTGGTGAAGTTGAAGAAGTGGCCTTCGATCGCGTAGCTGTTCACAAAAGCTACTTTTCGGCCGGTGGGGTGTCCGGTATCCGTCCAGTTGCCGGTTTCGAGCAACACCGTGCGCAGCAGATTGATTTCGACAACTTCGCCGGCGACCCCATTGATCTCAACCCAGTCACCAACTCGGAGCCCGTTCTTTCCCATCAAAACGAACCAGCCGAAAAAGGCGACAATAAAATCTTTCAATGCCACCGTGAGTCCAGCGCCAGCGAGCCCCAGGATGGTTGGCATCTGGTTGGGTGCACCGAAAAACACCAGCAATACTGCGAGCACGCCGACCGCTTGCACCGCCGAGCGAATCACCACACGCAGTGTGTGCAGCCGAGTGCGCTCTCCGGCTTTATCGGCGAGGTAGTGGTTCACCGCTTGGTCGACAAGAAACACGGCGAGCACAATCAGCAGGATCCAGAGCAGTGACTGAAACATTCCATGCAGCGCGGCGCGCTGATGAGCCTGCACCAGGGCGATCCAGTTGGCATAACTGGTTTCCAACTCCTGCTCATCTTGAATGCGCTTGTCGAAGTCTGCGAGGTTCTTCTGATCGTCGGAAAGAAGGTGCAACGACTTTACGGTGGCGGGATTGGTTGGGGTGGAATCGGCGGCGCCGGTGGGCTGGTTTGACGCAGATTGATTTGGGGCGGCTGATTGTTAGTTGCCTGCCTTGCTGCTTTTTCGTTCTCGACTTGCTTTTCCAGTTGATCATGCGCCCGGTTCAAAGCAGCCGTTGCCTGGGTGGCTTCGTCGCGCGCTCTTTCTAGCTGGGTTGTCCGTCCCTGTAACGCATGCCACGCGATAAATTGCGCAAACAGGTTGCCTGCTTGATAGTTTGCCGAAGTGGCCAACGGTACCGGCGCCGCAGGATTAGCATCCTTGGCATGTTCGGCGTCATCATGGCGCTTGAGCTGGCGCTGGATTCTACTCAAGCGGATCGGCCCCGGAGCGGGCCAGGTCTTCTTTGGCGTCGGCCAGTTCATCCTGATCAAGCTCGATCTGCGCCTGGGCCACGTCCAGCTTTTGCTGGAGATCATCCTGATGAGCGCCACTCGCCCCCGTAAGTTGTTTCTTCAGTTGATTGATGCCGCTCTGATCCGCTTCGACATCCGCTTCAGCTTGAGTCACATGGGCGTAGAGCGTTTTCGTTTCTTGCGAAGGTGGGACGGGGTGACCCGCCGCGCTGCGCAAAGCATCCTCGAAGGTGAGATCCACTTCGTTGTCGCCAAGACGCAAGGCTTGCTCCGCGAGCCGTTGCTCATCCGGGCTGGAGGCCAGCTTCGATACAGCGAGAGCCGTCTGCAAAGGTTGTTCATCGACCAGTCGGGGCTTGCGGGGTCCGGCTTGCGATCCCGGTACCGCTCCGTCACGCGTCAAAACCAACGCGACCACAGCCGCCAGTATCAGAACCAGCAGTCCAAGCGTGATCAACCGTTGCTGAGACGTCATCCAAGATTCCATGCGGTGAAAAACATTATACGACCCTGCATTTCTCTATGGCATCCAGTCTGCGATGAAAATGTTGGTTTCGTGTGGGAACTTTGGCGTTGCGGTTCGATGCCCATACCAACTTCTTGCCATCTGGACTGAAAACAGGAAAACCGTCAAAACCGTCGCTGTAAGTGATTCGCTCCAGATTCGTGCCGTCCAATTTAATGGCGTAGAGCTCGAAGTTTCCCATGCCGCCGGTCGATCCCTGGTTCGAAGAAAAGATGATCTGCTTGCCGTCACGGAAGAATGACGGGGCAAAGCTGGCCGCGCCCAGGCTGGTGATCTGGCGCTTACCGCTTCCATCAGCCTTCATGATCCAAATTTCAAGCGAGGTGGGTCGAATCAGATTTTGCTTCAGCAGGTCTTTGTACTCGGTGATTTCTTTCTCGCTTGTGGGGTGGTAGGCGCGATAGATGACCCATTTTCTGTCGGGCGAAAAGAAAGGACCGCCGTCATATCCCAGCTCGTGAGTCAGCTGTTGCACATGTTTGCCATTCGCATTCATGCTGTAAATATCGAGGTCACCGTTGCGCAGAGAAGTAAAAACAATTTTCTTTCCGTCCTCGGAAACCGTCGCCTCGGCATCGTAGCCGGGCGTTCTCGTGAGCTGCTTGAGATTCGACCCGTCGGGATCGGCCGTAAAGATGTCATAGCCCGAATACACCGCCCAGACGTATCCCTTGGAAAAATCAGGGCGGGGCGGACACTGAGTGTCGGCGAGGTGAGTCGAGGAATACAGAAGTTTCTTGCCGCTGGGATAAAAATATCCGCAGGTTGTCCGGCCTTTTCCGGTGGACACCATGTGAACGTCGGAGCCGTCCAAATTCATGATGAACATCTGATCGCACTTCACCTGATCGCGAGTCGACTGAAAAATCAGCTTCTTGCCGTCAGGTGAAAAATAAGCTTCGGCATTCTGCCCACCGAACGTAAGCTGGCGCACATTGCGCAGGTGCTTTTCTTGCGGCGTAGCGAGGTCCGTTACGGTCGGTGCCTGGGAGACGGCCCGAACGCTCGCGATGGCTAAGAGTAAAAGAGGAACAATGTAAGTCTTCATGTGCGATAGGTAGAGTGGAGCACCAACCAAGATATCCGAAGGGAACGCGCTTGTCCCGCAGGAAGTGGAATTGAACCCTTCAGTATGGTTCTGGTCACTCGCGAAATATTGCGGATCGGGTTTCGGGATAGCCTTTCCAGACTTCAGTCGGGGGTGCGCAAATGAAATCCACTTTACTTGCAAGTACGTTGCTGCTAGTTGTGGGAGGGATTGCCTGGAATGCTCAGTCGCAATCCAAGACCAGTGGCTCCGAAACCTTGTTGAAGATGGAAGCTGAGTTTGAAAAAACTACGGCGGACCGGGGGTTCGAGGGGTTTATGTCTTACTTTGCCGACGATTCTGCGGACTTGCCAAACGGAGGCGCGATCGTCTCCGGGAAAGAAAATATCCGGCAAAGCGAGGGCCCATGGCCGGCGGACATCAGTTTGACGTGGACCCCGGTCCACGCCGACATGGCCGCCTCTGGCGATCTCGGCTACACCTACGGAACATTTGTCTTCAAGGGCAATGACAAGGATGGCAATCCAATTACGCGCTATGGCAAGTACGCGACCGTGTGGAAGAAACAGAAAGACGGAACCTGGAAAGTCGCGATGGATATGGGAAATTCTTCGCCTGGCCCAAACTAGCGCAGACCTACTTGCGAAAATGTTCCAGGATTGCCTCGGCTTGCGACCGCGTCACCACGGACGACAAAGCCGCAGTATCAGCCTGCTTTACAGCCTGTACGCTTCCAAAATGCTGCAGCAAACGCCGGGTCGTTCGCTCACCGACGCCGGGAATTTCGCGTAATTCAGTAGAACGATCGCGCATGGCTCGCCGCTTGCGATGGAAAGTCACGGCAAAGCGGTGAGCTTCGTCCCGGATCAACTGCACCAGATGTAAGACTGGGGAATGGTGGTCGAGAATAACCGGCTCGTTCTCTTGCCCGTACACATAGATAATTTCTTCCCGCTTGGCAATCGCAGCCAACGGCTGGTTGATTACTTCTATCGATGCCAGCGCTTCCGCGGCGGCATGTAGTTGGCCAAGGCCGCCATCGATGAGCACCAGGCTTGGCATTGGCTGCTTTTCTTCCTGCAGGCGTTTATAGCGACGCGCCACGACTTCCCGCATGGAAGCGAAATCATCGACGCCCTCCACACTGCGAATTATGAATTTGCGATACGCCGCTTTGTTCATCCGCCCATTCTTCCCAAACCACCATGGAAGCTACCGTTTCGGCGCCTTGAATATGAGAAATGTCGAAGCACTCGATTCGGTGCGGCAATTCAGGCATGCCGAGCGCATCCTGCAACGCCTCCTGAATGGCCTTCGTGTTCGGCTTCATCACGCGAAAGCGCTGGTCGTAAGATTGTTTGGCATTGTTGCCTGCAAGATCGAGAAGGGCGCGCTTATCGCCTCGCAGCGGGACGAGTATGTGGACTCGCGTGGCGCGGCCGCCCTCGCCGGCGATTTGTTCGGACAAGACTTCTTCCAGCGTCTCGCGATCCTCAAACTCGACCGGAACGTAAATGTTTCGCGGAACATAAGGCTGCCCAATATAGAGCTGCGTCAGAAACGCCGAAAAGAATTCTCCGGGGCGAAAACTCCTGGCCGCGGCTAGGGTTTCCTCGCCAAACTCTGGTAGATCCTCCCAGAAGAATTCCCGCCGGTCCAAAACGCGCCCACCGCGCATGTGAAACAGATTTACCGCTAGCATTTCATTTTCGAAGTGGTAGCCAAATACATCAGCGTCGTCGCCATCAACAGCGGCGATTCGCTGCTTTTCCTGTAGCTGCTCGACCGTCGAAATCAAGTCACGGTACTTGCCGGCGCGCTCGTATTCTTCCGCTTCTGCGGCTTTAGCCATGCGGGCCCGAAGAGAACGCGACAAATCCGTCGGCCGGCCCTCGAGAAATAACTTCACATCGCGCACCGCTTCCTGATAAGCGTCAGGAGTGGTGAGCCCCTCCACACACGGCCCCAGGCAGCGCCCAATGTAATACTGCAAACACGCTCGCGGATGAAATCGATTCAAGTCAACTTTGCAGGATGGAACGAGAAAATGCCGGTGAATAAGATCCACGATGCGGTACGCCAGGCTGGTGGGAAAATAAGGTCCATAGTATGCGCTGCCGTCTTTTCTGAGGCGTCGTGTCACGTAGACCCGAGGATGACGCTCGCCGAGAGTCAGCTTGACGTAGGGATAAGTCTTGTCATCGCGCAGCAAAATGTTGAAGCGAGGTTGCCGCTGCTTGATGAGGTGATTCTCCAGCGCCAGCGCCTCTTTATTGTTAGCCACTACGATGTAGTCGACGTCAACCGCCTCGCGGACCAGCGTGCCCGTCTTTGCATCGGCAATGCGGCCTTCATGGAAGTAGGACGCGACGCGGCTGCGCAGGTTCTTCGCCTTGCCAACATAAATAACATCCCCCTCGGCGTTCTTGTATAGATAAACTCCTGCCGAGCGGGCAAGGTGCGGATTTTGGCGGAAAGGTCCATCGCGTAGAGTCATTTTAGATGATGCGGAAGTAGGTCTTTTCGACGCATGCCCGAACCAGTTGGGCAGGTGTGCCCACCTGCCCGGTCGAACGAAACACAGCACCGAATGTTTCGCGGCGTAGGGGTTTCGGTGCGCGGGAAACTTCATCTCCTCCCAAGAATGACGGAGCCTTAGTCGTCCAACCGTATAAAAATTCCCCACTAATGCTTGTTTTTCATTCGTTCAGGTAGTGCTTGATTGTTGGTGAACCAACCCACAACTAGCATTATTTGCAATAAGTTATGGTCTCAATTGCCGCTTCGTGCAGTTGGCAACACTCGTGCTCAAGTACAATGGGTCGCACACAAATTTGGGTGTGCAACTCAAAAATGTGAGTTACGGCCGCGAGCTTCAAGAGACGGCCGGTGGCATTGTAAGAGACCCCAGGATTTAGTTACCCAAGACTTGAAGACTCAGGATTTCTGAAAAGAAAAAGGAGCCCTCCTAACATGAATCGCACTTCGTTCACAGTTTTACTGGCCCTCAGCATGGCGGCTTCGGTGGGATGCGCCAGCAAGAACTATGTTCGTCAAGAAACCACACCGTTGATCAACAAGACCAACGAGCTGGATGATTTGACCGCCAAGAATACTAAAGACATCAAGGACGTAGATGCGCGGGCACAAGCGGGAATCCAGCAGGTGCAAGCTAAAGCCTCCGAAGTCGACCAGAAAGCTCAGGCCGCTGGGCAGCAGGCTGATCAAGCCCAAACCCTCGCAAACAATGCGGTCAATCGTGTTGACACATTGCAGAGCGCAGTCGCCAATCTCGACAACTACCGGGTTGTGACGGAGACCTCGGTGCACTTCGGCTTCAACAAGGACAACCTGACCGCTGACGCCAAAACTGCGTTGGACCAGATTGCCGGCGACGTGCCGAATACCAAGGGCTATATCGTTACGGTGGAAGGTGGAACCGACGCGATAGGCGGTGCCGATTACAACTACGGGCTAAGCGAGCGACGCGCGGATTCGGTAATTCAGTACTTGGCGTCGCAGCACAACATTCCGGTCCACAAGATTTACCTGATCGGTCTCGGCAAGGACAAGCCGGTCGACTCCAACAAGACTAAAGAGGGCCGCGCAAAGAATCGACGCGTCGACGTCAGGTTGATGACCAATACGACCGCAACCTCGACTCCTGCTGCGGCGCCGACGGCGACACCGTCGACCGGGCCATCGCTGTAAACAAGTTTACCCTCCTCCCCGGAGGACTTCGCCAACACAGGCCGCTCCATCCCCAGGAGTGGCCTGCTTTTTCTTTACTCCCCACAAGCACGACTTTTGATTCACCGACTTGTTAGAATTGTGCTAGGGATTATGCGCTTTCGTATTCCATTGTTGGTGTTTCTCCTATGCGCGGGAAGCTGTGCTATTGCCCAACAGCAGCCGCAAGCTGACGATAAGCCAACCACGCGGAACGATGCTCCTCCGCGGTCCGACCAAGACCAGAGCAAGGACGCCGATGCGGGTCAAAGCTCCAGCCGCGACACGCAAGTTGACCTGAGCGCGCCCAAAGACGACGCCAAGAACCATCCCAACAGCCACGTCGCTATTTCAGATCCCGACGAAGAGCCGGCCGCGGCCGACGTCCAGGAAATGCATCCTTTCAATCCGTACCGGGCTTTGAAAGATGACGAAGTCGGCGATTTCTACATGAAGCGCAAAAGCTATCGCGCCGCGCTTGCCCGCTATCAGGATGCCCTGATTTGGAAGGAGAATGACGCGCTAGCTAATTTCCGCATGGCGCAGTGCTACGAGAAATTGGATCAGCCGGATGACGCCATCACTCACTATCAGGAATATCTGAAAATACTGCCCGACGGTCCTTTCGCCAAGGACGCACGCAAGGCGCTGGAGAAATTGAAAGCCTCTGAAGCTAAGAACGAAGCGCTGGAAAAGAACCAGTCCAAGCCGTAGTTTAGATGTGGGCGCGGGCGTCCCTTTGGCCGCTTGCCCGTGAACACTACCAAGGCACTAAATTTCACACAACATGCGCGCCGCTAAGTTCGAATTCGAGCAACGCTTTTGGATCATCGGCCTGATTTTCTGGCTGGGATTCAGTCTCGCTGCGGTCGATCATACGAACTTTGCTGTGGCTCTTTTGCATGTAATAGCGCCGGCGATTGATCCCGACAGCACCCGCGGAAATGAACTGCTGCGCATGGTGTTCGCGTCAGGAGCGATCCTGGTTTTCGTGGCAGCAATGCTTCGTACCTGGGCCACCGCGTATCTCCGCACCGAAATCGTTCATGACCAGAGCCAGCATTCAGAAACTCTGGTGGCCGACGGTCCCTTTCGCTACGTCCGCAACCCGTTGTATCTTGCCAATGTGCCGATGGCAGCGGGCATGGGAGTCATGGCCAGCCGCTGGGGTTGGATCTTCATGGTCGTCGCCATGTGGGTATTCATGTATCGCTTGATCCTGCGGGAAGAAGATGGCCTGCTTCAAACCCAGGGCGCGTCCTACGCGGCCTACCTGAAGGCCGTGCCACGCTTCTGGCCTTCGCTTACGCCGCGCGTGCCTTCCGGGAATATTCGGCCGCGCTGGGGGCAGGCGATTGCGGCTGAAATGTTTATCTGGCTATTTGGGGTGGCGGTACTATGTTTCGCGATTACTTTAAATTTGAAGCTTACCGGGATTCTTGCCGCTTCAGGGTTCTTGATCTACTTCGTCGCGGTTTATCTGGTGAAACGGGCCGCAGCTGCTAAGCCCTAGCAACTCATCTGTGTGCGACTACTTCTCCACCCGAATAAACTCTCCCGTAGTTCCGTTCACCGCGATGCGGAGCTTAGCCTCGTCACGGCTATTTCCGTAGATCACATGCCAGGTCAGTTCGTTGGTTGCGTGGTTCCAGTCGAGAGCGTAGAGGATCGGGGTGTCTGGATCCTTCTCCAGCACTTTGTCGCCACCGTGCTTCTGGGCGATTTCGAGGGCTTTGTCCGAATCCACCTTCAGGAACCCGATGTCGAAGACCTGCGTGGAAGCATTGCTGGCGCTGTAGGTATCCTCATTCCCCGGCGAGACTCCGCGGGCGGGTGCATCCTGCGCATCGGTGCCGGACCAAATGTACGGCTTGACGCTGCGTCCCGCAGGCGAAGCAAACGAAGCTCGCCACACATCGGCTTTGCCGTCTTTGCCCTTGGAATCGGCGGTGAGTTGCGATTCCAGCCGAAAGGGTTCGGCATCGCGGGCCCAGCCCCGCGCCGCGATGTAAAGCTTCTGGAAGGCGTAGCGCCCAGTCTGGAAGTCCGTCGCCTTGGGTTGGGGTTTCTCGGGTTGCGCCGGCTTGGAGGACTCCGACGAACAGCCAGCCATAGTCAGGAATGCCAGCGCCAGAACTGCGATCAGCAGTTTTCTCATAGCACCTTCCGTTCGAAGCCGAAGATTTTGCAACCGGGAGTGATGGAAATCATTCTACTAAGAGTAAATGAAAGATTCGCCCATGGACTCGTACCTCCGCAGGTTACAGGACGCGATCACATCCGCCACTAGTGGCATGACTACCGAGGATCTGGCAAAGCATCCCGAGGGCAAATGGAGTAGTGCTCAAATCCTTGAGCATCTCTATCTGACGTACACCGGAACCGCCAAGGGATTCCAGCGGTGTCTTCGGGAAGGCAAACCGCTGGCCCGGCGGCCAACGCTCAACGACCGTATGAAAATCTTTGTGGTAACCCGCCTTTCGCACTTGCCCGAAGGGCGAAAATCCCCGGAACGGGCCCAGCCTCGGGGTCTTGCGGCGGAAGATGTCCTGCGCGATGTCGGCGTCCAGCTCAAGATCATGGACGAAGCTATTAGCCAGTGCGAGATCCGTTTTGGCAAGCGGACCCGAGTGGTCGACCATCCCATTCTCGGGCCGTTAACCTCGCAGCAGTGGCGAAAATTCCATTGGGTGCACGGACAGTTGCACATCAAACAGATCTGGAAGCTGCGAGGGAAAAACTAAAGAACCCTGCGTCCTCTGTGGTGAATAATCTTGCATTGCATCCACAGAGGTCACAGAAGAGAGAAGTGTCGACTATTCCCGAACGGATGTCGGAACTCCGGCCTTGCGAGCATCTTCCTGCATGCTTTCCATCTCTTGTTTGGCGTCGTCTACGGCTTTCTTTTTCTCGTCAATTTTCTTCTTGTAGTCTGCGTCTTCCTTGTCCCATGAGCCGGAATTTCGCAGCCGGTTTCCGGCATCGGCATACATCGCGGCGGCGCGCAGTTGGTATTCCCGTTGCGCTACATCAAGCTCGCGCGATAACAAATCGAGTTTTTCCTTCTCGGCCGTGAGCCTGTCCTTCCACTCGTTGTAGGTCTTCTGCCGTTCATCCGCAGACTCGCCTGGTTTGACTGCGGATGGTTTGTCGTCGCCGGTGGTTGCGGCTGGCGGTTGGGTGTTGTCCGCTGCCTGGGTACTGCCCGCAGTTTCTGTCCCCACAACGCTCAGTTTGTCCTGTGTGGGCAGCGTGTCGTTGTCAAACTGCTTTGCCGCCGTAGGCTTTTTGTCCTTGCGCAGCGCACGGGCATAGTCGCCGAGCGGCTGTTGTTGGGCGGGAGTATCCTGTGCGCACGCAAACGAGGTCATCATCGTTGCCAGTGTCGCTGCTGCAATTCGGACCAGAGTAATGGGCTTCATAGTTGTTTTTTCCTCCATGCCGTAGCCGCTAATCGACCATCGGCCCTTATTGAACTTAAGCTCCTGTAGCGGCGCCCTTGGCGGCCCTCTCGCCCGCCAGGAAGCCGCCAATCGTGTGATCCAACTGGGCAGCTTCCGACACGATGTCTACCGCCAATTGGCGAACCGCGGCAGTATCCTTGCTCACCGCCAGTTGTTGTGCGTAACTCGATATCGTGGCCAAAGAACTACGAAGTGCCAGTGCCATTTCTGCTGACATTTCTCCGCGCAGCTCCTGCCGCTCCTGGATCACTGTAATTTCGGTTTTGTCGGCGATCAGGCAGGCCACTCCGAGAGTCTCGTTTGCAGTTGTCGACACCGGAGAGAGCGTGACTTCCAAAATGCGCTTCGCGCCAGCTGGCGTCCTGTACTCGGCTTCCACCATGCGCGAGGCGCCTGCCTCGCGAAGGCTGCGCAGCACCACTACCGCCAGTTTCTCCCGCGCATCGTCCGAGGTGGTCATCGAATCTCGAAAGACCTCACCGACACCCATTCCCGCAGGTGACGCAAATCCCAGGATGCTTTTAGCTGCGCTGTTGGCGCTACGCACCAGGCCGTTCGTAGTCAAGAACAAAACCCCAGTGGAAAGATTCGACAGCACCGCGGCGCTGATGTTCTCCGATGTCTTGGCTCTTCGCCGCTCCAGCTGCTGTACATTCATCAGCTCATATTTTTGCTGTTTCAGTTGCTGAATGACGGCGTTGTAGGCGTGCATTGGAAGCTGCTCAAGTTCCGGCCCAGCCTCAACCGAGAAACTTTCCTCAGTCAAAATGCGTCGCATGCGTCGCAGCAACAGAATGGACAACCAAAATCCAAATCCCGAAATAACTGAAACCAGAAGGAGGCGAATCACGATGGGGTTGCTGAGCACTCTCATAGCAACCTCCAGTACCAGCCGAAGAACTTGTCACCGAAAAACGATGCAACCATCGCCATGCTGCCAAGGAACACCCCGAACGGCATGGGGAAGCGTCGGAGCGCAATGCTGGCGGACTCCCAGCCTCTTTTCCGCGCCATGCTGGCGGGTTCGTGGTTGCGTTCCATACGTCGCCGGGTGCGCTTGATCCACACCGCCAGCACCGTAGACAGTCCAGCCATTGAGCCGACGATGGAAGCGCCGAACAAGGTGAAAATGGTCAGGCGAATTCCTAGGAAAGCTCCCACCATCGCCATGAGCTTCACGTCACCGAATCCCATTCCTTCGACGCCGCGTGCTCGCAAATAAATCGCGCCCGCGCCGTAAATGAACGAGGCACCTACTGCAGCGCCCATGACAGATTGAAGCAACGAAAGCCACGGCGACCAAGTCCCGGCAGGAGCCACATAAACAAGCCCCAGCAACATGTTTGAAAGCAGATCATTCACCGGGACCACGAAACTGAAAAGCAATCCCAGGACCAGGCCGGGCAAAGTCATCTTGTCGGGCAAAAGTTGAGTTTCCGCGTCGGTGAAGATCAATCCCAGAAGCAGAAATCCGAAAACGCAATACTTCAGGGTTGCGAGAGTGAATCCGAAATACGCGTAACATGCCAGAAACAGAGCGCCCGTAAGCAGCTCGACCACGAGGTAACGAGGAGAAATTGAAGCCTTGCAGAAGCGGCACTTGCCGCGCAAAATCAGCCAGCTCAGGATCGGAATATTGTCGTACAGACGGATTGCCTGCGAACACTTTGGGCAGGCAGATCCTGGGCGAACCACCGACAAACCTCGCGGCAGCCGGTAGATACACACATTCAGAAAGCTGCCGAATGCCAGCCCGAGCGCAAAAATCGGTATTGCGAACGAAGTATCCACCCTGCAGTGCCTCAAGCGTGCCAGATTATGCTGGTTTCGCCTAGATTATACGGCTCTTACGCCTTGGCGACGCAGGTACTAAAGGTACTGTCCGGAAGGACGATGCTTGGAAATGACGCCACGGATCCCGCGGTTTCTACACGGTGCAAACTAAGTGTTTCTGTACACGCGTAAATTATTGAAATCCGTGGCCTTAAGCGCAGAGATTTGTCCGTGCCCTTGTCTGACGATGGAATCTCTACTAGGGGTTCAAGGTCGGGCGTCCCGCGTTCGGCCCCTGGGTTGGAATTACGGTCAAGGGCGCTTGCAGCGTGAAGTTTAGGACGGTTTCCGAGGGCAGCTTGATCTGCTGGCCTTTGGTGATGGCTTGCGCACCGGCGCCCAATCCGCCGCCCGCCGCCGCTCCGATGGCCGCTCCTTTACCGCCGCCGGCGATGGCGCCAATGATCGCGCCGATACCCGCGCCCGCGCCGACCTTCTCGGCCGTATTCTTGCCGCGTGAATTGCCCTCTTTCTTGTACTGATCGGTCTGCAAGTTGTAGACGCTCCCGGACGCTGAAATACGATCGAGTTGCAGTACTAGGAGAGACTTCCCCGCGAACTTGCCCGCGCTCTGAACCGTCACGATATGGCCTTCGACGTTGTAACCGGTCGGGATCGCAATATTGCCATCGACTGCGAGAGGAGAATTCAGCGTGGCATGAAACGTTTGGCCCTGCGTCGCAGTTTCTGAATCAATCGCGTCCACCAATCGCACTGCCAAAGTTGTGCCCGAAGGAATCGTGACCTTCTGCGGCGGCGGAGGCGGAGGCGGTGGCTCAGGAGTGACTGGAGCAGGTGTGGGAACCGGGGCCGGGGCTGGCGGCGGAGTGTCCTGCGCTATTTGCACGGGCGGGCTCGGTGGTTCAACGTGTTTCTTTTTCTTCATCGGCGTCGGTTTTGGCGCGGGAGCAGGCATCGGCTCGTCCGGCGCTGGGGTCGGAGCAGCTGCGGCAACCGGGGCTGCAACCTGCAAATTATTGACGACTTGCTTCACACCGGTTTCGGCGGAGGCATATCGGGCGGCCGCGTCGCGTTGCGCATCGTTATCTACCTGTCCTGAGAGAGTGACGCTGCCCTTGTCGGCTTGCACCGTAAGTTGCTTACCTTGAAGCCCGGAATCGGCATTGAGCTTGTTTTGGATATCGCTGGAAATCTGCGCATCCGTAGGCCCCTTCATGCAGCTCACTGAGGCCGCCATGACCGTAAGCAAGGCCGCAGCGCGTAGGTAGAGAGAAATCCTCACTTTCATAAAACGCTCCTGATGATTAGTTCGTATATAGGTAGTTTAGATGCAGAAGTTGCAATGAGTTCAAGAAAATTGTGACGGGAAGCCTTTGCGTAAGCGCAAAGGTTGTATGCGATCAGCGGCATGACAAGCGCAGAAACCAAATTGAAGAGACGCCGAACTGGCAATTTCCTCTCGTCAACTCTGGTGCAGGAATTTGTAGTCCAGAATGCTGGCGGCGAGCACGGTATATTCGGCCTGCTCTTTCTTCGCGGGCGATTCCTTGATGCGAGTAATCCTCGCCTGGCAAAGCACTGTACTGTTCTTCTGCCCAGAGATTTCCTCGGGCATCTCGAAAACCATTTCGACCAGGGTGTTTTCGGGAAAGCGTTGCGGCCCGTGCAGCAGAACTCCGGACTGGCTAAGGTTCACAATCACGCCTTCATACCAGCTGCCCAGATTCTTCACTCGGAAACGGACCGGTGTGTCCAGTTTGAGTCGTCGCGCTCGAGGAACCCAAGTAGGCTTGGAGCTGCGACTGCGGCGCGGAGGCGATCCCTCCGTCGCGCCAGCAGACTCGACGCGCTCGGTACGCCGCATGGTCTTCCAGTCGTACTGATATTCAACGGCGCACAGCAGGCAAACCTGATAGAACTGCCCATCGGCGGCCCGACGCGGCCAAGAGAACTCATGGGAGCAACGGCCTAACATAAGAACGTCCAATAACTTCTGTGGCATGTTCGTCTTTCCGGGCGGAATCGCCAGAAAAGACATCATCTAACGTCGGCTCCAATTTTAAAAGGTTACTTTCGTGTCGTCCTTCAGTTCAATGGACATGCCATTCGACTGCCGAGTATAAGTCCGGCCTCCGGGAAGAATTCAACCAGTCCACCCAAGACAATCAAAGAATCTAACAGTCAATCGTATAAGCTTTCCCGGAGCATAGGAAGGGCTATGTCTGTACGTGTCATCAATCTCGAAGAAGGATTCCCGACGCGCGATCAAGCATATCAAAAGTTGGAAGCGGCGCTGGCTCGAGCCCGCAAAGACGGTGTTGCTGTCCTGAAACTCATTCACGGTTATGGTTCGACAGGCACCGGGGGTGTGCTGCGCTTCGCCCTTCGAGGATTCTTGCGTCAACGCAAAGAGAAAGGCGACATCGCAGCCTTCGTGAACGGAGAGAGTTTTTCCAGCTTCGATGACCGCAGCAAAACTTTGCTGGCGAAAGCCCCAGAGCTGATCTTGGACCGTGATCTGGGACGCGCGAACAAAGGAATCACGCTGGTGTTGCTGAAGTGATGGCCCGAACTTAAAAATCAGGAGCTGAGAAATCAAGAGCTTTTACCACAGAGGACACAGGGGGCACAGAGGCGGGCGATTCTGTTTGTGCTCCCCGGTGCCTCCGTCGTTCTTGCCTCTTGGTCTGTGCGATATGATCAGCCCGTGAGTGAGACAGCTGAGTCTGGAGTCACCGCATTCGTCCTGGCCGGCGGCAAGAGTTCCCGCATGGGACGGGACAAGGCTTTTCTCGAACTGGGTGCCGACACGCTGTTGGCAAAGGGTTTGAAGTTAGCAGGCGCAGTCTCGCCGGACGTGAGAATTGTGGGTGACCTGAAGAAGTTCGGCTCGTTCGGACAGGTGATCGAGGACGTCTATCGCGACTGCGGGCCGCTGGGAGGAATTCACGCGGCGCTCTCGAGTTCCACCACGGATCTCAACCTGATGCTGGCGGTTGACCTGCCGTTCGTTTCGTCGGAATTGTTGGAGTACCTGGTATTGCGAGCGCGGGAATCTGGAGCCACAGTCACGGTTCCGCGTGCGGGAAATCGCTTGCAGCCACTGTGCGCGCTGTATCGTCGGCTATTTGCAAATGTTGCCGAGCAGTCATTGCGCGCCGGAAAGTACAAGATCGATGCGCTGTTCGCGAAGGTCGAAACTCGCGTAATTGAGGAGGACGAGTTGACGCAGGCTGGATTCTCCGTAGCGATGTTTCGAAACTTGAATACGCCTGAGGAGGTTGAAAGGGCTAAGAATGCTTTGTAAAGAGTTGATAACAGAACGGGCGATTTTCTGGCCGAAGCTGTCGCGAAGAGCAGGACTGTCGACGCGCCTGCGACCACGTACTTCGTTTATCATCTTGGAACCGAGGAACCATGGCAGCAAGCGCTGAACTAGGGCCCTACATCGAGTTCAAAGACGTCTCCAAATCCTTTGGCGACAACTGCGTGCTCGATCACGTCAGCTTCGATGTGGTTGCGGGCGAAACCGTGTGCATCCTCGGCCGCAGCGGTGTGGGCAAATCGGTCACGCTGCAAAACATCATGGGCTTTCTCAAGCCCGACTCGGGCCGGGTGATTGTGGCGCGCGAGGACATCACCGACTACGACGAGATCGAACTGCAACGTATCCGCAAGAAAGTCACCATGGTTTTTCAGAATGGGGCGCTGTTCGACTCGCTGACCGTCGGAGAAAACATTGCATTTCCACTGCGCGAACGCCGCGACCTCAGCGAGGAGCAGATATTTCAGATCGTTGACGGCATGCTTGACATGGTGGGAGTGCGGGAAATGGGCGACCTGCTGCCGTCCGATTTATCTACCGGGATGAAGCGCTCTGTGGCCATCGCGCGCGCCCTGGCCGCCCAGCCGGAGTGCGTGCTCTATGACGAACCGACCACCATGGTCGATCCGCTGATGGCGCAACTGCTCGGCGATTTGATCAAGCGGCTCAAGACGCAGTTGCACTTGACCAGCGTGGTCGTGACCCACGACATGCGCCTGGCCAAAAAACTGGCAAACCGAATCGTATTCTTGCACGAAGCCAAAGTGCTGTTCTTCGGTACCTATCCCGAGATGGAAAAATGCGAAGAACCGATCGTGCAGGAGTTCCTTGAGTTGGATGAATTGAAGTTGGGAGCGTAGAGGTTAGAAACCTTCGCTCACCAATCGCTCAATCGCGATTGAGCTGTTCGCCGAGTCACCGCGCAACATCTTTTCCACGTACTTGCCAATCAAATCCACTTCCAGGTTGACGGGATCGCCGACCTCGAGCGATTTCAGGTTGGTCATCTCCGTGGTATGAGGGATGATGGCTATACTCACTTGCGTCCCTTCTATCCCGGCAACCGTCAAGCTGATGCCTTCAATCGAAAGCGATCCCTTGGAGATAACGTAGCGGGCGAGTTCGGACGGGATTTCGATTCGCAGCGAATAGTCGTCAGCTTTCGGAATTCGGTCGAGCGCGAGAAACCTGCCGGTGCCATCCACGTGGCCTTGCACAATGTGTCCGCCAAAGCGTCCGTCAGCGCGCATCGGAAGTTCGAGATTAACCGACGCACCTTCCTTGATCCGCGAGAAAGACGTGCGAGTCCAGGTTTCTTTCGCCAGATCGGCTGCAAACGACTCACGCGTGATATCAATTGCGGTCAGGCATACGCCGCTTACGGCGATGCTATCGCCCTTCTTCAGTTGCTTTACGAGTTCCGTCGCGGAGATGGTAATGCGGCGGTTTCCGTTTGTGTTTGTGATGCGGGCGACGCGTCCAACTTCTTCGATGATGCCGGTGAACATTGGGAAGCCTTTTTGCCGCAGAGTTCTTTGTGCTGCGTCCTTTACTCGGTGTATGGATCTTTCAAGTATCCTTCAACCGCGAAATCTTCGCCGAAACGATGCAAGCGGATTTTTTTCACGCGCGCCGCATCGCCGATGCTGGAAAAGCCAGTCCCCGCCGCGAAGGGTATAGCTCCAGTTCCTCCCATGATTTTAGGCGCGTAATAAAGAAATACTTTATCTACGATACCGGACGACAGGGCCGCCCAGTTGACCATGGATCCGCCCTCAATCATGAGGCTGATGATTTCCAATTTGCCCAGAAACTGCGTGACAGCACGCAGGTCGGGATGGCCGTTGGCGTTAGTCGATGGCAATTGCTCTACTCGAATCCCGAGCTTCAGCAATTGCTTCTTCCTTTTCTCTTCTGCGAATGAGCAAAGCACCAGGACGTCGTTCTGCGCCGTCTGCACCAGGCGAGATTCAATTGGCAGGCGTAAGCGCGAATCCAGAATCACCCGCAACAGCGGTCGGCGCCGAGGGCGGCCGCTGCGATCAGTTAGCCAGGGGTCGTCAGCTATCACCGTGCCGACGCCAACCAGAATCGCGTCATGTTGATGACGCAGTTCCTGCACGTGGGCGCGGGCGGCTTCCGCGGTAATCCAACTGTTCCGCGGTGTCTTGAGATTCGACGGTTGCTCGAGCGGGGGAGCAATCTTTCCGTCCAGGGTCATAGCCGTCTTCAGCGTAACCAAAGGAACATGCTGGCGAATATATTTCGCAAATGCCTCGTTGAGCGCCTTGGCTTCTTCCTCAAGCGTGCCGGATTCAACTGCGATTCCAGCGGCGCGAAGTTTGTCAAAACCTTGCCCACTGACCAACGGATTCGGATCTTGCATGCAGGCAACGACGCGGGAGATTCCGGCGGCGATTAGCGCATCGGCGCATGGTCCAGTGCGGCCCCGGTGCGAGCAGGGCTCCAGATTGATGTAAAGGGTTGCGCCTCGAGCCTTCTCCCCGGCTTGCTCCAACGCGAGGATCTCCGCGTGTTTGAGGCCGTCGTAGATATGCATGCCGGTGGCCACGACACCGCCGCCGCGGTCCACGATGACCGCGCCCACACAGGGATTGGGCGACGCCAGGCCGAGGCCTTGCCGGGCCAGATCAAGTGCCTGATCAAGGAAGCTATCGTGAGTGTGGCCGGGTTGCATTCGGGAAATCAATCACCACAGAGTCACGGAGAACAACGACACCATATTTATTCAAAGCACTGTCGCTCAATCGCGAAGCGTCGCCGCAGTTTCGATGTTCCCAAGTATTTCTCAGCGACTCTGTGTCTCGGCGGTGAAAGGAATTTACGTAAATAACGAATCGACAAAATCCTTCGCATCGAAAGGCAACAAATCCCCAGCCTTTTCACCAACGCCGACGTACCGAACGGGCAGTCCCAGCTCTCGCGAAATCGCGACAACCACTCCGCCCTTGGCCGTGCCGTCGAGCTTGGTCAGGACGATTCCAGTTACTCCCGCAGATTCGGTAAATTGCCGCGCCTGCTGCAGGCCATTCTGCCCGGTCGTTGCGTCCATGACCAGCAAAGTCTCATGGGGAGCGCCCGGGATGATGCGTTGCGCGGTGCGCCGCATCTTGTCGAGTTCGGCCATGAGATTGGCTTTGTTGTGGAGACGCCCGGCGGTATCGACGATCACGTAATCGCTGTGGCGAGACGAAGCAGCTTGCAGCGCATCGTAAAGCACAGCGGCAGGATCGCCTCCAGCTTTCGTGCGAATGACTTCCGTCCCCGTGCGCTGCCCCCAGATTTCCAGCTGCTCGATGGCGGCGGCGCGGAACGTGTCAGCTGCGCACATCAGCACGGTCTTTCCCTGGGAGCGAAAAACCTGGCTCAATTTGCCAATCGTCGTAGTTTTGCCAGTACCGTTCACGCCCACCACCAGAATGACCTCAGGCGTGCCAGCGACTTTCTCAACCGCGCGCGTGTTGGTCGTGTTCAGGATGCTGAGCAATTCTTCTTTCAGCAGGCGTTTTAGCTCATCGACATTCTTGATCTGCTTGCGGTCGGCCTTATCGCGCAATTTGCCAAGAATTTCGTGCGTGGTAGAAGTGCCCAGGTCGGCTCCCAGCAGCGTGGCTTCCAGGTCGTCCAGGGTGTTGCGGTCAATTTCCTTGCCGATGGAAACGACTTCTTCGATGCGCTCGCTGAGGCTCTCGCGCGTACGCGTGACCGCCTCTTTCATGCGCTCGAGGAAACTGGGTTTCTGCTCCTCGTCCAGGCTGCCGAACAGGGTTTGAATCATAGAGAGTGAAAGCCAGGTGACTCTCAATTATAGCGGTAGAGGTGAATTTCAACGGGTGCAGCTAGAAGCGTGTGGCTTGAACCACCGCAACCACTTCCGGAGGGTGCGCTTCGGCGATTGCCGAGCCTACGCTCGCAGCCACTGCCACAGCCGCTACGGGGGCGGCTACCATGGCCGGCGCTGGCAGGGACGGACGCGGAATCTGAATCTCTCCCCGCTCGTAAATCGCCGTGATGGCGGCGACGGCAGTGGGATCAAGCCGCTTTCCTGAAAGATTGTGAATGATGCGCAGCGCGTCCTTGGGATCGTGCGCGTGTTGGTAGGGACGATTGGTGGTGAGCGCGTCGAAGGTGTCGGCGACGGCGATAATTCGGGGCAGGAGAGGGATTGCATCCGCCTTCAGGCCGTGCGGATAGCCACGCCCGTCCAGTGATTCATGGTGCAACTCGATCCCGGGAATCATGTCTTTCAACTGCGCCACCGGGCGCAGAATGTTGGCGCCCTTGGTGGTGTGCGTCTTCATGATCTCGAATTCTTCCGGGGTAAGTGCGCCCGGTTTCTTCAAAATGCCGTCTTCGATTCCGATCTTTCCAACGTCATGCAATTGGGCCGAGATGCGCACGATCTCGATGAAATCTTCGGACACGCCCCATCTCTTTGCCGATCATCATCGAATAGCGCGTGACGCGGTCGGAGTGGCCGCGGGTATAAGGATCCTTTTCGTCGACCGCTCCAGCAAGCATCTGAATCGAGCCCATGAACAACTCTCGATTCTCATTGGCTGCGCGTTTGAGGTCGAGCACGAAGTGCTCAAGCTCCTCGGACATGACATTAAAGGTTTCCGCCAATTCGCCAATTTCCGTATTGCTCTTGACGTGCACGCGCTGCGAAAAATCGCCGCCGGCGATGGCCCGGCTAAAATGAGTGAGAATCTCCAGCGGGTTGGTGATCCGGCGGGCGGCGAAAATGCTAATCGCGACACTCAGCGCAATGGCCATCAGCGCCAGATTGCGCGCATTGCGCTGCATCTCATATACTCCGCGGTAGGCCTCGGAGCGCGGCTTCTGCACCACCACTGCCCAATCCAGGTTCGTGACAGGGCTGTATGTGCCGAGCATCTTGATGTTCATGTTCCCTTCGCGGAGGTTGAACTCCCGCGTCGCGGCAACCATTTGAACCTTGGTGCCCGCCTCCACGAAGTTGCGCACAATTTCCAGGTTCGACATGTCCTGCCCCGTGGCGTAGTCCGACGTGGCCCCGGCCACCAATCGTCCCTGGCTGTCCACCACATAAGGAGTCAGGCCGCCGCGGTTGACTTCTTGCAGACGGCGAATCAGGAATTGCAGATCCACGACTGACCCGATCATGCCCAGAAAACGCCCGGCATACATCACTGGCGTGCTGACCAATATGACCGTGCGCGCTGATTTGCCCGTGCCTACCACCAGTGCCTGGCCGTTATACGCGCGGCCTTCGTGGGAGGCAGCGTAGGCGCGCTCCAATTCGCGTTGCAGAAAAGCGTCGGGAGCAATTCGTCCCGCCGAAATGCCCTTAGCGTCCGAATTCAGCAGCGTCGCGTATGCCAGGTCATCCGACGAGGAAACGAAGTTTTCCAGCAAAGCGCGCAGTTCGGGCGCTTCTACATGCTCAGAAGTAATATCGCCGCCGCTGGCGACCTGTATGGCCGAAGACAGATTCGCCTGCATCATGCGCAGCGATTGCTGGTGCTGGGAAATGTCATCCGCCAGCGACCGCGTGACCGTGTTTTGCAGCAGGCGCTCGTTGGTGATCAGCCGGTCGCGGTTAATGGATTCCACCTGCGCCGAATAAAAATACATGGGAACGACGCTGATCAGTACGAGCACACTTAGAATGACATACAGAATCGGCAGGCGAGATGGCGTCGGCAATTTCAGCGGCAAGTGGCCCTGCACTCCGTGTTTTTACACGGCTAACGGCTCAGCACGTACCACTAAAGTGTAGCTCGCGGCCGCGTCTGGCGCGGGTTACGAAGGTACCGCGGAAAAGGATGCCCTCCGTTTGCTTTGCCAAAATCGAACGCGGCCGAGATTGGGCAACTCGTTGCGCTAACCGCAACAAACTAACTCACATCAATTGTTGCAAGGAAAGGCAGATTGGGAAATGACATGGCGAATCAAGACCAGGACGCCTACAGTCCCGTTCGCTTGGCAATGTTATTCAAGTGGGATCATGTATATACAGGAACAGAGTTAATCATCCACTTGAAGGCTAAGCAGCGCTGCATGTTCAAGACGACTAGCCGTTTTGAGCCCATCCAGTCTCGCTCTTCGCGCTACGAGTCATCAGGTCACGAATCGCATCTTGCGGCGATTTTCCGTGGTGCAGGATAGCGTCCATCTGCTCCGTGATGGGCATTTCGATTCCGCGCGCCCGCGCCAGTTCCACCGCCGCATGCGTTGTGAAAACGCCTTCTGCGACCATGCCATGCATCCCGGCGATGATGTCCGCGAGCTTTCGTCCGCGGCCGAGTTCGACCCCCACGCTGCGGTTACGCGATAACCCGCCAGTGCAGGTCAGAACCAGGTCGCCTAGGCCTGCGAGTCCGGCCATCGTCTCCTGACGTCCACCGCAAGCCACCACCAGGCGCGTGATTTCCGCCAGACCGCGCGTGATGAGGGCGGCGATTGAGTTGTGTCCCAGCCCCAACCCGTCGCAGACGCCGGCCGCAATCGCGATAATGTTTTTCAGCGCGCCACCCAGTTCCACGCCGGCGACATCGGTATTGGTGTAAACCCGGAAACTCGGATCGCTGAACTCGCGTTGCACGGTATCTGCCAGGCCAGTGTCTTGCGAAGCAATCGTGATGGCCGTGGGGTCTCCACGGGCAACTTCCTTCGCAAACGTCGGCCCGCTCAGGGCGCCGATGCGAACTTGAGCGTTGTTTTGCGTTCCCAGGACGGAAGCAATCACCTCACTCATTCGCAACAAACTTCCTTCCTCCAATCCCTTGGTCGCACTCACGAACAGCATGTTGGGATTGAGAAAAGGCCGCAGCTTTTCGAAGAGACCGCGGCAGTGTTGCGAAGGCATCACGCTGACCACAATTTCCGCATCCCGCAACGCTTCTCGCAAATCTCCCGTGGCGGATACAGTCGCGGGAATCGCGTGTCCGGGAAGAAACAGCTCGTTGACTCGCTGCGATGCAATCGATTCGCGCACCTCTTTTTCGTGAGCCCAGAGACGCACACGGTGCGTCCCTTTCCGTCCCAACACAATAGAAAGGCTTGTTCCCCACGCCCCCGCACCGATGACGGCAATCTCGCTCATCCCTGGCCCCGCTGAAATCGAGGTTCCGTGCCCGCCACCAGCCGGCGAATGTTTTCATGATGCTTCGCGATAATCAGCAGGGAAGCAGCCACCATGAACATCAGCATCGCTGGAGTAATGCGAGACGGCTCCAACAATCTGGCCATAAGCGGGAACATTGCTACCGCCAGTATCGACGCCAGAGATACGTAACGCAGCGCCAGAAAAATAACGATGAAGATCGCAATCATCACCAAAATCGTTTTCGGAGTCACAACCACGAAAGAACCCAGCGCCGTCGCCACGCCTTTGCCACCACGAAAGCGCAGCCACACCGGGAATACATGGCCAACAATGGCGCACAGCGCGGCCGCGGCCATCAGCGCATTCTGGCCAGGGAAGAGTGTGCGCGTGATCACTACCGCCGCGAACCCTTTCAACGCGTCGAGAAGCAACGTGAGGACTCCGAGCGCAGGAGACGTTCGCGAAACATTGGTCGCTCCTATGTTGCCGCTGCCTGTCTTTCGCACATCTTCTCCACGCGCCGCGCGCACCAGAATGTACCCAAAGGGGATCGATCCCAGCAGGTAGCTGTATGCGGCGGTGAAGAGGAATGGAATCATGGCTTGCGAACGCGGTGCTAAATTAACGGAAAAGAAGCGATCTTTTTGTAGCGCGAGCCTCCCAGCGAAAGTTGGCTTTGATACAAAAAGAACTGGCGCGCCGTCATGGTACCAAACTCAGGAGTAGGCAAAACAGCCAATTTCTCCTGCAAGCGATGAAACTTGTGCTTGCTCGTATCCTCCTTTTGCCGGATTGGCGCAGCCGATCTTCCGCCGCGAGCCAGTGTCAGGTGAGGACTGAATGCATGCTCCTCTTTCTTGATGCCGAGAGCAAACGTTGTTTCATCGATAGCTTGGGCAAGATTGCTCAGTTCTTGTCCGGATTCAATCCCCACCCAGAAGACGCGCGCTGCCGTGGCAGTTGGAAAAAAGCCGTAGCCCTGAAACTTGATTTCGATGGAATGGCTTTGAATGCCTTCAAGCCCGTGCTTGATTTCTTCCACCGTCTCTGGAGGCTTCTCGCCAATGAATTTTAGCGTAACGTGCAGCGACTCCGGACGAACCCAGCGTGCATCCGGCGCGAAACCGCTCACCCCGTCCATGAAGCGTTGAATACGCTGCCGGATGGCATCGTCAATATCGAGGGCGACGAAAATTCGCATAAACCGTGGGTTGGCCACTAGTCGTTGGATCGTTGCCTCTGGACATTGGCCTGCGATGACGACCAACGACGACCGACCAACGGCAGCTCTACATCAACTTTCTCCTCACCATATCCAACGCCTGCTGGCTGGCGTAGCGGCGGATGCGTGTTCGGTTTCCGGTAAAGTTGCGCTCTACGACTTCGGTTCCAGTCTCGCTGGCGAGGGCGTGAAAAACCAGCCCGACCGGTTTTTCTTTTGTTCCGCCGTTTGGCCCCGCAACTCCGGTGACGCTCAGCCCTAGAGTCGAGCCGCTGCGCTCGCGAATTCCCTCCGCCATTGCGGCTGCAACCTCGCGGCTCACCGCCCCGTGCAGCTCGATCAACTCCGCCGGAACTCCGGCGAAGGCGGTCTTCAACTGATTCGAATAGACGATCGCCCCGCCGAGAAAATAACGCGAACTTCCACTGACGGAAGTGATGCGCTCCCCGAGCAAGCCTCCTGTGCAGGATTCCGCCACCGACAGCGTGGCGTTTCGCATCTGCAAAAAGTAGCCAACAATCTGTTCCATCGAATCGCCATTGTCAGAAAAAACCAGATCGCCCAGCTCCCGTTCAATCTCCTCCGCCAATTGATCGACGCGCTCCTGGGCCGCTTCCAGAGAATGCCCACGCGTCTTCAAGTGCAGCTGGATTTCTCCCGCGCCCGCAAGAATCGTAGTTTGCACGTCGCTATAGCGCTTGTAGATGGGAGCCACACGGGCATCGCAAGCCGACTCTCCGGGCCCGGTAATTTTCAGCTCCCGGGTCGCGATAAATTGCGGCGGCAGTTTGGCCCGCAATCGCGCCAGGCATTGTTCCTCGAACATTGCTTTTAGTTCGTGGGGCGGGCCAGGAAGTAAAATGACGATGCGTTCGCGGCCTTCCAGTTTGCCGCTGAGCCATTGCCCCGGCGCGCTACCATTGGCATTGGGCAATGTCGTCGCACCCGCAATAACCTCAGCCTGCTTGAGGTTGTTTGCCGCCATTTTCCACCCGCGCTCTGCGAACCGCTGTTCGAGCCACGCAACCAGCTCGGGGCTGCGGTGAAGTGCAAGTCCCAACGCATCGGCAACCGCTTCCCGCGTCAGGTCGTCTTCGGTGGGTCCAAGGCCGCCCATGAAAATCACTACCTCAGCTCGCGACACGGCAAGCCCAGCCACCGACGTGAGATGTTCGCGACTATCGCCGACAACCGTCTTGAAGATCACTTCCACGCCAAGCTGGTTGAGCTTCTCCGTCAGATAAAGCGAGTTCGTGTCCTGACGAAAAGGAGTCAGCAACTCCGATCCAATCGCAATGATCTCAGCGTTCACGCCTAAAAGTGTAAATGATTCCAGGGCAAGGAAGGGTCAACCAAGAACCTAGAGGGGCCGAATGACCAGCTGAAATGATTTCTTGGTGCAGAGAGCGCGATTGCGATTTTGCCGCCACGGCCGATCCAGCCTCTGGCCGGGACCATTGCCATACGCGTAGCAATTAGCAGGTTGTTTCCTGCGCCTACGCCGATTGATCCGATAGTAACTCTGAGTGCTGACGGCTGAGTGCTGACTGCTTACCCCGTAGCTTCCGCCAACGGCAATCCCTGAATATTCCAGGCGAGATGATGCACATCGCTATTCGTAGCCAGAATAACCGATCGCCCAGGCGCGAAAGCCAGACCCACCAATCCCGCGCCCGCAACTTCCAGCGATGCCTGGCCCGCGGGCGTGATCTTGACGATTCCGCGCTTACCGGAGAGCGACGCTGCGACGTAAAGGTTGCCGTCGACGTCGAACGCGATCCCCTGCGGCCGTCCCAATCCACGATAAAAAGCCGACACGTTGCCCTGAGAGTTGATCTTGTAAACGGAATCGAAGCTGGAAGTGGTCGGGCCAGTCACAAACAGGTCGCCCGTCGGCCCGAATGCCAGATGGTAAGCGGAGATGCTGGCCTCGAGTGTGGCAAAGACAAAAATCTGCCGATCGGAACCGATCTTGAAAATCGTTCCACTGCGGTCGCCCACATACAAATTGCCGGTGCGGTCAAAGGCCATGCCGGTCGCAACTCCCATGCCTTCGGCATAAGAAGTCATCGTACCGTTCGTCGCAACCCGGTACACCGTGCCGTCGAAGCGCGAGGAAACATACATCAGCCCCGTACGGTCGAAGGCGATAGCTGTGGCATTCATCAGGTCGGCAAGAAACGGTTTGACGCTGTAGTTGGTGTCAATCTTGTAGATGGCGACCGGAACTTTCTGCCCCCGGCTTCCGGAAAAACTAACGTAGATGTTCCCGTCGGCATCGAGCGCAGGATTGGTGACGGGATGCAGATTCTCCGCAATCAGCCTTGCCACCGTTATCTGGTGCGGATTGCTGGAATCGCCATTCGTAGAAACCACGATCGGCCCCGACGACGCTCCTTGCGGCACGCGCGCCACCAGGAAATCGTCAGAACTGATGACCACTGCGCCCTCAATGTCGCCGAACCGCACCCGCGGTCGGCGGAGGTCTTGAGGACGCAAGCCGTGTCCAGAAATACGCACTTCGCCGCCCGGCAGAGCCGCAGCCGGAACTACCGCCTCAATGTGCGGTTTGCCATTGACGTTCGCCTTGCCCAGTAATCGGCCAGAAAGTTCCATCGACTCCAACTTCTATACGCGCATTTCTAACGCGGTAAAACACCAAAATGCAGCGCCACCTGCATTAAAGCCAAAGCGTAAAGCCCGGCTGCCACGTCATCTATTACGATGCCGAATCCCTCAGGAAGATGCTCAAGCTGGCGCACGGGTGGAGGTTTCACAATATCGAACCCACGAAAAAGTATAAAGCCGAGCAACATGGATTTCCACGAAACCGGTACCGCGACCAGAGCGATGAGTTGACCGGCAACTTCGTCAATCACCACGAATTGGGGATCTTTCAAGCGCGCCGCGCGAGCCACCGAGGTAGCGGCTGGAATACCGACGATCGCAGCCACCGCCGCGAGCCCCGCCGCTACATAAGGCTGCCAACCGGCATTCACAAACAAACTAAGCAGCCACCAAAGCAAAACCGTAGCCGCCGACCCCCAACTACCCGGCCCCGGCCGCATCAGGCCAATGCCAAAAAAAGTAGCCGTAAGCTTTGCCCACAGAGGAGCGCGGGACGAGCAGGAATCCGAGCCGGATTTTTGCCCGCAGTCCGACTCAGTCTTCATCGGTATTTTCCGAGACCCCGTCGGACGTGTCGCTTACCGGCGAAGAAATCACATATCCACCGCTCGCCCATTTTCCCAAGTCAATCGTGCGGCAGCGTTCACTGCAAAAAGGAAATTCCGCGTCGGCGCTTTTCACCGCCTTTTTGCAGATGGGGCAACGCAGTTTCAGCGCGCGTGTGCGAGCCATAGGTTTCTAAATGATCTTCGCCACTAAATCGTAATCGTGCGCTTCAGTGATCTCGCAGCGATAGAATTCGCCGGCTGTAGGCCGAAGCCCTTCGGGAACGTCATTCACAAAAACGTTGCCATCGATTTCCGGAGCGTGCATGGCGGTGCGGCCTTCCAGCAGAAGTTCAGTCTCGTCGGATTCGCCTTCCAGCAACAGATCAAACTCCTGACCGACCAAAGCTTTTTTCCGCTTCTTGCTGATCCGCCGCTGAATCTGCATCAGATGTTTACGCCGCCACTCGATCTCGCGCTCGGAGAGCTTTTCTTCCAAAGCGAAGGCGTTCGCGCCCTCCTGATCGGAGTAGCCAAACGCGCCCATCCAATCAAACTCAGCCTCGCGCACAAATTCGCAGAGTTGCTCAAACTCGCTTTCCGTTTCTCCGGGAAAGCCGACGATGAACGACGTTCGCAGCGTAACCCCAGGAATCGTGCGTCGCATTTTCTCAATCGAGCGAATAAAAACATCCGCTCCGCCACCCCGTTTCATCCGCTTCAACACCGTCGCCGATGCATGCTGCAAAGGCACGTCAATATAGGGGCAAATCTTTTCATGGCTCGCAATAGTTTCGAGCAATCGCCCCGTAATTTTATTGGGATAAGCGTAGAGAAACCGGATCCAGCGCAGATCTTCAATGCCCGCCAGCTTTTCGAGCAAGAGGGCGAGCCCATCTTTCAGGCCAAAATCTTCTCCGTAGCAAGTGGTATCTTGCCCGATGAGCGTGATCTCACGCACTCCGGAATGCGCTAACCGTTCCGCCTCCGCCACTACCGATTCGAAACGTCTCGAACGAAATTTCCCACGCAACTGCGGAATGATGCAGAAGGTGCAAGGATGATCGCAGCCTTCCGCGATTTTGATGTACGCGGTGTACTTCGGCGTAGCCAGCACGCGCGGCGTCGCTTCGTCGTACAAATAGTTCGGAAGATCCGCGATCGCCCCGTCCCACGACTCGCGCGAAAAGCGGCCTTGCGCCTCCCGGGCATCGCCTTCCGGCCGCGACGTCAAAATATTGAACGGAGAATTCGCGGCCTGCCCCGGAGCAATCCCGGCCGCCGCCAGTATCTGCTCCAACTCCCCAGTTCCCACCACGGCGTCCACTTCCGGAATATTCTTGCGGATGTCATCACGAAACCGCTCCACCAAACATCCCGCAACCACCAGCTTTCGTGCCTTGCCGTCGCTTTTGTGTCGCGCCATTTCAAGAATCGTGTTCACCGATTCCTGCTGTGCGCTGGCGATAAACGAACAAGTATTGACCACGATCACATCCGCGTCTTCCGCGCGCGTGATCAACTCAGCGCCGGCTCGCGACAGCATGCCCATCATGACTTCGCTATCCACCAGGTTTTTCGGGCACCCCAGGCTGACAAAGCCAACTTTAGTCGGCAAAGCGGGCGTCTCCCGAGTATCTTCGGGCGCATTCTCGACAGCTACAGTGGGCTTCTGATGAGGCATGCAACCTTCTATTCTAGCATTCAGCCCGAGGCGCATCGAAGCCCTGCGGCTCGCCAAGGTTGGAGATTCGCGAGATCACTGAAACAATAGACCGCCAGGGAGAAAGCGTGAATCGATTAACCGCGTTCGGATTGTTTGCTGTCACCGCGATGCTGGTGACCTACGCCTTCGAGAATCGCAGCCGCTGGTTCATTCTGGCCTTCAGCGGGGCCTGCATCCTGGGCTCCGCCTACGGGTTCCTGCAAGGCGCGTGGCCCTTCGGAGTGGTCGAAGCCGTGTGGTCGGTCGTAGCCCTGCGCCGCTGGTGGCAAGCAGGAAATCCTAGCTGAAACAACAGATGAAACGAAACGACAGCTGAAACGACAATTGTCATCCCGACCGTAGCGAAGCGAAGTGGAGGGACCTTGCGTTTTCTCTCCGGTACGCAGAACTGCCTAACTAACGCCCAGCCAACTCCGAAATCTCCTCAAGCAACTCGGGAAGCTTCTGAGCATCCTCCGCCAGTCCTCCGAATCGCGCCGACTCATAATGCCGCGTAAATTTCGCGACCGACTCACGCATCGCCGCATCTTCAATGCAATTCAGGAATTCCGTGGGAGTGTGTGCCGGAGATTTGCGCCAGCCTCTTCGCCCCAGCACTCGCGTCATCCGCTCGTACCAGACAGTCGCCGCGCGCCTGGGAGACTTCTCCGGACGCGACGCCAAGCGCCGCAAGCGAATCGCCCGCCAAAGCCGTCGCAAGTTTGCCGCCAACAAAATCAGCACTACTGCGATCGCTGCTCCCAAACCCCAACGCTGCGGTGAATCCGAAACAACCCGCTGAGTTCGCCGCGCCGCCCGCAGCCAGGATTCTTGCTGTCGTTGTGCCCAATGCCGCGCCCGCTGGAACCAGGCAACGCCGTTGTGCGCGGCCTCGCGCCCCAGATGGTATTGATGGCCGGCATCGTAATTAACTACCCAGTCCCGCCAGAACGACGCCATGGCATCCAAATACAACATGCCCCGGTTCCATCCCGTACGCGGCAGCGCAGGCGCAGGCGGAGTGGGATCGAAACTAACCCATCCATACCCAGGAAAATACGCCTCCACCCAGGAATGCGCGTTGCTTCCTCGCACCACATATTGCCCAGTCAGATCGTTAAACTCTCCGGTGCGAAAACCGTTTACCACCCGTGCCGGAATTCGCAGCGAGCGCAGCATCACCGTCATTGACGACGCAAAATATTCGCAGTGCCCTTGCTTGCGTTCGAAAAGAAAGTTTGCAATCGCGTCGCGCGGAACCGTGCTCGGAAGTTGCAGCGTGTACCCAAACTTGGTGTGCAAATAGGTTTCAATCGCAGCCGCTCGGTCATAATTATTGGTCGCGGAAGCGGTGATTTGCTGGGCCAGCGCTCCAATACGAGGATCCAGCGGCGGCAATTGCAGGTAGTCGAATAGCTCCGGCGAATAACTTCGTGACGCTGACCGTAGCTCCTCGCGCGTCGGTTCCTCAATCTCGGAAGTCGCGGTATATCGCGTGATGGGGTGTTCCGAGTCGAGGTCAAAGACCGCGCCACCGTCATCCATCGACAGCAACCGGTAGTTGCCTTCCAGTGCGATCGCCGTCGGAGCAAGAAAAAATACGTTGCTCGCCAAAGGCTCCATCAACACTTGATAGTGAATTCGTTGCGCTTCCACAATCCGGGATTTCCGCAATTCTGCCCCTGGTCGCCCCAGTACAAATCGGCTTGCCCCTAAAGTTGAGGTCACGTGTTGCGGGTGCGGGTTGTACCAGGTCTTGCCGTCAAAAACTACCAGGCTAACGCCGCGCCATTTCAGGTCGTAGGCGCCGCGGGTGTCGCCATCAATCTGGATGTGCATCACCAGCGCGCTGGATTGCTGTATCTCGCCGATCTGTCCCAGATCCACGCGATCGCTGAAGCCGGTACTGAGTTCTCGATTCGGGGCCAGCGCGGTGAGGTATCCGGTCGAGACGCGCGGCAGAATAAAAAAGATCGCCGCCGCGCTGACGAGTATTAAAGCCGCGATTGCCGGCGCCGCGCCCGCCAGCGAATAACCCAAATGCGGGCCAATCGCATCCCCGCTCGCTGAAAAGGCGCGCACCGTCGCCGTGCTGGAGGCGCGTCGCATCTCCATCAGGATGAACGTCGCTACCGCCATCAGCATGAACACTGTGAATGCGAACAGGAAAATGCTGTCCACCGTAAGCACTGCCGCGGCCAGTACCATCAGAAACGCGATCACCGCCAAAAAGTAGGAATCGCGCTCCCGCTTCATCGAGAACAGGCGCATCACCATCACGAACAGCACCAAATGGACGGTGGCTGCCACAAACCCGCGCGAGATCACCGCATAGTCAAAAAGATAAAATGCAACGTAAGTCAGCGTGAGAGCGGTAGTCCACACATCGGGGATCAGCAGCGTACGCCCGCTGACCAACAGATATCCGCGAAACAAAAGCGCCATGCTCACCAGCAGAACCGTAAGCGCATCGAGGCCGCGAGTCGATACCAGGGTCACGAACCCGCTGAGCACCAAAAGATAAAGCGCGATCTGAAAGTAGCGTTCCACCACTGAGGGCAACGCAGCTCCAGCGAATTGCGGTCGAGCGGCTAGCATGAGAATGGATTTGTCTATTGTTCGCGATCCGCCGCCGAAAGGGAAGAGTACGATCGGTTACGCACCACCTGCTACACTGCTCCGCAATGGCAATGGCAGTGGCAGTGGCAGTGGCAGTGGCAAAGACAAAGCCCAATTACAAGCTGCTGGCTGTATGCGTGCGTCCTTGTGACGCTCATGTCAGTGTGCAGCCGCGCCTCGGATGTGCCTTCCCGCCAAGTTCAATGTGATGGAAAAAAGTATCGCTACGAATTGTTCTCGCCGGGCAAGAAGACTGACCACGATCCCTTGCCCGCGATCTTGCTCCTGCACGGCGCAGGTGACGACCCGGGAAACTTTCTCGATGCCTGGAAGCATTTTGCCGCCAAGAATCACATCGTTCTGGTCGCGCCCGAACTTCCTCGAGAAAAGTGGTTTGAAGCCGTCGCCCCTAAAATGTTTCTCTGCGTTATGGACGACGCCCGGCAGTTCGCCTCCATCGACTCCCACCGCAGCTACGTCTTCGGCCACTCCATGGGCGGGTATCTCGCCTACGACGCCGCCATGTTCGACTCTGAGTATTTTGCCGCGGTTGCGGTTCACGCCATGTTCATCGAGGATCAGTACCAGGGAATCCTGGCCAACGCCAAGCGAAAAACGCCGATCGTCATCTTCAGCGGCGACCATGACGAGCTGGTTCCCATCGAGAACGTTCGCCGGACGCGCGACTTGTTGATCAAAGCCGGTTTCCCGGTTCAATATTCTGAGCTGAAGGGCCACAGCCACAACTACTACGCCGCCAGCGACGCCATCAACGCCGACGCCTGGAAATTTCTGAGTGGGCACACCCTGTAAAGTCCCCCACAACCGCTCCGGTCAGCAGTCGTACGCGAAGTGAATGTTAGAATGATTGAGGTCAGGCATCGGCCCCGCGCGACGCACTCTCGCCAACCCCGCCAGGTCCGGAAGGAAGCAACGGTAACGAGCTCTTGCGTGTGCAGTGGGTCGCCGGTGTCTGGCTTATTTCGTTTTTCTGGGTGATCCTTCTAATCCGACGCGATTTCGGTTTGGAGTGATCTGTCAATCGTCGTCATACCTGTAGTGTCCTAATTTGGCCTGTCACGCTTGCAAGTCACTGGCATGGATTGTGCTCCTTATCCATTCTGAGTTTGATTGGCGGCTTTGCCCGAGCGCAATCGCCTTGAGTCCGTGAACAGACTACAACCCTTGTTCCCTTACGGGAGTTTGGGGTCCGACTCTCTAGTTTTCTCTTGCGGTTCCACGATTTTAGGCCTCCCAACAAGTGGATGCCTCTGCAACGAGCGTCCAGGCTACTTGATGGGATGCAAAGCCGCATGATCGTCCCGAGTGAACGCCCATGCGTTCAATCGAGCGGATGCCGGATTTCTCCCTCGACCAGAATGGCGGGTTCTTTTTTGTCGGTTGACGCTTACCAACATTGATTACTCGGTGGCGTCAAGTGTTATCGTTTACTATCGTATTGAAACTCGGAGAGGGAGAGCAAGACATCCGAAGGCTGCTAAATGCCCAAGAACAGCTATGTTCTGCCTCTAAAGCTGCTAAAAGTACAGCCGGGGATTACTGGTATGTGATGTTCCCTACTCAAACCACAACTGATCGGTATCAGGGAGTAGTCAACAAAGAAGACATTCAAAACGCCTTGAAAAACAGCAAATTCGTGGGAAGGACAACGATTAATCTCGATATGCTTGTCTGCGTTGACTATAGAAGGAGTCTCGAATCCAGCCATCATCAAACTAGGCGCGCTTTTCGCGTAATGCGGGCCGACAAAGTGATCAGGAACATAATGATGCGGGGATTCGAGGTTGGACACACGGTTGACGCCAATGAGCTTGTGCTCACGCCAGCAATATACGGTGACTTTGCCGATTGATCCGTAACTGCGATTGATGGCCCAGAGGCGTGACAACGAACATACCGAACAGCAGGGCTGTGCAAATCCAAATTAGAACACCACCCAATATCTCACCCGTTGGACATTGCCTGCCGTGTGCGTAACAATAGCAAGTTCATTTTTCATACTGGAGAACTCATAGAGTGAGTCAAGCCGTGCGCCCGAATGTTCACCCGAGTAAAGATCAGCGCCCTCGGAACCTACGTCCCGCCGCGCCTGTTGACCAACGCCGATCTCGAAAAGATGGTGGATACAACCGATCAATGGATCGCCGAACGCACCGGTATCCGCGAGCGCCACGTCGTCGACAAAGGTACCGCCACCAGCGACCTCGGCGTGGGAGCGGCCAAGCAGGCCCTTGCGCAGCGCGGCATCGCCGCTTCCGATCTCGATGCCATCATCGTCGGCACCGTCACTCCCGACATGCTCTTTCCCTCTACCGCATGTCTGGTGCAGCACAAACTCGGAGCCAGCGGGGTTTGGGGCTTCGACGTTTCCGCGGCATGTTCCGCTTTCCTCTATGCGCTGCAAACCGGGGCGCAATTTGTTGCCACCGGCGCTCACCAAAAAGTGCTGGTCGTCGGCGCCGACACCATGTCCTCGATCATCGATTACACCGATCGCGCAACTTGCATCATCTTCGGCGACGGCGCAGGCGCGGTGATCCTCGAACCGGCCGAGGATGAATCGCTGGGTTTGATCGACTTCATGCACGAAGTCGATGGTTCGGGAGGATGCTCGCTTTACATGCCGGGCGGTGGAAGCCTGAATCCATCCACCCACGAAACCGTAGACCAGAAGATGCACTACGTTCATCAGGACGGCGGAGCCGTCTTTAAATATGCCGTCCGCAAAATGGCCGAGCTATGCGAGAAGATCCTCGACCGCAACGGATTCAAGGGCAGCGATGTCGACGTGTTTATTCCCCATCAGGCCAACAAGCGGATCATCATGGCGACCGCGGAGCGCCTCACCATGAATCCGGAGAGCGTGATCATCAACATCGACCGCTTCGGAAACACCACCGCAGCGACCATACCTTTGGCCATGCAGACCGCACGAGAAGAAGGGAAGCTCAAGAAAGGTGATCTGGTTCTGCTGGCGTCCGTCGGCGCAGGATTCACCGCGGGCGCGACGCTACTGCGCTGGGCATTTTAACGGCTTCACAAGCCTACCCGGTACTCTTCGGTACCTCATACGCCTTCGACAAATACTTCCGCGCTTCTTCCTGCGCGCCTTGCGTGTTGTCATTCGTCTGCAGAGCCTGGCGATATTCGTTGGTGGCCCGCTCCCGCTGCCCGGTGACGTCAAATATCTTGCCTAACTGAATGTGGCTCCAAACCTCAGTCCAGCGCGGCTCGCCATCGCCGTTCAGCGAATCGCGATAAGCGTTGGCCGATGCCTGGTAATTTTTCTGCATGAAGAAAACTTCCGCAATACGATAATGCGCCAGCGAACTGTTCTTGTTGCTTTCGAGCGCCTTGTTGAATTCCGTAAGCGCGCCCGCCATGTCGCCCTGTTGCACCAGCGCTTGCCCCCGTTGAATGGACGCGCGCAGCTTCACGTCGGCGGAGTTCCGCAACACCCGGTTGTCAGGATCGATCGAAATCCGCCGCGGCTTGCCGAAAGTTTCAATCGTGAATGCCGAATCCGTGCCCACAACATCAATTCGCTTTTCTTCAGTTTTGCCGTCGGTATCAATTTTCAGTTCGACGGGCATGCGGAACAAGTCGAGATCCTGCGTAATCTGTCCCACCACGCGAAAGCCTTTATTGTTTCCCAGCCGGTAAACCGTGTACTTGGTCTTGAATTCGGGAGCGCCCGTCGAATCCAGCCACTGAGTAAAGAACCATGTCAGTTTGTCGCCGTAACTTTGCTCTGCAACCGCGGTAAAGTCATCGAGCGACGCCGACTTCCCCGCATATTTCGACGCAAAGTTGCGCATCGTCTGATCGAACTTCTGATCGCCCTCAACCCAGCGCAGCATGTGTAAAATCATCGCGCCTTTATCCGTGGCCAGCGATTGAAACTCCGGCGAATACATATCCAGCTTGCCGATGGTTGCCAGCGGCACCGAATCATACGCCAGCGCTCCCACCGACATATCTTTCACTACTTCTTCCAGGCCCGCACTTCCAGCCGCATTTTCCACATAACGCGCTTCCGAATATCGCGCGAAGCCATCGCACAACCACCAGTCGTCGATCGAATCCGGACTCACCGACGCCCCCCACCACTGATGCGAAATCGTGTTCGCCAACAGCCGGTAATTCACTTTCTCCGTAACCGCGCGGCTGGCAATCGCCGCCATCTCCGGCGCCCATGCATCCGGAACCGTGTCGTCCGGTAGCTCCACAACTTTCAACGTCGTCGAAGGTCCCGGCCCGTAGAGCGTCACGAAGTAAGTAAATTCCTTGAGCGCTGTCTCAAGATACTGCGCTCCCTGGTTCTGATGCACCGGCTTGAAGTACACGTGCAGATCTACGCCCGCTTCGTCGGCCTTGAACTCCTGAAAAGTTCCCGCAACAATCGTCCCGGGAAAACTGGGTTTGTCCCACGCAAACGTAAAAGTCTTGGTCGGCAATCCAGCAGACAGCGGCTTCTTCGACGCTGGCGCATCCGCCACCGTCGCTTTCCCGCTCCCAATCACCACCATATGCGCCGGGACGGTGACGCTGATCGTCGCCGTAAAACGATTGATCCCGTAAGCATTCACCGGAAACCAGCGCCCCGCATAAAGCAGATAACTCGTATCGTCATCGATCGACACCAGCTTCAGCCCCTGCACCGGGCTGTCGTCCGCCGAGTTGATCGCCCCATCGTATTCAAAAGTCAGCGTGGCCGAGCTGTCCTTGGTCAGCGGCTGCGACAACTGCACTCGCACCGCCGAATCCTGGCTGATCCGCTCCGGATTCAAACTCCTCCCCGCGTCATCCGTCACCTTGGTGACGCGCAACCCGTTATGCAGTTCGAAAATCGCCGCATTGATGTCTTCCAGAGCAGTAAATTTGACTTTGGCCCGCGCCACAATCTTGTGCGTATGCGGCGTCAACTCCACCGCAATCTGATAGTCGTCCACACGCAGGTGCGTCTTTTCCGCCGCCCACACGGGCAGCGACGCTGTCAGCAACAACAATATAAGGATGGCTGGAAGTGCCCGGCACTGGCGCCGAGGTGCAAAGAACATTGAAAGAGCATCTCCCTGGGAAATCCCGCAGGTCTCTAAACCGTAAGATGTTGATTGTTACGCAAAAGATGCTGGGAGGACAAGAGGCGGCACCGTTTCCCCCCACTTCCACCTGAAAAACCTGATCTCGACCCACCGTAGAACCGCGGCCCATCGTGATAAAACCAAGCCGCCAGGATTCAAACGCACCAGCATTTCCCTCGCGATATTTACCTCGCAAAACCACCCAATTTCTGCTACAATTTAAATGGGTAGATGTCCCTTACGGGAGCCCAGAGGTGCAGCCGAGGCTGCACCTTTTTTGTTGCAGAAACAGCCAAACAGAGGTCATCCCTTGTACTCAGAGATAACGAACGCAGAAATAGCGACCCCAGAAATAACGACTCCCAGCCGCCTCAAACGTAATCGCCGAAATCTTCGCCGCCGCCGACACCCGCAAGTGGGCCGGAGAGCAAGCCGAAGCCGCCTTCCTCCACAAAGCCACCAGCCTCGGCCTCAGCGTCCTCAAGCCCTGGGGAGACAGCGAACGCTACGACTTCGCCATCGGCGCCGGCAAACGCCTGTGGCGCGTGCAGGTCAAGTCGACGCGTTACGTCGCCGAAAAGCGCTTCAGCATCACCGCCCGCGGATGCACCGCCGCCTACACCGCCGACGAAATCGACATCCTCGCCGCCTACATCGTCCCTCTCGACCTCTGGTACATCATCCCCGCCAAAGCCTTCGCCCCCAGCAAATGCCTCCACTTCTACCCCGGCAAAGGCGGCCAATACGAAAAATATCAGGAAGCCTGGTGGCGACTAGGCGCCAAAGGATACACCCGCCCCTAGCCAAATACTCTGCGGCTCCAGTCGCCAACGTAAAAAAGGCCAGACCCCGAGGAGGGGTCGGCCCGAAGCGTGCCCGTTCTTTTACGGAAGGTACAGCAATCGTGAGGGTCGGAACATCGACACTTGTCCGTCGACACTAACCCATGACCGCTCTATCGACTGTTCGAATAATACATTGCCCAAAATGGGACAAAATGGTCAAAATTGCACAGTTTTGGGAATCCACCTTATCTAGACTGGCACTATTCGTGACGAGGGGGTTCTATGTTCGAAACAGCCTCGGTTCACAGAGTCCTGCTGGTCGATGACGACAGCGCAGTACTTGCAATGATGGTTCAAGGGCTCGAACGCAAACAATTTGAAGTCGTTGCAGCTTCCAGCGTAACCGAAGCTCTGAGACGAATCGCCTCTGAGAGCTTCGACGTGCTCATCACCGACCTGCACATGCCTGACCCTGGCGACGGCTTCACCGTTGTCTCTGCAATGCGCCACTCCCAACCGAATGCCTTGACCATGTTGGTCAGCGGCTACCCCGACGTGCAGGGCGCCATGGCCGCCATCCTGCTCGAGGCGGATGAAATTGTGGTCAAACCCTTCGAGATTGGCCGCTTCACGGAACTCGTCCGACACAGACTCGTCAACCGCACGCCCATTAAGCGAGTGGACAAGCACAGTGTGGGGGCGATCCTGCTGCGCTGCAGCACCGGCATCGTGGACGCTTGGCTCGCGCGGGCAAAACAGAGCAGTCAACTGAACTGCATTTCACTTAGCGATGAAGAGCGCACCGGACATCTTCCCAAGCTGGTTGAAGACCTGTCTTTACGCTTGAGCCAGCCCAGCGCCACCACCAAGGACAGTGATGCCGTCTTCTCCCCTGCCGCTGTAGCCCACGGCATGCTGCGATACCAGCAAGGCTACACTCCCGCAATGCTAGTGCATGAATCGCGAATATTGCAGGTGACGATATTCGGAACGTTACAAATCAATCTGGAATCTCTCGATTTCAGTCTGCTCTTACCCGATGTTATGACTATCGCCGACGAGGTGGATGCGCAGTTAACCCAATCCATGGACAGCTACATGAAAGCCATGCGTGAGTCCGCCGCCGCATAGTTCCCCCTGACACTTCTGAAATAGCATGATCGAAATAGCATGATTCGTGTGGCGCGGGCGCCCTCGCCCGCGTGCTACGCCCCCCGCCGGGTGCCTCATCCTAAGTCGCGGAAATAGCCCAATCCCCCACTCTTGTCCTGCGACGTTAGATTGGGGATTTTGACCTCTCCCGTTTGGCTCGTGAAACGCGGCGGGTGCCCCATCTCCGCGTCCTTTGCGGAGGTGGGAAAACGAGAATTCCGACCGATGAACTTTTGGGAAGGGCACGACTGGGAAGGGCACGGCTTAAGCCCTGCCGACAAGCCCCCACAATAGACCGGGCTTTAGCCGCTGAGGAAACAATTTGTTATAAGCGAGGTTCGCTTCGAAGAATTACGGGTGGGTCGGGACCCTAGCCGATGAAAATTCAGGTTCTGGGTGCCCTGCTCCTTGCGGCCTTTCGCAAGGGGCGGGTACCGGTGTCACGGTTAGGTCACCAGTTCAGTCGCAAAAATGTCGGCGTTGTTTATCGTCGTGCCGCGGGCCCCATCATAAACGGCGCGGGAAATAGCCCAATCCCATCCTCACTCTTGTTCTGCGACGTTAGAGTGGGGATTTTGACCTCTCCCGTTTGGCCAGGGAAACCTGGCGGGTGCCCCATCTCCGCGTCCTTTGCGGAGGTGGGAAAACGAGAATCTCGACCCGCACGACATCCATTGCTGAAATAGGATGGGGTCGGGCGCTTCCCGATAGTGAAGTACCCACGATTGAAAAAGCCCAAGCGTGGGGTCAGCCTCAGTTGCTTCGCTACTTACATTTTAGATCGAAAGCGTGGGCCAGCCTCCGGCGTGGTAATCTGGCCGCTAATGGTGAGGCTTGAGAGGACGAAGACGATTTTCATCCTTGGTGCGGGCGCATCCGTCCATTGCCACGTCCCTGTCATGAGAGATTTCCTGGATGAATCCTACCGGCTGAGGAGATATACCGAGATTGAACTAGATAGGAGTGCTTTCGACCTCGTTTTTGAGGCCATCACCAGCCTGAATGGCGTCTTCGCGAAGTCTCAGTTGGAACTCAGGAATGTTGAGTCAGTCTTCGCAGCTTTTGAAATGGCCACGCTGTTCGGGAAGCTGGGAGACCTAGCCGAAGATAGAATCCCAACTCTCGTCCCTGCTTTGAAAAAGGTCATTCTTGAGACCATCGAAGTTACCCAAGAGTTTCGGAATGTAGAGGAAAGAATTCTTCCCAGCCTCGAATATGAATGGTTTGGACAGTTGGTCGGCCAGCTAGCCAAGGCTGGGCACGACGTGGCGGTGCTCACGTTTAACTACGACATCGGGCTCGATTTTGCTTTTCAAACGCAGTCACTGTCGTACTCGAGTGCGCTAAAGGAAGACGCCGAGAATGCTCAGGTCGAGCTGCTAAAGCTGCATGGTTCTGTCAACTGGGCGCAGTGCAACAAGTGTGGGAAAGTAACGATCAAGGGCCTAGGAACTCCAACCTCGGGACTAATTGCGAGAGACAAGGATATCGCAAGGCTCCGACCCAGCCGTTTGATAGGGGCGATTCACTGCTCAGGTGCTGAACGTGAGCAACCTTTTATTGTGCCGCTTATTGTGCCGCCCACGTGGAACAAGTCGGAGCACTACTCCGCGATCTCGCCGGTTTGGCGGCGGGCAGCGGAGAGACTGGGACAGGCAGAGAACATTTTTGTCATCGGCTATTCGCTGCCTCAGACCGATCAGTTCTTTAGATACCTGTATGCTCTGGGCACAATGGGTCCCTCAAGAATCCAACGCTTTCACGTTTTCAACCCAGATCGCGACGTGGCTCAACGATATCAACAACTTTTGGGTCCGATAGCGAAGGAACGATATCGTTTGAACCCCGATGAAAACGGGAAGTATCCAACCGGGACATTCGGATCGGCAATCTACTTTCTAAGAAAAGAACTTCTCGCGGGCTAGAACTAATGGAAGGTCCGGTGCGCCAGGTTCGCGTCCGTTCTTTGTGGTTGAGACTCTCGCGCCGCATTGGCCGACCACAGTGAAAACAGCTAGGCCGCCGGGGTTCCACGCTATTCGCCGCCAACGCGGGCGTGCGGCATCTGCTTAGCGAGCGAAAGAATCTAGGTACGCACAATTGAAGAAGTGAGGCTACGCTAGGGACAATTTCCTAAGCTCTTTTCGGGTGAGCTGAACATTGAATATGGACGCGCTGCCTTTGCGCTCAAGCTCTAACAGTGCCTCATCTATCGAGCTCGGCGAAATGTACAGATCGTCCTCCAGAAACGAGCGTAAATCATCACTTCCCGCGAACCGTCTTGCAGGCACAACCCCTCCGGGGCCAGTAAACGGGGCAAAAGTCACAGCGTAGCTATACCCCTGAGCCTTGCTACTCCGAACGATGTGGATGGTTCCCTCCGTCCGGATCTTGACGTCGCGTTCGAGGGCCTTGACCAGTGGGTCCGCCGGGCTCTTCAGAAACAGGCGTCTGATAGGTATGTCCTCGTAAATGCCGGCATTTTGAAATGCCTTGATTACGCGCGTATACGATTCGCGTGGCCCCTTGCTGTCATACCACGGCGTCGCGACAATTAGCTGCCACTCCCCAAGCTGGGGAACGTAGGTGAGGTCCGAGAGGGTGACCGGAATCTTGGCCGAACTCAAGGCTGCCAATACCCGGCCTTCGATCTCAAGGTCACTTTTTACCAGCGTTGCTTTATCCAATGAAGCACTCCGTCCGGCCCGGCCACGGCCCCATGCAAATCCCTTCCATTCAAACCAGAACTCCGGTACCGGGACTCCTCATCCCAATCTTTCACCACTCCCCAGTTCCTCGCTAGGGCGGCATTCGTCCTCATGGCATCTTCTAGCTGCTGTTCAAGATCGGCAAGTCTCAACAATTCCTCTAATTTGTGCGTATACACGCGCCGCACATAGTCGGCTTTCAGAGGAAACTCGTGGCGCCTTGCCTGTTTCGCGATGCATGCTTTGAGTGCACATTCAATCGCATACCCGCCAAGGTAGTAGGAACCGATTGGGTTTCTGGTTCGTAACAGCGCGGCAGCCTCTCGCACTCGCAACTCAGCTAGACGTTGGAAATCCTTTCGAGTGAGTGGAACATCGCGCATCAGCTTCGGCCTTCATCAATTATATGCACTGGGACCGTGGACGTGCGGGTCTCAACAAAAAAGGCCCCGCTCTACCAAGCGGGGCCTTTGATCCAAGCTAAAAGCTAAGAGCTAAAAGCCGCTCTTAGTACATGCCTTCCATACCGCCGCCGTGTCCGCCGCCGCCCATCGGAGCGCTCTTCTTCTCCTCGGGGATTTCGGCGATCAGGGCTTCGGTGGTCAGCATCAACGACGCAATCGATCCGGCATTCTGCAACGCCGTCCGCACAACCTTCGTCGGATCGAGCACGCCCGCCTTGACCAGATCTTCATAGTCGCCGGTCAGTGCGTTGTAGCCGTAGTTGTTGTCTTTCGAGTCGTTGACTTTGCCCAGAACAATCGCGCCTTCTTCGCCGGCATTCTCGGCGATCTGTCGCAACGGCTCCTGAATGGCGCGCTTCACAATGTTCACGCCAATCTGCTCATCACCCTCGAGCTTCAGCTTGTCGAGAGCGTTTACGCAGCGCGCCAGCGCCACGCCGCCGCCCGGGACAATGCCTTCTTCCACGGCCGCGCGCGTCGCATGCATCGCATCTTCCACGCGAGCCTTCTTCTCTTTCATTTCGGTCTCGGTCGCAGCCCCGACTTTAATCACCGCCACGCCGCCAACCAGCTTCGCCAACCGCTCCTGCAACTTCTCGCGGTCGTAGTCGCTGGTGGTCTTTTCGATCTGGCCACGAATTTCCTTCACTCGGCCCTGAATGTCGCCCGGCTTGCCTTTGCCTTCGACAATAGTGGTGTTGTCCTTGTCGATGGTCACCTTCTTGGCCTGCCCGAGATCGGCAATCTGCACGTTCTCCAGTTTCACACCGAGATCTTCCGTGATGGCCTTGCCACCCGTCAGCTTCGCGATGTCATCCAGCATCGCCTTGCGGCGATCGCCAAAGCCCGGCGCCTTTACGGCGGCGACTTGCAGCGTGCCACGCAGCTTGTTCACGACCAACGTTGCGAGCGCTTCGCCCTCAACATCCTCAGCGATGATCAGCAGCGGACGGCTGCTCTTCGCGATCTGCTCCAGCAAAGGCAGAAGATCTTTCATCGAGCTGATTTTCTTTTCGTGAATCAGGATGTAGACGTTCTCCAGAGCCGCTTCCATGCGCTCCGGATCGGTCACAAAGTAAGGAGACAGATACCCGCGGTCGAACTGCATGCCTTCGACCACTTCCAGCTGCGTTTCCAGAGTCTTTGCTTCTTCCACCGTAATCACGCCATCCTTGCCGACCTTCTTCATGGCTTCGGCAATGATGTGCCCGATGGTCTCATCGTTGTTGGCGGAAATCGTGCCAACCTGTCCAATCATGTCGCCGGTCACGGGCTTCGAAAACTTGTCCAGCTCGCCCTTGATCCGGTTGCCTTCCTTGTCCAGGCTGCCGCAGATCGCCGTCACGGCCTTCTCGATGCCGCGCTTCATCGCCATCGGATTCGCACCCGCCGCAACCGTCTTGACGCCTTCGCGATAAATCGCCTGCGCCAGAACCGTTGCCGTCGTGGTGCCGTCGCCGGCGATGTCGGAAGTCTTCGAAGCCACTTCGCGTACCATCTGCGCGCCCATGTTTTCCTGCGCGTTCTGCAATTCGATCTCTTTCGCCACCGTCACGCCGTCCTTGGTGATGGTCGGCGAACCGAATTTCTTCTCGATCACTACGTTGCGGCCCTTGGGGCCAAGAGTCACTTTCACCGCATCGGCGAGAATATTCACGCCGCGAAGAATCGCCTGCCGCGACTCCTCTCCATGCACAATTTGCTTAGCCATAATTTTCTTCTCCTTAAGATTTCAAAGCCTCTGTGTAACCCCGTGTCCCCTGTGGTAAAGGTTTGTTCCTCCCTGGAGGCACGTCACTCGAGAAAAACTACTTGCGCGAGCCAGCCATTTCCTTCTTGGCCGCGCCGCTGATCACGCCCAGAACCTCTTCCTCGCGCATGATGATGAAATCCTCACCATCCAGCTTGATCTCCGTTCCGGAATACTTGCCAAACAGAATGTGATCGCCCTCTTTGACCGCCAGAGGAAACACCTTGCCCTCATCATTGCTCTTGCCACGTCCAACAGAGATAACTTCCCCCTCAGAAGGCTTGTCCTTAGCCGAATCCGGAATAATTATGCCGCCTCGGGTGGTGCCTACTTCTTCTACTCGGCGGACCAGGATGCGGTCGTGCAGCGGTGTAAATTTTGTTGCCATGCGTGTGCTCCTTTCGTTTTCGTTTCGTATTGGGTTAGGATTTGGGTTTGATTGCCTGGAGCTTTCGCCATCAAATTAGGTTTGTTAGCACTCATTGTTGGCGAGTGCTAAGTATAGAAAATCTCTGGTTTGATGTCAAGGGTCGCGGGTAAGCGCATGAATCGATTGGCTTGGGAGTACTTTGTGTCGTTTTGCTGCCAGGACCCTTAGGGCTTCGGATTTGGTTTGGATGGGGGTAGCGGGTCGCCCAAGGTGAAGGTCATGCTGGAGAAATCGAGGGTGAAGCTGGCGAAGTTTGCTACTACGTCCTGGCCCAGATTTCCGTAGAGTTCGTTCAAGTCGGTTCCGGTGCTGGCGGGGTGAATGGCGACGGCATCGAGGGTCACGATTTTATCGCCGATCGAGAGAATCATGTTGGGTTGAACGTAGATGGTCTGATCGATGAGTCCTCCGGCGCCGGAAGTTTTGATTTGCGCCTTCTTCCATCCCGCGGATTGGCTGCGAAAGCGTTCGTAGTAGCGGACGAAAAGATCGCTATTGCCTGCGCCCGTGTCGAATCCAAAAATTAAATTCTCTCCGCCGACTTTGCACTCAATGAGGGGAGCCATCTGCTTCATGAACATGCGCGCTCCTGCTCCGGCGGGGCGGGTTTTGCTTCCCGCCTCAAACTGCCCGTCGTGCAGAAAAGTAACGGTCCCGAGCGCCTGAAACACGGGGTAACCAAGGATGGCGTGGATCTGGTATTTGGTGGTGACCAGGTCGACGTTCAAGTTCTCATCGTCGAACACCATGACCACGACGTTGTGCAGGGTTGCGCCTCCGACCTCGAGAGTAGGAAGCAACGCCACGCGCACGGGATTCTCGATTCCGGTGAGACCCGCCTGGGTGCTGGCGGAACCGGGCAGAGGCTTCAGCCCGAGACGCTTGGCAAAGCTTTTGCTGACTACGGAGAGAGCGGCTCCAGTATCCATGAGCCACGGCCCGCGCACGCCGTTGACGGTTAAATCCACATTCTGAGAGTTCAGGCGGTTGCGCTCGGTCTTCAATTTAACCGGGCCATTCCAGGTGATGGTTTGCGGCGGCGCATCGCGGAGGATCTTGGCTATTCCGGCATCATCTTTTGTGCTCTTCAAATCTTCCGGGCTCAATTGGGTTGCGAAGTGGGTTAACAGATCCTCGTAGGCCTTGGAGGCGTCGGCGTACTGGAAAGTTTTGTTGTAGTCGTCCGCCAAAGCCTGCAGGGCGAGTGCGGCGCGTTCCGGGTGCGGAATTCGGATGGCTGGGATTGCCGTGTTCAGGAGGCGGATGGAATCCGCGATGTGGCCATCACGATTGGCTAATATGCCGGCAAAATAATCGTGGTCGGGCCCAGGCTTCATGGTGCGCAAGCTCGCCTCCAGGTCGCCGAGACGGAATTCCTTTACTTCCGCATCCGGCCCGCTTTCGCTGGGGGCGGGGTTGCTTTGTGCCCGGCTGAAAGACGGCATGCAGAGCGCGGCGAGTAACAGAATGAATGGGGCGAGTGGGGCTGAGCGGGGCATGATTGCTCCTATTGAGTTTAATATGAACGTCGCTGAATAAAACTAAATATATTCAATGAACTGATAAGATGCTACACCATGAGCAGAATGCAAGACAACTACATAATTCGAAGCAAGCGACAAATGCGCGCGCTGGCCGCTTCCACGCGCCAGGAGATTGTGGATGTGTTGCCGCGGATGGGGACGGTTTCGGTGGCCGAGATTGCTACGGCGCTGCGCCGGCCGGCGGACTCGCTTTACTACCATCTCCGCATACTGAAGAGAGTGGGATTGGTGCTGGATGCCGGCTATCGCATGCTGAATGGACGCCGCGAAGCGCTGTTCAGCGCGGTCGCGCCGGAGTTGAGCCTGCGCTATGAACTGGGCAAAAAAGGTAATGGAAGGGAAGTGAACGCGATCATCGCCTCGATGTTGCGTTTAGGGATGCGCGATTTCCGCAACAGCTTTGAGACGGGGGAGGCGGCGGTGTCGGGGCCGGGGCGAGAACTGTGGGCTCTGCGGACGACGGGTTGGCTGACACGCGATCAGATTGTAGAAGTGAACCGATATATAAGGAAGCTGATGGAGATTGCGGCGGAGTCGGGGCGCGAAGGGCGGCTGTATGCGATCACGGCAGTTTTGACTCCGCTGGATCGGGGTTCTGGGCGGCGCGGGTGAGTTGGGGCGGAGTTGCGAGGATTGGCGAAAGACGAAGATCGTGCAGCGGATGAAGGCGGATTGATTGCCGATGGTGAAATGATCTGTGACAACTGAACATCCCCGCCCAAGCGGAGCTTGAACGGGGCACCCCGAAGAGTTGTTTAGAGGGTTAGGACGGGCGAGCCCCCCCCGTGGTTACAGGTACGGCTGGATGGTACAGCACCAAATGCAGGATTCAGTCAGAGAGGTTGTTTTTGTTACAAAAGCGGAACAAACTACCGAACTGGCCGCCCGAACACATAGGCGGTGCCTTCCTCGGGATTGGAGTGAATCGTAGCGTACGGAGCCCCCGCGACGACGGTCGTCGGACTTGCGGCGACCGAAAAGCCCAAGCGATCGCCAGTCACACCATCCGAGGCGGTAAGCTGTGTGTCGAACCTGGAGGTCGTCCTCCATCCACTGGCTGGTTCCGAGAACGAGAATGCAGCACCTTGTCCGTCTAAACACCCTGGGCATCCAACTCCCGTGGCCCTGCCTTGTTCCTGAGTGGCAACCGACAATCCGAAGACATCGCCCACATCGTGTGAATGGGGAATAGTCAACCGAGCAGTTTCAGTCATGCTTTTCCAGCCTTTGGCCGGTTTCATAAAAATGTACGCCGCCCCGTCGTCTTGCGGATGTCTGTAAGGTGCACCTACTGCAATCGTGTCGGCGGTAACCGAGACAGAGTAACCCAAGCGGAAACCCATCCCATCTGAGGCTGTTAGTTTCGCCGTCTCCGTTCTATTTTTCCAGCCGTTTTTCGGTTTGACGAACACATACGCGCCGTTACCTTCGCCGTTAGTCCCCGCATATGGTGCCCCGGCTACAACTGTATTGCCACTGATGGAGACCGACCAGCCTATGCTCTCCTAACTCGGCGCCATCCGAGGGACTCAACCGGGCGGTCTGTCATTTTACTTACCCAGCCATCCTTCGGTTCGACAAACACGTAAGCGGCGCCTTGCAAGTCCCCGAAGCCGTGCCCCCCTGCCACGATCGTATGCCAGCAATGGCTACAGATTGGCCCAACTGTACGAATGCTCCATCCGTTGTCCTCAGCTCCGCGGTCTCGGTCGCATCTGTCCAGCCACTCGGCGGTCTGCACGAATACGTAAACGGCACCGTTCCCTTTACCGTTAGCAGGCCACTCCGGTGCTCCGGCAACGATCGCGCTTCCATCGTCATTGATGGCTACGGACTCACCCAGGTATTCTCCCGGTTGTCCGTCGGAGGCGGTAAGCATGGCGGTTTCGGTAATGTCCTTCCATCCGCCTTGCAGGCTTCACAAAAACGAAAATCGCACCTTGTCCGCATCCGTCAAGGCCGTGGCCTCGGCACCACCCAACGGCTGCCACCGCCGACGGTGCTTCCATCTTTACTTATCGCCACGGACCAGCCCAGCCAGTCGGACTCCTGCCCGTTGGACTCGGTCAGCTTCGCCAACTGCTTCCACGGGCCGGGACCCGCCGAGACGCCACCGCGAACCGGTTGGGCGCTTTGCGCTGCGACATTCGCGGCCAAAAGCATCATTACCCCCAGCCGCAAGCCGAGCCGCATCGATCTCACAAAAGCCTCCACTTCAACAGCACGCAACAAAATTAAAGTCTCCCGCCTACACTGTCGGTTGTCAACGTGAAACAATTTGCAGATGGACCGCACTCATTTCCGCAACAGCTTTGAGACGGGAGAGGCGGCGGTGTCGGGGCCGGGGTGGCCCACCTATGACCACAGAGAGGAGAGCCGACCGAGAATGATCATTGGTAAGATCCTTATCTGGGCGTTGTTGGTGGTCGTAGCGGTGCATGGATTTCGCGGACGATGCCTCCGAAGTAGGCAAACAGATCAGGGCGAAAATCTGGCGTGATCAAAGGGCACCGCCCTTGGGTGCTGAAGATCACATGCAACAAAATATTGCCGGATGTATGAGACAGGCGTCTTTCGCCCCTGCCGGGGCTTCTCCGTTCGGTGTTATCCACCCACGGCTTGCGCCGTGGGCTGCATTCTTGCGCCGCTTTGCGGCTTCCGCTGGCTGGCCCGGCCTAAACCTTTTACTTACTCATTGGGGTGCCCGTTCAAGCTTCGCTTGGGCGGGGCTTTTGCGAACGCGAGCTGTTGGTATGATTCCCAGTTTTTCTCGGCGCCGTGCTGTCCATTGGGATTCGATCTCGACGACTCCGTCTGCGCCGGTGAGGTAGTGACGGAAGCTGCTCCATTTCCAATCTTCGGGCCGCTCCACCAATCCGCGTACGACTGGGTTGCGATGAATGTAGCGCAGCTTTTCCACAAAGTTGCGTTCGCCCCACACGTTGAAGTCGTAGTACCGTGCTTGCCAGAATGAATCCGCTGCTCGCAGAGCGAGGGTGCGTGCTGCGGACTGCTTCAGCGACTGCAGCATCTGTGCTAAGCAGCCTCGATCCGGTTCGTTGACCAGCAAGTGCACGTGTTCGGGCATCGCGACGTAGCCGTACACGCACAGTCCGTAGGACTGGCGCACGCGTTCCAGTGAAGATTCGAAGCATCCGCGGGAATGCGGAGTCGCGAAGTTTTGCCGACGGTGATAACAACTGAAGGTCAAGAAGTGCAACTGCCCGGATTGTTGAAAGTGTTTGAGTCCCCAAGGCATGGGACGAGTTTAGTTGCCGGTGAGGAAAGGTGTCTGTGACAACTGAAAATCCCCGCCCAAGCGGAGCTTGAACGGGGCACCCCGAGGAGTTGTTTAGAGGGTTAGGTCGGGCCAGCCCCCGAGCCCGCCTTTTTTGCTTTGTGTTGGTTCGGTCTGAACTTGGGGTGCGTCCCGTGTGGTCACCGGTTTCCCGCCCCGAATTGTAGGTGTCCGCCCAATTTTCTTAGCGAGGCTCGGCGGGTGGCGGCTGAACGTATAATGGGGCCAGTTTCTCGTCGAGACTTCCCCACTGCCACACTAATCGTTTCTCCACTTCAGTCACAGTTGGTTCTTCGCTTGGGAACACCAGTACGGTATAGAAGGTGGGGCTCTCGTTTGCCACGTGAATCAATACCTCAAGGGGAGTGACATTCTCCAGGATGCCCTGCTTTAGCTTTTCTTTCTGCAATAGAGGATCTCCAAAGCCCGTTGTTGCGTATCCCGCTCCTGTGTAACCTTCCAAAAGCCCAATTGCCTGCCCGCGGAACTGGACCTTAAGGTCGGAGAGATTTCCTGGCGATGCAAACCGAGGGAACTTGAAATTGAGAAAATTGAACTCCGCTTGCCGCAGTTTCTTGTTGTAGAAATGAACGGCCTTGCCTTCCATCTTCCACTCGTATCCAGGCGCCTGTTTAACAAGAGCGTTTAGGCTTTCCGGGGAGAACGGTTTACCCTCGGCTGTGGGGATCTCTGGCAACGGCCACGCTAGCTCCGCGATGAGTGGCATGTGAGATGCTCGTGCCATTTGGACTAGAGCGTTGGCCAGATCTGCTGGTGGCTGACCGTACTGGGGCGATGGGTAGTGAGCAGTAATCTGAGCGGGTACGGAAATATAACTCCCGCAGGCCACAACCAAGGTAACAATCCTAAACCAACATAATCGCGGCATCTATGGTGCTCCTGTCGGTGGACCGGGACATGTGAATATTGGGGCGTCGCTTTTTACAGTGAAACCGTTTACGCTCCAGGTTTGGGCTAATTTCAGCGTGCAGCTACCGGTTGGATTGCCGTTGCCATCCGCTGGCAGGCAGACAGGCGAACATAATTGCAGGGTGTCCGGCCCCGGGAAGTAACCGTTTGATCCCGACTTCGCGTCGACCGTTGGAGTTGGATGAACGTTACACGTATTTGAGATTTCGTTCAGGGTCTCAGTTAAGTTCATCCCAGTAACCGGGATAGGAACCGCTGAGGTGTCCAAGACCTGATACTGGATCAGCCGCTCCTCAGTAATGTAACTTCCCGGAAGATTAGCGCAGGTCCATTGTGGCGTCGTGTTAGTGATCACTGCCAGACTGCCGGGTTGCTGTACCTTTCCCACAGTAGTGGCGGTCCCGGGTTGGTTGTTGAGCGTGTACGTCACCTGCACTGTATAGGTGCCAACTGCGACGGACTGGAGAATGGCGCTCTGAGAAGTGGCATTAAGGATTTTGATGTTCGACCCGCCGCTCAAGGCGGCCCACGAATACGTCCCGCCGCTTGGATTGCCGGTTGCTGTAACGGTAATGCTGTCAGGGCCCGTTGTACCCGTCTTGAGCATTGGGATGTTCGTTGGACCTAAGACCGTAACCGTCGGCTGCACCGCAACCCCTTGATCGCCGGTTTGCTTCACATCGGGACAGCCACCACTAGCGCCGTAGGGCAAAGTATTGTAAGCCGAGCCGGTGGCGCTTCCCACTGCCACCGTGTGTAACTTAGCGCTGGCCAAGGTGGCCACGGTCGTATTCGTGCTGTGCCAGCTGAAGCCGAACGGTCCGTAGTCCTCCTAGTTCGAGGTGCATGCATTCAACATCTGATAGGAATCCTGTTGTCGATATCCGGTGGCCCGTCGAATGGAGTCGGTGCGAGTTGCGCTCGCCAGTATCCGCAACAGTGGGCACAACCGTAGGAGGCGTGTCCGTAGGTTTTGTCCACGACCAGCTTGCCTTCGTACAGCAATCCGAGGACTTCGTGATCCAAGTCGCGCAACTCGTAGGAGCCCGACATCACATCTGGTGGCATCGTCTTGCCGTCTGAATCGGGAATCTGGTTGCGCATCAAATCGCCTAAATTGAGCCAGATTTGTTGGCCCGGAGACAATGACTGTTCCACCCGATACTTGCTCTGGCCGCCGTTATAGAACAGCGTCACTTGCGCCCGTGTCGGTTCCGTGCCGCCGTTTCCCGTGGTGATGAGCGTGTTGTGGGTAGCGTCCACGTGCCACATGCTGCCTTTGAACAAGTGGTTGATCACCTCGCTGAACGGCGTCTGCAATCCGTATCGGCTGGTCTGGTCATAGCTCATGGCAACGGCAATCAGATCCCCACTTCGTCCGGTGAAGCCAAGGGATACGGTAGCCCACGTGGCGTCTTCTGGAATCTGCCTCGTTTTCTGAAAGTCTGCCAGATTCAGGATTCTGATCTGTCCCGGCAATAGCGTAATCCGCGGTAGGATCGATGTTCCACTCTTACTATCATCGCGCCAATTGACCCCCGGTGAAACAATCGCAGGTGCGGGACCGGCATTGCGAAGGAAAATCTTGGGGTTGAGCATGGTCGCACTCGGAAATCCCAGGCTGCGATCAGGGTGACTCAGAGCCATCATCGGCGCTCGCAACACCCGACTCTCAACTTTGTCGATTTCGGCGATGGACTGACGCTCGAACAGTTTCAGCGTTGTCGATAGGCCAGTTAATTCGTCGAAGACAATTTCCGTTGCGGAGAGGGCTTCTTGCCTGACGATGGACCCTTCTTTAACGGTCGACCCGCCCTTAACAACAGACAGGCTAAGACCGCCGAAGCTTCCGTGGGCTGCGGCGCGAAGCTCTTCCCGTATGTTTGTGCGTACGCTCTGCCTCGGGCCAACGGTTAGAAGACTCTGGTGCGTTGCGCCGGATGTATCCGAGAGAGTCAGTCTCGCGGTCACGACGTTGCCGCGGGGATTGCTGACAATCAGATAGTCGGTCGCGCTCGTAGCCGGGAGCCACCACATGCCCTCGACCGCGTTCGAACTGCTGCCCTCAGCGTCAAAGTGAAAATCGATAGGATGGCCATCACGACGCACCACGGCAGCAGCAAATCCGTTCGCGGCGGCGCTTCCGTCGAAGCGAAATACTACCGAGCCAAACGAACCCATTTTGTCTAACAGTTCCGGCTTGGCAGCGGCGACCGCGGTCCGAAGGTTAAGGGACACAATCTCCTCAGGTTTAAGGTTGACCGGCGCAAGCGGCACTTCGACACCGTCGGGAGTACGGAGCACAGGGGTCATGCGCAGATCGTGCCACGGCACGTTGTTGCGCATTTCCAGTTCCGTGCTCCAACCTGGTTCAAGTGTCCAGTAGGGCGCGAAGAGTTCTTGAGGAACGGTCGTCAAGTCGTTGTGTGAAACGGTGATTTTTGGTTTGCTCGGCGGAGTCTGAGCGGTTAGAAGGCTCGACGCTGTAAGCAGAAGGGATACTATGAAAATGCCGCGAGGGGTGCAGACCATGGTCGGTATCCTCCAAGGCTACTAAGGGGCAGCGATGAGAGTCACGCACGGTACCGAGAATCCGCCCCCTCAGACGAATCCTGATCGCTGCGACTGCGCGCAAACATAATGCAGGAGACTTTGAATGTCAAGTGGAGTAGTTGGGGGCTGGCTCGGTCTAACCATTTGACTTACTCTTCAGGGTGCGACGGCCAAGCTCCATTGACCAGTCGATGTACGCGGGTGGCCCACCTTAGACCCAGAGAGGAGAGTCGGCCGAGAATGATCATTCGTCAGATCCTTATCTGGGCGTTGTTCGTGGTCGCAGCGTTGCATGGATTTCGCGGACGATGCCTCTGAGGTAGGCAAACAGATCAGGGCGAAAATCTGGCTTGATCAGAGGACGCCGCCCTTGGGTGCTGAAGATCACATGCAACAAAATATTGCCGGATGTATGAGACAGGCGTCTTTCGCCCCTGCCGGGGCTTCTCCCTTCGCTGTTATCCACCCACGGCTTGCGCCGTGGGCTGCATTCTTGCGCCGCTTTGCGGCTCCTGATCATCACACTGACGAGGGTGAGCAAGCGGTGACATCCGTCACATCAATTGTAGGGGGCACGGTGCCGCCACTCCTGTCTGCACGGTAGCGTTGGGAGGTTGAAACGATTCGGCGACTGCGTACCGGGGTCAGCATCGCTGCCATTTATCGTAGAGACAAGCGCATGGCTTTTCGTTGCCGTTCGAAGTTGATTTGCAAGAGTGCAGGGCGATCTTTTGCGAAACTCCCCGAGATTGTCGACGACTGGTCAAACTGGTCAGGAAGGGAGCGCACGCGGATGCGAAGGTTATGCTCGCCCGCCGAGAGACGAACGCTTTCAGTTTCCCGAACATCTAATCGAAACGGATTCCAGTGCTTCTGGCTCTGGCCTTTTAACGAATGCTGATAAGCCATCTTGTCGTCGATCCATAACGTAAGATCTGCCGACGAAAAGCGATGCTCTATATGTATTTCCAACCTGGAGTCCGGAACGGTTCTGGCTGGAATCTTGGCGTTTGGAACTCTCCTCGCACCTTGCGAATTGCTCCCGGCATCGCTCATCGGAGGAATTGGTTCTGCGGCGACGGCCACAGCCACTGGGGCACTCGTCTGGCTTACAGTTCGGGATGGTCGAAAATGCTGGAAGGCCAGTACACCGACGAGAATCAGCGCCACCAGGCAAAGAATCCCCAAGCGTACAGCTGGCGCTCGCCACCAGGGTGGAGCTTGGTACGGAACGAGAGTGAATGAGCCGGGCGCTGCAACAATTGGAGTTTCAGCCGAAGTAAGCGAGGAACGATTTGCCGAACTGTCATGCGTAACTTCTTCGAGGACAGGAGGAACGATGGGCTCGCCCGTTTTCGAGAACTGTAAGCCGCCTTTCGCGTCTTTAGATAACCCTTGGCGTACCTCACGAAGATCAAGAGCAAAGTCTAATCCGCGCTGATAACGTTGCGAAGGATCTTTTGCCATGGCGCGAGCAACTAAGGAATCAACTTCGGCAGGCAGATCGGGATCCAGCGAAGTGGCTCGAATAGGGTCGCGATTGGCTACCTTGAAGCAGACAGTCGTGGCACTGTTGCCTTGGAAGGGCCCATATCCCGTGACCATGTGGTAGAGAATTGCGCCCAATGAAAACAGGTCAGAACGCTGATCTACCGCATCACCCTCCAACTGTTCTGGGGACATGTAAGCCGGTGTACCCAAGGAACGGCCATCAAGGGTCAGGCGCGCGCTGTTGAGAATTGCAATGCCAAAATCCGCGATTTTCGCGTGGCCTTCAGAAGTCACCAGGATGTTCGCAGGTTTTAGATCACGGTGGACTACGCCCTGGGCATGTGCATGATCCAGTGCTTCTGCCAGTTCCTCAGCCAAGAGAAGTGCAGTACTGAGGGAGAGCTTTTGTGATGAGCGCGAGAGAACTTGCTCCAGGGACTGCCCCGCGATGTACTCCATTACGATGTAAGCAATTCGACCCTCAGGCTCTTCGCCGGTGTCGAAAACGGTGACAATCCCGGGATGCAATAAACGCCCCGCGGCTTGGGCTTCATGGAAAAATCGGTCGCGGTACTCGCGTTGTTCTTCCGGACTATGTCCGGATAGAGAGATTGTTTTGACCGCTACGAACCGATCGATCTTAGGATCGCGCGCCTTATAGACCACGCCCATGGCTCCGCGACCTATCTCAGCAATGATCTCGTAACGCCCGAAACGCTTGCTCCACCGAGTTTCCATTTGATTCCAGACTTGTTGTTTAGTACGGAAAACGCTACTTCCATCTTAGTGGCTGCCGCACGAACCGCAGCTCTCGCGACCCCAGGCCCGTGGTGACCGTGGTAACCGTGCTAACAAACTTGTACGTAATTATTACCGGCATAATGGCCACTTTAAGAGAAACCGAAAGTCTTACGCTACTTGCCTTTCCTACAATTCTCGCGGAGGACTCATGGCGAACTTGGCAGCAATGGTTAAGCAGTTGAGAGCCGAACGAGACCAGGTACAGGGACAGTTAGTAAAATTGAACGCTGCCTTGCAAGCTTTTGTTGGCGTTTATACCGGATCAACCAAACGCAAATCCAAGCCTAAGAGGAGTATCGCTGCTCGAAAGAAAATTGGAACTGCCCAGCGTGCGCGATTGGCGAAGGGGCGAAAGGCAAAGGTGCGAAAGGCAAAGGCACCAAAGACGAGCACGAAGGCACAGAAGTCTTGAGAAACGAAGGGGGCTGGCCCCAGCCGTACTCTAACAAGACACAGAATCCCCGCCCGCAGCTGTTTCACGAGTGGGCTGCTGCGAACTCTCCTCCATATTGATCGGTCACCGCCGATTGAAGGCGAACGGACCGCGCCTCGAATTCCCAGGCCCGCCGAGCCTTCTCGCCTCCCACCCTTCCGCAGCTCATCTTCAGCGCGTTTGCAGCTTGTCACCCTCAAGTTGCAAGCGCGATAGCGGCGCAAGAATGCAGCCGCGATAAGCGGCGGCGCAAGAATGCAGCCCACGGCGCAAGCCGTGGGTAACAAGCAGAAACCGACAAGCCCCAGCTTTCGGAACTGATTAATCTCCAGCTTGCGTGACGCAGCAAATCAACCTCGATTGATGTGACGGTTGTCACAGCTTGCTCACCCTCGTCCGGTGGGATGATGAGGAAGCCGCGATAGCGGCGCAAGAATGCAGCCCACGGCGCAAGCCGTGGGTAACAAGCGGAAACCGACAAGCCCCAGCCGGGGCGAAAGAAGCTAGCCCAAACGTATCTCTCGTCGTATTCCACGCGGTTCTTCTCGACGAACGCTAAGAAAACCATCACGATGATTGGACCTCTGCGTTAAATGGCACCGGAGACACGGAATCCTCGATGTTCGAGGTTTCAAAGGTGACCAGGCCAGCGATGCAGCCACCAGTCCTCCGTTCGGCGGAACTGAGGATTTCCGGGATTCGCAACAGCGCCGATTTTGTGGTGGGCGGGGACAGAAACCGTACTACAATGTTCGCGATGTGGATGGACTGGCAGCTTTGAGACTCCGGCTGCCGGATGGGACCCCGCAGTTTTTATTTTCATACCTTGCAGTCGGAAGTTCTTAGATTTTTTCGGGCCGAACCCTGGGGAGGTAAATCATGAAACGGATTGCGACGCGAGTTTCTTTCGTGTTGCTGGTGGCAGCCGCGAGTTTGCTGCCGGGACGGGCGCAGGACGCGAGCGCGTCGCTGCAACCACCTTCGAGCAAGGGCGCACCGCCCGCGAACCCGCTCCAAGTGGCATTGCTGCGCTGGTACCGGGCCAATACGACGACTGGTTTCAAGGTCGGATCGCAACCCTATGGTGTGGCGTTTGACGGGGCCAACATCTGGACGGCGAATTATGGCGACGGCACGGTGACCAAGCTGCGGGCGAATGACGGCGAAGTGCTGGGCACGTTCAAAGCGGGTGTCGCGCCGTATGGGGTCACCTTCGACGGAGCCAATATTTGGGTCAGTAACCAAGGGGACGGCACCGTCAATAAGCTGCGGGCTAGTGACGGAAAGAACCTCGGGACCTTCAGCATCGGCCCGTTTCCGGCGTGGATGGCATTTGACGGTGCCCACATCTGGGTACCGTATGGCGTCAAGAACGGTAGTGTGGCGAAGGTGCGGGTGAGGGACGGTCAGGTTCTGGGGACATTCGCAGTCGGTGTTGGCCCGATAGCGGTTGCATTTGACGGGGCCGACATATGGGTGGCCAACAACGGCGACAAGACAGTAACCAAACTCCGGGCAAGCGACGGTAAGGTTCTGGGAACATTCACTGTTGGCAGCAGCCCGCTGGGCATAGCCTTCGATGGAACAAATATTTGGGTGGCCAACCGAGGCGACGGCACGCTGAGCAAGCTTCGTGCGGGCGACGGCAGGGTTCTCGGCACGTTCGGACTGCCCACGACGCCATACGGAATAGCTTTTGACGGGACAGACATTTGGGTGTCAGGGTTTACCACTGCGGTTAAAGTGCGCTCCAGCGACGGCGCTGTGATCACCCAAGTTGAAACCCACGGGAGCGCGGGTATTGCATTTGACGGGGCGAATATCTGGGTTGGAGAATTTAACGACAATGTTTTAGGCAAGTTGTAGCTGAAATCGGCTGGGCCAGCTCGCCCTCAGTCTATTGGCCGCAAATCCCCTTCAGAAACTTGCACATCGGTGCCATCGCCGAACTCGACAGTATAGAGAACAGTCCCAACGGGGCATTTGAAGTGTATTGCCTGTTCCACACTCTCTACCGGTGTGATACTTACAACCACACATTCCTTCTCAACAACAATTCCGCCCTTGCTCGCGATCTTAGCCACTACCTCGTCACCATAGTCAAATTTCATGTTCTTCTGGGGGCTGGCCTATCCGTACTCCGACACGACACCGGATGCCCAACTCGGGGCTGTTTCGCAGGTGGGCCGCTGCGAACTCTCCTCCATGTTGATCGGTCACAGCGAAGAGTCGCGTCCCTATGTGGTTTCAATGCCAACCAACCTGCATCGCTACTACGGCGCCGGACATTCCCCACTTTATTACTACAGGCTATTCCGGTAAATAAGACCCAAAAAACGCAGCTTCGTATCCCCAAAATCTCCTACTGATCCCATCCCCGTCGCAGCCCACCCGTGAAACCGCCACGGGTGGGGCATCCCGTTCACCGTAGTGTTGGACGAAATAAATCGGCTGGGCCAGCCCCCAACGCCCGTATTTTGGGCGGGTGTCGAGAGCATGCCCGAAGTCTATATGTCTAACGTCAGGGTGCAGTTCACAGGCTTATCCCAGACCTTTACTTCTCCGTGTACACGTCGTCGATTTCGAGCTTCAGAGTCCAGTATCCAGTAAAACCAGGGCTGACAAGCACACGTCTGCACCTGGGAATCGAACCCCCTTCGCTCACAAACACGTCATACACCCCTGGCGGGAGTGTAGTTTCATATCGTCCGGCCCCCGACATCTTCAGGACGAAGGACTTCTCCAAGTCGTACTTGCGCACAAAACCGTAGGCTTCGACGTATACATTCGTGGCTGGGGTATTTTCGATATCTCCCCAAGTTACGAGCACAACAAGTGTTCCATCTTTCTCCGGCCGACCCGGATGATCCTGTGACCCGGCGGTCGTGAGTGCCAACAGGAGCATGAAAATGCTCAAATATTTCAGACTCCAAGTGTTCATCGCAACCTCCCTCCGGTGGCAGGCCCATGCACTCACCACATGCAAACCGCGGGTGCCCTGCCCTTCTCGCGCACTTTGCGAGAGGGCGTGGCTTTTTAGCCGGGTGCCCTGGAGCTTATAAGGCAGAAAGTATATATCGAACCAGTGCATGAATCCCGGAATGGTGGCGCCCCGCTCCCGGCGTTTTTTGAATGAGCGGGAGATCCAATTGTCAGATCACTCCCCGCCGGCGTAGGTGTATGATCGGGGCGAACGCTCCACCGTGCGAAAGCATTTATGAGATACCAAACTCAACCACTGCTAATGAAACGCGCTGCGATCTGGCTTTGCGGACTCTTGGTTCTGGCTGGTTTGCCGCTGAATGCCCCGCTGCACGCCCAGGCGCCGGTCGCGCCCTCCACACCATCCGGCTCGGGACTTATTAGTCAGCTGACCAAGCAACTTTCCGTCACCCCTACGCAGGCTCGCGGCGGCGCTGGTACCCTGTTCGCTTTGGCCAAAACCCGGCTGAGCGCAGACGAATTCAGCAAAGTGTCGTCCGCTGTACCCAGTATGAGCAGCCTGCTCAAAGCTGCGCCCGTCGCGTCCGAAAGCTCCCCGCTCTCCAGCCTGGAAGGCGCCCTTCCCGGAAACATGGGCCGCATGGCCGAAACTGCCGACGCCTTCCACAAGCTCGGCCTCTCCCCCGAAATGGCAGGCAAATTTCTCCCCGTAATGACCAAGTACGTCGAATCTCGCGGCGGATCGAGCACCGCCTCTTTACTCGAAAAGGCTCTGAAGTAGGTTTGCCTCCGCGCTCACCCGTTGCAATCTCTCGTCCGTAACTCTCTGTCCAACGTCCATTTAACGCCCGATCTCGCCCATCCAACCGGGCCACGGCTCCGCCCACTGTACCAACTCCCATCCCAGGCCAAAATCGTTGCGCCTGCCTAGCTTTCTCTGATAACCTTTTTTATCGACCGCAAAGAACTTATGTTCGTGGCCGTTGTGTTCTGATCGATCCCTCCGGACCTAACGCCCAGACGCAGCGCAGAACGCTCGCAAGGAGAAAATCGCTTGTCTAAAAACCGACATTTATTTACCTCTGAATCCGTCACCGAAGGCCATCCCGATAAAATCGCCGACCAGATTTCCGACGCGATCCTGGACGCCTGCCTCGCCGATGACCCCAGCAGCCGCGTAGCTTGCGAGACTTTGACCGCAACCGGCCTGGTCGTCATTGCCGGCGAAATCACCACCAAAGCCTACGTCGACTTTCAAAATCTGGTGCGCGGCACCATCGCATCCATCGGCTACAACAACGCTCTCTACGGCTTCGACTCCAATACCTGCGCCGTCATCTCCAGCATCAACAAACAGTCCGGCGACATCGCCATGGGCGTAGACACCGGCGGCGCCGGCGACCAGGGGATGATGTTTGGGTTTGCTTGCAATGAGACTGCGGAGCTTATGCCGGCTCCTATTTCATTTGCGCACAAGCTTTGCATGCGGCTTTCCGAGGTGCGGAAGCATGGCAAGCTTCCTTATTTGCGGCCGGATGGAAAGTCTCAGGTTACGGTTGAATATGATGAGCATCACAAGCCAGTGCGCGTCGACGCGGTTGTGATTTCCACGCAGCATGCGGAGACGGTCGGCAACGACGAACTGCGCGGCGATATTCTGAAGCACGTGATTCAGGCTACAATTCCCGCCAATCTTCTGGATGAAGACACCAAATACCACATTAATCCTACGGGCCGCTTCGTCATTGGCGGGCCTATGGGCGACACGGGATTGACGGGGCGCAAGATTATTGTCGATACCTACGGCGGCATGGGACGTCACGGCGGTGGGGCATTCAGCGGCAAGGATCCGACGAAAGTGGACCGCTCCGCGGCCTATATGGCGCGCTACATTGCGAAGAATATTGTAGCGGCGAAGCTGGCGGACCGTTGCGAAGTGCAGCTGGCTTATGCGATCGGTGTTGCCGATCCGGTGAGCGTGCTGATTGATACTTTCGGAACGGGTAAGGTCGATTCGGCTACGATCTCTGAGTTGGTGCGAGCGCACTTCAAGCTGACGCCGAAGGGAATCATTGAGTCGCTGAATTTGCGGCGACCGATTTATTGCAAGACGGCGGCTTATGGGCACTTTGGACGCAATGATCCGGACTTTACCTGGGAAGCTACGGACAAGGCGGCGAAGTTGGCTAGCGCGGCTGGGGTGCGGGAGACGGCTGCGGCGCATAAGTAAGGATGAGAGTGTTTCTTCCGTTTGCGGGTTGAGATTTTGCCTCCCACCCTAAGTTCGCAGAGAGCGCGAACTTAGGATGGGGCAGCCGTTACGAAATGCACGCTTTACACAGTGCGGGCTTTGCAAAACGGGAACATGGCATTGCGGTTGCGGGAAATTGCTAATCATTTAATATTCAAAATCTTTTTTCGGCAATAAAATAGCGTTACCGATTTCAGCGCCACAGGAGAGGTATGGCAACTACACCTACGCAAGTGCATTCCGATATTAAAGGCATTGAGTTAGCGGATGTGGGCAAGAAGCGCATCGAGTGGGCGAACCAGTCGATGAAAGTCCTGCAGATCATCCGCAAAGAATTCATCAAGAACCAGCCCTTGCAGGGCGTGCGCATTTCGGCTTGCCTGCACGTGACGGCGGAGACAGCCAACCTGGCCATTACTCTGCGCGATGGCGGGGCGGATGTGGTGCTTTGCGCGTCGAATCCACTTTCGACGCAGGACGATGTGGCCGCGAGCCTAGTGCGGGACCACAATATTCCGGTGTTCGCCATCAAGGGCGAAGACAATGACACGTACTATACGCACATTCTGGCGGCGATCGACCACAAGCCGCACATCACCATGGATGATGGCGCGGACCTGGTGACTATTCTGCACACCAAGCGGCAGGATGCACTGAACGGCGTGATTGGCGGGACCGAAGAAACCACGACCGGGGTGATCCGGTTGCGGGCGATGGCGAAGGAAGGGGTTTTGCGGTTCCCGATCGTTGCGGTGAATGACGCCGACACCAAGCACTTGTTTGACAATCGTTACGGTACCGGGCAATCAACGATTGATGGCATCATTCGTGCCACCAACTTCCTGCTGGCGGGGTCGAAGTTCGTAGTTGCCGGCTATGGCTGGTGCGGACGCGGGCTGGCCAGCCGGGCGCGAGGCAACGGCGCGGAAGTGATCATCACGGAGATTGATCCGACGAAGGCGTTGGAAGCGGTGATGGACGGTTTCCGTGTCATGTCCATGACGGATGCGGCAAAACTTGGCGATGTGTTCTGCACCGTGACCGGCAACAAGAATGTTCTGGGCAAAGATCACTTCGAGTTGATGAAAGACGGCGCGATCATTTCGAACTCCGGCCACTTCAACGTGGAGATCGATATTCCGGCACTGGAGAAGATGTCGTCGTCGAAGCGGACGACGCGGGTTTCCGTGGAAGAGTATTCGTTGAAAGACGGGCGCAAGATCAATCTGCTGGGGGAAGGGCGGTTGATCAATCTTGCGGCAGCCGAGGGGCATCCACCGTCGGTGATGGATATGAGTTTTGCCGACCAGGCGCTGTCGGTCGATTACATGGTGAAGAATGCCAAGACACTGGAAAAGCGCGTGTACAAAGTTCCCGATGATTTGGACAAGCGCGTCGCCAAGCTGAAGCTGGAGTCGATGGGCATCAAGATCGACAAGCTTTCGCCGGAGCAGGAAGAGTATTTGGCGGGGTGGTCGGAAGGGACGTAAGGGCGGCAGTTAGCATTTAGCATTTGGCACTTAGCCAAACTGGGGCGGCGTTTGCCGCCCTTTTTTTGTTGGGGGGGGGCACATTTTTACGAGGGGATTTCAATGTAAGCGCGAGCTCTTCGCTCGTGCTCCCTCGCCACGAGCTCGACGCTTATACACGATCCTTGAGAATCTCTTCCACGTCCCGACGGCCGTGGAGAATGGAGACTACTTGTAAAGGTTTCCAGTCGGGTCGATAAACGATCAGGTAAGAGTAGACAGGGAAGAATTTCACCGCAGCGTCGGTCAAATTCTTTCGCCAATGTCCAGCGCCGGGGTTTGCCACTAGAAAAAGGATCTTGTCTCGAATGACCGATTCGACGCGGTTCGCCATCGCAGCGCTGCCTTGTTTCTTGAGGTAGCGCCAAATTTGGACAAGATCGAGTGCGGCTTCCGGCGCGAGGACGTAGCGCCTTTTCATTCAGGCTTGGCTTTCAGCTCCGCAAGATAGGCATCGAGTTGGTCTTCGGGGATTCCCTCTCCCCGGTCAAGTTGATCGATCCCCCGCCCAATCTTGGTGTTGATCGCTTCGCGGTTCTCCAGGAGCCAGCGATCTTGTTCCTCTTGAGTTTCAAGCAAGCGGAGCAACACTTCCTCGACGCTACGGGAACCGGTAGCTTGCAGCTGTTTTTGGATTCTGGCTTCTATGGCCCCATCGCGGATTTCGATGTTCATGGCTTGTTCCTCGCACTCATAAGGGTTTGCCTGACACCAAGAAGACCCTCACGACAGGCTACTGGCTGGAATTGACGACACTCGCTTCAGGGTTGACTTGCAAGTCCTTCCAGTGAGAACCTTTGCGCTTGATGACTGAACCCTGTGCGGGAATTTCTATCTCGCCATTCGGGTCTGCTAAACAGTCTTCACTCTCAGCGCCACCGTCGTATCGGTACGGAATTTGCCTGCCAGGATTTTTTCGCAAAGGGCTCCTTCCGCAGGCGAGTTTTGTTAGAAAGCATAGCACAGCTAGCTGGTACTTTCCCCAGGGCTGTCGGGCTGCCATGGGCTCATGATGCGAAGGTTGACCAGCCCAAGAAGCTCACGGCGACGGCACCGAGGTTTTCGAGTTGAGAACCAAATGTGCTCAACTTGGGGCGATAAGATCTGGCATTGCGAAAATGGAGGGCACCTGGCGGGTTGAAGTGAAGGGACGTAACGGCGGCATTTAGCAGTTAGCACTTAGCATTTGGCATTTGGCACTTAGGCAAACTGGGGCGGCGTTTGCCGCCCTTTTTTTGTTTTTGGGCAGCCGTTTTCGTCTAATTCAGGGCACGCCCGTTCGGGACGTGCCGGGCTTTCGTTTGCATCCGCTCAAAGGTGATTTGAAAGGGTTTTGGGCAGTTACCGTGCGCGCCAACTGGCGGGTGGTTTTCCGCATGGCAGAGGGCGATGCGCTGGATCTGGATTATGTCGATTACCACTAGGAGGAGGAACCATGGCGATGAAGAATCCACCACACCCCGGCGGCTTTGTTTTGCGACAGTGCATTGAGCCTTTGGGTTTGACCATCACGCAGGGCGGCGGCTCTAGGGGTCACGCGGACGACGCTTTCGGAACTGGTTAACGAGAAGCGCGGGATTTCTCCCGAAATGGCGGTGCGCCTGTCCAAGGTCTTCGGCGGGAGCGCCGAAACCTGTCTCACGCAGCAAGCGCATTACGACCTGGCGCAGGTGCGATCTGATCGGATCAGACTAAAGCGGTTGCAATTTGCCTAGCGCGGGAATGCATACGCTTTTGCGAAGTGACGGCTCGCATTCCCAAAATGGGAATTGGGGATGATTTTTGTTGTTATTTTGTGGGTTTAGGGCGTGAGGTATGCCATAGTCAAAGTGAGTGGAAATAGATGCGCGGCCTTTGCGGGCCGCGTTTTTATTTGGTGGGTAGACGCTGGAAGATGGTGATGGACGGGTTCGGTTCTGTAAATCTGGGTGGGATGATAGGGAACCTATCAGAAAAGATCATCATGAAAAATAACGGGATGAAGATTAAACACCCCAAACTGCGGGGTGAATGGGCAGAGATGCGCTTTATGGCGCGGGCGGCGGAAGAGGGATTGTGCGTCACCAAGCCCTTTGGCGAGATGGCGCGTTATGACTTCGCGGTGGAGTACAAAGGGAGTTTCGCGCGGGTGCAGGTGAAGTCGACGATGTTTGTGGACCGCGGCGGGTATTCGTGTTCGGTGCGGGGATGGAGCGGGCCTTACGAGGGCGATCCTTTTGATTTTCTGGCGGTGTATGTGATCCCGGAGGATGTTTGGTACATCATTCCGGCGGTGAAGTTTCACATGCAGGGGAGCATTGCGTTGTATCCGCGACTGAAGAAGTCGAAGTATGGGCCGTACAAGGAGGCCTGGCAATTGTTGCGCCCGGTGGTGGATCGGATTGAGGCTTGCGCGGAGGAAGGGGCTGTTTCTGAATGCCCGTTTACCACAGAGACACAGAGTCACCGAGAACAATGGGAAGAGTCGCGCGTGGAAAAAGATGTTTGGGTTGGTGACATAGGACTGGCACCTGGTTAAAGTTGTTTTGTCACCACAGAGGACACAGAGGTCACAGAGGAAGGCAAGGCGAGTTTATCGGGCGATATTGCTTTGCGTGCCCGCCGCGTCCTGGAGGTAGAGACCGGCACTTGGTTAGAGACGGTGGCTTGCGATGTTTCTTTTTTCTTTTTTGTCACCACAGAGGGCACAGAGGTCACAGAGAAGATGTTTGGTGAGGGGGCACGCGCGACGACGCTTGCGTTTAGGCTTCTTCGGTAGTCGGCGCGGTTGGGGCTGGGGCTTCTTGTTGGGGCGTGGGGGCGGCTGGTGGTTTGGGCACGCCGTCCAGGATGCGGCTGTTCAAGCAATAGAGTGCCAACTCGAGGCGGTCGGCTACGCCTAGCTTGTCGTAGACTTTGCGCAAATAATTCTTGACGACCTGTTCGGTGGTGCCCACGCGCAGAGCGATTTCTTTGTTCTTCATTCCCTGAGTTACGCAGGAGACAATCAGGGATTCTTTGGGCGTGAGTTGAACTTTGGGTTTGGGCGAACCGGCGCGGGATCCCTGCGAGCGGTAGGCTTCGAGCACCCACTGGGTGGCGCGTCCGTCGAGCCAAGGCTCGCCTTTGGAAACTTTGCGGAGGCAGTCGACCAGCATCTCGGGCTCAACCTCGCGGGAGACGATGGCGTGCACGCCGCGGCGGAAGAGTTCGAGAGTCAGATCCTGATCGGGGTCGGTGGTCACGACGACCATGCGCAGGCCTGGATTCTGGCGCAGCAAATCGGCAACCGCTTCAATGGGATTCGAGGCCAGCGCGGCTTCGAAGAGCAGCACGTCGGCGGAGAACTTTTTAGCGGCGGTCAGAGTTTGGGAAAGCGTTTCGGCTTGGCCGACGACGCGGACGTCGTCTTCGAGAGCAAAGATTTTGCGGAGGCCGGCGCGAAAGATGGCTTGGGTGTCGGCGACGATGACACGGATGAACTGGCCATTGCCATCGCCCTGCTGTGGCAGGTCGAGATTCTCGAGCGCGGTAACCGGAGTGCTAGCCATCAGTCCCCTCGCTTTTCAGCGCGGTCAAAACGATATTCGTCGATGACGACGCCAACCCCGCGGCGGCCACTATCTTCAAAACTGCGAACTACACGGCCACGGCAGTCAAGCCGTACATCGGCCTCTGCGCCCACTACATCAGCGGGCAGCGAAATGGTGAAGTCGACAGCGGAACCGATGGGCATTTCCGAATCCACCATCTGGAAAAGAACTCCATTGGCGGAAATGTTTTGGGTTTCGGAATGACTCTCGCCGCTCTTCGATTTTACAGAAATTGGCAGCTTGATCGGAAAGCGCATTGCGCTTTGCATTTCAGGAAAACGAGCGCGCTTGGCTTTGCTCTCGGCGGCGTCGGCATTCACGGATTCCTGGGCCTGCGGCGCGGCGTCTTTGTCGTGGGAAAACGCGTCCGAATCCTCTCTGCGCGCGAATGGGCCAATGTTCGACATTAGGAGGAAGATTACATGCGCGCACCAACAGTGCAAAGTTACCGAAGTCATGGAACTTTTAGGGGTAAATTCTTTTGGGTCATGGACTTGCGGGTATAAAGCATTCGGCAGTCAGCTAGCCCGTTGGCTTGTGATGGGCGTCACAGAGCATTTGGCAATTAGCAGTTAGCATTTGGCTTTCGGATCGGGGGTCGTCGATTGAAAGACTTCAGGGATTTGAAAGTGTGGGAAAGGGCTCATCACCTGACATTGGATGTATATAAATCAACTAGCCGTTTCCCGCGTGAAGAATTGTATGGATTAACTAGCCAGATGCGGAGATGTGGTGCGTCCATCGGCGCGAATATTGCCGAGGGCTGCGGCAAACGCGGGAACAACGAATTCCAGCGCTATCTGCAGATTGCCGCAGGCTCCGCGAGCGAGCTCGACTACCACCTGTTGTTGGCGCGCGATTTGGGGTTACTTCAAGAAGTGGACTACCGGCGACTTGTGAGCGGCTTGTCGCAATCGAGAAAAATGCTGACGTGCTTGCTCCAAAAAGTGCAGAGCGACCGCTTAGCGAGCTAAATGCTAACTGCCAATTGCTAAATGCTTAGAATTTTGTCACTTCTGTGAAATTGAAATCATTCACTTTCATGGCGGGCACGACCATGTCGAAGGACTCTTCGCCACTGGCGCGGACGGGAGTGCTCATGGCTTCGACGTTCGAGAGCATGTGGATCAGGCTCTGGTTGAAGCGGAAGTTTCGCACGCCGTGGCGGATTTTGCCATCTTCTATATAGAAGGTGCCGTCGCGGGTCATCCCGGTGAGGATTTTTTCGTAGGGATCGACTTCGCGAATGTACCAGAGGCGGGTGACGAGGACTCCGCGATCGGTGGTCGCGATCATTTGGTCAACGGTGCTGGGGTTCGGGCTGGCTGAGAAGACGATGTTCATCGGGGCTTCGCCCATTTCGTTGGGGAGCGGGAAGCCATGGCCGGTGGCTGCGATGGGGCCGACTTTGTCTTTGTGTTCGGAATGTTTCATCTTTTCGGCGCTGGCTCGTGCATAAACCAATTGCTTGATGACGCCGTTCTCGACCAGTTGGATTTTTTGGCGGCGCATGCCTTCGCCGTCGAAGGGAACGCCGGATTGCAGCGGGTGGGCGACGTCGTCCCAGACATTGATGTTGTCGCCGAAGAGCTTGGTACCGACGCGATTGTTCAGGAATGAACGTTGGTCGAGAACGGATAGGCCTCCGAAGTCGAAGAACATGAAGCCGACGATGTCGAGGACGGCGGCGGGTTCAAGGATCACCGTATATTTTCCCGGAGGAATTTCACGGGGGCTGGCCGACTCGAATGCCTTGCGGGCTGCGGTTTCTGCGAGGGTGGCGGCGTTTAGGGTTGCGACGTTGGGAGAGTTGGCTTTTTGCCAGCCGGAGGAATCCGCCGCGAGCATCGTAATGGAAATTTCGGATGAGGTCTGCGTGTGCCAGTCGGAAAGGCCGCGAGAATTGAAAACGGCTTCCACGCTTTCGGAGGTGGAACAGATGCCGGCGGTGGTGAGCTTGTGTTGATCGGCGATGGCTACGATCTTTTTGACGGTTTCGGCACGCTGCGCGGGCGTGATAGCCGCAGTTTCGGAAAAACGGCGAGTGGGGTTTGCGTCGTGGTGGGCCGCGTCTGATCCGCGGGCGGGCATGGGCAGCAAATCCGAATCAGGATGCTGAACTTTCGCCAAGCGCTCGGAAGACTGCACGGCGCGCCGGAGACTTTCGTCATCGAGTTTGTTGGTAGTGGCGCGGGCGGTGCGGCCTCCGAATGCGGTGCGGACGGAGACTACATAGTTTTCTTCCGCGACATTCTGATGGATGATGTTGTTGGCGAAGCGGGTGAGGGCGCTCTTTCCACCGGCGAAAAGGACTTCGACCTCGTCCGCAGTGGAATGCTTCTTGATGCGGTCGAAGAGGTCGGCGGCTTGGTTTTGGTTGAGCATTCGGCAGTCAGAGTCAGCAGTTAGCATTTGGCATTTAGCTTTTGGCATTTAGCTTTTGGCATTTAGCAATGGCGCGACCAAGGCTAAGTGCCAAGTGCCAAGCGCTCGCATCACGTTCCTTTGTACGCACTTCCTACTTTAATATTGCGAAATCTGGCTGGGGCGGCGCCGTGGCCCGTGCCCATTACTTGTTGCGGTTGGCCTTTGCCGCAGTGCGGAGTGCCCCAGAGTACCCACTCGTCGCGCGAGCAAATCGCATCCATGGAGTTCCAGAATTCTGTGGTGATCCCAGAGTATGAGGGATTTTTTAACATGCGGGCGCGCTTGCCGTTCTTGATTTCCCATCCCATCTCGCAACTGAACTGGAAGTTGTAACGTTTGTCGTCGATCGACCACGACTTGTTGGTTTCCATGTAAATGCCGTCGTCGGTTCCGGAGATCATTTGCTCGCGGGTGAGCGATTTTTCTCCGGGAAGAATACTGATGTTGGTCATGCGAATGATTGGCAGGCGGTTCCAGCATTCGGCACGCAGCGTTCCGCCGGAACGATTCAAGCCGATGGTGTGCGCGGTTTCGCGCGAACTTAAATATCCGGTGAATAAACCGTTGGTGATGATGGGGGTACATTGCGCGGGAACACCTTCTTCGTCGAAGGCAAAAGTGCCGAGGCCGGGACCGTGCTCCTGGCGCGCGTCGGCGACGACGTTGACGAGGTCACTGCCGTAACGCAGGGTGCGCAATTTATCGAGTGTGAGGAAAGAGGTTCCCGCGAAATTTGCCTCCATGCCGAGTACGCGATCCAGTTCAATGGGATGCCCGACCGATTCGTGGATCTGGAGGCCAAGTTGCGAGCCATCGAGAATGACATTGAAGACGCCCTCGGGGCACTGCTCGGCTTTGAGCAGCGCGACCGCTTCTTCGCCGACGCGTCGCGCATTCTCGACCAGCTTCAATTCGTGAATCAGTTCGTAGCCTTTGTTCTGCCACTGTCCGCCGAAAGAGTTGGGATAAGAACGCTTTTGAATTTCGTTGCCAGCGAATGCATAAGCCGCGTAGCCGGCGCCGGTGGTGAATTTGGTCTGATGAATGTTGGCGCCCTCGGAGGAGAAGAACCACTGTTCTTCACGGCGGAAATTCATGTTGGCTTCGGCCAGGGTGACTCCGGGGACGGAGCGCAGTTCAGAATCAATTTTCAGCAGCAGTTCAATGTTCTGCTCGACGGAAGTGATGAAGGGATCGGTTTGAATGGGGGTGGACCACTCGGCGGTCACGGGCTTTTCGGCGGCAAGTTGGATATCGCGCTGTTTTACTTGCGAGGACGCTTTGGCAATATCGACAGCGCGCGCGGCGGTGGCTTCAACGGCGGCGCGACTCAAATCGTCGGACGCCGCATATCCCCACGCACCGTCGGCGATCACGCGAATGCCAATGCCGAACGATTCCGAATCCGACGCGCCGCCGACTTTGCCGTTCTTGGTGGAAAGCGCCCGGCTGCGGTCGTCGGCAATGCGCGCGTCCGCGTAGGAAGCGCCGCGCTGCGCGGCCACGTTGAGAGCCCAGTCGGCAATGTGCTTCATCGGAAGTTCAAATTTATCACAGCCCGTCATTGCGAACGATGTTTGCGGAATCGGGGAAAGCATTCGCCACAGCGGCACCGCGTCACAGAGGAATGGAGTCTCTGGAATTCATGGATCGTTGGTTGGCGGTGATACAAGAATTGTTGCTACAATCTACGCATGTTGCGCAAGGCAATGCCCATCGTGTCCGCTCTGGCTGTATTACTGCTGCCGGTTTGCCTCGCGCAGCAACCGGCGAGCACTCCGGCAAATGCAGCAGGCGCGAAGGAAGGAGCGGCCATGCCGAGCGAGCGAGGGCGAATCCTGGGGATCGGTGGAGTATTCTTCAAGTCCGCGAATCAACAACAGATGCGTGAGTGGTACGGCAAGCATCTCGGTCTCGAGGATAAAGGCGGCGGCGTCATGTTGCCGTGGCGCGAGAAAGACCACCCCGATAACGAGCATGTAACCGTGTGGACCGTGTTCCCCGGAAACACCAAATACTTCGAGCCCAGCCAGGCCTTCATGGTGAACTACATCGTGGACGACCTGGATGCGCTGCTGGAGCGGCTGCAGAAAGAAGGCGTAAAGATCGATCCCAAGCGCGGAAACGAAGACTATGGCAAGTTCGCGTGGATCTACGATCCTGATGGCAACAAGATCGAATTGTGGCAGCCGCTGACTCCAAAGAAGAAGTAGCGGAATTCAAAGCGCCGGCACGCGAGGCGTAGTTGGAGTGCGAAGCGGCGGGGTCGATGGACTCGATTGAGAAGGAAGACGGCAGCTTGAGCGGTGTTTCGCTTTTGAGTTGGTCAAACATTGTCATTGTCAAGTAAGACCTCCGAGGTAAAGCGCCGAAGCGTGTGAGTTTTTCGGAGTGCAATCCGCAAAAGTTGTTCAAAGCGGGAGAGATGGCCGAGTGGCTGAAGGCGCACGCTTGGAAAGCGTGTTTAGGGGAAACTCTAACGTGGGTTCGAATCCCACTCTCTCCGCCATATT
>CAVYSX010000015.1:0-170609 GCA_963771285.1 uncultured Acidobacteriota bacterium
CGTAGTATTTCCCCGGCTGCCGCTGGCCAGCACCGAAACCGAAACACCCATGCGCGCAGCATACTCTCTCCGCCTGTGGAAGCGGGAGTGACTTTTTGACGCACCGGCCTGAGTTGTCAGGAGTCAGCATTCAGCGTTCAGCACTCAGCACTCAGCAAAACCGGGGCACCTAGGGACTGGACGCTTCCTTGGTCAAGCTGAGTGCTGAATGCTGATTGCTGAGTGCTCCTTACCCAAACAGCTGGTCCCATCCCTTCCGTGCGACCGCACCGCCGTAAGCGCCGGCGATCCCCGTAAGAAATCCGAGAAACGACTCGTAGATCTGGGCCCGATACGGCTTCTCGGTCATGAACCAATACGCCAGCAATTGCACCACGGGAACGAAGACGGCAACCAGCAACGTCCAGCGCCAAGGCCTTTGCGGGCGCAATCCTCCCAGCAACATGGTCGAGGCCAGCACAAACATCGCAGTCAGCAACAAGTCGCCAATTTTCACGTCGAGGACTCCCGCGCACAACCCCAGGAGCGTGCCAAGGAGATAGAACATGTGGTCGCGCTGCGTGGGGATTTGTGCGGACATGACCTTGGGTCCGGGCAAGAGTCTTCCGCCCGCCGCCAGCATAGCACTGCGCCTTGGTTCACTGTTTTCGTGCAGTCACTACCAGGTCACCGTCAGTGATAGTCATCAGCGCTCTTCCAGCATCCTGGGTAAAGCGAATGCGCACCGACGGCGCACCCGCAGGATAGAATGCGTGGTCGCCGAGGTGAAACAGCGAACGAGGCATGGTGCCTTTGCGCACCCAATTCAACTGCGGCGCGTAGGTGTACATTTTGTTGTTGGCATACATTTTCATGTCTGCATTCACTTCGATCTGTTGCGTGATGCCGGGGCCAAATACGTAGGTTCCCACCAGCGCGGCCGCCTCGGCGTCGGGAAGCGCGGCAGGAGGCCCGGCATCGGCGTCTCCCAAGGCTTGCAGGTAGTCGTAAACCGGGCGCGCAGCTTCTCCGCCCATTCTGGCGTGGGCCAGCAGGCTGATGCTGTGCGGCCCGCGAATACGTTGGACGCCCTGCCCCGCCGTCACGAACCCCTTCACCACGTCGAGTTGGCCGAGCATGGCAGCGGAGAAAAGAGATGGCCGAGCGCCTTGGGTGATCAGGTATTCCGCGATGGGTCGGTTGCCCATGTGAGAAGCCGCGCCCAGAGCCGTCTCCCAGTCGCCAAAACCCCAGTCCCAGGCAGCGCGTGCCAGCGCCGGACGGGCGCCGGTTAGCTGCTTGACTCGTTCCAGGTCAAAGTGCGCGACCGTAACCATTTCGCGCGCCAGTTCTGGCGAATGCGCAGGGAAGATGTCCGGCAACGGCAGAGGGTCTGCGACCGCGTTCCCGGTATCCGATCCGAACAGTCTCGCCGGAAATTTCATCACTCGTAGAGGGAGGGCCAGCGCAGTCAGTTGCAGCAAATTACGCCGTGAAAAAGTGTTGATCATGAAGCGCCCAGCATGCCGTGCTGGCAGGCCAACCGGCAAGTGATTTCACACGGCGGCGCGCATAGAAAAATGTAAGTCGCTATCCGGAGAAGAGTCAGCGACTTGCAGAAGATAGTGAGACGGCGCGGTTGGGAGCGATGGCGGCTCGCGGAGCGAATTCGGCAGCAATCGTGTGGGCAGCTTCCGACTCCAAGCTCATGGCGTCTGTGAGCTCATGATCGATGCGCGTAACCCAGATGTGAGTCTGGTCAGGAATGCGAATGAGATGCGCGAGAATGCGGACCTGGGTACCATTCGACTGCACCTGGCCGAGGATCACATATCCGGCATGCAGTGACGACGCAACTGCTTGCAAGTCGCGTTGCTCGCGGGGAAGCCTGAGGATGCGAGCGTTCCCGATCACGCCATAGCGGCCGCCGCTTATCGAAGTCATTTGTTCAATGACGTTGTCGGTGAGCGCATCGCTGAATGAGGTGATAGCAGGGTCGGCGGTCTCGTTATCAAACCGCAATATGGCCACCACGGGTTGTTTGCCTGCAGGGCGCATGAAATGGAGCCCATAAACCACGAACAGAGCCATCCCTGACAGAAGGCAAGCGACTAGTGCCAGCCCTACCCTCCATCGCCCGTGGGAGTTCGGCGGCGATGCTTCGCTCTTGCCGTCTACCGTAAACCCTGGAAGCCGCTCGACGGGAGCGATGAACTGATAACCCTGTTTGGGAATGGTGCGAATGTAGGTAGGCCCGGAGGCTTCGTCGCGTAGCGCCGTGCGAACCTGCGAGATGCAGAAGTTCAAGCCACGCTCGAAATCCACAAAAGTTTCGCCGCCCCAAACCGCCTGGCGCAGTTGCTCGCGCGAGACAACCTCGCCGGCACGTTCAATCAGGCAGGCAAGAACTTGCGCCGGTTGTTGTTGCAAGCGGACCAGCGCGCCCTCTCGCCGCAACTCGTGGGTGGCCGCATCGAACTCGTACAACCCAAATCGAAACCGTCCGGGATTCATGGCGATTCCTGGCATTGTCGCATGATTAGACGATGGTATCGGCCGTTCGCCTCCCGCCAGCTTGATGAGGAAGACAAGAAAAATAGAATGACGTGGGCGACCGCGAAACAAATCCCCAAGAGCCCGGTGAACCAAGCTCTCGGGAAAACGTCCAAAAGCTTTGTTAAAGCCCGCATCACCTGATAATTGGAGTGTGCCATGCCGTCGATGATTCTGAGGTTCAGATCCGTCCCCTGCGTTTGCCTGCTGGCCGGCTGCGCTCTTTTCTCTTTGTCGGCAGCCGCTCAAAGCATTCCAGCCAAACCAGATTCCGCGTCGCTTCTGGCGCGGGCAAAGACGGCCATGCGCTTTGAACGCGCCAGCCAATCCGTAATCCACTATCACGCGGTGTCCGCTGCCGAGCAGAACTATCAATCTGATCGCACTTACCCGCCATTTTTCTCGGCTATGCACGTTGAAGAAGCCTGGTTCGATCCTCAGACTGGCGTGGAGCGCCTCAGCACCCAGACTACGTTTCCAGGAAGCGGTCCGACTGCGGTGCGCGTGGTGACTACCGACGCCACTCGGGCATTCGGCGTGGCAGAAGAGCATCTGACGCCGCTGCCGCCAACTTCTGCGCAATCGCGGAACCTGAATCCCTGGACCGTGATCGCCGACTGGGCAGCAGCATCGGATGTACGCTTTGCCGGCAGCGAAACTTACCGCGACTATCCGCGCTATGTGCTGGTGCGCAACACGCCTGCTGGCCAGCAACGTCTGTTTCTCGATCCCAAGAGCGGCTTCCCGGTGAAGCTCGACTTCGAGGAAAACCATTATCTCTGGGGGCAGCGGCACATCGAATACCTCTACACTAATTGGACGCTGGCGGGCGGCGTGATGGTGCCCGGCTCCAGTTTTCGCTTGGCGGATGGGAAGATTGAAATCTCGCGCACCACCGGCGAGGTGGAAATTCTGCCACTCGCCGCAGCGCCTTCGCTGGCTTTGCCGGAGACGCCCTCGCAACCGGCGGATGCTCTGCCACTCTTCTTGCAGCCGATTGATCCCACGACAACGCAGGTCGGCCCCAAGACGTATCTGCTTAACCAACCCCGGCTACACCGAAGCAGTGACGCAACTGGGCGACGAGGTTTTTCTGTTCGACGCCACCCAAAGCGAGGAGCGCGCAAGAAAAGACGCCGCGATCATCGCAAAACTATTTCCCGGGTACAAGCATTTGACTCTGGTGGTCACCGACCTGGCGTGGCCGCATGTCGCAGGCGTTCGCTACTGGGTCGCGAATGGTGCGACCATCATCGCGCACCGTGCGGCAAAAGAATTCTTGCAGAGCGTCGTCGACAGGCGTTGGACAACCTCACCAGATCTTCTGGAACAACGGCGCAAGACCGCCAAGCTGAAGTTCATTGGAGTTGACAGTCCTTACCGTCTGGCTGGCGGCGCCATTAGCCTGCATGCCATCGACGGGATCGGCAGTGAAGTGGCGCTGATGGCATATCTCGCGCCTGATCATCTACTTTGGGCGTCCGACTACATACAAACTGTGGCCGCTCCAACTTCGTACGCAACGGAGGTTTGGCAAGCCGCAGTGCGTGATGGGCTGCATCCCCAGCAGACCGCCGCCGAACACCTGCCGCTAACCCCATGGTCGAAGATCGAGGAGCTGCAAAATCAGCATGGGGCCAGCCAGAATTGAGTCCCACCACGCGATTCGTAATTTCTACGCTGACTTCAGCCGTGACGGTCACCGCAATTCTGCTGGTGAATCGCTCGCGGGAATTGGCACGCAACATGGCGCACGGCTTTTATATTTTGTGCCTGGTTTTGAGCGTCGCTACCTTAGCGGCTGAATTGTTGGTGATTTCTGGAAGGGTATCCACTCAGGGATTCTACGGCAGCTTATTTCACACGCTGCAGTATCGGGCATGGATTGTGGTGGGCGTTAGTGTCGCCTCGACGGCGCTCCTGCTGCACGATGGGTACGGCCGGCCTCACAGCGCAGCGTTACAGACATTCACCAACTCGCCGTTTATCCTCAAAGGGCTTTGTTTGGCGGTTTCGTTTTCGTTTTTCGATACCGAGATCGGCAAACTGGCGAATGACGCAATCATGCGGCAGTTCTTCCTGGAGTCGGGTTATGCGGTGTGGTTCATGTATTCGATCATGACCCTGGAAACTCTGGGCGCGCTGGCATTGTTCGTGCCGTCCACGATCATCCCGGCTGCGTCCGGTTTAGCGGCTTTGATGCTGGGGGCAATCTTCACTCACTATCGCAACGGCGACTCATTCTCCGATTCTTTGGAAGCCCTGCATCTGCTGATCATTCTGGTCTGCATTCTCTCAATCAGCGGACTCCGGTCTCACAACGGCCAGCCCAAGGCAGCCAAACTGAATTAGACTCGATGAATTGGCAACGCATCTGGCCTGCGACCAAATACCTGGTGCGGCATCTAAACTTACCTGTTTAGGCTGCTACGCAAACCAAACTGCAATTCAGCTGTACATGAAGTTTGATCGCAATGAAGTAGACGATGGCGAAACCTATCTTACTTAGCGTAGACGACGATGCCGACGTTTTGAGGGCAATCGAGCGCGACCTGCGCTCGCATTACGGAGCGGAATACCGCGTCCTGGCCAGCGATTCTCCCGAAGCTGCGCTCGACATCTTGAGGCAATTGAAGGTGCGCAATGAGAGTCTGGCCTTGCTGCTGGTCGATCAGCGCATGCCCAAGATGGATGGCGTGGGTTTTCTCCAGGAAGCGGTACAGATTTTTCCGCTGGCCAAGCGCGCGCTGCTGACCGCCTATGCGGACACCAACGCCGCCATTAACGCCATCAACAACGTCAACATTAATTACTTTTTCTTGAAGCCCTGGGATCCGCCGGAAGATCATCTCTATCCGCAGCTGGATGATTTACTGGATGACTGGCAAGCTTCCTACCGTCCCACATTCGAGGGGATCCGGGTTCTGGGCACGCGCTGGTCGCCGCGCTCTTACGAACTGCGGGATTTTCTAGCGCGCAATCACGTTCCCTACCAGTGGATTGATGTGGAGTTTTCCGCCAACGATCCCGAGACCAAGCGTTTGCTGGAGGCGCTGGGCCCGGAAGCGGCCAGCCTGCCAATTGTGTTGTTCCCGGATGGCACCAAACTTCTCGAGAGCGTGCCCGCCGATGTGGCTCAACGAGTCGGCCTGCGGACGCGGGCGCAAACCAGCTTCTACGATTTGGCGATTGTTGGCGGAGGTCCAGCGGGTCTGGCCGCCGCCGTGTACGGCGCATCCGAAGGTTTGCACACCGTCATGATTGAGCGCGAGGCTCCCGGCGGACAGGCAGGAATGAGTTCACGCATCGAAAATTATCTGGGCTTTCCCGCCGGGCTCAGTGGCAGCGACCTGGCGCGTCGCGCCGTCGTGCAGGCACAACGTTTTGGTGTGGAAATTCTTTCTCCGCAAGAAGCTGTCAGCGTGCGCACCGAGGGCTCTTACAGAATTCTGAAAATGGCCGACGGGAACGAAATTTCCTGCCACGCGCTCATGATCGCCACCGGAGTGCAATGGCGCCGACTTGAGGCGCCGGGGATCGACCGCCTGCAGGGTGCCGGGGTTTACTACGGCGGCGGAGCCACGGAAGCGCTGTCCTGTAAAAACGAACTCGTCTACGTGGTAGGCGGCGCGAATTCCGCTGGGCAGGCTGCCATGAACTTCGCGAAGTACGCGGAGCGAGTCATCATTCTGGTGCGCGGCGAGTCTCTCTCTGCGACCATGTCGCAATATCTGATCGATCAAATCAAGGAAACACCTAACATTCAGATCTGGGCGCACGCCGCCGTGGTGGAAGCGCACGGCGACACGCATCTGGAGGAAATTTCGGTGCTCTGCTCCGACACCAACAAGGTTGAACGAGTTGCGGCGAGCGCCATGTTTATCTTTATTGGCGCGTTGCCGCGCACCGACTGGCTCGCGGACCTGGTCGAGCGCGATGAACGCGGCTTCCTGCTCACCGGTCCCGACCTCATGCATGATGGTCAGAGGCCTAAGGGATGGACGCTCGATCGGGATCCGTTCCTGCTTGAAACGAACATTCCCGGCCTGTTCGCCGTCGGCGACGTGCGGCATGGATCGGTCAAGCGTGTCGCGTCGGGCGTGGGCGAAGGATCGGTGGCGGTGCAGTTCATTCATCAATATTTGAGCAAGGTATAAATGGTCGAAAAATCAGAGTTGCGGAAAGCCCCGGTGTTCGCCGACCTGCCGGACGACCAGCTCGATTGGTTCATCAGCCAATCGGAAGAACTCCAGCTGAAAGCCGGCGACACCTATTTGCGCCAAGGCGATCCCGCCGATGCCATGTTCGTGGTCCTCGAGGGAGACCTGCAAGTGCGAGGCGAACTCGGCGGCGAGACTGTGGTCATTGCCATCAAGCCCGGCGACGTAACCGGAGTGCTGCCATTTTCCCGCATGAAGCAATTCACAGTCGGCGGCCGCGCTCTCACCGATGGCCGCGCACTGCGCTTTCCGGCGGCATTATTTCACGACCTTGTACAGAAGATGCCCGAACTGACCCAGCGGCTGGTAGGGCTGATGTCAGACCGCATCCGCGAAACCACGCGGCGCGAACAGCAGCGCGACCGGCTGGCTTCCTTGGGAAAACTTTCGGCCGGCCTCGCTCACGAACTCAACAACCCTGCTTCCGCTGCCAAGCGCGCCACCAGCCAACTCCGTATTGCTTTGAAGAAAATCAAGGACGCCAGTCACGAGCTGGGAAGCCGAGATCTTACGCCGGTGCAGCGAGCAGAAATCGAAAAGATGGAGTCGTCGTTCACTCAGGCCCAGGGCCCACCACCCGATGCATTAACCATCAGCGACCTGGAAGATCAGATTGAATCGCTCTTGCGCCGGCAAGGGCAAGACGACCTTTGGCAACTGGCCGCCGACCTGGCAAGAAAGAACGTCAAGCCGGAGATGCTGGAATCTCTGTTCGCGATCGTCGATGCCAGAACCGCCCGCGCGGCTCTGGCGCGCATCGCCGCGTCACTGGAGATTGCCAACCTGTTGAACGAGATCGAGAGCAGCACTTCGCGAATTTCCGATCTGGTCGGCGCCATCAAGGAATACACCTACATGGACCAGGCGCCGGTGCAAAGCGTCGATATCGTGAAGAGCCTGGAAACGACGCTGACCATCCTGAACCACAAACTGAAACGCGGCGTGGATGTGAAGCGGGACTACCAGCGCATTCCGCTGCTGGTAAATTCGTTCGGCAGCGAACTCAATCAGGTTTGGACCAACCTGATCGACAACGCCATTGACGCCATGCACGGTAAAGGAGAGCTGCGAGTGAAGACCTACCGGGATGAAAGTTTCGTGGTCGTCGAGATCGGCGACAATGGCCCTGGAATTCCCGCCGACGTCAAGCCGCACATCTTCGAACCTTTTTTCACCACCAAGGGCGTCGGAGAAGGCACCGGGCTCGGCCTCGATACCGTTCAGCGGATCGTAAAAAAGCACCGCGGGAATATCCAGGTCACTTCACAACCTGGCGATACATGCTTTCAAGTATGGCTTCCACTGGCCTAGCCCGCTAAAGCAAATCTAGTATTTGTAAAAACCTCGTCCGCTCTTTCTTCCCAGCCAGCCTGCATCCACCATTCTGATCAGCAACGGGCAGGGCCGATACTTGGGATCACCCAATCCATCCAGCAGCACGCGCATGATGTCGAGGCAAACATCGAGGCCGATGAAATCAGCCAGCGTCAGCGGGCCCATGGGATGCGCCATCCCGAGCTTGAAGACTTCATCGACGGCTTCGGGAGTCGCCACACCTTCCATCACCGCAAACATGGCTTCGTTGAGCAGCGGCATCAGAACGCGGTTGGACACGAAGCCGGGCGCGTCATTAACTTCGACCGGAGTCTTCTCCAATTTCAATGACAGGTCGCGCACCGTTTGAAAAGTTTCGTTCGATGTGGCCAGGCCGCGGATGACTTCGACCAATTTCATCACCGGAACCGGATTGAAAAAGTGCATGCCGATGACTTTGTCGGAACGCTTCGTAAGAGCGGCGAGCTTGGTGATTGAAATCGAGGAAGTATTTGACGCCAAAATCACTTCTGGCCGGCAAAGCTGATCGAGGTCGCGAAAAATCTCCGTCTTGATCTCGAATTTCTCGGTGGCAGCCTCGACGATGAAATCACATCCGGCAAGCGCGGCGCGGCCGACCGCAGGTTCAATTCGCTTGAGCGTCGCGGCCTTGTCGTCCGCTGTGATCTTGTTCTTGGCAACTTCGCGGTCGAGATTCTTTCCAATGGCCGCAAGGCCGCGGTCGACGAATCGCTGTTCCACATCGCACAACACCACACTGAATCCACTGCGAGCAAAGACATGGGCGATGCCATTGCCCATAGTCCCAGCTCCAATCACACCAATACGTTGAAAACTCATCAAGCCTCTCCTTCAATAATTATGAGCGCAAAATCGCTGGCGACCGCTGGCTCATCCGAGCAAGAAACACGGAGGGCAGCGAGGCGTCAAGAAAACCCAAAGTCTAACACTGATGAGCTACGCGAGTCTGCGGCCAAAGCCATTGCCCGGACGGTCGCCTTCTACGGCCTCTCTGCGGCGGGCAATCTTCTTTTCGCCGTACAGCAGCCGGGCGCTTTGGTGGTTGCAGATGCAGCCGGGGTTAGTTGGAGGGTAAGCGACATCACAGCAACTTGCGCTGTGGTGACGGTCTTCACTATGGGCGTGTTTGCTCTGCTGGCATGGGTAAGGCTGATGGATCGGAACGGCAAAGCAGATTGAGAGTGGTGGCTGGGCAGGTGAGAACACCTGCCCGCAAGTGTTTGCTGGCTATTCCCGATCCAGATTTTCGTCGATCGAGACTTTGCCGTTCTTCTCCACCGTGATCACGCGTTCGATGCTCTTGAATCCCGACATCGTGATATCAACCACGTAGTTGCCTGGGTCGAGGAACAATTCCACGGGCGAGTTCTTGTCGACAATGCGATTGTTGACGGCGATCTGCGCGCCTTTGGGTTGGGTCTTGATGCTGACCGATCCCATGCCGGCGGTGTCGCTTCCACCGAACATCTTTTTCAGTTTGCCGCCGCCAATCTTGATGTTGTCGGCGCTCGCCAGAGCCTTCAGAGTAGCCGCGAGATGCGAAGTTTGCCCAATTTGCAGGTTCGCGCCGGCTGTCTGGTCAAGATAGCCCTGCTTCTTGAAGGTGAAGTTGTGATTGCCTGCTTTGTCTACCGTAAATTGCGCGGGCGTAACGTGGCCGGTGTCTTTGCCATCCATCCAGACCGAAACGCCGGCAGGATCGCTGGTCACCGACACAGTCGCGGTGAGCGGGGCCAATTGAACACTGATAAACGATTTGCTCCCCGAGCCGACTTCAATGGTGCGGGTCTCGGCGGCGTAGCCAGGCTTGTTGATGGTCAGAGTATGCTGGCCGGGATTCAACCCAGCCACGTTAAACGGCGTTACCCAGCCGGAACTGTTTTGCCCGTCGATTTGTATCTGTGCGCCTGCCGGGGTCGAATTCACCGTCAACTGACCCGGAATAATTGCCGGCGTGACTGGCTTTTGTTTCGTCTTTTTCTTGCTGTTGTACTTGGGCTGCACCGAAACCGCGGGCGGTTCCTTGGTGATGGGCTCAGGAGCAACTTGCACCGGAGTCTGATCCACAGCCGCCGCTTGAGTGCCAGGCTGCGCAGTAGTTGTGCTGGGCTGCGCCGGTGCTGCGGCTGCCGGAACAGCTGCGGTCGCAGGGGTTGCGTCATCATCCGGGTTCTCCGAATGAATATGCCAAGTGATGTAAACCACGATCAGTAGAATGATTCCGATCGCACCCGCTATCGACATCATGAATAGCTTGGGTGGTGTCTTCTTGATTTCGGTGACCGCCTTCTTGGCGATTTCGCGGGGCTGGACCTTGGGTTTTTCCGGCGCGACACCCTTGAACACAGCCGCGTGGACTGCATCGGTTGGCTCGGGTTCTTCCGCGGCTGGCGGCGGTGGAGCAATATAAATCTCTTTCAACGGTGGCAATTCGTTAATTTCGGAAAAACTGCGGCTGCCGCCCCCATCTGGGTGGCTTTCGCCCATCATCGGATCGACCGTGATGTGTGGAGTCTCAGTCTCCGGCTCGACAGTTGCTGCCGACGACATGCTGGCGGATGCATGCGAGGATTTTGCGGATGTGTTGATCACGGGCGCAGCTGCATCCAGGTCAGGAGTGATGAGGCCGCTCGAACTGGCAAATGCTGAACTGTTTCCACCGACTCCGGCAGCCGCAGCGGCCGCTTTGACGGTTGGCTGTGCAGGCTTCGCGGTAACCGCAGTTGCTTTCACTGCGGCTGGCTTAACCGGCGCCGCAACTGATGGCGCGACTGGCTTCGACGTCTGCCCAGCCGCAGCTGCCACGGATTTCTGCGCCGCAGGCCCTTTCTGTGCGGCCTGCCCAGGCTTCGCTGCCGCGGCAGCCTTGCTGGCGCTTTCTTTACACCGCTCAAGATCGTTCACTAACTCCTGCCCTGACTGATAACGTTGCTCGGGCGCTTTCGACAGCGCCTTCATGATGACTTCGCTGAGCGCGGGATGCAGCTTACGATTCACCTGATCGGGCGCTACCGGCGTCATTTCCGTAATCGATTGCCGGACCTGGTCCGCATCTTCGCCGTCAAACGCCTTACGCTCGGTGACCATCTCGTAGAAGATCGCACCTAGACTAAAAATATTGGAAGTCGCTGTAAGCGGATCTCCCCTTAACTGTTCCGGCGACATATAGTGCAAAACCACCGGCGCGGCGCCTGAGGCCTGCGCAGCGAACGCGCTCATGGTCGAAATTCCGAATCCCAGAATCTTTACTGTGCCGTCCCAGGAAACCATGATCTTGGCCGGCTCCAGCGTGTAGTGCACAAGATTCTTGGCGTGGGCATGGTCGAGACCCTGGCAGGTCTGGCGGGCGATGTCCTGCAAGTCCCAGATGGAGAATCCTTCTTTGCGCGACAGCATAGTCGCCACGCTGTTGCCCTGCACGTATTCCAGGGAGGCGCAGAAAACGCCATCCACTTCCTCGGCGCCGTTCAGCAGCGCGATGTTGTGGCTGGCGAGCACCTTGCTCGCTTCCGCTTCTTCCAGCAGGTTCTTCACCATTACGGGTGCCTGCTCGCCAAAGGGTTCCAGCTTGAAGGTTTTCAGCGCCACGGTCTGCCCATTTTCGGGGTCAGTAGCTTTGTAGACCGAGCCAGTGTCAGAATGCGTGATTTCGCTGAGTATTTCGAAGCGCCCGATTTTGTTCGACATTTCTTTTCAGCCTCGCGCAGGCAAAGACGAAATTTCCCTCGGGAGGAAGTCCTCGGGTTCGTCCAACTTGGGGAAGGATGCGACTAGCATAGCCCGAGGAAGAGAGGAATGGGAGTTACGAAAGTGTTCGTAAATTAGATTGGCGGCAGGGGATAAGTCGCTTAGATAGCGAAGGTTACCCGGAGCGGCACAAGTTCAGGGTAGGGCACCGCGCCCGGTCCTACTGACTCTGAACTCACCATTCGTCAAATCCACACATCCGCCGAACATCTGGCGGATTGCAAGCAGCGGGAATAATTTCCGCTGCGTGTCGATTTTGCTTCCAGCACGTTCGACGCATAGATAGAACCGAGAGCCCGCGGAAAGGGGATCTAAAACGAGGCGAGTGATGGGTTTGCACCGCGTGACATTTGTCATTGCTCCCCGGTGACGATCTCCACTAGCATTCCCCTTCGCAATCGACGATGCTTTCCTTGAGAAAGCACTCGGTTGTTCCAGCGGACGGGTATCGGATAAACTTAGCGGTACTCGTGGGGCCCTCTTAGACCGTCTCGGCTCACTTCTGGAGCTCAACATTATGACTTTGACCCGTTTTGTCAGTAAGAATGCCTTCCGCAACAAGCGCCGCAGCATCCTTACGGTCTTGAGTATCGCTTTCTCTTTGCTGCTGTTGACGCTGATGATGACCCTATGGCGGAGCTTTTATATGAATGACGCCAGTGCAGAATCGGCGCAGCGGCTGATTGTCCGCCACAAAGTTTCGCTGACGTTCAACCTGCCGGGCTATTACCGGGAGAAGATTCGTTCAGTACCGGGCGTGGTGGCGGTGGTGCCGACTTCGTGGTTCGGCGGCTTGTACAAAGATGACAAACCGGAACATTTCTTCGCTCAGTTCGGTACCGACCCTGAGGAATTCTTCAAGGTGTACCGCGACATTACGATCTCGCCCAAAGAAGTGGAAGACTGGCAACATGATCGCCAGGGCGTAATCGTCGACGACACGCTCGCCAAAAAATACGGCTGGAAACTCGGAGACCGCATCGTTCTGAAGGGTAACATTTATCCCGTCGACCTCGAACTGTACATTCGCGGCATATTTCACTCGCAGCCGGACGATCAGTCGGTCTATTTCAATGCGAAATATGTAGAAGAAGCCGTTCCCTTCTTCAAAGGAAAAGCCGGCACTTTCGGAATTCTCGCCGATTCTCCTGACGATGTGAGCAAAGTCGCAGCGGCGGTTGACGACCTGTTTCGCAACGCCCCTGAACCTACTAAAACCGAGAGCGAAAAGGCCTTCGGCCTGGAATTCGTCGCCATGCTGGGCAATGTGAAGGCGTTCATCCTGAGCATTTGCTCGGCGGTAGTTTTCGCCACGCTGCTGGTTTCGGCCAACACCATGGCGATGTCGATTCGCGAACGCACTCGCGAAGTCGCAGTGCTTAAGACTTTGGGTTTCACGCGCAATGCGGTGCTCGGGTTGTTCGTCGGCGAGGCCGTGGCGCTTTCGCTGGCGGGAGGTTTGCTCGGCGCACTGGGCGCCTATGGCATGATCGCGGCCGTTAGCCACGCCATGCAAGGCATGAGTTTCTTCCCGATTGTGCCGGTCTCAATCGGAAGCGTTCTGCTGGCAATCATGGTTGCTGGCGTGGTCGGGTTGTTGAGCGCGGCGATTCCTTCGTACCACGCTTCGCAAGTAAATATTGTGGATGGCCTCCGCCACATCGGATAGAGAAGTTGCAATGACCAAGACGACCTTCATCGTGAGAAACGCGTTTCGTAACAAACGCCGCAGCGGCTTGACGGTGCTCAGCATCGCGTTCTCTCTGCTGCTCCTCACCATGATGATGACCATCTGGCGCACGTTCTATCTCGATCCCGGCGCACCGGAATCTGCGCGACGCGTCATCACGCGTCATCGCGTCTCGCTCACATTCCTGCTGCCCACCTATTACCGTGACAAGATTCGCAGCCTGCCGGGCGTGGTCGCAGTGGTGCCGATGACATTTTTCGGGGGCAAGTACAAAGACGACCGGCCGGAGAATTCCTTCGCCCAGTTCGCCACCGATCCCAGCGAATATCTGAAAGTTGCATCTGACAAGACGGTTCCGCCCGACCAGGCGGAAGCCTGGCAGCGGGATCGTGCCGGCGCCATGGTCGATGCTGTACTGGCCAAGAAGTTCGGCTGGAAAATCGGCGACCGGATTACGCTGCAGGGAACATTCTTCCCGGCCAATCCAGAGCTGACAATCCGCGCCATTTTCAGCATGGATCCCGCTCCCAAATCGATTTACTTTCACACAGAGTATCTCGACGAAGCCATCCCTTGGTTCAAAGGGCAAGCCGGGTTCTTCGACACCCGCGTAGCCTCCGCCGACGATGTCCCGCAAGTTGCGCAGGCGATCGACGACATGTTCCGCAACGCGCCCGAGCCGACCAAGACTGAGAGCGAACACGCCTTCAAGCTTTCGTTCGTCGCCATGCTCGGCAACGTCAAAGCATTTATTCTCAGCATCTGCGCGGCGGTGGTGTTCGCCATCCTGCTGGTTTCGGCCAATACCATGGCCATGTCGATTCGGTCGCGAACCCGCGAAGTTGCCGTGCTGAAAACGCTGGGATTCACCGCCCGCAATGTGCTTTCTCTGTTCGTAGGCGAAGCCGTCGCGCTTTCCGTCGCGGGAGGGCTCCTGGGAATAACCGCCGCTTATGGAGTAGTCCAACTCCTCGTCCACTCGCCTGCGGGCATCGGGATTCCGACGGGCCTGACGGTCACTGTACCAACTATGATCGTCGCCTTGCTGGTGGCCGCGTCGGTAGGATTTTTCAGCGCCTGCCTGCCGGCTTACAATGCATCGCGCCTTAACATCGTGGAGGGATTGCGCCACATCGGCTGAACTGAAAGTCCAAAATTATGGCTATACCGATTCGCTACAATCTGCGAAACCTGAAATTGCGCAAAGGTCTCACTATCATGACCGCGCTGGGCATCGCGCTCACGGTCACGACGGCGATCTTTCTGATGGCTCTGCTCGCGGGGCTCGACCGCGCCTTCGTCACCAGTGGCGATTCGCAAAATGTTCTGGTGCTCCGCAAAGGTTCGCAAGCCGAACTCTCCGGCGGATTCGATGCGGCACTCTTCCCCACGCTCAAAACTTTGCCCGGCATCGCCAAAGATAGTCACGGAGAACCGATGGCTTCCGGCGAGTGGGTCGTCGTCATCGTGATGCCCCGTAAGGATGGAACCGGGGAAACCAACGTCACGGTGCGCGGCCTGATGCCGGATGGCCTCGAGCTTCGTCCCAAGGTCAAGATCGTACAGGGACGTTGGTTTACCCCAGGGCAGCGCGAAGTGGTGGTTAGCGAATCGATCCAAAAGCGCTTTTCCCATACCAACATCGGCGACACCCTGCAATTCGGCAAGGGTCCGTGGACGGTGGTCGGCGTGTTCGACGCCGGAGGATCCGCGTACGAGTCGGAAGTCTGGGGGGACGTGAATCAGATGGCCGCAGACTTCGATCGCCAGGGAGGATTTTCTTCCGCCTACTTGCGCGCCACAGACCCGGTTTCCGCCGACGCCCTGGTGCATCGCGTAAGCGACGACCAACGCCTCAAACTCGAAGGCATGTTAGAGACCGATTACTACGCCAAGCAAACGCGTTCCGGCGCGCCCATCAAGTACATTGGCTGGGTGGTGGCGATCATCATGGCGATCGGTTCGAGTTTTGCCGCGATGAATACCATGTATGCAGCTGTGGCCTACCGTTCCCGCGAAATCGCAACCCTGCGGGTGATCGGTTTCTCGCGTCCCAGCATCCTGACTTCATTCGTATTCGAATCGGTCGTTCTTTCGCTGCTGGGCGCAGCCGTTGGAATTTTGCTCATGTTGCCGTTCGACGGCATGACTACAGGAACATCCAATGGCGTAACCTTCAGTGAAGTCATATTCAGTTTGCGCATGACGCCGCAAGTGGTCTGCATCGCGATTCTGTTCGCGGTAATCATGGGCCTGTTCGGAGGAATGGCTCCGGCTTGGCACGCCGCCAGACGAGACATCCTGGCCGCCCTGCGCGACTAACACTAGATATGAAACAAGTTGTTGGACTTGAAAATGCCAATTGACGCCAAACACGAAGACCTGCAAAGCTTGCGCATCGACCGCTCAGCTAAAGGTGGAGAGCCGCCAGCCTGGGCGCGTCGCTACATTCTCGTCGGCATCGCGCTGGTGGCGCTGCTGAGTGTCGGTGCGCTAGCGTACCGCTTCCTTGCCCCTGACACACCGGAAGTACAAGTGACCCGCGCCGCTGCGCAGAGCGACGATGCCGGCGGAATCGTCCTCTCCGCGACCGGCTATATCGTGGCCCACCACAAAATCAACGTAAATACGAAAGTGACCGGACGCGTTGCCTGGATCGGCGTGGAAAAAGGCGACAAAGTCAAAGAGGGCCAGGTGCTGGTCCGCCTGGAAGACGACGAGTTCCGCGCTCAGTATGAGCAATCCAAAGGCGCAGCTGACAATGCACGGGCCTATTTGCAAGAGCTGCAAAACGGCTCGCGCCCCGAAGAGGTTCAGCAAGCCCAGCACAATCTGGACGAAGCTCGCGCCACCATGGTCAACGATAAGCTGACCCTGGACCGCACCAAAGAACTCGCAGCGCAAGGCGTTGTGTCAAAGCAGAATCTCGACGATGCGACGGGTAAGTTTGAGTCCGATCAGCAGCGCGTGAACTCCCTGGAAAAAGCGTTCCAATTGGCAAAGATCGGCCCACGCGCCGAGGAAATTGCCCGCGCCCAGGGCGCTCTGACGCAAGCCGAGGGCCAGCAGGCCTATGCCAAATCACAACTGGACGCGACCGTAATCCGCGCCCCGGTAAATGGCACGATTCTGGAACGCACGGCGGAGAAAGGTGAACTCATCACCTCGGGTTTCGCCAGCAATGCCGAAGGCGGTCCGCAAGGCTCGGTCGTCGCCCTCGCCGATCTCAATGACATTCAAGTCGAACTGGACATCGCGCAGGATGATTTTTCCAAACTCGGCCCTAATCAGAAAGGAATCGTCTCCGTCGACGCCTATCCCGACCGCAAGTACGACGGCGTGATCGCGCAGATTTCACCCGAGGCCAACCGCCAAAAAGCCACGGTGCAAGTGAAAGTGCAAATCCAGAACCCCGACGAATACCTGCGCCCCGAAATGAACGCTACGGTAAAGTTCCTGGCCAACGACAATCTGACCAAAGACAAGAAGAGCACTGAACCAGCTGGAGTATTCGTGCCGACCACCGCCGTCCGCGATCACGACGGCAGGAAAGTTGTTTTCATTGCCTTCAACGGCAAGGCTATGATGCGCGACATTCAAGTTAGCTCGCAGCGCAGCGGCGGCCTAATGGTCAAGGGCCTGGTGGGAGGCGAAAACGTTATCACCGCCGCTCCGCCGAATTTGAAAGACGGCGACAAAATCAAGATTAAGGGACAATAAAAATCATGAGCACTGCTACGCTTCCGAACACAGCCACCCAAACTCGAGTAGTCCAGGTCCGCGACGTCAGTAAAGTTTTCAAACGCGACGCCTTCGAGGTCAAAGCCCTCGACCATGTCTCCATCGAAATCGCCGGCGGAGAATTCATGGCGCTCATGGGTCCTTCCGGTTCGGGCAAGACCACGCTGCTGAATATGATCGCCGCGATCGATCGCCCCACGTCCGGTGAACTTCTCGTTCTCGGTGAGAATGTGTTCCGTTTCACCGACGCTCAATCCGCGCACTGGCGCAACGAGCATATTGGCTACGTCTTCCAGACTTTCAACCTGATTCCCGTGCTGACCGCGTTCGAAAATGTCGAACTGCCGCTGCTGCTGACAAAGCTAAACGCCCAGCAGCGCCGCGATCACGTAATGACTGCGCTCAAATTGGTTGGATTGGAGGAAAGGGTAAACCATCTTCCGAAACAGCTTTCCGGTGGGCAGGAACAGCGAGTAGCGATTGCGCGGGCGATTGTCAGCGATCCAACCTTACTGCTCGCCGACGAACCAACCGGGGACCTCGACAGCCAGTCGGCCACCGATGTGTTGGAAATTCTAAAACGTCTAAACGAAGATTTTCACAAAACGATTGTGATGGTGACGCACGATCCGCATGCGGCCTCTTACGCGCACGTAACCAGGCACCTGGAAAAAGGAATGTTGTTACCGCCAGCCTAAACACCAATAATCACGCGACCGGGAACGCTCGTCCGCGAAACGAGCGCAAAGCGCGAGAACGCAACTTCACCTAAAGGCCGAGCTAAACCGGCGGCATCGAAGAATCGCTCACGTCCCTCATCGTCGAAGATGAGATCGAAGCTGGCTCCGATACCCACTGCCAAGCCCGCCGCCCGTTGTCCCGCACCACGCTCTCCGCCTCGCCGTACTCCACCAGCCGGTTGAGCACCGTGGTCACCGAAGCCAATGGATCCTTGTGCCGCAACAGCACGACTGGAAGCCGTTGCTGAATGCGTTCGCAAACCTCGCGCACCGCCAGAGGCTGGCCCGCTTCCATCAACACCATGCGGCAAGCCTTGGTGAATCCCGGCTGGCGTCCCCCGGTTTTGCGGTCCACTAGCTCCAGCAGATCTTCGCCCAATATCTCGTCACCGAACAAATTCGCCAGCCCTGAAATCGTTTGTTTCAACGTGCCAATCCGTTTCATGATTTCGGATCGCTGATTCATAAGCTGACGCAACTCTTCGTGCGCTGTTTTCACTACTTCCTGGACATGTGGGTCACCGGTACGCAGAAGACTTCCACCGCCTGACCCGTTGCTGCCGTTCAATCCCTGCTGCATGACTTCCACCTCCGACTTGCGACCACCGGTTATCGTGATTGACTCTGTGTTAGCACGACACAGACCATCTAGTGCTCAGATACGCAAAGCTTCCCTTCGCCGTTCCGCCTAAAACAATTTCACTGGGACGAGTGGTGCACAGTGTTCGTTTACGGACAACATCCCCGCCTCGCAACAGCAAAACTAATTACTTACTTTGACGGTTGGACGCTAGAAAGGTGAGAGGCTTGATCGAAATGTGACAGGCAGTGGCAAAGCGTGGGCCAATGGTCTTTTTGGTGGGACGAAGCGTTTCAGAAACGCACATCGCTGTTCGCAAATGAACACCTGGAAAAAGTCCATATGAAGGGAGACTACAGCGGCTTAACTTGGATGTTAAGGACTTTGGCGGGGATGCCCCGTATCAGAGTCAAAGGCGATTTGCTGCGCCCCGCTGAATCGGCGCTGTCAAATAATTGCTCACGCGTCGGCGGAGGCATTCGGGGGCGATGCAGGTACAGCGAAAATAGAAAGGCCACGTTCATTTCTGAACATGGCCTCGATAGCAACTAGCTGATGCTCAAAGCACGACGTTGATCGAAATCTGAATCCCCGGATGTACCGGGCTCAGAAGAAAATATCCGCCGTTAATGTAGTCCACGTACACTTCGTCCGTATACGCCCATCCCACCGGCCACGGTTGAGCAATCACAAACCAATAGCCGCCATATTGAAATCGCGGCCCTCCGGACACAATCACGGGCCGCCCGATGCGAAACACGTGCTCACGCCCGAAGTTGGCTCGAAAGCGCTCTTCCGGGATCCGCCCAGCCTCGTGTCGTTCTTCCCGGTTGGCGGCCTTGTCATCACGCTCGGCCGTCTTGTCAGCTTGCTCCGCGCGTTTGTCCTGCTGTTCCGCGCGTTTGTCGTCCTTCTCAGTTCGCTTGTCTTCTTGTCGGTCCTGCTTGTCCTTCTCTTGAGCTTGCGCAGGCCGGTCTTCTGCACGCTTCTCTTCCTGCGGATGCGATTCATCCTGCGCATAAACCGGAGCCACCACTCCAAGAACCATAGCCAACGCTGCTGCGCTAAAAACTGGAAGTATCTTCATAATGTTGCCTCCTTAAATCTTCACGCGAACTAACGGCGCGAAAAGTTAGTTGCCGAAACAAGCTCAAGAGCGCTCAAGCATTTCCTGTAGAGACGCCTCTTAAATCCACTAGTAACTAATTATCCACAATGCAAAAAAAGGCCACGCTCATTTGTGAGCGCGGCATTTATCTGGTTCCGCAATTTCGATCTTTCCTGACGGTGACCGAAGACCTCCCAGATGTGAAGGATTCAACCTGACAAACTTGCGCGATCACTTCCCGCAAATGCCCAAAGGCGTACCTCGAGCATCACCCCAATCCCTTCGCGCCTTGCGTTATAATCCCGCTCGTTGGCCAGATTCCCCCCGGACCTAGGACCTAGGAGGTACCTTCCATGCGAACCCTGACGCTTTGTGCAATCCTCTCCCTGGCATTATTGATACCTCTTGGCGGATGCGGCGGTGGCGGCAAGCACCCCTCCACCTCCGTGCACGGGCAGCAGTTGCCCGCCGACTTCAGCTTCTGATTTTCTTTATGAGTCGAACAGTAACCAGGTCTTCGGCTTTCAGGTGGATGCCACCACGGGCGCGGTGGACTCGACCCTCACGCCGGTGGCGGGGCCGGCGCTAGGCGGCGGCTTGGTGATTACCTCCAACAACTTTATGTACGTGGCCGATTCCGGAAACAACGCGGTCGACGGATTCTCGCTGGACACTTCCACGGGTGCGCTTACAGCCTTGTCCGGATTCCCCGTGACCGTCGACAGTGGGCAGGGAGCGCAGGGCATGGCGGTCGATCCTGCCGGAAAGTTTTTGTTCGTCCCGCAGCACAACACAAATGAAGTTGCTGCCTACACCATCAGTTCTGGGCAGTTGACGCCAGTGGCTGGTTCTCCATTCGCGACCGGCGGCGTGTTCCCGGTTCAAGCAATCGTTGATCCCTCCGGACACTTTCTCTATGTGGCAAACAGCCTGGATCCGCTGGGAACGATTTCTGCTTTTAGCATCGACTCCTCGACCGGAGTACTGACGCCGATTCTCGGATCACCGTTTACCACATTAATCAACGGCGGCCCATCTGGTATGGCCGTTCACCCCAACGGTAAGTTTCTTTACGTAGGCATGGTGGGGGCAGCGGGCCCAACGAACCAGATCGTCGTGGAATCCATCGATAGCGCCACCGGCGCACTCTTACCAGTTTCCGGGTCTCCCTTTCTAACTGGAAGCGAGCCCAATGGACTTGCAATCGATCCGGCAGGCAAGTTCCTTTTTTCTGCGAATGCCGGCGATGGAACCGTCTCGGCTTTCACGATCGATAGTGCCGGCGGTGGGCTGACGGAAATCAGTGGAAGTCCTTACACGGCCGGAGTGCAGCCCGCGTTTCTGGTCACAAACTCGACCAGCGCCACACTCTATGCTCTGGATGCACAATCGACAACCATTTTGGCCTACACCATCAGTTCATCTGGAGCCTTAACGCCGGTGGCGCCGATCAATGGCGGCGGTGGAGCAACCGGGCTGGCGATTGTGCATAAACCGTAGCAACGTCGCGGGCAAGTTCTTCTCATGGCCTTTGGCGCGAGAAAATGTCCTTGCTCGCGCGGCGAGTAGGCCGGCTACCGTGATCCCGTCGCGATACAATCAAGTTGTGTTGCCTCGAATCGCCATCCCGGTGCCTCATTCCACGGACCGTGAATACGCGGAGCGTTCTCTGCCGCAGTACGAACATGCGATTAAAGAGGCAGGTGGAGAGCCGGTCCGTATCCCTCTCGATCAAACCCCCGCGCAAGTGATGAAGCTGATCGAGCATTGCGACGCAGTCCTTCTGCCCGGAAGCAAAGCTGACGTCGATCCGGCGAAGTACGATGCACCCCGCGACCCGCAAACCAATCCCGCCGATGCTGGCCGCGATATGGTCGACGAGTTGTTGCTGCAGGATGCCTACAACATGCGCAAGCCAGTGCTTGGCATCTGTTACGGATTGCAGATTCTGAACGTATATCGCAGCGGCACGCTGACGCAGCACGTCGAATCGCCGGTCAATCACGCAGCGGGAAGAAAAGTTTCGGTGGCCCATTCGATCGAAGTCATGCCGCCATCGAAACTGGCGACCATCCTGCGACCCAACTCTGAATCGATGGGCAAGGCGGCCGCCGAGCGGCGGAAGAACGCATCCAAAGACGGAACTCGTGGGTTCGATGCTGCACAGATATCGAGCTCCCGAGGAACAACCGCAAAGACGCAAGACCGACGCGACGGTCGAGGAGCAGCCCTTGATCCTGCCGGTAAATTCTAGCCATCATCAGGCTGCGAACGTGGTCGGCGATGGGTTGCGCGTGGTAGCCCGCTCGCCGCAGGACAGAGTTATCGAAGCGCTGGAAGGAACTTCACCGGATCATTTCGTTCTGGCCGTGCAATGGCATCCCGAGCGATCGGTGGAAGATGAAGCTTCACGTGCGATTTTTCGCGCTCTGGTTGAAGCCGCTAAAGAAAGCCACAAGAAATTGGCCGGCGAGTTCGAGACGATCTAGAGTAAGGCGCTTACTTACTTCGACGTCTGCGCCGGACTGTCCGCTTCTCTAGCAGAACTACGGCGTGCGCAATCGCGGCATTGTCAGTGCCCATACCTTCCGGTGTTTTGGCCTTGAGGCCAACGCAATTCAGGGGAACGCCAAGAAGTTTCGCAACCCGTGCGCGAATGGCCGCGGCATGAGGACCGATCTTGGGCTCGGCAAGAATCAACGTGGAATCGACATTGACGATGGCGTAACCAGCAGCTCGCGTTCGCTTGAGCGCTTCCCGCAAAAATACGGCAGAGTCCGCGCCCTTCCATTTGGGGTCAGACGGCGGAAACAACGTCCCGATATCGGGTCCGGCCACGGCGCCCAGCAAAGCATCGGTCAAAGCGTGCAGCAACACGTCACCATCGGAGTGCCCGCCAAGACCCTTCGGATGATCCAGCGTCACCCCGCCGATTATCAGGGCGAATCGCGGTCTTGAATTCGTGAGAATCCCATCCATAACCGACTCTCATGCAGACACCCCAGCCAACAAGTCGCGCGGATTTTCAAGGAACGTTTTTCTCATATTGGCGAAAACCGCCTGTGAAACTGCGGACGGGCGCCGATGGATTGCTCGATCAAGTCCGCGTATATAAGCGCTGCACTTACTGTTTCAGGAAAAATTGCGCCAGCTCCATGTCTGCTGGCGTCGTAATTTTTATGTTTCTCGCCGATCCCATCACGACTGCAACTTGATGGCCTGAGCGTTCTACTAATGACGCTTCATCAGTACCCACGAAACCGTCGGCGATTGCTTCATCGAAAGCTTTCTTCAGAACAGCATGGCGAAATCCCTGCGGAGTCTGTGCCATCACTACACGCTCGCGTGGAATCGTCGCCGTAATCAACGCGCCCTCGGCGGTGCGTTCGACTTGCTTGATGGTGTCCACCGCCGGCAATCCGGCAATGGCAGCACCGTATTTCTCGGCGGCTTGCACCACATCGTGAATGATTTCGCTGGTCACGAACGGGCGCACCGCATCATGGACCAGTACAATGTCCTCTGCCGCGGCAGAAATAGCGGCAAGCGCGTTGGCGACAGACTGCTGGCGATGTTCTCCTCCCTCGACGAGTCTGACCTTCTTCTTAAGAAAATCTTTCGCCTCTTTTTCCAGCCTCGCGCGGAATCCTTCGATCTCATTCGCCCGCAGCGCAACGTAGATCTCCGATACTTCAGGGCTGCCGGCAAACTGTCGCAGGGTATGGATCAGAATGGGCGTCCCGCCGAGTTCGGTAAACTGCTTGCTCGCTGCCGGCTTTTTGCCCCGCGCAGTCGAAGCCATGCGCGTACCCAGACCCGCAGCCGGAATGATCGCAATCACCTTCATGGCGGGCTGCAAGTATACGAGGGCAAGTGAATCAAATTCAAATCAGACGCAGCCAGGGATTTTCGCGGACCTCAACAGATCGAGTTCTTTTCTTATGTTTGTCCGTGCGATCTGTGAGAAACCGCAGCCCCTACTCGTGGGGTTGTTCGAGCGCGACTGGTTGAGTCTTCTTCGGCTCCCCGTTCGGAATCGCCGCGACCGGCCCTGAAACCATAGCAACCGGCCTGGGCTCGGTGCGACCCATGTAGCGTTCGTCCCATTTGCCGAAGATCATTTTTCCGGCCGTCGTTTGCAGAACCGAGGTTACGGAAATGTCGATCGTCTTGCCAATCATCTTGCGCGCATTGTCCACCACCACCATGGTCCCATCATCCAGGTAGGCAACACCCTGGTTGTATTCTTTGCCCTCTTTGAGGATGAACACTTTCATGATTTCGCCAGGCAGAACAATCGGCTTCAGTGAATTCGCCAGCTCGTTGATGTTCAGCACTGGGACGCCTTGCAACTGCGCGACTTTGTTCAGATTGAAATCGTTGGTGATGATTTTGCCTTCGTAGAGCTTCGCCAGCTCAATCAGCTTAAGGTCGACTTCGCGAACCGCGGGAAAATCATCTTCAACAATTTGGATCTGCACCGACGCCATCTTCTGCAAGCGTTGCAGAATGTCCAGCCCGCGGCGGCCGCGATTGCGCTTAAGCGAGTCGGCGGAATCGGCGACGAGTTGCAACTCGCGCAGCACGAACTGCGGCGTCACGATGATGCCGTCGAGGAAACCTGTCTCCGCAATGTCGGCGATGCGCCCGTCGATAATGACGCTGGTGTCGAGAATCTTGTAGCTCTTGCGCGACTGCATTTCGCCGCCAACGATCCCGCCGAGAGCTGCCAGGTTAAGCAAGTCGCCTTTGTTGGCACCGACGATCAGGCCAACATAAGCCATCAGCAGCATGACCATGATCTGGAGGAAGCTTTGGGTGTGGCCAGCAGGAATACTGTTGCGTATGACGAGGGCGAACAGGTACGCGCCGAAGATGCCCAGCACGCTGCCAATGGCCGCGCCAATCAAGCGGGTCAAACTGACCAACCGCAGGCGCCATTCAAAAATGACGATGGCAGCGCCCAGCAAAGCTCCGACTCCTGCATCCATCACGGGAGCGAGACCGAACGGCTGAATCAGGTAACAAGTAACAGTAACAAAAAGAATAAATAAGAAACGAATCGCAATTAAGTCCACTGATCGTGCTCCTCCGGAACTCACGTGCCTAAGGTCAAAATGGAGTTCCGCACAAGCCGCCCAACTTACCGCTATCGACGACTCGTGATCTATAGGCGGAGCTTATGAATTAAGACAGCTATGAAACCGCGCTCCGCGCTCTCTTGCCAAGGTCAAACAGAAACAACCTAACAATAATCCACCGAAAGTATATACCGGACGCGAGGTTTGCCGGATTACGCAAGTCACGCGGACACCGTCTCGTCCGGAAACGCGGCCCAACGCGGAGGCCATGCTGATAAAATCCTGGGCATGAAAGCTATTGTCATCAGCCGCTTAGGCGGTCCAGAGGTGCTTGAGATCCGAGATGTGCCGCCGCCTGTTGCAGGCGCCGGAGAAGAGTTAATCCAGGTGCAGGCCGGCGGGCTGAACTTCGCCGACGTCATGACGATGCGAGGCGGATATCCCGGAGCCCCGAAACCGCCGCTGGTAGCCGGTCGCGAATTTTGCGGCCTGCGTGAGAGCGACGGCCGGCGGGTTATGGGTTACGCACAGTGGGCGGCGTTCGCGGAACACATCGCCGCTCGCAGCGAGTTGCTCTGGCCGGTGCCCGAAGGCTGGAGCGCGGAACAGGGCGCCGCCTTCCCCGTGAATTACTTTACCGCCTACTTTGCATATTGGAAGGCCGGACTGATCGACGGAAAGCAGTCTACCGGAACCACGCCGCGCGTTTTGATCCACGCGGTCGCCGGCGGCGTTGGGACTGCCGCTGTACAGATTGGAAAATTGCTCGGCGTCGAAATGTACGGAACGTCATCTTCCGCAGAAAAGCTGGCGCGGGTGAAAGAGCTCGGACTGCAACACGGCATCAACTACAAAGAACGTGACTATGAAGAGGCGATAAAAGATTTGACTCACGGTGAGGGTGTCGATGCCGTTTTCGAGATGCTAGGCGGCGAGCACACCAGCAAGAGTGTGCGATGTCTGCGGGATTTCGGCCGAGTAATTGTTTACGGAACAGCGACGGGTGAGAAATCAGAATTCGACACGCGGCTTCTTTATGCAAAAGGCACCAGCGTTCACGGATTATGGCTGACGTATTTGGCGGCCAATCGGGAACTCATGAATCAGGCGTGGAAGCAACTCTCCGCGTGGGCGGCGCAAGGCCATGTGCGTCCAGTAATCGGACAGGTCTTGCCCATGGAGCACGCGGCGGAGGGATATCAGCTTCTCTCCGACGGAAAGAACTTTGGCAAGGTTGTTTTGAAGATAGGGTAAAGATGTAGGCACAGGCGTTCCACCCTGCGCAGTGGACCGATTGGCCCTGCGATTCAAGAAACATTTCAGAAAGATTGTTTCCGCCTTCCGTCGGACGCCTGTCCGCTTCCGAACGCATGAATGCATTAGCGGACACAAGCCGTTGCTGGTCTCATACTCCCCGTTTGTAATCAATGCCCTCTCCATCACCGTTTTGGAAAGATGCTTGCAGCAAGATTTGCAAATGCACAGAAGTGTCAACAGTTGTTACAGGAATGTAAATATTTTGCTGCGCACATCGGCAAAACATAGTCCGTACTTGCATTGCCGCGTATTTGCTAACGATGGAGGCACTAGAGCGTCCAAACTTACGAGGCTGTTTTTAGAACCGGAGGGAACTTCCTAGCATCTAAGTTCGTATCTGAAAAAGACAGAGGTGAGGTCTGGCTTGAAACAAACGGCCAGGATTTGAAAAGCAATTTTAGGGGTTAAGGGACTGGCTCAATCTCGGTTTGGCGGCCCAGGTGAGCGCAATCCCTGTAGCAGAGAGCCCGCGGTCTTGCGGCCACGCGCTTTCTTCTTAACCCCGCAGCAGCATTGTAAGGCTTTCGCGTCAAAACGCAAGTTTTTCGCGAAGGTGAGTTTCATGCCGCCCAGAACCGGTTCCCGACGCTTATCGGGAAAGAAAAAGGAGTATCAAATGAAAAACAATATTTTCAAAAGCTTGTTCCTGGGATTGGCGTTAGTGTTGGCGACCGGCGCATTCGCCGCTTCGACTAACAAGGGTTCGATGCAACTCATGGATTCTGTCACCGTCAGCGGCAAACAGTTGGCCGCCGGCACCTACCAAGTGAAGTGGGACGGCACTGGCCCTAACGTGGAAGTGAGCATCCTGCAAGGCAAGGACGTGGTGGCCACAACTTCGGCACACCTGGTTGACCTGAATCAGAAAGCCGACAACGATACCGCTATCGTCAAGAACAACGCCGACGGCAGCAAGGGTCTGTCGGAAATTCGCTTCAGTGGAAAGAAAGTCGCGCTGGCGCTGGGCAGCGAGTCAGCGATGGAGAGCAGCGGCAGCAGCAAGTAACTCGCAAAGTCAAACGCAAAAAAGGGGAGCGCGAAGCTCCCCATTTTTTTTGTTGCGGAAACAGCTCTTCTACTTTCCTTGAGGATCTAACGCTGCGTTGATGTTCACACTACCGCCCGTAGCCTTGAACTTTCTTTCCCAGGTTTTGAAACCTGATTTGCTGATCGTCAGCGTGTGATCGCCGGGCGTGACGTCGACTTCAGACGGCGTATTGCCGACGAAACTTCCATCCACGGAAATATCCGCGTTGGCGGGATTCGAGGAGACAGCAATCTTGCTCTCTGTGGCCGTTTCGGAGGTTTGGCTGACCGTGACTAACTGCGCGGGAGCAGGCTTCTGGGCCGCAACTTTCCCGGCGCGCGACGGCCAGTCTTTGGCAATGGCTTCGCAGGCGTCTTTTACCGAATTGCCCAAAGAGCGAGTGGAATGGCTCACCACGGCATCGCCATCGCTGTTGAAAACTGCGACCTTGTTGTCGTGGGCAAGGATGCTCTTGCCGCCTTCGTGGTCGAGCACAACGACGTAATCTGCTCGGTCCTGTTTGTTATTCACAACGACCTGCGAGCAGCGATCGCCGAAGGTCTTGATGATTTCGGCAGTTTGCGGACGCGCTCCTCCGCTGGAGTGGCCTCCAAAGCCATTGCTCGAACCGCCGCTGTTGCCGGTCATCTGCCACGACTGACTATCGGTAATGAAAACTCGCGCCTTCTGATCGGAATTGGATGTTTGTGCCGCCACTGGAATCACTAACAGCGACAGAACCGCAATTTTGGTAAGGGATCGCATGAATCCTCCAAGCATGATCTCGGGGAGAAGGGCTTATTCTTGCATTGGAGGAGTTTGCGGCCTAGTTACGGTCGTCCCTGTCCGAAGGGGAAACGCCCTACAGCCCTATTCCGCGAACTGGGCGCTCTCAGTACTTGGGCATCTTGGGGTCGACGCGATCCGCCCAGGCTAGAATTCCGCCTGCCAGATTGTGCACTTTCTTAAATCCGGCCTGCTGCAGGAACGCGATAGCTTTTCCGCTGCGCACGCCGGAGCGGCAATGGGCGACGATCTCGCGGCTGGAATCGAGTTCGTGCACGCGGTTGGGCAAGTCGCCCAGAGGAATCAAATGTCCGCCAATATTGCAAATCTGGTATTCGTGAGGCTCGCGCACGTCGAGCACAAACAAATCATCGCCCGCATCCATACGGCGCTTCAGTTCTTCTACTTGCATTTCGGGAACACTCAATTCCACCGGCTTCTCCTCACCGCGAATTCCACAAAACTCGTTGTAGTCTATCAGTTTTGTGATGGTGCGATGCGTGCCGCAAGCAGGGCAATCCGGATTCTTCCGCAATTTCAGTTCGCGGAACTTCATCCCTAGAGCGTCAATCAGCAGCAGTCTTCCAATCAGCGGATCGCCTGCTTGGCCAGGATCAGCTTGATGACTTCAGTCGCTTGAATTACACCGACGAGGCCGGGCAGAATACCCAGCACTCCACCTTCGGCGCAGGATGGAACCAGTCCCGGTGGTGGCGGCTCGGAATACAAGCAGCGGTAGCAAGGCCCCTCTTTCGTCGCAAAGACGCTGGCTTGCCCTTCGAAACGAAAGATCGATCCGTAAACATTGGGCTTGCCAGTGAGCACGCAGGCATCGTTCACCAGGTAACGGGTGGGAAAGTTATCGGTGCCGTCAGCGATGATGTCGAACTCACGAAACAACTCGAGCGCATTTTCGCTGCTCAACCGGGTTTCGAACTTGCGGATGTTCAAAAACGGATTGATCGCCTTCAACTTCTCCGCCGCCGAATCCAGCTTCTTGCGGCCCACGTCCGCCGTAGTGTGAATAATCTGCCGTTGCAAATTCGTGTAATCCACTACATCGAAGTCCACAATGCCGAGCGTGCCCACGCCTGCCGCGCCCAGATATAGCGCCAGCGGCGAACCCAGCCCGCCCGCGCCAATGCACAAAACCCGCGCGGCTTTCAGCTTCTGCTGCCCTTCCATGCCCACCTCGGGCATGATCAAATGGCGCGAGTAACGCAGGATTTCATCGTTCGACAGCGCCGCCGACTCAGGCTTAGTTTCAGCAGGTTTGACTTCGGTAATGGTGGCCATAAAACCTCAATTTGATAGTGGATTTGATGATTGCGAAAAGAACAACTAGAAACAACAGAACATGCAACAACAGCGGGCGCTGTGGCGAGGCATTCGAAGATTAGCTCCGCAAGTCATCAATTCACCGGCCTCCGGCGATCGAAGGCACTATTGAAATAGTATCACCGTCCGCGACTGCGGTAGCGTCTTTCTGAAGATAGCGGACGTCTTCATCGTTGAGATAAACATTCACAAAAGACCGAAGTTTACCCTCATCCGTATAAAGATGACGGCGCAAGTCAGGATGCAGGGAAACCAGGCCGGACAAGGCTTCCGCGACCGTACCACCCTTCACTTCCACGGTAGCCTGCTTGTCCGAATATTGACGTAATGGGGTTGGAATTTGAATTTTGCTCATGTCCTTAAAAGATGCGCCGGTGTCCGCAGAAGATTCACTTTGGCAAAGACGAGTGGTCTCAGTACCCCGAAAAACGTGTATATTCAGGCAGCAAGCACACGCTCTTCGAGAGAGGTGCCCTATGTCGACTGTGCCCCTGGCCCACCGTCGCACGTCTTGGTTTCGCTCTGAGTATCTTCTTTTCGGATTCATCGGCCTCATGCTCGGCTATGTCATTCCCCACAATGAAAGCTTTCTGATCAACCCCGCCGATCCGGTATGGCACCACTACGAAGGGTTTAAGTGGTGGCTATTGCCGCACGGAATTGCCGGAGCCTGCGCCCTTCTGCTCGGTCCCATGCAGTTCGCCGACCGTCTGCGCCAGCGCTACACCAAGCTGCACCGAGTCGTCGGGAGAATTTATATCGCCGGCGTCTGTGTCGCGGCCCCGCTCGGTTTCTATATCCAATACATCCAGGAGCGGACCGGCGCTACCAGATCGTTCAGCATCGCCGCTGGCGTGGATGGCGCCCTGTGGCTCACAACCACTCTCATCGCTTTTGCCTTTATCCTCAAAGGGAAAGTCCAACTGCACCGGCAGTGGATGACGCGCAGCCTCGCCGTCGCTCTGGTCTTTCTCGAAGTGCGCGTGATCCTTGGAGTGACGGGCTGGGAGAAACTCGGCCCAGCCGCGGTCGAAGCAACCGTGTGGGTTTGTGTCGCCTTCGCCGTTCTCGCAGCGGACATTGTGATCCAGTCGCAGGAGCTTCGGCGATCCCGTCCGGCGCCCGCCAAAACACTGGTGGCCTAGCGGCCTAGAGACCTAGCTGGCTTCGATCTTTTCGTCGACTAGTTGTTTGTCGTCCTCGCCGACGCCGGTCAATTCGAACGAATTCGTGATCATAGCCTTCCCCTTTTCCACGCTGGTAATTACATACGAGCATCCCATCCAGTGGGCTTCGGCTAGATCAGTCTGCGACCAGTGCGCTGGATGATCAGGATGCGAGTGGTAGAAACCGACGATGTCCTCGCCGCGCTCCCGCCCTTCGCGCTGAATGCGAATCAACTCTTTTGGGTCGATGTGATAGCGGTTCTGCGGCGAGTCCATGCGCGTGTTCCCGCAGCGAGCGATAGAAGTCACCCGGCGAACGTCGCCATCCATTTCGCCCAGCAACACGCCACAGCATTCATGAGGATAGGTCTCCTCGCCGTGCCGGCGCAGCGCTTCGTAGTTCTTGCCGTCAATTTTCAACATAAACAAATTCACCACAGAGCCACAGAGAAAACATAAAGTGTCAGAAACCAAAGCCCACGTTCGTAGAATTCGCTCCTACTTTTTGTGTTTTCTCTGTGTCTCTGTGGTGAACGGTTTTACTCCTGCCAGAATCTCTCACTGAGGTATTTGTCGCCGGAGTCGCAAAGAATCGTAACCATCACCGCGCTCTCGCCTTTTCTGATTCGCCCAGCCAACTGCAAGCAACCGACCACCGCCGCAGCCGCGGAAATACCGACCAGCAATCCCTCCTCGCGAGCCAGCCGCCGGGCCATCACGTACGCGTCCTCGGTAGAAATGCCGATGTTTTCGTCGGCCAGTGAAGGATCATAGATCTTCGGCACAATCGCGCTGGCCATGTGCTTGGTGCCTTCGATTCCGTGAAATGCCGAATCCGGCTGCAACGAAACGCAACGAATTCGCGGATTCAATTCCTTCAATCTCCGCGTCGTCCCCATGAACGTGCCGCTCGTGCCGAGCATGGCTACGAAATGCGTGATTCGGCCTTCCGTCTGTTGCCAGATTTCGTTGGCCGTGCCCTGGTAGTGGGCCTGCCAGTTGGCATCATTGGAATATTGGTCTGCGTAGTAATAGAGATCGGGATTCGCCGCAGCCAGTTCACGCGCTTTGCGAATCGCGCCATCCGAGCCGTCGGCCGGGTCGGTGTAAACAATGTTTGCGCCGTAGGCATGCAAAATTCGTTTGCGTTCCACTGAAACATTTTCTGGCATGCAGAGCGTCACCGGGAAACCCTGAGCAGCGCCGATCATGGCATAAGCGATGCCCGTATTTCCGCTGGTCGAATCGAGCAGAATTTTACCGGATGTTAACTTGCCACTCGCCCGCGCCTGGTCCACGATGTTGAAAGCGGCTCGGTCTTTGATCGATCCGCCGGGGTTCAACCACTCGGCTTTGCCTAGAATCTGAGCCCCGGGCAAGTCAGTGGCAATGCGCGCCAGCCTCAAAAGCGGTGTATTGCCAATGCGATCTACGGTGAACTGTCCCAAACTTGGCAAGCGCAACGAATTGCGTTCACCGGGGTTATGTACCTTAGAAGCAGACACTTCTGCGCTGTTAGAAGATAAAGGCCGCATAAATTCCAAACTAGAACGCCGTGACCTACGTAATGCTTATTAGACGCAATCACAGGCGCGAAGGATGAGGAATTAGATTATAAGTAGGAGACTGATTATTCAGTACAAGATGCGATTTAGCACCTTTTCTAGAAATCCGCATCTAACTTGGGGAATACGAAGGACGAAATGGCATCCACTGCGGAAGTACGAACTTACGAAGACGCGTTGAACTGGCTGCGCGATCATGGTTTTGATTTGCTCGAAGCTCCAGGCACGCAGGCGCGCGTCTTCTTGAAAAAGTACAATTGCTCCGCCGCTATTCAGAAAGACGGCGTTGATGGCGTGAAGATTTTCGCCTATCCCGGCTGCTTGATTGGCAGCGAAATTTCCAAGCTGGTGAACAAAGGCTACCAGCAGTTTCTGAAGACATCGAAGACCGAAGTTCCGGCAACGGCCGACCACCTGAAGGCTCTGCAACAATTTACGGAAGAATTAAAAGAAGGTCTCGGCCTGCCCACGCTGTACAACGAATCGCTCGGCACCGTCAGTTCGTCCTATCACTACGACCGCATCGAGAATCGCGATAAACCGAAGGCGGATCGCCCCAAGCGTCCCTGGGAAAAAGCCGGCGCCATGGCTGCAGCGGTCGCAAAGAAAAGCCCAGCGTAAGAAGAAAACTCAAGAACGCAGGCACGAGCGTGCTGTGATTTTGGTCAGCTCACGTTGGTAATCCTTCTTTCTCTTCCGTGATTCGCCATCTGGCTTTATGCTGTCTAGGACGCTGCGGCTGACCGCGTGCTTCGTCCTACGAATTCATGATTCCAATTCGTCTCTACACATTCATTCTGGGAGGCGCTGGCGTAGTCCTGGCTGGCTATCTCCTGCTGCGCCGCAAAACCAAAAGTGCGGACGACGTAGAGCGCGAGCGACGGGCCTGGCTGGACCGCATCGGCCGCATCACCGACGGCACCGTAATCGACGTTCAGGAAATACAACCGGAAGGACGTAAGCCCGCGACCATGCTGATCTTTCAGTATGACGTAGCCGGCGTTTCCTACGAAGCCTCACAGGACGTAACCTACCTGCGGCAGCTCATTAACCTGCATTCTTGCCGTCTAGGACTGCCAACATCAGTACGATACGATCCGCAGAATCCAGGAAACTCGATCGTGCTCTCCGAGCGTTGGATGGGATTGCGCCAGTAGTTGTTTTGCCGGAGATCCCGAAGGACAGCCCTCGTCAGGGTGTGCGAGCAATGCTGCCGACGTGAGATCTTGACTTGAGCTTTTGACCCAAGCTGAGGGCTGAGTGCTGAAGTGGCTTTCTAGCTTCCCGCTGCAAACCCGCCGCTGTGCGCCATGGTTAATCGCAGGAATTTGTGAGGATTGACTGGGGTGTCATTGATGCGAACTTCGTAGTGCAGATGGGCTCCGGTGCTGCGACCGCTGGAACCGACATACCCGATGGTGTCGCCGCGCCGCACATACTGCCCAGGAATGACCGCGAAATTCGCCAAGTGCCCAAAGCGGGTCGTGATGCCGTGGCCATGGTCGAGGGCGATAGCGCGTCCATATCCACCCATGAAGTCCGCAAATACTACGACGCCGTCCGCCGGAGCGATCACGGGCTGACCATAAATTGCCGAAATATCTACTCCGCGATGGAATGCGCCTTCACCATTGAAAGGATCGATTCGCTCTCCGAATGAGCCGGTCACTGGGCCTTCCACCGGCCACAAATTCGGAGCTGAATTAGCTCGTAGCCAGTCGGCCGTCGTTACATTTCGTATGAGGCCAAGAGAGATGCCGGTTGTAGCCGCACCGCTTAGAGCGGTGTCCTTCAGGGCGTAGAGGCGATCAAGAGATGAGCTGACCCGTGCATTCTCAATGTTATCCGAAGAGCCAGCTTCAAGCGTGGGGTCTGATTTCAACCCGTAGAGAGACGATACTTCACTTGCCAGCGAACCCAGCGACGCCACCTGCACGTCGCGCTCCTGCGCAACTTGTTCCAGCCGCGAATAGCGGTTTTTCAGCTGATCTGTCTGAGTGCGAAGGTCATTAAACCGCGAAACCTTCAGCAACATGCGCATGTACGAACTCGCAATTCCAGTAAGACTCAGGGCCCCGATCGCCGCCCCCACCACCAGCACGTACAGGTAATGGACTGGGATGGGAATCTTGCGCAGCTGGCCGTCCTCGCCGCGCGCCACGAAAAGTATGTAGAAACGCTTACGCAATATTGTCCTTTCGCAATCGGATCGGAATACGGCGGCAGGTTCGCCACACTAGATCCTACAACCAGATCCCTGATCCACACATGCTTATCCCCAAGTCGGGAATAAGGCTGGTAAATCGTTCATCCTACCGGAACCAGGGTCACTGCCTAACCCTCTAAATGCCAGCAATCCTAATCGCATGCAGCACTTAGCTAAGGCAAAATGTTGGAAGTAGCTTGCCAACGGTAACAAACTAGGTTCCTCGGTGTCAATGACTGGGAGCAAGGTCCTGAGGTTACTAAAGTTGCCTCCCAAAATGGCGACTGGGCGTCATCGCCCGATCAGTTGGACCGACCAAGACCACCAGCAGCACACCACGATCATTGAATTGACCAGTGCTGGCACAGCCGATTTCCGGGCGGACGACGCGACCGGACCGTACTCCCACCAGGGATTCCGCTGCTCGCAAACCAGCTCGCGCGACCCGGCCAGAACCGCCTCCGGTTTTTCCTTTATAGTTACATCTTGCCCCTCAACGAGAAAGCTTTGATTGCCCGCATTCGCGCGGTCGCTTCGCGACGGCGCGGCGTAGTAGCCGGTATCGGAGACGACTGCGCCATCCTCCAGGTTCCGCCCGGCCACCAGATGCTGGTCACCACTGATTTCACGCTGGAAGGTGTCCACTTCCGCCGGGAGTGGCACCCTGCCGAAACCGTCGGCCATCGCTGCCTCACCCGTGGCCTGAGCGACATCGCCGCCATGGGAGGCACACCTGTCGCCGCGTTTTTGTCACTCGCCGTGCCTCAAGAGTTGCCGCAATCCTGGGTGAGCCAGTTTCTGAAAGGCGTGCTGAAGTTGGCGGATGCGTTTCAGGTCACGCTCGCCGGGGGAGACACAGCGCAGTCGCCCAAGAACATTCAAGCCGATATCGTGGTCGTTGGGTCCGTTCCGAACGGAAAAGCGATTCGCCGCTCGGGAGCCCGTTCCGGAGACGGGATTTATGTGACGAATTCGCTGGGAGCCTCGGCTGCGACCTTGAAATTGCTGGCTGCCGGACGCAAGCTCAGGCCCGCCGAATTTCCTCGCCACTTCCATCCTCAACCGCGAATCGAGGTAGGCGAATACTTGAGGGAGAAGGGTTTAGCGTCAAGCATGATCGATATCAGCGACGGCCTCTCGACCGACCTGGCGCATATCTGCGAAGAAAGCGGCGTCGGCGCAGAGATCCAAGCCGCAGCCATTCCCTGCGCCAGCATCGGCAAACCGGCGCATAAAGTCGACTTGCAATCCGCTCTGCACGGCGGTGATGACTACGAACTCCTATTCACCGCCGCGGGCGGCAAGCGCGTCCCCGACCGCATCGCAGGCATCGCCATCAACCAGATTGGCCACATCCGGCGCGACCAGCACCTCATCCTGATGAATGACCAAGGCGAAGGCTCGGAACTCCACCCGCAAGGCTGGCAGCACTTCACACGCTGATCGCCCGGGAGCAAAAACCTGTCCCGTGTTCCAAATGTTCCACGTGGAACATAGCGTCGTGCCGGTAACGGGCATATGCTAATGGGCATACAACAGTGTCATGACAGTCAAACGTATGAAAGCAAAGCGGCGAGAGGCTGGAGCACGGCCGGGGCATTCTCATCGCACTCTCTACGAGCCGTTGGCAGAATGCCTGGCATCGTTTGTTTCACTTCCTGGCGGTATCGGGGTCCTTCGACTTCGTGGCTTCTGCGCTGTGCGCAGAAGCCACTCCGCTCAGGATGACAGGTCTTAACTGGGGCTATAACAGGAACGCCACGATTTGGCTGTGACCGATGAACATGCCAGGGCGAGTTCGCAGCGGCCCCACCGGTGAAACTGCCCACGGGTGGGGCAGCCTTTGTGGTGTCAGAGCACGGCTGGGCCAGCCCCCAGGGCTACTTCGTGTTGAGCATGATGGCGACTTTGCCATTAGTTCGATGGGGATGGCTAGATCAGGGGCTCCGTCATTGTTGAAGTCGCCTGCGGCGATGGAGAAGCCGCCCTGATTCTTTATGGTCTCAGCAATGGGAATCGCGGCTCCGAATCCACCCTTGCCATTGCCGTAGAAGAAATAGGAGTCGTCGAGGTGAGCCGCGCAGGCCACATCGAGTTTTCCATCAAGATTAAAGTCGGCAACAGTACAGGACTCCGGGCCAGCGCAGTTATTCCCGCACACAATATAGATGGTAGGCTTGCCGAAGGTTCCGTTACCTTTGTTGAGCAGCACCACCATACCTTGCGAGCCGTTGGCCACAACCAAGTCTTCGCGCCCATCGTTGCGAAGGTCGGCGATCTTCACGTCCACAACTTGCCTCCTCCCGCGTTATAGGTGACCGGCTTGCCGAACTTGCCCGTACCGTCGTTCCTGAAAACTGCCACGGAACCATTCAGGGCTCCGCAACTGCCAAGTCTGGAAGTGGCCTCCGTTCAGATCGCCTGCCGCGAACTGTCCAAGCCAACTCCAAATTGATACATTGCAGGCTTTCCGGAGCGTGCCCTTCCCGTTCCGCGAAATATCCTGACGACCCCCCTGCTGCCCGTGCCCTCATCCCCAGCTGCGACATCCAAGCGTCCGTCGCCATCGAAATCTGCCACCGTGACCACACCGGCGTAATACGCCCAACCCATACGTAGCCTTGAGGTGAAATCTTGCCATTACCCTCCCCCAATAAACCGCCAGCGCTCCCTGAACCACTCCCCCCTGACTCGGCTACGACGATAGTCTTGATTGCCGTCTCCATTTAGGTCTCCGACTGCTAGGGAAGTCGGACTCGGGGCGCGAACTACCAGAGGCTGCTGAAACGTTCCGTCGCCGTTGCCCAGCAGAACGACGAGTTGGTTACTTAGCCAATCGGCGAATGCTAGGTCAGTATTCCATCGTTGTTGAAATCACCCGTAACGACCTGAGACGGCAACTCTCCTGACCGGTAGTAGGCGGGCTTCTTGAACTGCTCGGCTCTCGCATTAGGCATGCCGAAGAAGAAGGCCGCGAGGGACATTGCGGTCAACAAGAAAGACCATTTAGGCTTCAAACTATATCCTCCAACCTGGCCCGGTCAGTGTCCTGCGAGTTTGGGGCCCCGTCAAGATGAATGGTTTTGCATCTCACGGCTCGAATCGCCCATTAAAAACCGAGCCAAGGAGGACACTCTGCGTTCTCTGAAACGATGCCAAATGCCCCATCGGCGTAAGCTTTGGTGGGCTGCTACGAAAATCGCGGTCCTAGCGCGCATGTGACTTTCGTGCTACCCGGACCCCTGGATTACCTATCGCGACCGCTCCAAGCCGTACTAGAGTAGCCCTATGTCCCCAAAACGATACACGTTCGTGCTCATCGCGGCTGCGATGCTAAGTTGCATGGTGTCCGCAGAGCAACCAGCGGCGCATACCTCCGCGGTTGTTGATAACGACTTCGTGCAAAAACAATTCGGATCCACCTGCGCTCTCATCGGAGTCGAGCCTCTGAAGGCCGACCTGGACGGCGACGGCGTCGAAGACATCGTCATTCCCGCTCGCTGCAAGAATCCGATGATGGATCAAGCGGAAGATGGCTTCGTGGTCGTCGATCCCTACAACAGTTTCTTTGGCTACGGCAATCCCAAAGTCACGACCCAGTTCGCGTCGGAAGACCCCGACCGCCGCGGCTACTCGCTGCTGATCATCCACGGTGCGGGCGCGGACGCCTGGCACTCCGCTACACCCAAAGCGAAGTTCATGGTCGTCAATCTGCCCTTCAAGAATGTCATCGTGAAGAAGATGATGGTGAAGAAGAACAAGAAGCCATTGATGGGAATTTTTGCCGAAGAAACCGGCGGCGACCAAGCTACCTCCGTCACCTTCTGGGACGGCAAGAAATATCGCTACCAGCCACTCGGCGCAAGCATGGAGTAAGGACGAAGTGGAGGACGGGCCCGTCGTCCGTTCAATTAAGGGATTAATTCCGAGCGAGCCGAAAGACTTTCAGGAAGACTTTCCAAACACCAGCGCCTGATCCATCCCTGCAAAACGAATCTCGAGCAAGGTCTGCGACCCGTCGCTATTTCTCCGATACATATAGGCGTCATGCGGATAGCGCACTCGGACGTTTTACCCATTTCCCATCCGCGTTGGCCACGACCTTGTCGCCTTGCGCGATTTTTACCGCCGCATCGGTCACGTACGATTCCCAACTGATGGTGTAATCCCCGGCCGGCATGGGAGCGCCGTTCAGCGTCAGGCCGGACAACACGGTCAGGCTGCGCGAACCGCGTCGAAACGCCTTGGGCGCGAATCCGCGCGTGGCCAGTTTCTTGCGTGCCGCCTTGGCTTCATCGTCGGCTGAGTACGGCCCCACCAGCACGTGATAAGAATTCATCCACAAGCGTCCCTGCTGCAATTCGCTCGTTGGAAAACCAAGCTGCGCGAGGCGATCTTTCGTACTCGAGGCCGAGACCTCATCCTTGAATTTCCCGACTTCAAAGAACATCTCCGCAGTCGTACGAGTATTCGCTTGTTTTGGAGTTTCCGTGCCAACGGCGGCACCGTTCGTCGATGGGAGCGGCGCAGTTGCGCCGGGTTTGCCCGCACTTTTGCCCGCACTTTTGTCCGGACTTTTGTCCGCACTAGGGCCCGAGTCGGAACTTCCCGTCGCGGGTGGCAACGACTCCGCCGAGACAGGGGGAGGAGTTGCGGAAACTCCGCCCGGTGTCAGACTTGTCGGATTCTTCGTCGCCACCGTGGCATTGTGAGAAGCAGCAAGGGGCATCGCCGAATTCGATGCTCTAGGGAAGTGAATGACTTTAACGTCCGACTCTTCCGGTGCAGCTTTCTTTTGTTCAGTGGGCGCAGGAGCTACCGGGGCGGGCGCAGCAACTTTATCCCTAGCGGGAGCCGCAGGTTGAGCTTTTGCTCCGCCAGCCAAGGGAACAGCGGACTGGCGTGCAGATCCGATGGACGGCGTCGGCACCGGCGATGACTCAGGAGGCAAAGTTGCTGCGGCTTGTGTTTGGGTTTGCGTGGTTCCCGCGAAGCGCTCTCCCATGTGGATCAGCGCCTGCCCAAACTCGCGCCGGTAGCTGGTGAGTAAAACCACGGCTACCACGACCGCCGAAACCAGAAGCCCGGTCATCAACCCGCCGGAAAATCCGCGCAGGGGCGTGGCTTTTACTTCTACTTCCGGTGGCGCGCCCTCGTGTGCTGCCCCGGCGAACGGGCGGGCAACTACAGATGGGGGAAGTTCAGGTCCAATCGCTGCCAAGGGATCGACGACGGGAAAAATCACCGATTCCGGCAGGACGACTGCGGCGCCGTTCGAGCCGTTCTTTCCGTTTGATCCGTTCGTTCCCGGAACAATGGCATTCTCGCTGACCCAGCGTCGGATTTGTTCCCGCGACTCGGAGGGTAGAACTGTGAATTTCAGTCCGCCACCCTTTTCGCTGCCATCCGTCCACGCCAACTCGCCATCGGCTTCAATGCGATGGTTGCGCTCGGAAAATCTCACCGGGATGGTCCCATTCTTGCGAACGGGAGCCACCGTACGGAAGCCAAGGCCCCCTTCCGAAACATCTACAACGCTGCCGCCATTACTATTTCCAAGGCTCAAGTATGCAAAACCCTGCACTTTTGTCCTTGGATTTTGGCGGCGTTCAGGCCCTGTCATCGGTAGCACCACTGAGCAGATAGAGTAATGAAGATTGCCGCCCCACTTCTAGAGCACGCAACAGTCCAGAAATGTCGAGCGAGCACTTCGACTTACCGAACGAGCCGTACTATACACCGAAATGTCCCTGCATTCAATCAGAAGGCATCGGCAAAGCCAGCTCGGACCTCCGCAGACGAGGGCGGGCGAGACTGTCCAGATTCCTGACACAGCCTAAAATGACAGACGAATTACCAGATCCGCACCCGATCCCCAGGCGCCAGATAAAGCTTCTGACCGGCCTGAATGTCGAACGCCCCATACCAGCCGTCGATGTTGCGGACGGTAGCGGCACGGTATTCTCCCGGCGAATGCGGATCGGTCATGACCTGCTGACGCAGAGATGCGTCGCGCGTTTTCGATGCCCAGTTCTGCGCGAAGGCGATGAAGAACTGCTGATCGCCCGAGAATCCGCCCTGCAAAGGAGCCTCTTTGCCGCCCAACGAAGCGCGGTAGCCATCGTAGGCTGCGGCGATGCCGGCAACATCGGCGATATTCTCAGCCAGGGTTTGCTTTCCGTTGATCGCCAGATCCGGAAACGGCTTGTAAGTATCGTACTGCTCCGCCAGTTTGGTGGTGGCTGCTTCAAAGTGTGCCAAATCAGCGGGCGTCCACCAGTTGCGAACCCGGCCTTTGGAGTCAAAGGCGCTGCCTTCGGTATCAAAGGTGTGGCTGATTTCATGCCCGATGATCGAGCCAATCGCACCGTAATTAGCGGCAGCTGGCGCCTTTGGATCAAAAAATGGGGGTTGCAGAATGGCCGCTGGAAAACTTAACGCGTTTTGCAAGGGCAGATTCACGGCGTTCACCGTTTGTGCCGTCATCGACCATTCCTTGCGATCTGTCACCGCGCCCAGGCGTGCGACGTCACGCTGATAGTTAAACAGCAAGCCTCGCCAGACATTGCCAAAATTGTCGCCCGGCTTCACTTCATAGCCGGAGTAATCGTGCCAAGTCTCCCCATATCCAACCCCGACATATAAAGTCGTCAGCTTGGCTTGAGCTTCCGCTTTGGTCGAAGCATCCATCCATGCCAACGCGTCGATTCGCTTGCGGAAGGCTGCGATAATGTTCGCCACCATCGCCTCCGCTTGCGCCTTGGCTTCCGGCGGGAAGTAGCGTTGCGCATAGATCTTCCCAAGTTCGTCGCCCAGAACAATGTTTACCAGCGCCACGCCTCGCTGCCATCGCGGCGGTTGCTCCGGCGTGCCGCCGAGGGTCTTGCCGAAGAACGCGAATCTCTCGTCGCCGACTGCTTTCGGCAGTGCTACGGCGTAGGTTTCGACCATGTGAAACGCGAGCCAATCCTTCCAGGTTTCCAGCGCGGTTGACGTCACCAGAGCCGACTCGCCCGCAAACGCTGTGGGTTGCCACACGATGAAACTGTTCTGCTTGGTCAATCCCGCCCCGCGAAAGTATTCCGCCCAATCAAGCCCGGGAGCTTTGGAGGCGAAGTCCGCCGGCGTCCAAGTATTGTTGGCTTTCTGAATGTCCTGATCGTCGGTCAGACTGATGTGCTTTTCCGCGATGGCGTGCTCCAAATCAACGATGCCCTTGGCGCGCGCATCCGTGTCCGTAAATCCGATCACCTTCAGCATGGCCGACACGTGCGCCTGATACTTGCTCCGTAAGTCACGCATGTGCTCGTTGTCGGAGAGGTAGTATTCCCGGTCGGGGAGTTCCACGCCACCCTGCAGCAAGTAGGCGGCGTAGTGCTGAGGATCGTTGAAGCTGGGCGCGACCCACAGGCCAAACAGGTTCGCCGTATGGAAATTCGTGTTGTTCAGCGCGTCAACATCGGCGCGCAGAGTTTCTCCGAGCGCCCGCGCCAATTCATGCTTGTCGCGAATTGCAGCGATAGCGTCGAGATGCGGACGAAGCGGCGCCAAACCCTTGGCCTCAATGGCGCCTTCGTCCATGAACGAGTTGTAGACATCGGCGATCTTGCGGGTTCCCGAACCCGCGGGCGCGTTGCCTTTGGACAGTTCTTCGATTAGCGCTTGCGTCCGTTTGTTGCTCAGGTCGAATAGAACTGAAAACATTCCGACTCCGCCCCGGTCTGGCGGAATCTGCGTCCGCTTGATCCATTCTCCGTTGGCATAGTGATAGAAGTCGTCGCCCGGCTTCACCGAGCGGTCTATACTCGTCAGCCAAATGCCATGAGTGTCGGGTGCATTCTGCGCCGCAAGATCCCGCGCACCCGCGGTCATCATTATTAGAGAAACGACGAAGGCACAAGCGACAACCGGCGCCGTCAGATTCCAGCATCTCAATCCAGATTTCATGAATTCACTCCAGAAGTTCCCAAGGCGCACGACGCGCCCGGCCCGCATAAAAATAACCATGCAGACTACCACGATTCCCGAACCAGGTTGTGAAATCGAAAATCAGCGAGAGATCTCGGATCAGAAAAAGGGCAGCCTCACCGCTGTCCACCATTGACTATCACCGAGCGCCAGTTGATCGATTACAAGGTGTGCAGATATGCGAGAAGATCGTTGATCTGCTGCTGATTGAGGACCGGCGCGAAACCCGGCATCTTGTTGCGTCCCATGCGGACGATGTCCGTGACGCGATCGTCGTTGGCAGGCATGCCGCTCATGGGCAAGAACGGGCGCTTGAAAATGCCTTGCATACTTGGCCCCTGCCGCCCGCGCGATGAGTAAGGCGCATGACAGCGATCGCAATAGTTGTCGTAGACGCGCCGTCCGGCGGCCTGCTGTGGATTGAGACCGAGTTCAGCGTCGCTCTGACGGCGTTCCGCGTGGCAGCCCGCAAAAAGCGACACTATAGCGAAGCAGCTGCAAAGAACCAACACTTTCGGATTTCGAACCCAGGTTCGGAGAATGCGAGATCGCGCCATTTGCCCTCAGCCAGCGAAACAAACCGCTACAATAACAGAGGATGAGAAGGCAGAGCGCGCCGCTATGACCTTGACCAAGAAAAAGGCAGCATCGGCTAAGCCGAAATCCAAGCGAATAGCCGTGAAGCGTGTCTACGAAGAACCGGCATCCTCCGATGGAACCCGCGTGCTAGTGGACCGGCTCTGGCCCCGAGGCCTGACCAAAGCACGCGCTGCGGTGGATGAATGGTTGCGCGACCTTGCGCCTTCGGATGCGCTGCGCAAGTGGTTCCATGCACAAACCGAATCCGCAGCCTGGCTTACCTTCCGCAAGCGGTACTTGAAAGAGCTGGCCCACCCAGATTCTGCAACGGCACTCAACGAACTCTATCGCCTGGCCAACCGCCGAAAGAGGCTGACTTTGCTGTTTGCCTCCAAGAATGAAAAACAAAACAACGCCGTAGTCTTGAAAGATCTATTGGAAGGCACGAAAAAGCCCCCTACCGGAACAGGCCCCGCTGCCATTCGAACTCTCCGTCGCCAGGCAAAAGCAATGCCGAGGTGAAGGAAACACTCGGCTGTAGCCTCTCGGTTCCCGGCATTTAGCAGTTAGGATTTTGGCACCCAGCCCAAGCGCTAAGTGCCAAATGCTGAATACTGAGTGCTGGGTGAGGGCAGCTACTTCTTCACGATCGCTGCTACAACGCTGTCGATCGCGTCCATGACTTGCTTGTTGGGTAGGTTGAAATTGTTGGTCAGGATGGAAAACGCTACTTGCTGGCCGCGAGCCGTGGTCGCGTAACCGGAGAGAGCTTTGACGCCGCCGAGCGATCCGGTCTTCGCGGATACGTGGGCGTGCGAATCAAGATTCGCAAAGCGTTCAGAAAGAGAACCATCGACACCTGCGACTGGCAGCGTGTCCCGGAAACTTGCGCCCCACGGTTGTGTCGACGCATAGCGCAATAATTGTGTCACCGCGTGCGGCGTAACCAGGTTCTGACGCGATAGCCCAGAGCCGTCGTAGAAAACATATTGGTCACTGCTCACGCCGGCTCGATTGAGGAAGCCGCGCAGCACCTCGAGTCCGCCTTCGACGCTTCCGGCTGTGCCTTTCTCCCGGCCCAGCAGGCGCAGCAGAATCTCGGCATGAAGATTCTGGCTGACTTTGTTGATCACGCGCACGTCCTCGATCAGCGGCTTCGACTGGTAGCTCGCCAGCACCAGCGGTTGGTTGGGCAACGCTCGCGGAGCTTCGTCGCCGCCACGCGCCGGAGCGCTGGCGGTGACGCTCAATGTGGAAAGACTCGCAAGCTCGGTGTGCCGCGTGCGCTGTTTGCCATTGATCACGATGCCGCGCTTCTCCAGTAACTGGTGAAAAAGCGCTGCCGCAAATTCCGTGGGATCGTCGATCGCCAGGGCTTCATTCGCGCCGGCATCGTCGAGCGGCACGTTGCCCCACAATGTGACCAGCGTGGAGCCGGGTTCGCGCGTAATGAAGATCTTGCGCTCAGTCCCCACCGGCGTGGTGATGATGCGATTGTCGATCTGGTAGTAATCCGCGAAAGGCGTGACGCTAACGAACGCGCGTTCCCCGGCGCGATCTCCGGGCAAAATATTCGCGAAAACCACGTTATCGTTAATGGTGAGCGCGGAAACCGGAGCGCCGTCGGCGAGTACGAGATCGTCCTGGCTCCAACCTTCCCCGTAGCGTTCGAAGGCAAAATACGAATCATCGGCGATGACGTCGCCGTCGATGAACTTCACTCCCTTTTGCACCAGCGCATCCGCCAGCTGTTCAAGCACCAGGATCGGATGATCGTTGCGCGCTGTGCGCAGGTTGTAAGGCAACTCGCGGCCGGAGAGGTTAGGATCGCCGCGGCCCACCAAGACCAGATCGCCCGCAAGGCGCCCATATTTATCGAGCGTCCCACTGGTTTCGACCGTGGTCCGCGAACTGTATTCCGGCCCGATCAGCGCCAGCGCAGCGGCGGTGGTGAATAGTTTCGTGTTCGAAGCGGGAGTGAACAGCTTGTCGGCGTTTTGCGAATAGATGACCTTGCCGGTGTCCAGCGCGACGACTTCAATGCCCCAAAACCCGCGCTGAAGATCGGGCGCGGAAAGGACTGCGTCAATACGTTTGGCAACGGGATCGTGCGACGCTGCCTGAAGTTGCGCCGCCAGAAACAGGCACAAAACAATCGCAAAATGCGCACGTTTTCGGTACATCCGGGTAGGGCAATTCTAGCACTGGGCGTGTGCCGGGCGAGGATCCGTGAGAGCACCAGCCCTGAGTTGGTCACTATCGCGAATCTAAGGTTTTCCCGCAGGAATCCCTTCCCTGAAGGTCATGGCCGATGGGAATCTTCCTGAGGCCGGTTGGCGTTTCTACACTTGAAGTCTCCCCTAAACGACAGATTTTTCAGCCTTTCCACTTGTAGGCGCCGGTTTGGCGAAGGCCGATGTGAGCCAGGACGCGGTTGACGAACTCGCGCGCCATGGCATCCAAGCTGGCCGGTTGATTGTAGAAAGTGGGGATCAGCGGAAAGATGGTCGCGCCCGCGTCGGCGGCGCGGTACATGTTGCGAATGTGAATTTTGTTAAGGGGAGTCTCGCGGACGCACAGCACGAGTGGGCGTTTTTCCTTGAGGCAAACGTCCCCGGCACGCTCGATAAGTTGCGCTGCGATGCCATTGGCGATGCGGGCCAACGTGCCCATACTGCAAGGGATCACGACCATGGCGTCGGAAGGATACGAGCCGCTGGCGATGTTGGCGCCAATGTCGGCATTCGATTGCTGATGGATCTTGCGGGAAGTTTTACCAAGAAGTTGCCTGACCAGATCGCTGCGACCGCGAAGGCGGAGTTCCTCGGCCATGACGCGCAAGGCGCCGTCAGAGGCGATGAAGTTTACAGTCTGCACGCGACGGTCACGCTCGACGGCGTGAAGGAAATGCTTGAGGAATAACGAACCGCTGGCGCCGGTCGTCGCGACGGTCAGGTTTGCTGCTGGAAGGTTAGGCAAATTGGCTCCGGTTGCTTGTTTCGCGTTCTGAGCATAGGCAGCCTGCTGCGGGCAAGTCAAGGAGCCGTGGTTGGTTGACGGCCGGCCGCGAGAGCATTTGGCGTACCACGAACGAGCAATGACTCACGACTGAATTTATGGCGACGCCTACCAACCTGGGATTGCGGCGGAATGCGGCGCAGTTACATGCGCTGGCAGGGGTGGAGCGCGAAGTCCGGGCCAGCGATCCCAGCGGGCGCCGCAAGTATCTGCGCGACTTTGGCAATGCTTTCCGCTCGTATGAGTCAATCCTCAATGCGGACCAGCTAACGTCTCACATTCACAGTGCTGACGTAATTCTGATTGGCGACTATCACGCTTTGCCAGCTTCGCAGCACTTCGCGGCAACCCTGGTCGAGCAGCGAGCACAACCGGGTGATCGTCCGATCGTCTTGGGCGTGGAAACGATTTTTTCCCGGCACCAGCACATCCTTGAAGAGTGGTGGCGGCGAGAAATCGATGAGGGTGAGTTGCGGCAGCGCATTCGCTTCGACCTCGACTGGAATTACGATTGGCCGCCATTTTACGAATTGCTAGTGACGGCGCGAGAACACGCGGACGCAGTTTATGGGCTGGATTGCATGCCTCGGGAAGACTTGCGAAAAATTGGGGCGCGCGACCGTCACGCGGCCGACAAGATTGCGGAGATTCGGCAGCGGCATCCGAAGGCTGTAATTCTGGCATTATTTGGCGAATCGCATCTGGCGCCACAACATCTGCCCCGCGCGTTGAATGAGCGATTGACCGGCCAGCGAGTGCTCACCGTCCTGCAAAACGTCGATGCCCTCTACTGGAAAGCCACCGGAGCGCGTCAGGAGCGAGTGGAGGCAGTGCGCGTCAGCGATGAAGTCGTCTGCGTGTTCAATGCAACTCCCTTGGAGAAGTATGAAAGCTACCGGCTGTGCTTGTCACGCTGGAGCCATGAAGAAGATGAACAGCAGGCAGACATCGCGCCTACGATCTATAACCTGATCGATAGCCTATTGCGGTTTCTCGACGTGAACCGCTATTCATCGCACAACGGAACGCAGCCGAAATTTCTGGTCGACCTGCTGCCCGAGGTGCATGGCGGCGGTTCGGATGCGCGCTTGCGGCGGCTGCTGGAGCGCGTCACCCGTGAGTCGGAAAGAATTGAAGGTACATTGCAGAGAGTAGAAGCGCGAGGGTTGTGTTTATCTGCCCGCAATCAATGCGTTTTACGTTCGCGAATTCCAGATGACGAGCGCAGCCGAGGAAGTCGCGCGCTTCTTGCATCATGCGTGTCGGGGATTGCCACTTCGCCGAAATGGACATCCGAGTGGCAACAGGTGAGCGGACCGACCGATTCTATTCGCGAACCTGTGAGCATGCCTTGGCTTTCTTGGGCTCGCGGGTGCTGTATCCGGCGCGCCCGTCTGTTGACGACGAGGAAGCGTGCGAGTTCTCACGCGCTGCCTGTCAGCGGCTCATGCAGCAGGCGCTACGCGGCGATCGCGCAACCTTCGATTCCATTGCGCAGTCTCTTGGCTATACCCTTGGCAGTCAACTCTACGATGCCTACCTGCGCGGATGTGTCACCCGGAGCGCGCTGCGGCATCTGTTCCTCGCCCACATTGACGAGCCTGGCAAAGCCCGCAGCACATGCTGGGAAATCATTCGGAAGATCCGTGGCAGCGGCAAGAAGCCGTGCGGGTCGGAGCGTGGGATAGTTTGGCAGGCAGCAAGTAAATTAGCATTTGGCACCTTGGCAATTGGCATTTGGCACTTAGCATTTGGCATTTAGCATCCAGCCCTCACCTCCACGTCACAACTTCTCGCAACATGCCTCTCTCGCCGATCCGCGAGAGTGCTACCCTAGAACCTTCGCGGGCTGGGTGCGATTGCCAAATGCTGAGTGACTAATGCTAAGTGCTAAATGCTGAGCGCTTCCTCTAAATCTATTCGCAAACTTTTCGAGCAAGTTCGCGCCCGGAAGATTTCTGCTGACGATGCCGTAGAACGACTGCGGCACCTGCCCTTTGAAGACCTTGGATTTGCCAAGATCGATCATCATCGCGCTCTGCGGGTAGGAATGCCCGAAGTAATCTTCGGACAGGGGAAATCGCCCGCGCAGCTGGCAAAAATTTTTTCCCGCCTGGCTCGGCATGATGGCAATATTCTCGCGACGCGCGCCAATAAGGCGCAGTTTGCCGCGGTTAAAAAGATGGTTCGCCGGGCGGAGTATCGGGAGCTGGCGCGTGCCATCGTGCTGCAGCGAGATGAGAAGAAATACGGCAAGGGAACAATCGCAGTAGTCTCGGCGGGCACCAGCGATATCCCGGTGGCAGAGGAAGCCGTGGTCACGGCCGAGATCATGGGGAACGATGTGGAGCACCTTTATGACGTCGGCGTGGCTGGCATTCATCGCCTGCTGGCGAATCGCGTAACGCTCACTCGGGCGCGCGTGGTCATCGTTTGTGCGGGCATGGAAGGTGCACTGCCCAGCGTGGTCGGCGGACTGGTCGGCGTTCCGGTAATCGCAGTGCCGACTAGCGTGGGCTACGGAGCCGCTTTCGAAGGCGTGGCGGCCCTGCTAGGAATGATGAACTCCTGCGCGTCGAATGTGAGCGTGGTGAATATTGATAATGGTTTCGGGGCGGGGTATGTCGCGGCTTTGATCAATCGTCTGTAGGTCCCTCAATCTTGTACGGAGCACGGCGAGAGCCTGCCCTGAGCTTGACGAAGGGATGCTCGTATTCCATGAATACTGAGAGGCACAGCCGGAGCCGTGCCTCCCATCGCTGCTGTAACGTCAATCTGTTATGACCTGTTCGCAACTTGCAGATTGTTCTGCACGCTGAAGGCGCCTGACACCTGGCCCGCCAACATGCCGGCAATCTGTTTGTCGGCCGTGTTGCTCACTATCCCGTAAAGACTCAAGTGGCCGCGATCCACGACGATGCGAATCGGCTGCGCCGGGTCATTGGCATACCGGCCCAGCACCGGGTTACGGTAAATTGCCTGCGCAACCCGGCTTCTGATGCCGTCATCGTAGGTCGAGGCGGAATCGACTTTGATGTTGCTGATCACGTCCTTCACTCCTGGCATGTTATCCACTACGGACAAGGCTGAATCGCGATCGGCTTCGGTGCGAGCCTCGCCATTCAAGGTCGCCACGCCATGGTCCACTGTCGCGGTAAAGTAGTTGAACAAATTGTCCAACCCCAGACGGTCGTAGTAGAGCTTGCGATCGAGCTGCGCCGTCAACTCGGCGTCGGAAACTTCCTTGCCCTGCACCGCAATCAGATTGCGCACTCCCTGGAGATTCTCCGTCTTGCGGATTCTCTTCGCCGCATCCAACTTTTGTTGATAGATGCCCACACTGCCGGTCAGAGTGACGATGCCATCTTCAACCTGGGCATGCACGTCGTGAAATTCGTTCTTGCTGGCCAGTTGTTGCGCGACCTTTGCTTGAATGACGCTGTCGTAGCGTCCAGCACTCCCGGTTTGCGCCGCAAGGCCTATGCTTAGCACCCCTACTGACAACAATCCACCAAACACCCCAAAGTAAGCTTTCATGAACTTGGACCTCCAATCCTTACTAGTACAAACACGCAACTCTCACAGAAGTTGTCCGGATCGGGAGCTAATTAACTACACAGTTAATTCAGAAGGCCCTGCATTTCGGGCTTTCGAATGTAAAGATTTGTGATGGTTTGACAATAAGTTGTTACAACGACGATAGTCGAGTAATGGCCAGAGATGTACACGCGCACAGCTTGCGAGAAGAAGACGCTTTCGTCGCTGTGCTGCGCACCGCGGAGCAATTCCAGCGCCAAGCTGCAGAACTTTTCAAGGCTCACGAACTGTCGCCGACACAGTACAACGTGTTGCGGATTTTGCGGGGCGCGGGAGCGGAGGGCTTGACCTGTCGACAAGTGGGCGAACGGATGTTGAACCATGACCCCGACATTACCCGTTTGCTTGGGCGGTTGACGGGCCGCGACCTGGTTCAACAGAGGCGCCAAAAAGACGACCGGCGCGTCGTCCGGACGTTCATCACCCCGGCCGGGCTACACTTGCTGCAAAGCCTGGATCGACCAGTGGAGGAATTCCAACGCCGGCTGCTTGGTCATATGGGTGAGCGCCGGTTGCAGTCGCTCATCCGACTCCTGGCGCTCGCCGGACGAGGCTCAAGCCCGGAGAGTCAACGGCCTTTAATCGCAAAGAAAGCAAAGAAGAGCCGCAGAGTTCGCTGAGAAAGCCGTTGGCTAGCGTCTTCGCGTTCGTTTAGATTTAGCGGTGGCGGAATTCTTCTTGAATACCCGCTTAAAGATTCCGTCAATGTTGCGCAGTTGGCGCTTTAGATCGAAAGCCCGCTCGATTTGCTGGCGCGGTACACGGCGTGTGATTTCTTTGTCTCGCAAGACCAGATCGTGGAAGTTCAGGTCTTCTTTCCAGGCCTTCATGGCGTGGCTCTGCACCATGCGATAAGCATCTTCCCGAGAAACTCCGTGCTCCACGAGGTCAAGCAAAAGCTGGCCACTAAATACCAGTCCGCCAGTACTGTCCAGGTTGGCCTGCATGCGCTTTGGGTAAACAAACATGGTGTCGATGAGGTTGGCGGTCTTTTGCAACAGGTAATCGACGAGCGTGGTGGAGTCGGGAATGATGACGCGTTCGACCGAGGAGTGGGAGATGTCGCGTTCATGCCAGAGCGCCACATTCTCGAAAGCCGCCTGCGCGTTAGAACGCACGACCCGGGCCAACCCGCTGATCTGCTCGCAGGTCACGGGGTTGCGCTTGTGCGGCATGGCCGATGAGCCTTTCTGTTTTTCGCTGAAAAACTCCTCAGCTTCGCGGACTTCGGTGCGCTGTAGATGACGGATTTCGGTGGCAATCTTGTCCAGCGTGCAAGTAATGATCGCGAGCGTGGCCATGTAATGCGCGTGGCGGTCCCGCTGAATTACCTGCGATGAAACGTCGGCGGCTTTCAATCCCAAGCGCGCACAGATCTTCTCTTCCAACTCTGGGCTGAGGTGCGCCAGAGTTCCTACCGCACCCGACAATTTGCCGACACGCATATCCTCGGCGGCACGCCGGAAGCGCTCGATGTTACGGCGGTTTTCCGAATACCAGTTCGCCAGCTTGAAGCCGAATGTGATGGGCTCAGCGTGGATACCGTGGGTGCGGCCGACCATGGGCGTGTCTTTGAACTCCCAGGCCCGGCGTTCCAGGACTTCGGAAAGTCGATCAAGATCCGCAGCTATGATGGTCGAGGCTTGGGCGATCAGCAGGGCATGAGCGGTATCCACCACATCGTTCGAGGTCAAGCCGTAGTGAAACCAGCGGGACTGGGGGCCGACAATTTCGGCAACCGATGTAGTGAAAGCGATCACGTCGTGTTTAACTTCCGCTTCGATTTCGTGAATGCGTTTCAGATCGAAGTCGGCGCGTTCGCGAATGGCTTTGGCAGCGTCTTTTGGAACCATGCCGGCTTCGGCCAGGGTCTCCGTTGCGGCCACTTCTACGGCTAGCCATGCGCGAAATCGGCTTTCATCGCTCCAGATGCGGCCCATTTCTGGGCGGGTATAACGCGGAATCACTGGGCTACCTCATTGTCTTTGTAGAAGTGAACGACTAGGGATTCTAAATGGTGTGGCAGCTTTGTGGCCAGAGCAGGAAACGCGAATTCACCACAGAGGCGGAGGTACACATCGAAGTGCTCAAGATCGGTCAGACAAAATCGGCGGCGGCGAAACTTCCCCAGCTATTAGGCTGTCACACTAGCAAATCGCGTTTTGAATATATGTCGTGATACGATATATTATAACGACCACGTGGATGAAGGGGCGATTCATGAACAAATCGGTGACTTTGGCGGATTATGCAGCCCTGTCGGAGCTGCGATATCAAATTCGCCGATTCCTGCATTTCAGCGAACGCGCTTCGTTGGATGCTGGATTGGAACCCCGTCAGCACCAGTTGATGCTAACCCTGAAGGGGCTGCCTAAAGGAATCCGGCCGAGAATCGGAGAATTGGCGGAGCGCATGCAGATTCAGCACAACAGCACGGTTGAGCTGGTCAACCGACTGGCGGCTGGCGGCTACGTGCTGCGACAGCGCGGCGGGGAAGATCGACGGGAGGTTTTGCTGTCGCTTACCGTCAAGGGAGAAAAGGTTTTGCGCGAACTTTCGCTGCATCATAGGGCCGAGCTTCGGCTGCGAGGACCAGCACTGGTCGCTGCTCTCAAACGCGCAATGCAAGCCGGTTCACGCCGAAATGGACGTACTGAAACGCCGATCTCAGGCAGGAGAAAAATTAAACATGCCGGGAGATAACTCTAACGGAGGGTTGCGGCCCATCGCAGCGTCAGGGAGCGCAGGTGGCGGATACAAGACTTGCGGAACCGGCACAATTCCGCATGGTCCTCGTATCATTTCTGGCGGGCGGGATTGGTTTGCTGGCGGGCTTAATTGCATTCCTGCTTTACAATCTGATTGGCCTGTTCACCAACATTTTCTTCTATCACCGCATCGCCACTGAATTCATCAGCGCTCGGCACAATCAACTTGGCTTGTGGGTGATCGTGACCCCGGTGATTGGTGGAATTATTGTCGGCTTCATGGCCAAGTACGGTTCCGAGAAGATCAAAGGACATGGCATTCCGGAGGCCATGGAAGCGGTGATGGTGAATCGCAGCCGGATTGAGCCGCGGGTAGCGATACTCAAGCCTATTTCAGCGGCGATTGCGATTGGAACGGGCGGCCCGTTCGGCGCAGAAGGCCCCATCATTCAGACCGGAGGAGCGGTCGGCTCGCTGGTTGGGCAGTTGTTTCACACCACCGCTTCCGAGCGCAAAGTGCTCTTGGCGTGCGGAGCGGCTGCGGGCATGTCGGCAACCTTCAATACCCCGATTGCCGGTGTGATTCTCGCTATTGAGTTGCTGCTGTTTGAATTCAAGTCGCGGTCATTCATTCCTCTGGTCATCGCAAGCACGCTGGCGACAGCGGTGCACATGCAACTGCTTGGCGCTGGGCCGATGTTTAAGGTGACCGCGATGGACTTCGGCATTCCGCATGCCCTGCCGTTCTATCTATTGTTAGGTTTGGTCTGCGGACTGGCCGCAGTTGGTTTCAGCAAGCTGCTCTACTGGACGGAGGACCAGTTCGAAAAACTGCCGATTGATCAACTGTGGTGGCCGGCGATCGGTGCGCTGGGATTAGGGATCATCGGGTACTTCGTGCCGAGAGTTCTTGGCGTGGGATATGACACGATCGGTGACATTCTGAACGCCAACCTGGCTTGGAAGCTCTTGTTGGTGGTCATGGTTGCGAAGGCCGTGGCGTTGGTTATTTCACTGGGATCAGGCACTTCGGGCGGATTGCTTGCGCCCATGTTCATGTCGAGCGCCGCCATGGGTGGGGCATTCGCCATGGGTATCGACAGAATTTTCCCCGCCGCAAACCTGTCGGCCGGTGCATTCGCTCTGGTGGCTATGGGTGCAGTTTTTGGGGCGGCATCACGAGCTACCTTCTCGTTTATCATTTTCGCCTTTGAGATCACTCGCGACTATAACTCGGTGTTGCCGCTGATGCTCGTAAGCGTGATTGCGGATGGAGTCGCCATGTTGCTGATGCCGCGGGCTTCGATCATGACGGAGAAGCTGGCGCGTCGCGGTCTGCACATCCATCAGGAGTACGAGGCCGATGTGTTGCACCAAATGAAAGTCTCCGAGACCATGGACAAGCATGTTCCCACGCTTCCCGCTAACATGAAGGTGAGCGAGTTGTCGGACCTCATCGCACGGCGTGACCCGGAAGTCTGCCGCCATCAAGGAATGTTTGTCCTGGATTCCGAAGGCAAGCTGGCCGGCGTTATCACCCGTGGCGACGTCATGCGCGCACTCGATGCTGACCCCAGCGGGTCGCTGAGTGTGCTCGAAGCCGGCGCACGCGATTTGGTTGTTACTTATCCCGACGAAGTGTTGCACGAAGCTTCTTCAAAAATGCTGCGAAATAATATTGGCCGCCTGCCGGTGGTGGAGCGAGCCGACCCACGAAAAATCATCGGCTACTTGGGGAGGCCAGGAATCATGGCGGCGCGCCTGCGCCGCCTGGACGAGGAACACGTGCGCGAACCAGGATGGATCAAGAGGTTCTAGGGCCCAGGACGCTCCGAATTGACAGTTTCAATCCAGCAATGTGAGGGTTCTTCGCAGGCGATTCATCTCCAACCTGAACGACGCCGAACGTCTGTGAGCTATTTCGTCGAACTCAGCGCTTCGAGTTGAAGCGGAGTTGTGCCCAGGTAGCTAGCCACCAGTTTAGGCGACAGACTCAGGGTGACGGCGATCTGGTCGATAGTCTGACCCTGTTTTTGCAGCAAGTGAACTCTGGCATTGGCAGAGAGCCTTACGGTATCTGTGGCTGGCTTGGCGCTGGCCGGCTGCGGAACGGCTTCTCTGGTCGACACCGTGACGTGGGGTTGCGTAGGCGCGGTTTCTGCAGCGATGTGTGTAGTTGGAGTTACCATATTTCCTCCTTTTTGACCTTATGCACAACATCGGCAGGTGGGGGAAAAGAATTAGTCTGCCATCCACGCGCATTGTCGTACTCGCTAAAATACTGATTCAACATCTCATAGCGCCGAGCCCGCGGGCGTGACGAGTTGCGGGCCAGGCGTTTCCAGCATATATTCGGGTTGCAGTTTTGAGGGCCCCTGTATGCTTCGAATGCTTTTGCACTGGGTGGTCACCGCCATGGCGGTGTGGATCACTTCGCGCGTGGTGCCGGGCTTTTATGTAGACGGCGCGGCGGCCGCGCTGATTGCGGCGATTGTAATTGGCCTGGTCAACGCAACGCTCGGGCTGTTCCTGAAGGTCATTACCTTTCCGCTGACCGTTTTTACGCTGGGAATATTCTGGCTGGTGATTAACGCGGTAATGCTGGAACTGGCCTCTGCGTTTGTTCCTGGCTTCCACATTCTGAGTTTTGGCGCCGCCTTCTGGGGAGCGATCGTACTCAGCCTGGTGAATATGCTTCTCAAGTGGCTGGTCATGTCGCCGCGGCAGGGTTGAGCTGAGCTTCGCGCAACGCGTAGCTGGTTTGGCATCCGTCCCGATGCGATTCGTGCCTGATATTACATTCCTGTGACGGCTTGTTTACGCTGGGAAGACAATCCTCCCGAAGCTTCCCGCTACACTTCTGCTTTCCATTTCAAGGGAGGCATTAATACATTGAAGCGTGCAATTGTGCAAAATCTTTATTCGTTTATCTTCATAGGAAGTCTTTTATTTGCCGGTTCTTCATCGGCTCAAACTAACGTCTACAAACAGAACAACCTCGTCGCGAATGTGCCTGGAAAGGCCCATCACGTCGACGTTAACTTGATAAACCCGTGGGGGATCGCGTTCAAACCTGGTTTTCCATTCTTCCTCGCCGACAACAAACGCGGGTCCGTCAGGACATACGACGCGAGCGGATTGTTGGAAAGGCCCGTGTCTTTCGCAATTCCAGTGCCTCCCGGGGATCAGTCGCGAGCAACGCCGACCGGAGTGGCGTTCGACTTCACTTCCAGCTTTGAAGTGGGCGGAAATACGACCCAGTTTGTTGTCGCGACAGAGGACGGAACGATTTCTGGCTGGTGCTGTATCGATGGAGATTTTCTGCAAATTGCGCTGCCGGCAGTCGATAACTCCGCGCTGCACGCGGTGTACAAGGGACTTACCATCCTCGCGCCCGACTGCTGCGCCCCCTTTCTGGCGGCCACGAATTTCAATAGCGGACTCATCGAGCCCTATACCAACTTCTTTTTTGCGCTCGCTCCTCCGGGATCGTTCACCGACCCAAACCTGCCAGTCGGTTACGCGCCGTTTGGCATTCAATTAATTGGGAATCAGGTCTTTGTGACCTACGCCGTGCAGGACGAGGCCAAGCACGATCCGGTTCTTGCGCCGGGCAATGGTATCGTCAGCGTCTTCGACCAGGAAGGAAATTTCATACGACGGTTCGCGTCCCATGGGCCGCTCAATGCGCCTTGGGGTGTGGTGAAAGCTAGCGGCCACTTCGGCAAGTTCAGCAATGACATCTTGATTGGAAACTTTGGCGATGGGACGATCAACGCCTTCGATCCTGGCACCGGTAGGTTCCTTGGCCGTCTCAAGAACAACGCCGGCAAAGTCATCAGAAACCCCGGACTGTGGGCGCTGATGTTCGGAGCGGGGGGAACGGGCAACACGAACACGCTCTACTTCACGGCTGGTTCGAAACAGGAGAATCAGGGAGTGTTCGGGGCGATAAGGGCGGCCAAGTAGGCCAAAGATGTCGCTCGACGGGACGGCCGAAAGGGCTGTCCCTAGGTACGCGCGAGCGGGGACGACCCGCGGCGCACGTTACGTGTTTATGCTCAATGCGGAGCGCTTAGTAGTAAATGCTGTGTTACGGGGCTTCGATCAACTCCATCTTCCCGTCGCGGGTACGATGGAGCACCATGACTTTGCCTTTGGGGTCTCGAAAGACGAAGACGTCGCGGTCGCGGAAGTGGGCTTCTTTGATGGCTTCTTCCAGGGTCATGGGGCGGAGGGCGACAGCTTCCTCGGTGCGCACCAGGTGAACCTCAGTGGTCTTGGCGACGGCGGGGAACTTGTGTACCACAACATCGACCGAAGTCTCGCTGATCAGTCCAACTGCGGTCGTCAGAGCTTCTTGCGATGAATCGCTTCCATTCCATTTCTTGGGGTTGGGAGTCTTGTGATTGTGGCGCTTCTTGGTGCGCCAGCGCGTCTTGTATTTCACCGCCTGCTTTTCCAGGTGCTCCAGCGCTTCGTTGACGGCGGAGGGCATGTCACCCGCTTGCGCTAGTCCAACCAGCGGACCGTTGCGGGGGCTGATGGTGATCTCAGCCTTGTGACGCTTCTTCTCCACGGTCAGGACTACCTTAGTTTCAAACTTGTCGGCGAGGATCTTGCGTATTTTCGTCAGTCCAGATTCGACTTCCTTGCGGATGGTGGGAGTGATTTCAAAGTGACGGCCGGTGTATTCGACGTTCATCAAGCGCCCCCTTTTTAGTTCGATCTACGAATTGCCTGGGCACAACGTCAGCCAATGCCGGCGAGACGCCGGCGTTGCTTTACTTTTTCACTCTGCGCTGGTGGGTACTCGGAATGCGCATGTCTTCCCGGTATTTCGCGACCGTGCGGCGAGTGACCTGGATACCCTGCGACTGGAGGATGCGGGTGATCTGCTCGTCGGTCAACGGCCTGGCAGGATCTTCCTCTTCAATCAGCTTTTTTACACGGCGCTTTAGGATGAGCAACGAAGTGTTGCCGCCCTCGGGACCGTTCACGCTCTCACTGAAGAAGTATCGTAATTCGAAGACGCCCTGCGGCGTGTGTACATACTTGCTCGAGACGGCGCGGCTTACGGTCGAGGGATGCACCCCGATTTCTTCAGCGACTTCCTTGATCATCATGGGCTTTAGTTCGTCGATGCCCTTTTCGAGGAAGTCTCCCTGACGAGCCAGGATGCTGTAGCAGACTTTAGCGATGGTCTGCTTGCGCTGTTCGATGTTTTTGATCAGCTGGATGGCGCTCTTGTAGCGTTCTTTGACGTAATTGCGCGTGTCCTTGTCGTTCGTATCTTTTGTGAGCAGGCGCTTGTAGGCAGGGTTCAGGCGCAACTGCGGAACGTCTTCGTCATTCATGATGACGAGCCACTCATCTCCATGTTTCACGAAGGCTACGTCCGGTTCGATGAGACGCGCCTGCGTGATGTTGTAACGCAAGCCAGGTCGCGGATCGAGTGTACGAACATAATCGAGGGCTTGCTGCACAGCTTCGATCGGGCGGCTCAAGGCGCGGGCTATTTCCTTGAACTGCTTGTTCTGCACGGCGCGCAAATGCTGGTCGACGATTGCTACAGCATCGGCGAGAATCTGCGCGGTAGATTCTCCGTTGCCGTTCTTGTGCAATTCGAGCTGCCGCTGATGGTAACGCAACTGGTAGAGCAGGCAATCTCGCAAATCGCGGCAAGCGACTCCGGGTGGATCAAGTTGCCTCACGATTTCGATGGCTTCATGGAGATCGGCAAGATTGAAGCTGGGTTGAAAGCTGGGACGCGGAGCCGGAACCGGAGGCGCGACCTTTTCAGGCGCCGTGGCGACGGCTGCGTTGGCGTCCGCCCGTATCTCCGTAGAAATGTAACTCGCTATGTCTGCGGCGGTGTCGGAAGCCAGAAGCTCTTCGGTCCACACGCCTGCCATTGCTTCACTGGATAAACTGGCGCCAGTTGTGTCCAGGCCGGCAATTTCATCGTCAATCGCATTCTCCAGTGCGAAATCCGACCCTGCAGCGGAACTCTCTGGCACACCTAAACCGAGCGCAGCAGCATCCTTGAAGACATTCTCGACGACCGCAGTGTCGGCTTCGGGCGCAGCCGCCGGAGCGACTCCCAGCAATTCCTCATCGCTGGCGATGAGGTAGCCATCCTCGTTGAGATTGCCGAGGATCAACTCGACAGCCTCCCGCACCTCCGGACGCATGGAAATGGACCCGAGTTGCCAGATCAAGTGGTCGGTAAGCGTGGCCGGCTTCGAGAGGAAATTCTCGAACGACGGACGCTCGATATCCTCCATCTCACGGGAACTGCGGTAGCCGGGGTCGAGGTAGTCCTGGAAAAATGAACCGAAATCAATTTCTTCGAACGGATCCTTCTTCTCGGTGTCGGCAGCAGCGGTGGGACTCTCTTCGGCGGCAGGGCGGTCACGGTCTTCTTCGCGGCGGTTGACGTCGTCGATCAGAGGTACCGAGTCTTCGAGTTCTTCCAGGACGGGATTTTCGACCATCTCAGCGGTGATCATGTCGCGCAGCTCGAGCTTGTTAAGCGCGAGTACGCTGACCATCTGCACCAGGCCGGGCGTGAGGATCTGCCTCTGCGAAACTTTGAGGCTCAGTTTGTGCTGCAACATCACCATGATTTAATCCGAAAGCTGTCTTCGCAAACCGACCATCGACAGACGGCGCACTTTTCATACCAGCGAGAAACTCTCTCCCAAATACACTCTTCGCACTTCCGGATCGCCTCCCAATTGCTCGGGCGTACCTTGCCGGAAGATTCGGCCTTCGTTAATGATGTAGGCGCGGTCCGTGACCGACAACGTTTCCCGCACGTTGTGATCGGTAATCAGAATGCCGATGCCGCTGGCTTTGAGATCACTGATAATTTTCTGCAAGTCGAGCACGGCGATGGGGTCGATTCCGGAAAACGGCTCGTCCAGCAGGATGAACGTCGGATTGATGCACAGCGCGCGTGCGATTTCCACTCTTCGGCGCTCGCCCCCGGAAAGTGCATACCCTCGATTCTGGCGGATGTGTTCCAAACCCAACTGGTCGATCAGCGTTTCCATCTTCTCGCGACGCTCGTGCCAGGAAATGGGTTGAGCTTCGAGCACGGCGAGGATGTTTTCCTCGACGGTCAGCTTCCGAAATACCGAGGCCTCCTGCGGCAAATAGCTGATGCCATACTGCCGGGCGCGAAGGTACATGGGAACGTCGGTAATGTCGTCGTTGTCGAGCAGGATCCGCCCAGTGTCGGGAGGCACCAAGCCTACAATGGCGTAAAAAGTCGTGGTCTTGCCAGCGCCGTTAGGTCCAAGTAAACCAACAACTTCGCCCTGCTCGACGCGGAGGCTCACGCCGTTTACAACCCGGCGGCTGCGATAGGATTTGCCGATTTCGTCGGTGGCCAGGGTACGCATTTATCGTGCCACTTGCGTTTGCGTGACGGTAGGGGATGAATTGTTGCCTTCAACCAGAACCCTATCATCGTGCCTAAAGAAAGTCAACGAAACCCCGGTAATCTTGCCACGTTCGGCATCAAAAATGCTAGGCGATCCGCCGCTCAGGACAAATTTGTCATCTGCGGCGGTGTAAACGAGTAGCTCTCCGTTGGCGCGACGATCCGGCTCGCTGACGGCAACTTGTTCTCTGGCAATGAGTTTGTCCAGTTTTCCGGCTTCTGAGGACGGTGCATTGGTCACTCCCCGAGCCTGTAGAATCGCGTCAACCTTGTTTGCCGTGATCGTCAGGTCAGCGGCTTTTGCTACCACGTCCCCATCAAAATGTGCCTGGCGGTCGACTATCGGTGTACGAAAAACGGTCAGAAGTGATGGCTATCGGAGTTGCTTTGCCAGTCTTGTCGACTTGAAGCAACACAGTGGAAACGGCTGAGCGCGTCGAAGGCGAGCCGCCGGTGCCGGCACGGGCAACCATGGAACGGTGGTCCCGGTCGAATTCGATGGCATCAGCCTGGATGGCGTTGGCATCCTGCCACAAACGAGTGTCTCCGCTGTAGAGCGCAATCGATGAAGCTCGATGGACGCTCATGGCACGGGCCGTAACGTGAATAGGACTCGAAGAAGAAAGCAATGCTCCATCCGGTTGTGGGCGAAGGTCACTATAGGTGGTCTTCACATCACCATCAGCGAAAGCATCCCCCGTCGCACGATTCAGGCGCAGGGACCGTGCGGTTGTAGTCATGCCTCCGTCAGCCACTCGGGGAGAGCCGGTGAGAACCAGAATTTGATCGGCAGGAGTGTAGCGGGCACGATCTGCCCAGGCTTTTCGTTCGCCGTCAACGTAAGCGACGCTCCCCTGTTGCACCAACGCTTCGATGCCACTGCCCGGACGAAATGTCGCATCGAGCACTTGGCTGGTACTGACGCGGTCGGGCTGGCCGGAGTTCTGGCTGGTTATGCGGACATCCGGCGCGCCGTGGACGGAAGTGAACTGTCCGGCACCGTCGAAGTTTGCTTGAAACTTGCCAGCGGTCGACCAGGGTTTGTTGGCCGTTATTCGAAGCAGGGCGGATTGCGATCTGCGCCGCGCCCGTGGTTTCAGCCCGCTCAAGACGGTTGCCGTCGGCAAGTAAGAAATCCACAACCGGCGCGTTCAGTTGTACATCCTGGGCATTGGCGGACGCACTGGCTGCGTCTTGATGCTGAACTAGCTTCACGTTTTCTTCAGCATGTATTTTCGTCAATAGGGTTTGGCTGGCGCTCTTTCGGAAGTGCGTCTTGTTCGAAGTGTTCGTACCTGAAAAATCGAGAACCATCCGGCCTGCATCCGCCTGCATGCGATGCTCGCCCGCCGCCACCGCGTGTACGTTTCCGGAAAAAATAGCGGTGCGCAGCGAGGCTTGCTGTTTTGCCATGATCAATTCGATCTGCTCAGACTGCGCTTCTGCCTGCTGAGCCCCGCCGGCGTTGAGGTGGACGTTCCCATGGCCCAGGACGCGGTCCAGCGTGTTGTCCGGCCGCAGAAAGAGCGTGGCCTCGTCGGCTTCGCAGGTTCGCCCTGCGTTCTGCACGCGCGGGTGATCGAGTTCGACGTTGTGAGGGTCCTTGGTGATGATCGCGCGAGCAGCGGTGATGGTTGCCGCGGAAGCTCCGCTCAAAATCAGATTGACCTGGGAGCGCAGAGTGAGCGTGTTGGTCTTAGCCGCATAATCAAGACCAACAGCCGATCCGTCGGCTTGGGGAAGACTGAAGTCGATCCTCTCTTTGGTGTATGCATTGCCGGTCTTCTGATTGAATACCAGGCCGCTCGTCTTCAGGTGAATGGGATTCTTGAGGTCTTTCGGAGGCGCCTGGTCTGGATTGCTCAGGCCTCCTGGGTTCGTCTGCAGATCGATCTGAATCTCGCCCTTCGCAGTAACATCTCCGGATTGCTGGTCGTATTCGAAATCGGTTCCGTAGATGCGGTCGAAGCGGGTGGAGTCGCGACCGTAGAGAATGATTTCCACATCGTGCAGTTCCGCATGCGATCCCTGCTTGAACTGAATTGCCTTGCCGGCGTGGATGGTGAACAGAGTACGGCCTTGCTCGGACTTGGAGACGGTGAATCCGGTCGCGCTTTGTTTGATCTCGAGCCCCATCTTTGCCGGGACCTGCTTCAGAGCGTTCTCCACACCGACGATGTGCGTAGAAGTAAGCGGCCACGACGGCCAACACGGCGATAATGGCGGCCACGCCGAACCAGCGACGCAGGCGGGTTAGAGACGCAGACATTAAACACAGTTTACTGCGAACACGCAGGGGCGGGTGCCTTCACTTGACCAGGGAGCGAAGCTCCGCTCAGTTCGCGGTTTTCAGAAGCTTTCGTCGAGCACGGCTTCCTGCACAATCCGGTCGAGTTGGGCCTGCGCCTGGGCATGCTTCTCCTGCAAGTCTGCGATCTCTTTGTTCAAGGCATTCAGGCGGTCTTCCTGAGAATCCAGTATGCGGGTGTACCGTTGCAGAAGGGCTTTTTCTTCGACGCTGCCTTTAAGTGCTTTCATGTTCTCGCGGAGACGCGCCTGGTCTTTGGTGATGCTCTCCACGTCCCGCTGGCGTGACCTGATTTGATTGTCGAGATCGCCAACTTTGTTCTTCTGCTCCAGCACGCGGCGGAAGATATCCTGCATGGCAGGCGTGATCTGCCTCTGTTCCATGATCAGCGCGACCTGCTTTTGATCGAGATTGGTCAGCACAAATTGGCTGTTCTCGGGATGGTATTCCTCGATTTCGAGTTTCTCTGTCTTGCCTGCTGCCACAGCGACGCGGAAACGCAGGTACGACGCGGAAGTTTCCTCGGGCTTTGGCCCTTCGGCCAGCTTCCAGTTTTCTCGCGCGGGGTGCTCGAGGACTACTTGTCTGGGAGAAGTGTCGGCATTGTGCAAAGTATATTTGCGAGTTTCCCGTTGCTCGCGCGTGACGAACATCAGTCCTCTGGCGATGTGGACATGACTGACTGGTTTCTGGCTCGACTCCTCTTCCATCGTGACAAGTAGTGCGGGATCGGCGGCAAAAGAGATAAGTCGGCGCTCGGCGGGATGAACGGTTTCGATCAATCCCTCACCCGCGAATGTATCGCTCTCCAGAATATTGAACGTTCCGGAATCGAGCGTCAGACCACTGCTGTTGGTGATCCAAAGGGCGCGGCGAATTTCGCGACTGTTCTCGTTCCAGATCGTGACCTTTTCGGCTTCGATGGAGGATTGCAGGATCGGCACCAAGGCAGATTGATTCTTGCCAATGGTGATTTTCTGTTTCAGGTTGTACTCGAAGTAGTCGCCCAGATCTTTGGCTTCAGCCTCCGCTTGCTGCTTCCCGAGCGGCTCGTTTCTGGCCACGGGCTGAAAGGAGCGCCCGTGAGCTGAGTCTTTGAGGAACTGCCCTCCGGCCACACCAGCCATCGCGGAAGTCTGCACAGCTGGCGCCGCGCCGCTGACCTCTACCGTCTCCGCCGAGGTGGGCGGGGGCGGTGCTTCCGGTGCGCTCATCGACGCCTCCTGTGTTTGCGGCGTAAGCATCGCCGCCTCAGGCAGCGCTACGACCGGCCGGCGCGTATAAAGCGGTCGCGAAATATCCTGAATAAACGATTGCGGCGCGCCCGCAATCAGCGAGAGTTGGACATCTTTCCAGTCCTCGCCGACGGTATTGTCCACAATCGCCCAGCCCTGCAGTATCGTCTTGTCGCCTGGCTTGTCTGGCAGAATGATGCGGTAGGTGCTCTTCCACACTGGCACTTCGCTGATGTAGCTGACGAAGATATCGCGATCTCCGGAACCGGTAGCGGAAATTGTCATGCGACGCAGGTCGCGGGCTCGCGAGGAGCCAATCAGGTTCAGGTATTTGCCCACCTCGTCGCTCAGATCCTGCTCCGCCAGACGGACCGAAGTGCTCGCATTCAAATCGAAATTACGCATCTCGCCGGAGTCGGTCACCAGGGAGAATTCAGTGACGTCGTAAGAATCGCCTTTCTCGTTGACGCGCTTTTCTTTTTCGACGCTCAGCAAACGTCCGGTCGCATTCTCGTTGCCGCTGTGCACTTCGACCCGTGCGCCGCGCAGGGCAGCCAGGAATTCAGCCCGACTGATGGTCTCGCCAAAGGGCAACCGAAGCGCCTTCAGTCGCTCATCGAGCGGCGCGATCGAGTTGTAACGAACCCCCGAAATCCGTCCGTCGCCCAGGTCCACTACGGTCAACGATTTCAGGACGTCGTTCAATTGTGCGGTGGTGAAGTCGATGGCGAGGTCCTGGTTGCCGTGAATCCGGGTTGTGTGTTCGAAATATCCGACGCCATTCTTGTAGAGTACGACGCGCTTGACGGGGAGGCGTCCGGCGGAATCCGAGCTTGACGATTGGTCCGGCTCAGCCGCAGCAGCATTATTTCCAGAGAGCCCTACAACGAACAATCCTGCCACTATTGCAATGGCCAGGATGAATTTTCGCATCCATCACCTCGCACTATCCGGAGTCTAGCAACGGATCGAGATCGAAGTGAGTGACAAGTAGGGGGCGGACTCAGGGTTCTTGTCAGCTTTTGGTTCGGGGAACGGAGAAGTCACGAAGCGTGAGTTCGAGGCCACCGAACTCGGGATGGTCGTTGTATCCGAGAGTGAAAGCGACGTCGATCGAATCCCCTGGCAGGAGTTGCGCTTGTTGGACGCGCTCCGCCATCCGCCATCCGACAGCGTTGTGGGAGACCGCCTTTCGCCAGCCTCCGCTGGATTGGGATTGGGCATTGGCGCGAATGCGCGGCACGACAGCCGAATCCGGGTCGCAACCCGGCGTGGAGAGGACAGCCGCAGCGACTAATTCCTCCTGCGCATCATCCGCAACCTTTTGCGGCTGCGAAGCCAGCCTTAGCTTCGCGTGCTTCTCTTTGAGGATGCGCGGTGGGGCGGTAAGACGGAGATTGCGCGCGGAGAACACTGGCTCGGGATTGCCCACGCCGAAAGGTTCGAGCCACCGCAGAGACTTTAACAGTTCGGGCGTTATTTGATCGAGCGTGAGTTCTTCATCGAGGTCAAGGCTGGGTTCGAAATCGGCGAGCGCCAGGCGAGAGCGCGCATACGCGTCCAGATGGGTGCACAATTCCGGCAGGCGGGAACTGGGCAGTGAGAACCCGACAGCGTGAGCGTGGCCACCAAAACGTGTGAACAACGGAGCGCAGGATTCGAGCGCGTTCAAGAGATGAAAAGCGCGGATGGATCGGCCCGAGCCGTGGGCTTCTTCGCCATCGCGCGAAATCACCAGCGTCGGACGGCCATATCGTTCTACCACGCGCGTAGCCGTGATTCCGATTACTCCGCGATGCCAGCCTTCGCCGTCGATGACTAGACAAAAACGTTCGAGCAGCGCGGGTTCTTGTTCGAACTTCGAATTGATGGCTTCGAGGATCCGGCGCTCTTCTTCTTGCCGCTCAGAATTGAGCTTATCGAGCTTGCTGGCTATTTCACGGGCGCGTTCTGCATCCTTTACGCTGAAGAGTTCGATCACGTCGCGAGCCAGGTCCATGCGTCCGGCAGCGTTGATGCGGGGCGCGATACGAAATGCGACTTCCCCGGAAGTGAGTGGACGCCCTCCCAGTTGCGCAACTTCGAGCAGGGCGCGAAGCCCGGAATTCGTCGCCGATCGCAGCGCGTCAAGACCGAGCCTGGCGAAAACGCGATTCTCACCCGTCAATGGCACGGCGTCTGCGACCGTGGCGATTGCCACAATCTTCAGGAAGGATTTCAGCAGCGGCGTTTGATCTCGATCGCTGAGCCGTTTTTCCATCAGCGCTTGCGCCAGTTTGAACGCGACGCCAGCGCCACAAAGAGACTTGCAGGGATACTCGCACCCCGGTTGATTGGGATTAAGCACAGCCAGCGCTGTCGGCGTTCCGTCTTGCCCGGGAAGATGGTGGTCGGTGACGATGAGATCCACACCCAGGCGGCGCGCGGTTTCCGCTGCGGCGAAAGCGCGGATGCCAGTGTCCACACTAATGATGAGATGGATTCCGGCGGCGGCCGCACGCTCGATTACATCGCCTCGCAGGTCATAGCCTTCCTTGATGCGGTGTGGAACATGGAAATCGGCTGTACCTCCACAGAGCTCAATCGCAGTTTTCAGGATAACGATCGCGGTGGTGCCGTCGACATCGTAGTCGCCGTAGATCAGAATGCCTTCCTTGCGCTCGATGGCTGCGTTCAGTCTTTCCACCGCAGTCTTCATGCCAGACATCGCATACGGCGAATGCAGATGATCGAGGGAGGGCGCGAGAAATTGTTCGGCTGCTTCCGGGTCGTCGATCCCGCGCATAACAAGCAGGCGTGCCAGGGTGCGAGCTAGATGAGCATCTTTGAGGCCAAGACTAACATTGGAGCGCAGGGTTGCCGCCAGGAATTCGACGCGTGCGGCATCAGCGGCTTTGGGAACCCATTTCATGAGACGCAGTGGAAGGAAAAGTTGATTCTAGTCGAGGCCGGTAGCGTCGATGTCGCTCCGCCGAACTGAGATCCCTGAAAATCTAATACGGCTTGCTGTCGTCGTCCTGGTCGGATTCATCGATCGAGAACCCAGCGAAGTCCTCAGCCATTTCGAGAATGTTCTGGTAGCGGTCATGCCACGGAGTCGAAGCCTCGTAGGTCATGATTACCCCCTGATGAGCAAACCCCAGCTGGATAAATCCGGTTTTGCCAGTGTAAGTTCGCAGCCAGCGCGCTTCTTCGATGTCCTCGTCACTGCTGAAATCGGCGCTGCTGAGGCGCTCGATCATGGCATCGAGTTCGTCGCGGTCCAGTTTCCACGAGTCCATGATGAGAAACGGAGCGCCTGCGGCTTTCGCTAGTTCGACAAAGTCCTTCCATCCATCGGGATTGTCCGAAGATTTCCAGGGCACGCTCGGCACGATTTCGTAATCGACGAAGCCAGGAAATCGGCGCATGCCATGACCTTCGATGAAGGCCACCATGTCATCTTTCAGGCTCGTCAGATCATCTGGGGCGGAGGACATAAATGGGGCTCGGTAATTTGCATTGTATGACTTTTGCGCCACTGGTACTAGCTTTCGGGGAAAGCTTGGGGCGCTCGGTTTCAAGCCTGCGGAAACGCGCCCAGACTGAGTGCTGAGCGCCGAACGCTCTGTGCTACACTATTTGTTTCACGACGCACCCCTGATCCGCACCATGCTTCTGTCCAAAGAATATGTGGGCTACCTGGCCCGCGAAGTCACGAAAAAACTGATTGCAGGCGAATTCATCGAGACCAAAGCTGTCGCCGCGGTCACGGAGAAAGTACACGCTGCGATCCTGGAAGAACTTTCCCTCGAAGACCGAATCAATGACGAAGTCCGCGTGATTCTCGAAGCTTATTCCGATGAAATGAACCGGACCGGAGCCAACTACCAGGAGATGTTTCGCAAAGTGAAGAGCGAACTGGTGCGCAAGTATAAGGCGGTGCTGTGAGAATCAGCCGCGACAAAGTGAATAAAGTTGCGCATGTGGCGACGGACGCACTGGCCGGAATGGACGAACTGGACTTCGTCGAAGACCGCAACACCATCCGGCTCGAAGTACGCAAGATCTTGGAAGAACTATTGAATCAGGAAGAAAAAATTGATCAGGCCGCCCGGCACAAGATCGAAAATCAGAAGCGCACCATCCTCGAAGGCAGCCAGGAGTGGGACATCCTGTACCGCAAGTACTACACCGAGGAAGTAAAGAAACTCGGCGTCTAGGTACCCTCGGAAGTTATTTCGTTCTAGTGATTTCTCCGCAAGGGCCCCATTTAAAGCAATCGCAGATAGTCGCCTTCCCGTACGGTCTGAGTGAAGCGGCGCCCTCTTACGACGTAGTCAACCCGCAACTGCTTCCGCTTGTTCGGAGCTGGATCGCCTCCCATACTGTTGTTGTTGACCAGGACGTTGAGCGTGCCATACCGGGCCAAGCTCTGCACGCGACCGGTTACATCCGCCCCCTGGTGGTGCCACCCGGAGGCACTATAAATTGCTCTGAGGATTTGAAGACCGCCAGGAGTTCCGGGCGACGCCGACGCTGTCCAAACGGAGAGTGACGACAGTCTTCTCCCGGTAGGCGTAGGTGTGCAAGCGCCCGTTTCGCAATCCCACGCGGATACGCAGATCCTTGACCCGGCCAGGAGCGGGATCGCGAACGCCCAGCGCTTCATTGGTGACGGGGAAATTCAATTGTCCACTAATCCCGGCCAGTGCCTGTAGTCGTTGGGTAACGTCGATACGACTGTGGCCGGTGCCGTAATCGGCGCTCACCAGTTGTCCCCCTTGCGCGCTCACGAACGGTACGCATAGTAAGACGAGCGCTGCTAACACTGCCAGGTTCCACCTAGATCGGCTTCTCATAAAGGACTCCGCGGGAAATGCACCGTGCCGCTGAAAAAATAATGCAAGAGACCTCATCGGACGCTTAAGACTAGAAATCATGGTTCTAGAACTTCACCGCGACTGGCTCGCGATCTGCCTCGGCCAGTTCGAAGAATTGCCGTGTCTGGAAGCCGGACATTCCAGCGGGAACGTTAGTCGGGAACGACTGGATCTTGGTATTCAGGTCACGCACCACAGCGTTGTAATAGCGCCGCGCATTCTGAATCGTATCCTCGAGCTGGCTTAGAGCACTTTGCAGTTGGGTGAAGCTCTCCGAGGCTTTGAGTTGAGGATAATTTTCAGCGACAGCGAAAAGGCTTTTCAACGCCGTCGTGAGTTGGCTCTCGGCGGCAGCTGTGTCCACGGGCGTGCTGGCCTGCATCGCCATGGCGCGAAACTTGGCAATGTTTTCCAAGGTACCTTTTTCATGGGCAGCGTATCCTCTTCACTGTCTCGATGAGATTTGGGATGAGGTCGTGGCGGCGCTTAAGCTGTGCGTCAATATCGGACCAAGCGGAGTCGCAACGAATCCGCAACTGAACCAGCGTGTTGTACGTCCCAATCAGAACTACTGCAATTACGACGAGGATCGCTAAGATGATCCAACCAGCCATGGGCAGTCCTTTCCGCTCAAAAACCCGGAATCAAACAGGGACGGTAACACACGGGCGGAGTGGGCGCAATTGAGGTTGCGTCGTAGAATAAAAGAACCAATGTTCACGTTGCGGAAAATGTCTCTAGGCAGGTTGATAGGCGGACGTGTATCTCTGCTCATACTGCTGAGTCTCTGCGCCCGTCCAGTTCATAGCCAAACTTGCGTTACCGCGAATGACATGGATGAACCTGCCCGAACGGCTCTGACCAGCGCAGGGAAGAAGTATTTCGACATGGCGGCGCGGGGGGATTCTGCCGGACTCAAGCAAAACTCCGTTGTTAATGTGGCTGCGGATTTTTCCGCCATTGAAACCGCAGTGAAAGATCGCCAGGCTAATTTTTCGGCGGCCCAAGCGAATACGCGTGCGCCATTTCTTTTGAAGGCCGAAGGAACGGCGCCTCTCGAGCGTGCAGAGTTCTTGTGCGGTGTTTTCGGCAAGAACGGGCAGACGGCGGAAAGCGCAGTGTTTGTGCTTCCGAACCTGCAGCCAGGAAGCTATGCGGTCGTGACCTTGGATGTTGCTGCGGCAAAGCAGCCCAGTACGGTGTCGTTCGTGCTTCAACAGGAAGGAAAGGAATGGAAGGTTGGAGGTTTCTATGTGAAGGACACTCAGGTTGCGGGTCATGACGCAAGCTGGTTTGCGGAACGGGCGCGCTCTTTCAAGACCAACGGGCAGAATCGCAACGCGTGGCTCTATTACCAGGAAGCGCGTGATCTGGCGGTGCCGGTCCCGTTCATGTACACGCAGATGACCGATCGATTATCTGACGAGTCGGATACCGTCAAACCTCCGGATCTGCCAGTCAGCGGCAATACTGTCGAGCTCGCCGCGGGGGGTAAGACCGAGCGGCTGACGAGCATTTTCCCACTTGGTGTGGGGCAGGAGCTCGATCTCGTGGTTAAATACCAGGCCGCCGATGTTTCGAACACCTCGCAAACTTTCCAGGAAAATATGGCCGTAATCAAAGCGCTGGTGGCAAAATATCCCGAGTTCCGCGACGCTTTTGATGGGGTGGTCGCCCGGGCCGTGGAACCCTCAACCGGGAGGGACTACGGGTCATTGCTTCAAATGAAGAACATTAAGTAGTCACCTCTCTGTAAGGACGCATTCTTTCGGATCTTTGTCTTCTCGTAGGCCAAGAAAAACCGCAGCACGCAACTTCATTCCCACCTTCGGCGGTTTCGTGGGTCCACTCTCCAAACTTGATTTCCGCGACCAATAGAGGTTTCACCCAGTGAACGTTGGCGGCTTCCACATCTCCGTGAAATGGATTTCGACTCGCATCCAACGGTTTTAGCTTGTTCCAGATCTCCTTGAGCGTTGCCTGGTCGAATCCTGTGCCAGCCTGGCCAACGTGGATGAGTTTGCCCTTCTTGTCGTACAGCCCGAGAACGAGCGATCCGAAATATTGACGGCTGCCCTCGGGGTCGGTGTAACCGCCGATCACGCAATCGATAGTCTGTGTAACTTTGATTTTGAGCCACTCCTGGCTGCGGCGCTCCTCGTATAGACTGGATTTTTTCTTCGCCAGAATCCCTTCCAGCCCTTTTTCTTTGGCTACCTTGAACAGAGCCAAGCCCTGAGGAAAATGATCAGAGTAGCGCATGATTTCGTTCGGCGTGATGATTTGCGCCAAGATCTGCTTTCGGCGCTCCAGCGGAACACGACGTAGATCGTAGCCATCCAGGTAGATCAGGTCGAAGGCGTAATACAGCGCCGGAAGCTCGGGCCGTGCCGTGGCTCGCCGCCCACCGCTACGAATCCCGGTACGCTGCTGCATCAAGCCAAATGAGGCGCGGCCTTGTTCATCGAGCACAACGATCTCACCATCGAGAACGGCGGTCTCGGCCTTCACGAACTTTGCCAGTTCGTGTAGTTCGGAATATTGCGCTGTCAGGTCATTCTGATTTCTTGAAACCAGGCGCACCTTGCCGTCGCGGAAAAAAGAAACTGCGCGATAGCCGTCCCACTTGATTTCAAACAACCATTCCGGATTGTCGAAAGACTTCTCGATAGAAGTGGCGAGCATGGGATGAATGGCGGTGGGCATAGGCGCTTTCCGCGCCCCCACCAATTCGCCCAACGAAGGATGCTCAGCCAATGCAGCAGAAGCCTTCGTTTTCTTGGTCGTTGAGCGACCTGTGTCTCGACCCTGGGCAATGGGTAAGACCGTCGGATTTTTCTTTCGCGAACCTTCAGCGTCCTTTGCGTTCCCTACGGTAGGCTTTTTTTTTACTTTCTTGTCGAGCTTTGCCAATGTCTCAGCCAACCATGGCGCCTTCACCTTACCGCGCGAAGCCGGAGGGCTGCTAGTCCACTGAGCGGATTCTGCATCACCGCCGATTTCAGCCATGCTGCGCTTGGTCAGCGCCGAGCTGTCAAATTTATCGATGTCATAGCCCTTCACCTCATATTCATCGTGTTTCTTAATTAGCAGCCATTCGGTTCCCTTGTCTTTCTCGCTTCTCTTGCGCATATGAATCAGCGCGAAGTCTCCGTTGAGTTTCTTGCCGTGCAAACGAATCTTGAGATCGCCTTTTTTCAACATGGCGACCGCTTCCGCATCGGTGGCGGGAACATACTTTCCATTTACCAGTTGCGGCGAGAGCGGCTCCCACGTGCCGACATCCCAAACCATCACCGTGCCTGCGCCGTAATTTCCATTCGGAATCGTTCCCTCAAAATCGAAGTACGACACGGGGTGATCTTCGACTTGCATCGCCAGTCGTTTGTCGGCCGGATCGAGCGAAGGCCCCTTGGGTACTGCCCAGGACTTGAGGACGCCCTCCATCTCCAGCCGAAAATCGTAGTGCAAGCGGGTAGCGCGATGTTTCTGCACCACGAAACGATGGCCAATCTTCTTCTCCAGCTTCGGCGGAGGCTCGGGCGTTTCTTCGAACCGGCGTTTGCGTTTGTATTCTTCGAGTGACATGGACAGCTCAATTTAACCACAGAGTTTTCTAGGACGCAGATGTGGACTCGAACGTTGTCTATTCCCGAACCCAGTAGCCACGTACACAGGATATTAGACTTGCTTTAGAATCGCCGCGTGACCAAACGAGAATATCCTGAAACGCCATTGGTGGGCGTGGGCGCAATCATCATTGATCAGGGCCGGGTGGTGCTGGTAAAGCGTGGCCACCCACCGTTATTGGGAGAATGGTCCATTCCCGGGGGCGTGCTGGAAGTGGGCGAGACACTGCGCGAGGCTACGGCACGCGAAGCGCTCGAAGAAACTGGCTTGAGGATCGAAGTCGGCGAGTTGCTGGGTGTTTACGATCGGGTGGTGCGCGACGCCGACCAACACGTCCGCTACCATTACGTGCTCATTGATTTTCTGTGCTTCCGATTGGCGGGAGAACCCTGCGCAGCGGGCGATGCCGATGATGCCCGCTGGTTCACGCAGGAAGAGATCGGCCAACTTCCTTTGGCCGAGGACACGGCCCAAGTGATAAAACTAGGATTCGAAAAAGTAGTGAGGTGAAGTGCAAAATCGAAACGAGGAGGATCCATGTTTCAAAAGATCGTGAACACTCGCCATTCACTCACCATGACGGTTCTTCGTCTGGTCTTGGGTTTTGTATTTTTTGCTCATGGCGCACAAAAAATGCTGGGCTGGTTCGGCGGCTATGGCTTCAGCGGAACGATGGGGTTCTTCACCGCAATGGGCATTCCAGCCCCATTCGCCTTCCTCGCGATCTGCGCGGAATTTTTCGGCGGCTCGGGACTGATCGTAGGTTTTCTCGGCCGCATCGCTGCGTTCGGGATCGCCTGCAACATGCTGGTCGCCGTCATGATGGTGCATCGGTCAAATGGCTTGTTCATGAACTGGTCTGGCACCCAGAAAGGCGAGGGATTTGAATATCATCTTCTGGCCATTGCCCTTGCGTTGGCCATCATGGTGAAAGGCTCAGGCGCTTTTTCGGTCGATCGCTTCCTAACGCACGGCGATCCGGCGAGATCATGATGCGGGGATGTGCTCTCGACCAGTCAAACCTGTAGCCCCAAAAACAGAACGGCCCGCGCTCTTAGAGAAGCACGGGCCGCCCGGTGGACTGTTTGGGATTGACCAAGAGGTGGTCACTCTACGTGGCCTCTACGGCAACTCCGGGTACCAGATCGAATCCGCCGCGACCGACGCCGGACTCGAGTCCAAACTCACCGGTTAGTGTGCGGGCTGTAGCTTCTGCGCTTGTGCGCCGAAGCCCCGCTTAGAGCAACCAGCTCTAAGTCTCAGCCACCTCACCTGGTCTTAGACTCCCACTACAGTTACTACAATCAGAACTTGTCATTCGACCACCTCCTTTCCGGTGTATCTGCACATTAGTACAGAATTCCGAACCGAGTCAAGTGACTTGAAAGTGGCGGCGGTGGCCCGAGTAGCGCGGTTGCGCGTGCGCTATTCATCTCTCTACGTCGCCAATCAGAAACTGCCAGCCTTCTCTGTGATTTATTTGATCTCTGTGCTCTCGTGATTAAAGCTATCCAGTGAATCTCAATCAAAATCACCTCAAATTCTCTTGTTCCGGCTGCGCACCACCAACCAAACCGCCAGCCCTCCAAAGATCGCCCCCAGAATCCAGTAGTAGTGTTCCTGGAACAAGGTTCCAGATAAACGCAGATACGTCAGGGCCAAATTTGATGGTCAGCAATCCGAGCAGTAAGAACCGCACCATGCGGCCAGAGAAGATCGCCAACAGAAAACGAACGAACCCCATTTCGGATACGGCTGCTGCCAGCGCAAAGAGTTTGAAAGGCGTGGGCGGCGGCAACATCGCCGGGAACATCAAGCTCCAGAAGGGATGCTTATCGAAAGCCGAATGGATCTTTTCAAAGCGCGCCGGCGCAATGCGCTTGCGCAGCAACTCCTCGCCACCTTTGTAACCGATTCCATAAATAACGATGCTGCCCAACGCCGATCCCGCGGACGCCATGAATGCATATAGGAAGAACCTTGCAGGATTCTGGTAAACGTAGCCAGCGACGACTGCATCCATCGGAAGGCCGAAAAATGCGCCGTCGAGCGCGGCTATCGCCAGCACACCCCACGCACCCAAAGGCTTGAGCAAAGCCCAAAGGAATGCAGAATACCGCGAAAGAATGTGCTTGATCGTCTTCAAGGTGTGAGAGAAGAAGTGTACGCGAAATCGCAGCCGCGAAGGGCGCGGAATGTCTACTCGTGCTGGGTTCTACCGTCGAGCAATTGTACGGCGTGAGGCAGCAGATCGATGACCGCTTCGAGCGATTCCACAGCGCCGCTGGGGCTTCCAGGCAGGTTCAGAATGATAGATTTTTCTCGCACTCCGCATACTCCCCGGCTAAGGGCAGCAAGCGGCGTCTTCCTGGAGCCTTCGAAGCGCATGCGTTCCGCGACTCCATCCAAAAGCCGGTCGCACAATACGCGGGTGGCTTCGGGGGTAACGTCGCGCACCGCGATTCCGGTTCCACCGGTCGTCACTACGAGTCGCGCCTCCTGCGCCCAATAAGCCAGCACTTTCTGGATGGCTGGTTGTTCGTCGGGCACCACTTCTGTACCGATGACTGCGAAATTCTTTTTTCTGAGAAGTTCTGCAACCGCCGGGCCGGAAAGATCCACGCGGTCGCCACGAGCGCAAGAATCGCTGACGGTTACCACCGCTGCGCTGATCCCTTCAGCAGTTGAGGCTAGAGGAGTCGAGCCCTTAGGAATCGAGGAGGACATCTTCTTCTTCCTCCTCGGCTTTGCCGCCGTCTCGTTGCGCCTCATCAAGCTGGCGCAGGCCCTCCATGAGCAGCCCTTGCGTATTCAGGGAAGTCGTCTGCTGCGTGGTCTTACCTTCGAAGTTCACTTGAAAATTTCCGTCGGTCCAGCGCAGCACCTTGAAGACGGCGGGGTCCCCGGTCAGCGAACCGTAAATGGCATGGGTGACCTGGCCTTCGCCAAAATACATTTCGCACTTTTCGTCTTTGTTGGTGAGGGTGAGGGAGCAGCTCTTGCGCCCCATCTCCAACGACTGCACCAGGTCGATCACGTTCATCTGCAAAAGGCTGCCTCGCAGTACGCCGTCGGAGGCAGCGGTCTTGGCCATCTTCTCCAGCGCGATCTTGTCGATCACTCGCTTGATGCGCTGCGTAGCTTCACGCAAGAAGAAAGGCTTCTCGACAAAATCGTCCACGGGAAAATCCGCAGTGCTCAGTTTCTCGCTGACATCGGATTTGGTGGCGAGCAGGATCACAGCAGCCACCGCAGTCCGCGGGCGGCTCCGCAACTTTTCGACCAGCTGGCGGCCATCCATCCCCGGCATGCGATAGTCGCAGATCAGCAAGTCGGGAGGATCGTCAACGGCTTTGAGAAGAGCGTCTGCCGCGTCGCTCGCGGTAGCCACGATGGCAAGCTGAGTCAACGCACCTCGCAGCAACCCGAGGATCATTGGGTTGTCATCGACGAGCAGCACTTTGACGTTGTTCGCCATCGGAATCGCTAATTTCTTTTCTGCGCGCGGCGATAGTCGCCGCTTCGTCCGCCGGACTTTCTCTGGAGCACGATCTCCCGAATTTCGATGCCCTTGTCCAAAGCTTTACACATATCGTACACGGTGAGCGCGGCTACGCTGGCGGCGACCAGCGCTTCCATTTCCACACCGGTCTCCGCGGTGGTTGTAACTTTTGAGGTAATCGCGACGCCATTCTCGCACAGCCGCATTTGCACATCAACGTGGGCAAGCGGCAACGGATGGCACATGGGAATCAGATCGGCTGTTCGCTTTGCGGCCATCATCCCCGCCAGCCGCGCCACCTCCAACGGATCGCCTTTGGGATTCTTGGGCAGTGCTCTGAGGACTTTAGGCTTCAAAGCTACAAAAGCGCTAGCCTCAGCCTCGCGCTTCGTCGGGGATTTTGCGGAGACGTCGACCATTCGCGCTTGGCCGGAGTGATCGTAATGGGAGAGTCTCTTCGGCATTCGGAAGAACTATCTTACTAGATGCAGCGCAGCGACCTCCCGTCCTACCGCAAGAGCACCGGCACCCATTCACCCACCGCGATCTGCTCTCGATCCGGCGGAATGACGATGTAGCAGTTTGCTCTGGCGGTTGCGGCAATGTCTCCCGAGCCTTGCCAGGGCACCAGTTCAACCTCCACTTGTTCGAATTCGCCGGAGAGAATCGCGGGGAGAAAACGTTTCAGTCCTGGCTTGGTTTTGATTTCGGATTTCAGCTTCGCGTGCAGAAATCTCAGCTTTCCTGGCGTCATACCGGCCAGGGCTTCAAGCACCGGCCGCGCAAAGAGTTCAAACGTCACCATGGTTGAAACTGGATTGCCGGGGAGTCCGAAGAAATATTTATGGCGAGGGCCTGACGTCCTGGTTTCTTTTGCGATCTCACTGGCGGAGGTGCCGGTGCTACACGATACTCGTCCGAAAACTACTGGCCGCCCCGGTTGAATTTGCACTCCCGTAAAAAGAAATTCTGCATGGAAATCCTTCAGCACCGGCTCGACCAGATCGTACTTGCCCATGGAAACTCCGCCGCTCAAAAGCAGCAAATCGGCTTCCAGTCCCTCGGCGATCAGTTCGCGCAGGCGCTCCGGTTCATCGGGAGCAATGGGCAGCAGGACAGGTTCTCCGCCGGCTGCCTGGATTTGCGCCGCCAGCGAGTAAGTGTTGGAATTGCGAATTTGGTTGGCCGTGAGCGGAACATCAATGTCCACAATTTCGTCTCCGGTGGCCAGCACTGCAACCCGCGGTTTCGAATAGGCCAGCAGGCGCGACCTTCCTACAGACGCGGCCACGGCGATCGCGGCGTGATCCAATCGCATCCCGACAGAGAGTAGGCGCGCGCCCCGTTTTGCCTCCGCGCCGACCGGAACGATATTGTCGCCGGCGGAAATTCCCTTCGTAATTTCGACTCGGTCGCCACTCTGCGACGTGTATTCAACCATCACTACAGCGTCAGAACCCGGCGGTGCCGGCGCACCGGTCATAATCGCCACAGCTTGCCCAGACTCGACTGTCAGGGCGGCATCCGCCTCGGCGCCAGCTTTGATCTCGCCGATTACTTGAAGGGTCGCTGGAAGGCTCGTCAAATCGGCGGCACGCACCGCGAAGCCATCGCGTGTGGCACGAGGGAATGAAGGGAAGTTACGATCCGCCAGCACTGGTTCGGCCAGGACTTGGCCAGCGCTCTCCAACAATTCCACCAATTCCTTGCCACGTGGATGCAGACTAGCCGCATGCTCCTCCACCAAATGCCGGGCCTGTTCGAAACTCAGAATGCCAGCTGAAGCGTCCGCGGAGGTCATGCAGGAGATGATACGACAGACTTGCAGAGATCACAGGATGGTCAGAGTTATGCCAGACATTTTTTAGCCGCAGACGTTCTCTTTGCGTTTTCCACGGCGTTTTCTCGGCGAGCTCTGTGGTTAGGAGTTCTTCCGCAACCCTTGCGGATCGGTCGCGTACAAGGTCGCCGTTTCGATGTCCAACACTCCCGCGCGAACCAGTTTCTCGATCTCGCCATCGAAGTTTTGCATGCCTTCGGAAACTCCCGCTTTGATGGCTTGCAGCAGGTTCTGCCCGGAGAAATCATTCACTTCGACGATCGCCTGGGTTCGAGGGTTGGCTTTGAGAATCTCGACAACTGCGGTCCGGCCACTGCCATCCTGACGAGGAACCAATCGCTGCGAAACAATGTAGCGGAAAGTTCGCGCCAAGCGGCTGCGAATCGACGATTGCTCCGTCGCAGCAAATGCACACACGATGCGTTCCACCGTCTTGGCGGCATCCACGGTATTGAGCGTGGTCAGCACCAGATGTCCGCTTTCCGCAGCTTCCAAAATCATTTCCATGGTCTCGCGGTCGCGCATTTCGCCGACCAGAATGACATTGGGGGTCTGCCGCAATGCTGCGCGCAGCGCCACCGCGGTGCTGGGAGTATCGCTGTGCAATTCACGCTGGTGCACCGTCGCCCGCTTGTGATTGTGCAAGAACTCAATGGGATCTTCGATGGTAATGATGTGGCAGACCTGCTGCTGGTTAATGCAATCGAGCAGCGCGGCCAGAGTCGACGATTTACCCGAACCCCGCGTACCCGTGACCAGGACAATACCATCGCGAAGACTGGCGATTTCTCCCAGCTGAGGCGGCAGCCCGAGAGACTGCGAAGCTCGGAATCGTTGTCGCGATAACCCGCATGACCACGGCGCAACTGCCGCGCTGGATGAAAACGTTGACGCGAAACCGCGCGACTCCCGGAAGGCCGAAGGACACATCGCAAAAACCCTGCTCGCGCAGAATCGCGATGGCCTGCTTGTTCTCACCGATCAAATCGGAGGCAATGCGGCGAGTATCGTCAGCCGTAAATGGCCGAAGCCCGTCACCTTGCACCGCGATCAACTGGCCATTCACTTCCACCTGAGGCATGCGTCCCGGCGAAAAGATCAGATCGCTCACGCGATCATTGGCGCGCAGAATCGAGGTCAGTAGCGTATGTGTGACTACTGTCCCCGAATGGTTTGAGGGCTCGAGGACAACTGAGATTGGAGCAGTACCCGGCGCTGCCATAGGTTCATTTCTGGGAGAGGGTGGCGCGAGAAAAGGGTCGAAACCCGTGCCTGACCTTACTTTAATAAATCGGAGAGAAGGATTCTAGGAAGAACGTCAAGTGCATGAACCTTGGTAACGGACTCGTTTGCGGAGATCCGGCGTTCCCGACGGGTGGGACGGGCGGAGACGCCCGTCCTCCATCACCGCTTAATCGCATTTACTTCTTTTTGGTGGCCGGAGCCTTCTTACTGCCGTAGCTGGTCTCGACCGTCGATCCGAGACCGGTCAACATGGCCTTGGCCTCTTCGGCGTGCGGCCCAGTAGGCGCGAGTTCAAGATATTTCTGAAAAGCCTCTGCGGTGCCCGGCGGCGCAATCATTTTGTCGCCCTGTAAGGTTGCAGCTCCGATCAGGTTTGTGCCCTTCCAATAATAGGCGTCGGCTTTACTGGGATCGGCAGCAATCGCTTTGTCGAAAGCGTCGACTGCGGCCTTGCGCATTTCCATGTCGTTCTTCACATTGGCGTTGGTCAAGGTGGCGCCCAGATTGAAGTAGTACATGCCGGCCCCAGCGGGGTCTAATTGGGCCGCCTGATTGTAAGTCTTGACGGCGTCATCGGTCTTACCCAGTTGGGCTTGGGCTTTGCCCAGGTTGTTGTAAAACTGGGCAAGGGTCTTGTTGGCGTCCGCGTTGCCGCCCTTCTGCGGAGCCGCATCGATCGACTTCTGCTTCAGATCCACCGCTTTCTGGTAATTGGTGACCGCCGCATCGTATCGTTTGTTTTTCTCAGCCGGGTCAGTTTGCTTTGCCGCCGATCCCAAGTCATAGTCTCCAAGCTTCGCCCAGAGCAAATCGCGGGTGGGATCCATTTGCGTGGCTTCGGTGAGTTGAGCAATCGCGGTATCGAAGTCGCCCGAATCGGAGGCCGTTTTTGCCATCGCCAGCCTCTCGTTGAGGGCCTTCACCGTATCTTTTTCTTTCGCTATCTTAGCCTCTTGCTCCTGCTGCGCTTTCGCTTGCTCAGGTGACAAACCAACTCCCTGCGACGCGGCGGCCTGCTCTTTTTGCATGTCAAAGTCGAGCACGCTTTCTTCTAGACCAACGGTGAATCCGCCGTAGTGAAAAATCTCTTTGCCCCCCTGTGACAGCGTGACCTTATAGTGGCCGGGCAAAATACCCAAGGCAAAGTATTCACCCTTGGAATTGGTCTTCAAGTCGTATTTCCGTCCGGTCTCATTGCTCACCCATTCCACCTGGGCGCCAACAATCGGCTTGCCGTCAATATCTTTGCAAACTCCCTTTACTGTGCCAGACTGCTGCCCCAGCGCTGGACTCGCGCACAATGCAGCCACGACCGCCAGCAGCGCCAGTCCTGCCAAATATCTCTTCATGGTCTTTGCCTCCCGCTCCACTTGAATTTAGGATTTTCGATTTTCAATTAACGATTTCCAGCCCTTTCGGCTTCAGGCATGAAATCGGCAATTGGAAATTGAAAATCACCACCGCTAACGGTTTCCTACAGTTTCACAATACGGAACCAGGTCCGCTGCGCCCGCTTCCTGAAATGCCCGCAGGCGAAGCACACAACTATCGCATACTCCGCAGGCACGATCTTCCCGACTGTAGCATGACCACGTTAAATCGAACGGCGCACCCAATTCAAGGCCAAGCCTGACAATTTCTGATTTTCGCAAGCCGATTAGCGGCGTCACAATCTCCATCCGCCCATCTTTCGTTCCCGTCTTCACTACTTCGTTGAAGGCTCGATAGTAAGCGGGCCGGCAGTCAGGATAGCCTGAGCTGTCCTGCTCCACCGCGCCGATGTAAACCTTGTCAACTCCCAAGACCTCCGCCCAACTCACTGCTACAGCCAGCAAGTGCGCGTTGCGAAAAGGGACATAGGTGACCGGGACCGCGTGCCCGATATCGGTTGATTCCGGGACTGCGATTTGCGGGTCGGTCAGCGCCGAACCACCGATCGCCCGCAGGGCATCATTGTGAGCGACCAATCGGTCATGAATTCCCAGCCGGTCACAAATTTCCAGGAACGCCCGCCGCTCCCTTGCTTCGGTGCGCTGACCATAGCTCACGTGTACCGCTGCCGCATTGTGATCCCGCGTGGCCAGGGCCGCGCAGACACAAGAATCCATTCCACCGCTGAGCAGCACGACCGCCCGAGATTTGTTCTTGCTAATCAACAATCATTCACTACAGCAACCAGGAAGACGTACAAATGATCCTGAATTTGTTTGCCGACGGCCTCAAACACTCTTTAAAGCCGGATCCCATATGAACTTGTGCAACTGCAATCCCAGCCGCGCTGGAACATTGTCGGCCAGCATCCACTCTGCGAGTTCGCGAGGATCGAGCAAACAGTGCGACGCATCTCGCGCACCGTTCGCATCCTTGCTAAATGCGGGTGAGAACAAGACCGCGTTCACGCGACGCGCGAGTTCGTGGCGCGTAACAAACTCGCGCGCGAACTCATAGTCTGTCCGATCACTCAGAACGAACTTGACTTCGTCTGTCGAATCTAGAGTCTCCAGATTCTCAGCACGAAACGTATTCGGCTCTCCCGAATGTGGACACTTCACATCGACGATCTTCACTACTCCCTTCGGAACCTGCTCCAGTGGCCGTTCGCCACTGGTCTCAAGCAATACCGAATAGCCGTCGTCCAGCAGGCGCTGCATCAATGGCACCACTTCGCGTTCTTGCAGCATAGGCTCGCCGCCCGTAATCTCGACTAGCCCGCTCGGACTTAGCTGCTCCACTTCTCCCACAATTTCTTCCATCGTCATGCGATGCCCGCCGCTGAAGGTATATTCGCTGTCGCACCAGGAACAGCGGAGGTTGCACCCCGTCAGCCGCACGAAGATACAGGGAAGCCCGGCGTATGTGGACTCACCCTGAATCGACTTGTAAATCTCGGTGATTTGCATGGCGGGTAGCGATGGCGTCCTGCTCAGCCCAACAGGCTACGACTCCGAATAAGTGGCTGTGGTCGAATCGGTTTCGAATACAGTCACATCCTTCACGCGCACCCGGCCTCCGGTCACGCGGTCCAGTTTGCTGTTGGTCTCGTCATAGAAATACTTAGCCAGGTTTTCTGCGGAGGGATTCAAAACCGTAAAAGGTTCCAAATCGTTGATCATCTGATGATCGAGCCGGTCGATCGTGGGCTTCATCACCTCACGCAGTTCTCTAAAATCGAGCAACAGCCCGGCCTTGTCCAATTCTTTTCCCGCCAGCGTGACTCGCACTTTGTAATTGTGGCCGTGCGGATTTTCGCACTTGCCCTTGTAATTGCGCAGGTAGTGCCCAGCGGCGAAAGTGTCTTCTACAGTGACTTCAAACATGATTCCTCTGGGCGGTCCAGGCGCATAACCAAACCCAGCCCGTCACCCAACCCACTATTGTACCGCGATGAAGAGACTAGGCTGGCAGAGCGGTTTGCCATCGGCAAGAGAAAGAACGATCAAAATAGCCGGATCGCCTTCGCCTTTGAGATCGCCGAGACTTTTCTGAGTTCTGACAACACCCGCTCCGGCACCACAGCATCGACGTGTACCACCGCAATGGCCTCACGCGGCTTGCTGTTTCCCGCTCTGCGCCCCAACGAAAAATCGGCAATGTTGATCTTGTGATTGCCCAGAATCGTGCCCACTTTCCCGATAACGCCGGGCACGTCGCGATTGCGAAGGTAAATCAGATTCCGCTCCAGCGGAGCTTCTACTTCAATTCCATCCACATGCAACAAACGCGGAGTATTCTTGTGCAGCACGGCGCCCTTGGCTACGTGCTCCTCTGCATGAGCTCCGACCGCGATCGAAAGCACGCTGCCTGCGCCGCCGGTCGAGCCTCGAGGCTTGCGTTCCTCGTGAATATGCAGGCCGCGTGCGGACGCGATCCCGGCGGCGTTCACCAGGTTCGCCTTTTCCTCTAGTGCTTCGTTCAAGATTCCCTTGATGGCTGCGTTCCGAATCAATTCCGTCTTCCATTCGGCGATGTGGCCGCTGTAGGCGAGTGAAATTTCCTCCAGCGCGCCCTCGGTGACTTGGGCCAAAAATGAACCCAGCCTTTCCGCCAGGACAATGTAAGGATGAAGTTCGACGTATTCATCGTGCGAAACCGACGGCACATTCACCGCATTCTGAATGACCCCGTGCTTCAAATATTCTTTAACCTGAAGCGCAATCTGATACCCCACCGCCTCTTGCGCCTCGTGGGTTGAGCCCCCGATGTGAGGGGTGAGAATTACGTTATCTAAAGCGGTGAGAGGAGAATTCTTCAGCGGCTCTTCGACGAAGACGTCCAGCGCCGCTCCCGCTATTTGGCCTTGTTTCAGTGCACCCGCAAGCGCCGCTTCATCTACCAATTCGCCCCGCGCGCAGTTCACCAGCTGCGCGCCTCGCTTCATCTTTTTCAAGGATTGTGCGTTGATCATTCCGCTGGTTTGTGGAGTCAGGCCGACGTGCAGCGTCAGATAGTCAGCAGCCGCATAAATTTCTTCAAGTTTGGCGATCACGATCCCCTGCTCTTTTGCAATCGCTGCCGACACAAATGGATCGTGAGCGATGATCTCCATTCCGAACGCCCGCGCGCGGCGGGCGACTTCCATGCCAACTCGCCCCAAACCCACGATCCCGAGCGTCTTGCCGCGTAGTTCGGTGCCTTGGAGCGATTTTTTCTCCCACTTGCCGTCATGGGTCAATTCATTCGCACGGCATAGGTGCCGGGCCAGAGCCAGCATCATGGCCAAAGTGTGTTCGGCGACTGCAACCGCATTCGCCCCTGGCGTATTCATAACCGCAATGCCCTGGCGTGTCGCGGGCTCAAGATCGATGTTGTCCACACCCACTCCGGCGCGCCCGATCACTCGCAGTTTGCGTGCCTTGGCCAGCAACTCGGCATTGACCTGCACGGCCGAGCGAACGATCAGCGCGTCCGCCGACTCCAGTTGCAGCGCCAATCCGCCTTCCATGTGGTCGGGCGTGACGACGTTCCAACGCGGCTCGCGCAGCAAGTCAACAGCAGACGCAGAAATCTTTTCAGCCACAACAATTTTCATATTGAATTCAACTTGGCTACGGGCTTCACCGATCAAGAGCTTTTAATGTTTTTTCGTATCCGTAAGCACCCGCGGAATCCCTGACTGCCGAGCGAGCATAGACCTCCTGTGCGGCTCGAACTGCTGCGCCGTACTCGACGGGCTTTCCGGTGGCGCGGGCCAGGACTTGTTCAAGCGCAGCCAGGATGCCGATGGTATCGAGGTAGTCGTAATATCCAAGATGCGCGATGCGGAATAGCTGGCCTTTCATCTCGCCTTGCCCGTTGGCGACTACAGCCGCGAACGATTCGCGGAATTCCTTTACGATGGCGCCGGAGTCGATGCCGCTCGGCGGCTGAACGGCGGTCAGCGCTGCCGCCGGGCAGGATGGCGAAAACAATTTCAATCCCAGCGCATGCACACCTGCGCGGGTCATCTCCGCCGCCAGTTCCGCGTTTTCAATCAGCGCCGTGCGCCCTGCTGGCAGATCGCCGTCACCCATTTGCCGAATGAAATCGAGCGCCGCTCCCAACGCGGCGAACAATGAAGTCGCGGGTGTGTAAGAAGATTCTCCTTTCGCCGCCGCCTTGCGCTCCCGCCGAAAATCGAAATAGTAGCGGGGAGACTTCGCTATCTCCATGCGCTTCCATGCCCGTTCACTGACGGCACAATATGCGAGGCCGGGCGGAATCATGAGTGCCTTCTGCGATCCACCGATAATTACGTCGATGCCCCAACCGTCGACGTCCATATGGGTCGTGCCCAGGCCGGTAATTGCGTCCACGACGAGCAAAATATCGTCGTTCGTCTCGCGCACTAGCTGCGCGATGCCTTTGATATCATGCCTGGCGCCGGTCGAACTCTCGGTTGATTGCACGTAAACGGCTCGAATCTCAGGGGTGAGTTTTGCACGAATCGCATCGAGCGCGAAGGTTTCGCCGTAGGGCACACTCACAACTTCGACAACGCATCCAAACGCCTTAGCCAGGTCGCGCCAGCGCTCGCCAAATTTTCCCGCCGTCAGCACTAGGACCCTATCGCCGGGAGAAGTCAGGTTCGAAACCGAACCTTCCATGACGCCGGTTCCCGACGACGCCAGAACCAACACATCATTTCTCGTGCCGATGAAATCTTTCATGTCAGAGAGCACACGAGCGAACAGAGCGCGGAAATCCGCTGTGCGATGATGCATGGCGAAAGAAGCCATCGCAGTTTGCGCTGCGGGGAGGATGGGCGTGGGCCCGGGTGTAAACAGGCGGTTCTTACGCAACATTCCGATAAACTCTCAAGAAAAATCCGGATTTGCTTCTCAAGTAGTTTATCGGATGCTGCGCGTTGCCACATTCTGCTGGTAGTGAAACGGGCGCCGTGCTGGTCGAAGACTATGCGCGAGCGGATTTTGCCGCGAGAATTTCAGGCTTCGCAATGTCTGGCGGTTTGGCAAAAAGATCGCTTGCCTTGGCGAATAGCGCTTTGGCGATTTCTCCATTGAGATGCGCGTTGCGTCCGTTCTCGTCGGCAAAAGTGTCGAAAATCCCGTATTTGCCAGGCCCCATTTTTATTGCATACCAAGTAATGGTTCCCGCCTCGCGTTCGGCAAGCGGCTGCGCCGATTTCAGAAACGCTTCCACTTCTTTCTCTTTTCCTGGCTTGGCTTCCAAAGATGCCCAGATCGCTAGTGTGCTCATGAATTCCTCCTGCCAATGAGATGCGTGAACTTTCTCCGCGGTGCAAACACAAGTGAAATCGAAAAGGCTGCGGAATGTCGTCCTAAAGCACTCCGGCTATAATTGGCGCATCATGAGCCTGATCGAACAGATCCAAAAAGACATCACCACCGCGATGAAAGCTCGCGAAGAACAGCGGCTTTCGACATTGCGCATGGTCAAGAGTGCGCTGAAGAACCGGGAAATTGACAAGATGGCTCCGCTTGACGACAAAGAGGCACAGCAGGTGCTGACGACGCTGATCAAACAACGCAAGGAGTCCGTCGAGCAGTTCACCAAAGGCGGACGCCAGGAAATGGCGGACAAGGAGGCCGCGGAGATCACGCTAATCGAAACCTACCTGCCGAAGTCGGCGAGCGAGGATGACGTTGTTGCCGGCGTCAAAGCCGTCATCGCGGAGATGGGTTCACCCACGATTAAAGATATGGGCACGGTAATGAAGAATGTCATGGCACGATTCAACGCCGCAGGTCAGCGCGTGGATGGCAAGCAAGTGAGTGAGGCGGTAAAGCGCGAACTGAGTCCGAAGTAATGGAGAACGGGGGTCTCGCGTCTCGAACGGATGCCGGGATTTTGCCTCTTTGCAAGTCGAAAAGCATTTCACTTCGTTCTTTGCAGTTCCCGATAGGCTTCGCTCTTGGAGACTCCCATCTCCTTCGCGACCTTCTTCAACGCACCCTTTTCGTCGAGACTTCCCTCAGCCATTAACTGGTCCACCCGCTGCCGGATGCTTGCGCGCGAAGCCGGCGTTGCCTTCTCCGCAGCCTCGGCCTTGCCGATCATCAAAGTGATTTCGCCCTTGATGTCGCCACGCGCCTTCAGCGTTTCAAGGATTAAACTGGCGTGCCCGCGCAGAAATTCTTCGTGCAGCTTGGTCACTTCACGCGCGATCACAACGTAACGATCGGCACCCAGAATCTCGGCGACATCTTCGAGTGCTTCAATCACCCGATGCGGCGCTTCATAAAACACCTGGGTGCGGGGCGACTCGCGAATACTCTCCAGCAGAGCGCGGCGCTGCCCTCGTTTCGCCGGGAGAAACCCGCTGAAGCGAAATGAATCCGTCGGCAAACCACTTGCAACAAGGGCCGCCAGAAATGCCGACGCTCCCGGAATAGGCACGACCGCGATGTGATGCCGAATGGCGAGGGATATCAGCCGGAAGCCTGGATCGGAGATGCCAGGCATGCCGGCGTCGGTGACCAGCGCGATGCGCGCACCCTGCTCAAGTTCGAGGACCAGTTCCGCAGCACGTGTCATTTCATTGTGTTCGTGGTAGCTGGTAGTGCGGGTCGTAATGCCGTAGTGATTCAGAAGTTTCTGCGTCTGCCGCGTATCTTCGCAAGCGATCAGATCGGCTTCTTTCAATACCCGCACCGCGCGCAAAGTGATGTCTTCAAGATTGCCGATCGGAGTCGCCACTAGATAGAGTCCGGGCGAGAGAGATCCTTCGCCTCCGCGATTCTTGTTCGCTTCCACCGTCATCGACGCGAGTCTAACACCGATCCCGGCGCGGGCGGGTCCTCACAAGGCCGAGCGAAAGTCTACGCAGGGATCAGATCGTGGCACAGATAGCCGCCGGCAGACTCAGCGGATATTGCAGCTCGGTGCTCCGCCTTGACATCTTTCAGGATGGACGCCAGGAGTGGGGTCCGGCACCTTTCTAGAGATGACCGCGCCCCTTCATTGCAGGTCGCGGATCAACGCAAGATCGCTAGTTGAATGGGAGCGAACGATGGCGAGCTTACTTCCGTCCAGAGACCAACGAAAATTGTCGATCACATCGGACTGAGGGTCGATAACAAATTTCCCGGCAGAGCCGTCGAGCGGTTGCATCCAGATCCCATACCCGCGATCATCGTGGATCGGGTATGCAATCGCGCGGTTGTCAGGAGTGAATCGAAAGCGGCCGGAGTCGAACCGCTTATCCAATTCGAGCATGACAACGTTTGCACCGGAATCGGTGGGAACAATCGCTAGTTTAGGAGTGTCCCCGGCGGATATGTCGAAGGCGAGCAATTTCCCGTTCGGCGACAAATCCAGCCAGCCCGTGGAGCCCAGCTCCGACAGCGTTTGCGGCGTCCCCCCGTTAATCGCGACCTTCATCATTTTCTGATGTCCCTCCTTGTAGTTACCGTAATAAATCCACTTACCGTCGGCAGAACATATCGGGAGGAAATCGTCGCTGCCCGAAGTGACCTGCATGACGTTGCTGCCGTTGCCGTCCATTCGCCGGATGCCGGGAGCATCCGGGGCTTGAAAAACAATGTGATTGCCATCCGGGCAGGCATCGGGAACTACCGTGAAAGTTTCCGTAAAATCGGTTGGCGCCAGACTGCCGGGCCTCCATATCACGAGCTTTGGCTCCTGCTGAACGAGAATGGCTCCATCTTTGGTCCAGGTGAAATTGAACCATAGCTGATTTACCGGAGAGGCAACTACGGAGTCGGACAGACCTCCACCCGGCCCGGTAGAAGTTACGGTCATGGTCCCGCGAGATTCGGAAAACACTGTCGCTAGAAGACTTCCATCGCCCGAAATGCTAAGGCCAGAATAGTTGTTTAGGTCATTGGTGACCCGCCGGAAGGCTCCCCCTGGATAAGAAACGATGCCGATTTGCCGCAGGGAGCTCTTGCTGTTCCAGATCACGAGTAACCCGCTGCCGTCCGGGAGCCATGTCGGTCTTTCGAGGCCTTTATCTGAATTCAGGAGCAAGTGCTGCTGGCCAGTGGCGGGATCCAGCGCAATCAACGATCCCAAGCCTTTTTTCTTTGGATCTTGCGAATTGAGCACAATTGTCTTGCCATTCGGAGACCATGTGACGTTTGGGGTGACGGACATTAACGCCGGTATCTTCGTCAGGATTTTTTCCTGCCCCCCATCCACGTTGGCCATGATCACTGCCTCTTCAAGGCTGGATTCGAGATAGCGCAAGAAGGCGATCTTGCTGCCGTCCGGCGAGAACGTAACTCCGCCTTCCACGTCGTGAGCCAGTTGCTTCGGCTCTCCTCCCAGGGCCGCAACCTGAAACAGGTCGGACAGCCGGCTGGTGCCGGTGGAGCGGAGAAAGAAAATGTGATTGCCGTCTGGCGAAAATGTGAGGTCGTAGTAATCGGCTTTGAGAGGCGGAACGATCTGGGTGTTGCTGTTGGTAGCTATATGGCGCATCCAGAGACTGCTCATGCCGTTCTCTTTCACTACGTGAACGACATACTTTCCGTCGGGGGAGATCGCTGCGCCGCCCGCATTCCCGGTTTCGGTCATCTTAGTAATCGTGAAAGCCTGAAATGCCTTATGTCGGGGGCGCCCCAGAAACCAATACCCGGCGATTGTCATGATCAGCACACCAACAGCGACAGCCGGCCAAACCACCTTTCGGCTCCCGGCAAATTGCAATGAGGCTCGTGAAGCATCGATACCCGCGGGGCCAGTGGGCGCTATCCGCTGCGACTCGGTGTCGCGCTTCAGCCGTTGCAGATCGGCGCGAACGTCTGCAGCGTTCTGGTAGCGCAGGTTGCGGTCTTTCTCCAATGCTTTGTGAATGATGTCCTCAAGCTTGAGGGGAAGAGCGGAGTTCAGGCGCAACATGGACACTGGCGCGCGATTCAGAATGGCGTCGAAAATTACGCCGGTGATTTCTCCCGCAAAGGGAAGCGTCCCAGTCGCCATCTCGTAAAGCACGCCGCCGAAGGAAAACAAATCGGTCCGCGAATCTAGCTCTTGTCCGCGGACCTGCTCGGGCGACATGTAACTCACTGTCCCCAGGGCCGAACCGGGACTGGTCAGATGTTGGTTCGAGTCGATAGTGGCTGCGGTCGCATCCGTGCCCGTCCCTGGCTTGCCCGAAACTTTGGCTAAACCGAAGTCCAGGACCTTGGCCGTCCCTCGCGTAGTGACGAAGATGTTGCCGGGCTTGATGTCGCGATGAACGATACCTTTGGCGTGAGCGGCATCGAGCGCGTCGGCGATACCAATTGCCAGCGAGAGCAGGGTTTCAATTTCCAGCGCGCGGCCCGCGATGCGGTGTTTAAGCGTCATCCCTTCGAGAAATTCCATGGCGATAAAAGCGTGCCCATCTTGCTCGCCGATGTCGTAGATGGTGCAAATATTGGGATGATTCAACGCCGAGGCAGCTTGTGCTTCGCGTTGAAAACGAGCGAGCGCGTGGGGATCGCGGGCGACGTCCTCGGGCAGGAATTTCAGAGCTACGAATCGGTGCAGGCGCGTGTCCTCAGCTTTGTAGACAACACCCATACCGCCGCCACCGACCTTCTCGATGATCCGGTAATGCGAGATTGTCGGGCCGATCATTGCCGCGAATCTTACGTCTGTGAAACTAGCAAGTCAATGAAGGTCGTGGAGTTGAGAGTGTCTCAAGAGTGAGCCCTCTCCTGAGGCACCGCTGCCGTTCTGAACCTGAGTCCAAGGAGTGTAGGAATTTCTCCGGCTCCCTCAGCTGGAACCGCAGTTGAATTGACGCGGGAGAACGCAATACCTAGAATTAACTTTAGAGCTTTAGAAACCATCGGCCGTTAGTTGAATGATTTCAGGAGTCCATGCCACTTTACGAATACGAGTGCAAGAAGTGCCATCACCGCTTTGAGCGGATCGTGAAGTATTCCGACCCTCCCATGAAAAAATGCCCGGACTGCGGCAGTCCGGTGGAGCAAACCGTCACCGCGCCCGCAGTGCAGTTCAAAGGGTCGGGCTGGTACGTCACCGATTACGCCAAGAAGTCTTCCACGCCGGCAACTTCCTCGAATGGAGATTCCAGCTCGAAAGATGAGTCTGCTTCGAAGAAGGAAGAAAAATCGAAGGCGGGGGAAGAATCGAAGTCTGGCAAGTCGGAAGAGAAGTCGAAAGTGGATCAAAAACCCAAATCAGACCCGTCCAGCAAGAAAACCCAGAAGAAATAGGACATACGTACCCCTCACTTTTTACCGCCAAGTCATCTTGTAACCCAACGTGTGCAAAATGTGATTTTCGAACTCATACTCCAGAATCACGCTGAAGTTGTCGCCCTCGAATTCCCAGGAGGCGGCATAGTTCGTCAGCGGTGGCTCATAGGACGAGTACGCGGTTGAGTAGCGCACGTTGCAGGGCTTGGGGCAGGGGATCATCCCGGTCGGGTTCGCACGACGCGTTCCGGTGGCAGCGAAAAGCAGGTCCGAAGAAACATCGCGGACGGCGCTCACTGTGAGTTTCTCCGGCATCAGTTTGAGAGCGCGGGGATCGCCCGGAAGCAAGTCCGGCGGCACACTTATCTGAGGTTGCTGTAGCGGGTTCAGGTCGATACTCTGGGCGACGCTTTGTTGGGCGGTCGCCCAGATGGCCTGCAGTTCCGCATCGGAATGGTGAGTGTGATTCACAAATCCGACGGGCACGGATTGTGGAGGAGTTCCTCCACAGCTCGCCAGAATCACTGTCGCGACCATCACCACGGGCCATGCGGCACGGTCGACGCTTGCTCCAGACATTCTTGTACTTGTGATCATCTCCATTGAGACATCGGCAACGAGGCTGGCTCCTCCACTGAAGCGCCCCTCCGCTGGTCTTACGTCCTACGTGCGGACGCCACAAGTGGCAGGTTTGATTACGCCTGCGCTGAATCCTTTGGCAGGCAGGTTCATCTACTAAAATGGCAAGTTAGTCGTTATAACGACTAACTGATATTTGGCCGCGGATTTGGCGAGCATCAACGGATTCTTTCCGAAACACCGTTAATCTGTGGAATCTGTGGCCAACCTTTTCCTGATTCAACGAGGGATTCATCATGATCAATTTGCGGCGTAGCAATGAACGCGGCGGCGGCGATTACGGCTGGCTCCAGACCCAGCACGCGTTCTCTTTCGATCAGTATCACGATCCCCGATTTATGGGGTTTCGCTCCCTGCGAGTGATTAACGAAGATCACGTCGCTCCGGGCGAGGGATTTCCGACGCACCCTCATCGCGATATGGAAATCATTACTTACGTTCTCGAGGGCGCACTCGAGCACAAGGACAGCCTGGGGACGGGGTCGGTGATTCATCCTGGCGACGGACAGCGAATGAGTGCGGGCCGTGGCATTCGGCATAGTGAGAGGAATGCGTCAACCACCGACCCAGTTCATCTGCTGCAAATTTGGATCATGCCCGACCGCGCGGGCCATGAGCCAAGCTATGAGCAGAAGACCTTCTCCGAGGAAGAAAAGCGCGGTAAGCTACGCCAGATCGCCGGACCCGACGGTAAAGACGGCTCGGTGACCATCCATCAAGATGCGCGTCTCTATGTTGCGCTGCTGTCTCCAGGGCAGCAAGTAACGCACGACCTGGCTAAAGGCCGCTACGCGTGGCTACAGGTTGCCAAGGGCGAGATCGAGGTAAACGGCAAGACGATGCATCAGGGCGACGGCGCTGCCATCAGCGACGAGCAGAAGCTGGCCATTAAAGGAACCGCAGAGGCCGAAGTCCTGCTGTTCGATTTAGCCTGAAAAGCGTATCCATTGAAAATTCGTAGCTCGTCTCGGTTGTGATTCAATAGGACTGAGGTAGCCTCATGGCAGAGGAAGTCAAGCCGATTCGTATTGCCGTGATCAACGGCAGCGTGCGTCCGGGGAACTACACCAGCATGGCGTCCGCGCTGGTGGTCGACGAACTGCGGAAGGACCCAAGGTTTCGGTGCAGGTGATCGACCCAGGCACACTCGATTTGCCTTTGCCCGGCATGAATCCTCACGCCGAGGGAACACGTGTATTACAAGAAGCAGTAAAGAACGCGACTGCGATTGTTCTGGCGACGCCGGAATATCATGGCGGCCTCAGCAGTGTAATGAAGCTGGTGATCGAGAATCTCGGCTTCCCTTCCGTGCTGGCGGGAAAACCCGTGGCGCTGCTAGGCGTGGCAGCGGGATCCATCGGGGCAATCAAATCGCTGGAACAGCTGCGCAGCATCACTTCGCATATCGGCGCACATGTGTTGCCCATGCCGGTTTCTGTCCCGAATGTTCAGAAAGTATTTGACTCTTCCGGGCGAGTGCTGGACCCGGCGATTGAAAAACTGGTGCGCAGCCTGGCGAAGAATGTCATGGATTACATTCATGAGAAGGTTTGCCCCTCGGTAACCCTGGAAAGACTTTTGCGCAATGGCGTTTCGGCGGTAACCGACTAAATCTCTCTCCATGGAACGCCCTGCTGGAATCACCGCGATCGCAGGTGCATTCATCCTCTCCGCAGCTTATTTGTTGATCCTCGGCGTGGTCATGCTCGCAAGTCCAGGAGCATTGTCGATGTCGCTGGGAGCGCCTTTGCTCAGCGGGCTTGAGCTGGCGTGGGCCTTACATGTTTTTGTTGGCGGGAGGGCTCGCCAGCGTCATCGGCTGGGGTTTGTTTCGTCTGAACCAGTGGGCTCGACTTACGGCGGTAGCCGCCGCGGGGGCTGGATTGGTCGGATTGCTTCCGACAGTTTCTGCGGCCGCGGTCGATTTCCGTTGGCCGCTTTTGTGGAGCGGGCTGGGGGTTGTCGTGCGCGTGATGATGATCTGGTATCTGTTTCAGGAACCAGTGCAGGCGGTGTTTGAAAAATAGCTTTTCGTTTCGTTCGTCCGGCTTGGTTCGAGGGAATGGCTGAAGCACGTGTTCCAGGTTCGATTAGCACCAATGCGAAAGCCTCGGCATTAGCCGAGGCTTGGCAAACGCAAGTGTTTTGGACGTCGTCCGCGAAACACTTCTAGGATAACTCCGGCATAGCCGTTGTCAAGCCATTTCGCCTATGTCGAGTGACCACGGAGGATGAGGGAGTCGAACCCTAATGGCTGATTGAGCCACTCGACCGTTTCGCGGACGGCGTCCAGTACCCACTGGCATCACCCTCCAAACGCTGTCCACAGGGACAATCTTAGGCGTTCGAATGCACGCATTAGGTAACCGGTCAAAATAAAGATTTGCTCCGTTCCGGATTTGGGAAAAAAGTCGTCTCGCTAAGCTCAGCGGGACAGCCGAGGCACGGCTGTCCCCGCGTGACCATTGCTAGCGCCGGGACTTGGTTGGCTCTTTCCTGGCGGCGGCTGGCTCTTTCTCTCCTGTCCGGGGACTGACTTCGAATTTCATCTTGCCGGATTTCTTGTCGGCATCCACGATGACGTGATCTCCGTGCAAGACTTCACCGTCCAGAATCTTCAACGCCAGCGGGTCTTGTACCAACTTCTGGATGGCGCGCTTCAGCGGACGCGCGCCGAAGTTGGGATCGAAACCTTCGGTGAACATGAGTTCTTTCGCGGCGTCGGTCAGTTCGAGCGAGATTTTGCGGTCAACCAGAAGACGTCGCACATCTTCCAGGCGCAAATCGATGATCTTGACGAGCTGCTCTTTACCCAGCGGACGAAAGATGATGATGTCGTCGACGCGATTCAGGAACTCCGGTTTGAAGTGGCCGTGCAGAACGTTCATCACTTGCTTCGACGCATCGTCAAAGTCCTGATCGGAACGCAAGTTTTCTGACTGCAAGAACGATGACCCCAGGTTCGAGGTCATGATGATGACGGTGTTGCGAAAGTCCACCGTGCGGCCTTTTCCGTCTGTGAGACGGCCGTCGTCCATCATTTGCAGAAGCACGTTGAAAACATCAGGATGCGCCTTTTCGATTTCGTCGAAAAGAATGACCGCGTAAGGACGCCGACGAACCTGTTCCGTCAGCTGACCACCTTCTTCGTAACCCACGTATCCCGGAGGCGCGCCGATCAGACGCGACACGGCGTGTTTCTCCATGTACTCGGACATATCAATGCGCACCAGGGCATGTTCGTCATCGAAGAGAAATTCCGCAAGTGCGCGAGCGACTTCAGTTTTGCCAACACCAGTCGGCCCGAGAAAAATGAAGGACCCGATAGGACGTTTGGGATCGCTCAAGCCGGCGCGGGAACGGCGGATCGCGTTCGCAACCCGCTCCAGCGCTTCGTTCTGGCCGACCACCCGCTGACGCAGGCGATCCTCCATAGTGACCAGTTTCTTGACTTCGCCCTCGAGCATCTTGGACACCGGAATGCCCGTCCACTTGGAAACGATGCGAGCAACGTCTTCTTCGTCGACTTCTTCCTTCAACATTCGCGACTTGCCCTTGCCGTCCATCTGGGTGGTGAGCTTGTTGAGCTCTTCTTCCGTCTGCCGCAGCAGGCTGTAGCGAATTTCGGCAACGCGCTGCAGGTTGCCTTTCCGCTCCTCGGCTTGCTCTTCGAGTTTTAGCTGCTCGATCTTTTCTTTCAGAGCACGAGAGCGGGCGATCAGATCTTTTTCCCTTTTCCAATTGGCTTTCAGTGCGTTGGATTTCTCGCGAATCTCCGCAAGTTCTTTGTCGATCAACAGCAAGCGGTCTTTCGAGTTGGAATCGCTTTCTTTTTTCAATGCTTGCTTTTCGATTTCCAACTGCGTCGCGCGGCGATCGAGTTGATCAATGTCGGTGGGCAAGGAATCGATCTGAATGCGCAACGAGGCGGCGGCTTCGTCGACCAAGTCGATGGCTTTGTCGGGCAAAAAGCGGTCGGTGATGTAGCGATGCGAGAGCGTTGCGGCAGAAACGATGGCGGAATCTTTGATGCGCACGCCGTGATGCACTTCGTAGCGCTCTTTCAATCCGCGGAGAATGGCAATGGTGTCCTCGACATTGGGCTCGCCGACGTAAACAATCTGGAAGCGGCGTTCCAGGGCCGCGTCTTTTTCGATGTATTTGCGATATTCGTTCAGCGTAGTCGCTCCAATGGCGCGAAGTTGGCCACGCGCCAAAGCGGGCTTCAACATGTTGGAGGCGTCCATGGCACCTTCAGCGGCGCCTGCGCCGACCAAGGTGTGCAATTCGTCGATGAACAGAATGATTTGCCCGGCTGAATCTTCAATCTCTTTCAGCACGGCTTTGAGGCGGTCTTCAAACTCGCCGCGATACTTTGCTCCCGCCACCATGGCGCCGAGATCGAGCGCGACCACGCGCTTGTTCTTCAGCGCTTCGGGAACGTCGCCCGAAATGATGCGCTGCGCCAGGCCTTCCGCGATGGCGGTCTTGCCGACTCCGGGCTCGCCGATCAATACAGGGTTGTTCTTGGTGCGTCGCGACAGCACCTGCACCACACGCCGGATTTCTTCGTCGCGGCCAATCACGGGATCGAGTTTGCCGCGGCGGGCTTGCTCGGTCAGATCGCGAGTGTAACGTTCGAGCGCCTGATACTTGGCTTCGGGATTTTGGTCGGTGACTTTTTGCGAGCCGCGAATCGCGGTCAGCGCTTTCAGAATGGCGTCGTAGGTTGCGCCCTGATGCGCCAGCAGTTCCTGTGCCGGATCGCGCTTCAGGTGCGTGATGGCGAGGAGAAGATGTTCGGTCGAGACGTATTCGTCCTTGAAATTGCGGGCTTCTTTGAAAGCCTGCTCCAGCAACTGATTCACCTGATTCGAGGGCGTCGCCTCGGCCGAGCTGCCGGAAACTTTGGGTAGAGTATCGATGACCTGGTAGGCGTCGTGCAAAACAGACTGCGGGCCGACACCGATCTTTTCCAACACGGGCGGAACGATGCCTTCTTTATCTTCAGCGAGTGCGGCCAGAAGATGAACGGGCATGAGTTCGGGATTGCCGTGCTCGGATGCCAGGCTATTGGCGCGTTGCATCGCCTCTTGCGCTTTAACGGTGAATTTGTCCCAGCGAATTGCCATGGTATTTTCCTTGATCCATTGTCACTCTGAGTGAAGCGAAGGGTCCAGGTATTTTCTCGCGGAAGAAAGAAAATGCATAGATTCTCGGCTTCGCTCTGAATGACAGGCTGTTTTTTCAGAATGATTGGTTTCAAAATTAACGGGAGACGGCTTGTTTTCCGCCTCCCGTTAGAAACCGCGTCGAACTGCGCTCCGGCCCGGCAAGTGGGGACACCTGCCCCGGCGCGAGCTTAGGCTTTGCTTTCGACGGTCTTCGCGCCGCCTACGCTAACTTTGATCTGCTTCGGCTTGGCTTCAGCTTTCTTGGCCAGGCTGATCTTCAACATGCCTTTGTCGTAGTTCGCTGAAACCTGGTCAGCGTCCACGGTTACTGGCAAAGTGAAAGATCGGCTGAAGCTGCCGTACTGACGTTCCACGCGACGGAAGTTCTCTTCTTTTTCGTCCTTCTCGAACTTGCGCTCGCCGTGCACGGTCAAGGTGCGGTTTTCAATACGGACGTCAATGTCCTTTTCATCGATTCCCGGCACTTCGATCTTCAGCGTGATGGTGTGCTCGTCCTCGTACACGTCGACGGCGGGAGCGAAGCTGCTGGTGCTCAAAGCTTCCTCGCGGCCTTCGGAGAAGTTGTCGCGGAACAGGCGGTTCATGCGGTCCTGCAAGGTGGAAAATTCGTTAACGGGCTGCCAACGGGTCAAAACGGTCATAACGGAAATGCCTCCTATTAAGATGTCGTGATTTTGAGCGTTTGTGCTCTCTACCAACATTGGATGATGCATATCACGATAGGAAGCATAAAATATGAGCGTCTTATTGTCAATATTACCATGTGTTGCATTTTCATTAGTTTGCGATCGACATAATGCATTTCAGGTAGGCGGTTTCTGGCACATTCAGCAACACGGGATGGTCTTTTGCCTGGGTTCGAGTTTCGAGGATACGAAGGGTCCTATGGGCGTCCTGGGAGGCTTGCGCGACCATCCCGGCGAAGTCGGTCGGGCTTACGTGGTACGAGCATGAACAGGTGACCAGGATGCCTCCCGGACGAAGCATCTTCAGCGCCCGCAGATTGAGTTCTTTGTATCCGCGCAGGGCGGTTTCAAGGCTGCTCTTGTTCTTGGCGAAGGCGGGCGGATCGAGAACGATGATGTCGTATTGCCGGCCTGAGGTTGCGTAGTCGCGGAGCAGATCGAAGGCGTTGGCCTCGATCCATTCGATCTCGCGGTGGTTCAGAGTCGCGTTTTGATCAGCCTGTTCGAGAGCGGGTCGCGAACTGTCGACCCCAGTGACTTTGGAGCAATGTGGGGCCAGATGCAGCGCGAAACCTCCGTGGTAGCAGAAAACGTCCAGGGCTTCGCCTCGCGCATACTGTGCCGCAGCGGCGTAATTCTCGCGCTGATCGAGGAATGCGCCAGTCTTTTGGCCTTCGAGAGCTTCATGATGCAAACGAATTCCGTTCATGGAAATGATGGTGCTGGTTTTGTCTCCGTGCAAGAGCGACGACGGCCGCGCTGGCAGTTGTTCCAGTTCGCGGATCTTAGGGTCGACGCGTTCGATGATGGCAGCGGGTTCGAGATGGGCTGGTGAGTTCGGCAAGAACGGTTTGGCGGACGGCCTCGGCGTCCATGGCCTGGGTGAGAATTTGCAGCGACAAAAGATCGTTGTAGCGATCCACGATGAGGCCGGGAAGGAAATCGGCTTCGCTGAAGACGAGCCGATAGGCGTCGGTGTCGCGTACGACCCGCTCGCGGTAGGCGATCGCTTCTCGAATGCGCTGACGCAATAGCGTTTCCAGGCTCGGCACCTTGTCGTTCGAAAGCAAGCGGATGGCGATCTGCGACGAGCTGCTGAATAAGGCGGTGCCCAGGAATTTTCCGCGTTCGTCGGTGACGGCAACCATGGTGCCGGGATCCACGCCGTCTGCGGCCACGATGTCGGAGCGGTAAACCCAAACGTGGCCGTCTTTCAGGCGGTGGGCGCCGCGGCGGGAAATCTTGACTTCTGAATCAGTCCTCTTGGGCATGTGGGAATCTTACTCGACTGTGGGCCAGGTGCTGGAAGAGCGAGCATCCGCGGGATCGGGCGAGGACGCTCGCGCCCACATGAACTCTTTAGCTGGCGGCGGGATGTTCGGCGGTGATGGCGTCGGCGTCGCTATGGGACAGGGTACGAGCTTCCAAGCGAGCCAAGTCGAGATCGCGGTGCAGAGCGTCCAAAGTTGGCGTGGGCAATTCATCACCCCACTCTTCAATTTCTGGGCCTTCCCAGTGCCCGTTCAGGCGAATCGCATCTGGAGTGAGATCTTCGGGAAACGCCAGACGATAGGTGCCTTGGCGGGTTAGGATATCCCCGACCCGGCGCCCGGCCGACGCGTCGTACACCCGCCGACTGGAATCGCCTTTGGAGTTAATGTAGGCCAGAAATACTTCACCCTGGTCCTGAAAACTCTCGCGGAAGTACCAGGCCTGATGGGCGTCAAACTTGGGATGCGCGCGGCGCTTCTTTGCAATGGGTTCGGCGACTTCGTCTTTCGAAGTATCGTAGTAGAGAATGCGCTGGCACGAGTCGCAAATAATGATCTGCGTGCCTCCCCGCACTTCGTTGTAGGTCTGCGGTCTCAGCATGACCTGGCAGGCCAGGCATTTGTGTTCGCGAACTTCCGACAAGCCGGTTCCGCGATATTTGGCCACGCGATCATACTGCCGAAGGAGATCCGCATCCACGCCCGAGCGGGCGGCATCACGCTTTGCGCTCCATTCAGCCAACTGCTTTTCGTCATGCGCGGTGACCTGACGAGCATCCGCTTTTTCTTTTTCGATCTCCGCCATCTCCGCTTTCAATTCCGCCTCGGCGACTTTGACTTGCTTTTCGCGGACCTCGGCGTTCACCATCAGGTCCAGGATCTTGTCTTCACTGGCGCGAATGTCCTGCTCGGCAAACTGGATTTCGTGCAGCAGTGCTTTGTATTGTTCGTTGGTTTTGACGGCGAGGGATTGATCGCGGTATTTGGAGATCTTGAGCTGCTGGTCCTGGATGGCGCTCTCGAATTTACGGCGGGCCGCTTCGTCTTCTTTCACCGCGGCTTTGGCCTTCTCGAGCACCGCCTTGGTTCCAGCCAGCTTTTCTTCGATGGCCGCGACGCGCTTGGGCAGTGCGGCAACTTCTTCCTTCAAACGTAGAATTTCCCGGTCGGCTGCTTGCAAAGCGATCAGGTTTTGCACATCAGGAAGCATCGTGAACGTGTGCCGCTGTGCTAATTCTAGCACGCGTTGCGCGAGCGTTATGAAACGCCATACTCGGCGCGGACTGTCGCGACGGCGTTCTTGCCGGTGTACACTTTCTAGCCTTGCGTATTACAAGTGAATTCGCCCCTGGAGAACCTTCGTGAAGGAACAGTTTCGTCTGATTCTCATAGCGTTACTACTCTGCGGTGCATCGAACCCGCCTGCCGCTGCCCAATCGCCTTCCCCCGCTGCGGCCGGAAAGGCCCTAACCATCGAAGCCATTTTCGCCGAGGGTAGCATCAACGGACGCCCTCCGGAGACGATCGAATGGGCTCCAGACAATAAGAAATTTTCTTTCATCCAATATGACGACGCAGGCGAACACGGCGAGCTGTGGTCGGTGGATGCGGCCACGGGTGAGAAGAAACTGCTACTCAATGAATCCAAACTGGCCAACTTGGCTCCTCCCGTCGAGAAACTCAAAGATGAACGCGAAGTGGAGCGCCTCATCCGTTATCATGTTGCGCCTTACCTTTGGTCTCCCGATTCCAAGTTCCTGCTCTTCGTTCCCAAGGGGCAGCTGTGGCTTTATTCCATCGAAAATGGCATCGGCGTGGAAGTGGGCGCATCGCCTGAAGCAGTGGGCGATCCTAAATTTTCGCCGGACGGCAGGCACCTGGCTTACGTTCGCAAGCACAACTTGTACGTGCGTTCACCATCGGGCGAGGCCGCAACCCAACTCACGAAAGACATGGATGAAAACCGGCTGAATGGCGAAGTCGATTGGGTGTACGCGGAAGAGCTAGGCGTGCGCAGCAACTATTTCTGGTCGCCGGACAGCAAAGAAATCGTCTTCTTACACATGGACGAAACTCACGTGCCCACCTACCCAATCACCGATTGGATGCCGACGCATCCCACGGTTGATATGGAAAAGTATCCCAAGGCGGGCGACCCCAACCCGGTGGTGCGACTGGGAGTGATTGGCGCTTCCGGCGGCAGCCCAAGGTGGATTTCGCTTTCAAACGACATGGACCTGGACACATACATTCCCCGCTTCGGATGGGTGCGAGACGGCGTGGTATGGGCCGAGGTCTTGAATCGCACGCAGGACAAGATTGACCTCTACTTCGTCGACATGCACACAGGGCGTTCCCGCAAAGTCTTGGCGGAAAGTGTCCAGAACGCGTGGATCAATGTCAACGACGACCTCAAGATCCTGCGGTCGGGAGACCGCTTTCTCTGGTCGAGTTGGCGGGACGGTACGACGCAGCTTTATCTGTATAGCTTCGATAAGGCGAACCCGCTGGCTGCGGACGCGAGGCTGGAGCGTCAACTCACTCAGGGCAATTTCGAAATGCTGGGCCTTGAAGGCGTCGATGATGCCGCAGGAGTGGTGTATTTCTCCTGCAACCAGGATGATCCGCGCCAGCAGCAACTCTTCTCGGTGAAGCTGGATGGGTCGGAACTGCGGCGCGTCTCGCAAGAAGGTGGCACCCATCGCGCCACTTTCGCCGACGACGGCAAACACTATGTTGACGAATTCTCAGCCACTTTGACCCCGCCGCGCTTTTCCAGTTGCAGCACCAGCGGGAACTGCAACGAAGTGTGGCATTCCCATGCCGTCGACGGGTATGGGCTGGTTGCGCCTAAGTTCCTGGAATTTAAGGCCAGCGACGGCACCACTCTCTACGGAAAACTTTTGCTGCCCACCGCGCCTGCAGTCAAGATTCCTCTGATCGTAAACATTTACGGCGGACCCGCAGCGCAGTTGGTAAGGGACTATTGGACGGAGGATTGGCCGGGTGGTTCGGCGCTGTATCAGCAATACCTCGCACAGCATGGTTTTGCGGTTTTCACACTCGACAATCGCGGCACACCCGCGCGTGACCGCAAGTTCATGACGGCGGTGTTCCACCAGTTCGGCGCCATCGAACTGCAAGATCAGCTCACCGCGCTCGATCAGCTTTTTGCGAAGTATCCGCAAATTGATCGCAGTCGGGTGGGAATCTGGGGATGGAGCAATGGCGCGTCCATGACACTGTACGCGATGACTCACTCGGAGATATTCAAGGCTGGGGCCGCGGTTGCGCCGGTCACCGACTGGCACAACTACGACTCCATCTATACAGAACGCAACAACGGTTTGCCCAACGACAAGAGCAGCACAAGCTACACCGATCTGGACTTGCCGAAGGTTGCCAATCAGCTACATGGCGCGCTGCTGCTTGCCCACGGAACTGGCGACGACAACGTGCACTTCCAGAACAGCATTCAGATGACGGAGGCGCTCATTAAGTCGGGCAAACAGTTCGAATTCATGGTTTACCCTAGAAAGACCCACACCATTCGCGGCGCCGAGGATCGCGATCATCTCTTCCACATGATCACAGAGCACTTCGAACGCGAGCTCAAGTAGTCAATTTGTCCGCTCGCTGAGACAGTTTCCGTGGCTGTCCGGGTTGAGCGAAGCTCGGCTATATTTGTAGTTCGGTCATTCGCAGTCAGTTTGCTACAAGGAAACCAGCAGCCATGGATCGTCTGACTCTAGGTGATTTCGAGCTTATCGCCGTCACGGACGGCATCTACCGGCTCGACGGCGGAGCTTTCTTTGGGGTTATCCCGAAAATCATGTGGGAGAAGAAAGTGAAGGCCGACCCCGAGAACTATGTTCCTGTCGGTTTGAATTCCGTTGTCGTAAGAACCGGGCAGGAGACGGTCCTCATCGACACCGGCATCGGCAGCAAACTGCCGGAGAGGTTGATCAAAATCTTCGGCCAACCCGCCCAGTTGCTCGACAACCTCGCTGTCGCGGGCATTTCGCCGGAAGACATCGACATCGTCATCAACACCCACCTGCACTTCGATCACTGCGGCTGGAACACAATCCTGGGTGATGGCGGCATTGTGCCAACGTTTCCGAACGCGAAATATTATGCTCCCGAAGGCGAGTGGCAGCACGGCAAACTTCAACTCGAGCGCGACGCCATCAGCTATATGAGTGACAACTACGATCCGCTGATAAAGAGTGGCCAGATGGAATTGCTCCATCAAGATCAGGAAATCGTTCCAGGAATTTTCCTCAAAACATTTCCCGGCCACACCCAAAACATGCAAGCCGTGATTATCAAAAGCGGCGGCCAAACTGCTTGCTACATCTCCGACCTGATCCCCACCAGCTCCCACCTCGACCTTACCTGGGGAATGTCGTTCGACCTTTTCCCGCTGCAAACCATTGAGAGCCGCAAGCAGTACTATGCCCAGTCGATTCCAGAGAAGTGGCTGACCATGTTTACTCACGACCCCAACATCCCCTGGGCATATGTGGAGCGGGATGAACGACGAAAGCTGATCGCGAAGGCAGTCACTCAGAAATAGCATCGCGGCTAGTCATCGGCTGCGGATGTCACGGAACGAAACAAATAAATATCCGCGGGGATCGGCGTTAATCCGTGAAGCACGATTTTCTGAGGCTGACAGGTGCGACGATGGAACTGATGCAACTCCAGATGCTGGTGGCACTGGCCGAGGAAGGCAGCCTGCAGAAAGCGGCGGGACGAGTATTCAGAACGGCGCCAGCAGTCAGCATCGCAATTAGCAAACTTGAGAAAGAAATTGGGGCCAAGCTGCTGGATCGCGCCCGCGGCCAGGCGTTCCGGCCGACCGCAGCCGGAGAAGTGCTGGTCGATTACGCCCGCCGTCTGCTGTCACTTCGCGAGGAAGCAGTCGCCGCTCTCGAGGGAGTCCGGAACGTCGAGCGCGGCCAGTTGCGAATCGGTGCAAACCAGAGCATGGGCGAGTATTTGCTGCCGCAACTTACCAAGGCATTTCAAAAACAGTATCCCGGAGTAAAGCTCAAGGTCATCATTGGATATTCGGACGCCGTTCTCGCCGCGCTTAAGCACCAGGAACTCGACGTCGCGCTGGTGGCTGGGCAACCGCAGGACGGCGAACTTCGCGGCCACCTGCTGATGCGCGACCGCTTGATCGCGGTCATGAGCCCGCGCAACCCGCTGGCCGCGCACCAGTCGCTTCGCATTCAAGATCTGGCGGCGGAGCCTTTGATCGTTTTGACGGCGACCTCGGAATTGCGCGAGCGAGTGACGGAGACGTTTCAACGATTCCGGGTTCCACTCAATGTGCAAGTTGAAACTGGGACGCTGGAGTCGATCAAACGAATGGCGGCTCGCGATATGGGAGTGGGGATTGTGCCGCGGATGTGCGTTCAGCCTGAAGAAACGAACATAGACCTGGCGGCGAAGACGATTGAGGAGTTTCGCGAAGAACGCATGTTGTGGATGGTGTGCCGGCGGACTGCGATGCTGTCGCCTGCCTGTCGCGCTTTTATGAAGGTCACGAAATCCGAAGTCAACGCTCTTTCCATCGACGGTAATCGAAATACGCCTCCGCTTTCCTCGAAGCGCAAACCCAAGAGATCAAATTCTTCGACCTAGACATCGCATTAAGTTCCGCTGTGCTCAACATAAATAGAACTAAATGTGACTTAAAGCTTGCGCGTGGTAAACATTTGCCTGCTTGGCCGAAGGCGAACCCAAGCAATACTGTTTCGACCTAAGGATGGAACTCCCATGACTAGCGCAATGCAACTTCAGCGAAAGAGATTCGGAACACAAGATCGAATGGGAAGAACGAGCCTGGCACTGATCGCCACGCTCGGATTAGCATTTCTTGCGGTTTCGCCGGCGCAGGCGCAGTCCCCCGCGCCCAAGATCACTACCCTGCACACTTTCACGGGAGGCTCGGACGGAGGCAGTCCCTACGCGAGTGTGATTCAAGATGCGCAGGGCAATCTCTATGGGGCAACCTTCGCCGGCGGCGCCGCGAACCTCGGAGCGGTATTGAAAATCAGCAAGGCCGGCAAGGAAACCGTGCTCTACAGTTTCACTGGCAACCCAGACGCCGAGCATCCTACCTCGGCTCTGTTACGTGACAGCGCGGGCAATCTTTACGGCGCAGGTTACGAGGGTGGCGCAAACGGTTTCGGAGCCATTTTCAAAATAAGCAAGGCCGGCAAAGAGACGGTGTTGTACAGCTTTGGCGCAAGCCCCGACGGACAATATCCGGGATCAGGCCTGATTCAGGACGCGGCAGGAAATCTTTATGGCGTGACCGGATATGGCGGAAAATCCGGCAACGGGACGGTCTTCAAAATTAGCAAGTCCGGTAAGGAGACCATCCTGCACAGCTTTACTGGAAAAGATGGGCAGTATCCGTTTTGCACCTTGCTGAGGGACTCGGCTGGCGACCTCTACGGCACCACTTCCGCCGGGGGTACTTCCGGAGTGGGAACAGTCTTCAAGCTCAGCAAGGGCCACCTGACCGTGCTGCACAATTTTGCGGACGGCGCGGACGGCGCGAACCCCTACGCCGGATTGGTGCAGGACAGCAAAGGCAATCTCTACGGCACCACCTACAACGGAGGGGCTGGATGCCAAGGCTACGACTGCGGCACGGTGTTCAAGATTAGTCCGAAGGGCAAGGAGAGCGTGCTATATGCCTTCACCCTCGCGGACGGGCATTATCCGGATTTCGGTACCCTGGTTCTCGCTGCGGGCAATCTCTATGGCACCGCGTACGCTGGAGGGCCGAATGAACTCGGAGTGGTGTTCAAGGTCAACAGCAGCACCGGCAAACAGAGCACCATTTATAGCTTTACGGGCGGAAAGGATGAAGGATTTCCGGTCGCCGGCCTGATTGAGGACGGGGCGGGAAATTTCTACGGAACGACTCTGGGGAATCCGCCGGACAGCTATGGCACAGTTTTTAAGCTTAAGCCGTGAGGCTGTTGGTTTAAGAAAAACGAACGCCCGGGGGATGGTCTTGTTGAGCTATTCCTCGGGCACTTCCTACATATCGCTGAAACCGGCAACCCTCACTTCAATTCTCTTCGAGTGCTAGACCATCGCAAGACGCAACATTAGCCAGGACACAGACGGGTCAGCAAAGCGCTTCAGTTTTTCACTTTCCGAAACCTTGAGGGTTTTTCCCCGCAATCGTCGCTTTAGCAAGTAGGAGCTTGACCGCGAGCAAATCTCCGGTGCGAGTTTCCACAAATTTTGACCTTACTTGCTAGGAGACTGCATATGTTCCGCATGAAATTTTCGTTTTCTATTTATCTACTGGCTGCCAGCCTTGTGCTGCCGGCCTTGGCGCAACAACCATCTACCGCGGTTGCTTCCAATGCCGTGGTTCCACCGTTCACAAAATTCAGCGGCAATCTGACTGACATCAATGGTAAGCCGGTCACCGGCGTGACAGGCGTCACATTTTCTTTGTACAAAGATGCTGAAGGGGGTGTGCCGCTTTGGATCGAAACCCAGAACGTGCACGCCGATAAGAACGGCCACTACACAATCGATCTAGGCGCTTCAAAATCTCAAGGCTTGCCGTCCGATCTATTTTCCTCCGGCCAGGCGCGCTGGATTGGGGTTCAAGCTCAAGGACAATCCGAGAAGCCCCGAGTTCTGCTGATGAGTGTTCCTTACGCTTTGAAGGCAATGGATGCGGAAACGCTCGGCGGACAGCCGGCCTCGGCATTCCTGCAGGCTTCGCAGGCGCAACAAAATGGCATCAATCCCCCAATCGTTGGCAACGGCCACGCCAACTACATTACCCGCTGGCTGACCTCGCAGAAGCTCGGCAACTCTAGCATTTTTGAATCACCATCGGGGAACATCGGCATTGGCACGACCGCACCTGGTGGCCAACTCGACGTCAACGGAGCTGCGGACATTCGCGGGGCCTTGACTTTGTTTCCGTCCCAGAAATCGACGGTGTTTAGCATCAACGGTTCTGGATTTAACATCGCGAGCAGCGGCAATGTGAGTTTCATTCCGAGCCAGACTTTTCCCGGAGTGCCGTCGCTTTCAGCCAGCAACGCATTCACGGCTGCGCAAACGATTACGGCCAACGTTTCCTCTGCGGCGCTTACCGTGAACAACAATTCCAGCACCGGCACCGGGCTGAATGTTTCCAACGGATTTATTGGGGTTTACGCAGCGGGCGACGCTCTTCCGATTGACGCAATGACCAGTACGGGACCTCAGGCGGTTTATGCCGAAAATGATTTCGATACCAACTCCGCGGCTGGAGTGCTGGGTGCGGAGTTCGGAACTAAAACGCGCAACGTGGGAGTCTATGGATACTCGGCCAGTAACTTCGGCTACGGCGTTTATGGGTTGAGTCAACAAGTTTCAGGGCTGACGGGGTTCGACCCAGCGGGTGTTTGGGGTGATACTTACGCCGGCAACGGTGTTCTTGGCGTCTCCTTCCAGCAGATCGGCGTGCTCGGAATCACCGCGGACTCAATCGACCAGGCAAATCCGGCCGGATACTTCGACAATATCAGCAGTCAGGATGACATCGTGGTCGAAGCCATTGGAGAGAACGTTGGCGGAGGTTGCTTGATCATGACCACCGGTGACTTGCAGTGCACAGGTTCAAAATCCGCAGTCGTTCCCGTGGACAATGGCGCGCGTAAGGTCGCTCTGTACGCGATCGAGTCACCGCAGAACTGGTTCGAGGATTTCGGCTCCGGACGGCTTTCGCACGGATCGACGACCATCCGTCTGGAGTCAGTCTTCGCGCAGACCGTCAACACCGGCGTGAACTATCACATCTATTTGACGCCGAACGGCGAGTGCGAAGGCTTGTTCGTCAGCCAAAAGACACCGACTTCGTTCGAAGTGCACGAACTGCACAAGGGAACGTCGAACGTTTCCTTTGACTACCGCATCGTAGCGGAACGCAAAGGGTACGAGAGCGTCCGTTTGGCTGACCGAACGAAGTTCTTCACCAATCAGACGCTAGCTGCCAAAGGACTGCTGAAAAAGGGTTCGGTCCCGGTGATGACCATCCCCCAAGCGCAGAAACCCATGGCCAAGGTGCAACCTGTGTCGAGAGCGGCGCGCTAGGGCGTTACTACAGTAGACTCACGAACTGGGCTGCGAACTGACTGGAAACAGGAAGTTCGCAGCCTTTCTTTACGCGAATGTTAGATTTTGCCGGCGAGGACGCCCGCGCCGCATAGTCTCTGCTCGAAAAAGTCCTCAACGCGCCCCAGAATCTCCGGCGCATTTTTTGATTCGTAGATTGTCTTGCGCAATCCAGCGCCGCCGGGTACGCCGTGGGTGAACCATGACGCGAATTGCTTCATCTTGCCTACTGCGTCGGGAAGTTCTTCCTCGATCAGCATGCTGAAGTACGTGCGGATCATCTGGTAGCGGTCGTTCTCGGCTGGTTCCTCATAACGGCCGCTTGCCGTGTATTGCGCGATCTGACGAAAGATCCACGGATTGGACGGGGCCGTGCGCCCGATCATGACCGCATCGCAGCCGGTTTGGGCAATCATGGCGCAAGCATCTGCCGGCGTGCGGATATCGCCGTTGCCGATCACAGGAATCCTTACTGCCTGCTTAACCGCGGCAATCCATTCCCAGCGGGCGGCCCCGCTATAGCCCTGCTCGCGAGTGCGGGCATGCAAGGCCACGGCGTTCAATCCGCAATTCTCGGCCATTTTCGCGAGTTCTGCGCAAACGATGTTTTCGTCGTCCCAGCCCGCGCGAAACTTTACCGTGAACGGAATTTTGATGGCCGATCGAACCGCGTCGAAGATGCGTCCAATGACCGGTAAGTCGCGAAGCAGACCAGAACCGCCATTGCACTTGACGACTTTCTTCGCCGGACATCCCAGATTGAGGTCTACCAGATCAAAGCCAAGGTCTTCGACTATGCGGGCGGCATCGGCCATCACTCTGGGATCGCTGCCAAAAAGCTGCGCCGAGATTGGATGTTCGTCTTCGTAATAGTGCAGGTAGCGTTTCGCCTTCTGATCCTTGGCGCGCAACACGCCATCGGCGGAGGTGAATTCAGTCATGATGAGCCCGCATCCGCCGAGGTCGCGAATGAAGCGGCGGAAGACGGTATCGGTCACGCCCGCCATGGGAGCGAGAACGGTGGCGGGAGCGATCTGCACGTCGCCGATCTTTACCAGATCAGGCACGGGGGAGCACGCACGGGCGAGGACGCCCGCGTCTACACTTCCCGAATTGTCCCAGTACTTGCGCACCGTACTTATTTTACCGCCTTCCCCAAGTCATGCGGCTGTGGCACAATTCCTCAGCCGTGGAGGTTATGACCTCATGGATGACACGCCGAGACACTTTGTCCAAGAGCTAAGGTCGTCGATCCTGAAAAAAAGAGCGGGACAGATTGCTCTTGCAGTGATCCTAGCTGAGGCATGCCTTCGCTTTCTAAATGGGCTAACCTGGTTCTTAATCGTTCCGACCATCGGAGCGCTACTGAACGGGCACACAGAGTCAGTACTGTTTCAAACGAGATTTGCGTTTCCGTGGCAACAGTTGCTTGGGTCAGGGCTCGACTTCGCTGTGGCGTTGATTTTCGTCTTTTATCTCAATCGTTGGATCCACCATACTCCTGGAGAAGATGAATTCACTCTCTCCGCTCCAGATCCGTTGGGCGAGCCAAAGCTAGAAACACCGCCCCTTAAGGCACAAACAGGCACGCCGGGTGAGGTTCTTTACAGCCTCGTTGGCGAGCGGCTAAGCCCAGAAGGCGACGATACTCCGCGCGGATAGGCGAAGGAACTCGCTTTCTGTCGCCTTCCCCAAGTTATACGGCTGTGGGACAATTTGCATCACATAGTTTATGGACGAATCTTCAAAATCATTCTCCTCAGAAGTACCTACCAGTGCCGGCAAATGGATCGGCAGGGTCATGGTCGCGGTGCTGGTGGGCGAGGGCGTTTGGGGCCTGATCGTATCCCTCACTAACAATCTGATCCTGCCGTTTGTGGCGCGCACCATGGGCGCGGATCCCCAGTCCTCGCTTTACCTGGGCAAAGGAGATTTCAACTTCCCGGCCTTATTTACCGCGATTCTGGAGCTTTGCTTCGCCGGGATTGTGGCGGTAGCCCTGTACTCGTGGACGCAACAAAAAACCAGATTGGTGCGCCGCAAGTCGACTCTTGCGATAACACCGACTGCAACAATGCCAACAATCGTCGTCCCGACTGCAGAGCCCGTTGCCGCTGTCCCTACGCCGCCCGCCAAGGTTCAAGCTGCACCGACACCGATAGCCTCGCCTGTTCCCGCATCGCCGGGCCAGTTCTGGTCGCCGCCGCAACCCGCCGCCACAGGGAAGGCGACACCTCCTCCACCACCTGCTAAGCCAGTTCCAGCGAAGCCGAAGGCTCCCAAGCAGATTTATTACAACATTGTGGGCGAACCGATGGATCCTGAGGACGACGGTTAGGTAGTTCGGACCGGCGGTCACGCCGTCCTGCTTCGCTTCCTTTGGCAAACGAAAAAAGCCTCCCAGCTGGGAGGCTTTTTCATGCAAGTCGTTCTAACCCTACGCTTTGGGCGCGTCTTCCTTCTTGGCATACTTGCGGCGGAAGCGTTCTACGCGGCCGGCGGTGTCCAGCAGTTTCTGCTTGCCGGTAAAGAACGGATGGCAATTCGAGCAGATTTCTACGTGGATGTCGCCGCGATGAGTCGAGCGCGTGCCAAAGCTATGGCCACACGCACACATGACGCGAATTTCGTTATAAGCGGGATGAATAGCTGCTTTCATGATCTTTTACCTCTATACCGAACCATTCGATTCTAACGGACACCCACAGGATTCAGCAAATGCCGGAAAGCGGTTCTACTTGCTGATCACGCCGCAAGCAATGCGATCGCCCGAATTTCCCGATGGATCCGTCTTCATGTCGTCGGGACCGGCATGAATCACAATTGCAGTCCCGCCATTGGCAAACACCGAATGCGCATCGGTTCCATCGCCGAGATTTACATCGTTGTCAGTTAAGGGCAGAGCGGCTTTTCCGGCATCGTTTACGTTGAAATTCATCATGTCGCCGGCATGGTGGCCTTCGGGGTTCTGCAGTCCGTGCTTTTTCGTGTCCGGATTGAAGTGCGGCCCCGCCGATTTAAAGTCCGGACCATCGCACTTAGCGTTTTGATGGACATGGATGGCGTGGCGCCCCGGAGGCAGGCCATACAGGTTGAGTTCGAGCCGCACTCCGCCGCCCTTGGGACCCGCCCCGCTCTCAACAAGCGTGATCGTGCCTACACTCTTGCCTTGGGCGTCTTTCATTTCGACCTGGGTCTTGGCGGCGCTCGAAAGCGAGAGAACGAAAACCAGCATTGACGATGCGGCAACGGAAAAGCCTAGGTGTTTCATGGCCTATTATTATAACCAAGGGATGTCTCGGCCGCCATTGCACCAGCAAAACCTTTTGTCTTTTGTGGTCAGAAGACCCCAAACCACAGAGGACACAGAGGGCACAGGGGAAACCCGTTCAGATTTCTTGCACTTTCTTTTGAAGTTCCTGTGCAATCCACTCCGGATCGCTTTCTGATGCAAAATGAACAGGTGGACCTACCTTTACCTTCACCTGACCGGGCCACGCAAATCTTTTCCCCGCTTTTTTCAATTTAAACAGCCCGTCAATGCGCATGGGCACAATCGGAAGCTGCAGGTTATTAGCTAACAATCCAATGCCCGTGCGAAAAGGCAGCATTTTGCCGTCGGTGGTGTGACGGCCTTCGGGAAAGATCAGAATGCTGTATCCCCGATCTACGGACTCTCCGGCAAAAGCAAAGCTCTCGCGGAAACCGGCCGCGCGCGGCAAAGGGAATAGATTGAGTAGAGACACTCCTAAGACCCACTTCATGCGGTCATAGATTCGGCCTGCGAAGCTTCGTGTCGCCATCGGCGTGCGCAACGCTTCGAGCGCCTCACCGCGCGTCGCGATCGCCAGCCTGCGTCGCAGCTGCGCCGGAAGCGCACTCAGAACAAAACCCGGATCCACGTCGCTAATGTGGTTGCAAATCACCAGCACCGGCGCCGTCATGTCGGAAAGGTGGGCGCGGCCCTCTACGCGCGGCCATCCCAGCAGGAAAACCGCCGGGCGTAACAGCGCGTAGTGCACCAGAGCACGAATCCACGTGACGGGCCAACGCTGGGCCCAGGCCGGATAGTGGTATGCCACTCGCGGCGGATTCTTATCCTGGAGCATCTTTTCCAGATCGCCCACCGTGCTCACGGCCGCGAATCGGGTCTCACTGAGATCGAGCTGGTACCGATCTTCGAGCGCGCTCAACAACTCCACCCGATCAAGCGAGGTGAGTTTCAACTGGGATTCCAGATTCGCATCGGAGGAAAGTTGGGTTCGCGCCCGCCCGGTGACCCTCGCAATCAATTCCGCAAGCGAACTGGAATTCGTTTGGCGCAAGGATCCTCGACGCAATTGAGCTTGGACCCTCTGTTGAATCAGGTTCCGGAGCGGCTTCTGCGTGGAAGTTCTCGGAAAATCACTTTCCGGCCACACGCACCAGGTCAGAATTTGTTGATATTCAGCCAGCGATTGATTCGCGCGACTCACGATTGCCGCAGGATCGGCGGCTTCCGAATGGACAGGATCGCGCAAGATGATGGCCGCGCATGCCTCAGCGTTGCCATCGCGCGGAAGAGCGACTACCACCACGTCTTTGACTTCAGGCTGGAGGCGTAGAGCCGCTTCCAAATCTTCGGGATAGACGTTCATTCCCGCAGACGTAACTATGACGTCTTTTTTTCTTCCTTTGAAATAGAGATTGCCTTCAGCATCCAGTTCGCCGATGTCCCCGGTGGAATACCAGCCTCCTTCACCCGCAACGGATTGCGATTCCCGCCCGGTCCAATACGCGGCCAGCCCACCTCCACGCACCAGGATCTCCCCATCCGGAGCGAGTTTGACCTCGCGGCCCGCCAGCACTTTGCCAATCGACCCCTTGCCCAAGCGAAAGGGGTGATTGAGGCTGATCAGCGATGTGGTTTCAGTAAGCCCGTAGCCTTGAATCACTGCGTAGCCGAGCCGCGACCAAAATTCCTCAGTGTCGCGGTCGAGTGCAGCTCCTCCCGAGACAAACGCCCAGAACTTCCATCCAAATTGGCGACGAACGCGGCGAAAAATCCACCAGCGATAGAGGAAGGGTCTGCCCTCCGAGGCACGAAACGATTGCCGGAACGCTTCCCGTCGTCCCTGCTCTTCGAGTTCGCGTTCGATCTTGTCTTTGACGGATTGCAGCACACGGGGCACGCCCACCAGGACCGATACATGTTCCCGCCGGATTGTTCTGATCACTTCCGCTGGTTTCAACGTGTCCTGGAAAACAACAACGCCTCCCAGCAACTGCGGAAGGAATATCCCGAGAAATTGCCCGAAAACATGACTGAGCGGCAGCAGGTTCAAAAAACGGACCGGATGGACCAAGCGTTCGTACTTGAGATACTTCTGCATTTCAGATTCGAGCGGCGCGATGTTAGCCAGAACATTGGCGTGTGAAATCACGACCCCCTTGGGTTCGGCTGTGGTGCCGGAGGTGAAGATAATTTGCAACGGATCCGCCGGTTCGATCTCAGCAGACGGGTGGACAGCGGATGAATGCCGAGCCAACACCTCGGGCAGATCTTCCAAATTGAGGGATAGAACTGATTGCCGTGCGTGCTCGCGCGCACAAACCAACAGCTTGGCATCGACCTGTTGATGCACGCGCAAGGCAAAGTCTGGCAAGGCCGCGTCGTCCATCGGAACAATGACAACGCCACGCAGTGCGCATCCGAAAAAAGCGGTGACCCACTCGGCCGAATTCGGCCCCCAGAGCATGACGCGGTCTCCCTTGGCGATGTTGCGAGCCTCCAATTCGCGGGCAAACTGGAAGGCAGTCTCAGCGACTCGCCGGTACGACCAACGCACGGTACGGTATCCGCGGCGCTGCACGTAGGCGCAACTGTCCCCTCGTTCCAGAAATTGCGGGACGAATTCGGCAGTCGACCGCCGCTCCATGTCACAGATGGTATCGCTAATGAGTCCACACCGGTCTTCTCAGACGGTGGACCGTTCTCGTTTTTCTGATTCTTCCCTGGCGCTGTGCTCGTATTTCGGACTTGTGCGATACTTCGCTCGAATGTGCGACTCAGCCCGTTTATGTCGGGTTTTTTCTTTCTTCGCGGTAATGTGTCTGCTGTTGACGGCACTGGCCTGTCAACAGCCTTCCCAAACTAATTACACTGGCCAAAACCCGGCCTCCTCCGCGCCCTCTGCGGCTACCACGCCCGCAGCGAGCGCGATACACGATCTTTCGAAAGATGAAGCTGCCGGTGGCCACACCTTGAAGAAGCACGTTGGCCGAACCGACAACCAACTTCGGCAGCGCTTGCGACACGAGCGGAACATTTCCGCGGCATCGACTTACACTGATCGCGCTGCGGCAGAGATGGTTGTCGGGGCAATGTTGCTCCAAGAACAGGCGAAGATCCGTCGCTGGCTTAATAGCACCGGTGGCCACCCAAACCTGGTGCTGGACTATGACGGTAATCCTGCTCATCCCATCGGCAAGACTTTGCGCCGCGGCGAAGATCAAAGTCAGCCTTGTTCTCACGCTCTTGCCGTCCTGAAGTGGACGGGGCCGAACGACTATTATGTTTTAACCACCTACCCGGAGTGCCGACCATGAATCCCAGGGAAAAACCAGCTCCGCCAATTTCAGCCGCAGACTTCCCGGCCCTGAGTAACTTTCTCCGCGGATATTTTCACGAGGATATGGCCGACGAATACGGCTCTCCCGAGGGGGCGGTGCGACGATTTCAACAGGACGCGGATTCCACGGAGCGGCGAGCAGTCGCGGCGGAATGGAAGCACTTGCTGAAGTGCATCAACCCGCACTCGCTGAACGCCGTAAATGACGCTCTAACTAAATTGGGCAGCGGCTGCACGCTTGAAAACGACGCCGATCTCAAAAAGGTTTCCGCAGCGTTTGAGGGAACCATGAGCGCTAGTTAGGCGTAAGACGATTCGCGCCTAGGCCGGGGTTTAGCCTCTACCCCAGATTCCCCTTGGTAACACACTCGTACACTCCCTTTCGGTAACCCTTAGTAACCATACGAATCTGGGTACCCAGCCGTACAATTGGCCTTGTCCGAAAGACCATCTGTTGATATCGGCCTGAACGCCGATGAAATGGTCAGATGGTATGCGAACTCTCGTAAATTAACGGGTGTTCTCGGGCAATAGTCGCACCGGAGCTGGAGTCCGCACTTTATGGCGTTTGGTTTTGGCTTCAACAAACAAAAAGTTCTCAGTGCTGCGGAGAAGTTTGTCCAGCAGGGCAAGTTGCCGAACGCCATCACTGAGTACGAGAAGGTTCTCAAAGCCGACCCCAAGGACCTCACGGTGATGAACACTGTGGGCGACCTCTACTCACGTCTCGGCAATGCCGACAAAGCTGTGGAGTGCTTCAAGAGCGTCGGCGATGCCTATGCCACGCAAGGCTTCACGGTAAAAGCCATCGCGATGTACAAGAAGCTGGGAAAGCTGAAGTCGACGCTGGAAGGCGCGCTGCGGCTGGCCGAGCTTTATACCCAGCAGGGTCTTTTCAACGACGCGCGGGCGCAATACCTGCAGGTGGCGGAAGAATTTCTGCGTGATGGGCAACTCGAGCAAGCGGTGCGAATTTTCCAGAAGACTCTGGAAATGGATCCCGAGAATGTCGCCATGCGCACCCGGCTGGCGGAAGTTTACGTTCGTCTGGGCAAGAAAACAGAAGCCTGGCAGATTTTTGCCGCGGCGGCGGAGACCCTGCGCGGCAAGGGCCAACTCGCTCCCGCAGAAGAAATTTTGCAGCGCATGATCACTCTGGATCCGGGCAATAGCTACGCACTATTGATGCGCGGGCGCAATGCTTTTGATGCGGGGGACATGACGGCGGCGGTTCAGTATCTGGAGCAGGTTGCCGACCTCGATAGTCATCCTGAAGGATTGCGCACCTTGCTGCAGGCGTACCTGCAAACGGGTCGCTTGCCCGAGGCGGGGACTTTAGCGGCGAAGCTGCTATCCGTACACAACGACATCAATGCAATTCTTTCTTATGCGGACGCTCTGATCGCAGCCGGACAATTCGAGGCCGCGTTGCACGATCTATCAGGAGCACGCCGATCGTCTGCTGGCGGCGGACTCGGGAAAGATATTGGAGAATTTGCACTCTCTCATCGGCCATGTGCGGGAGAGTACAGCAGCGCTCGAGATGCTGCTGGTGTTGCTGAACAAAGCCGGCGACAACACGCATTTGACCGAGGTCTACGAACTGCTCGCCCACGGCTATGTGCAAGCCGGAGAGCTGGAGAAGTCCCGCGACTACTACCTCAAGCTGACTCAATTGGAGCCGGAAAACCAACTGCATGCTCGCAACTATCAGCAGGTAATTGGCAGGATGGGTACGCCGTCCAGTTCACGCGTGATCAGCGCGGAAGAGGGCGCGGTCATGGTCGACGAACTGGAGGCCACCGCTCCCTTTATCGATCAGCGATATTCGGACGAAGTAGCGCTCGCGGTGCGCGCTGCCTTGACCGATGCTGAACTTTTTATTTCTTACAACATGCCCGCCAAAGCTTTGGGGCCGCTGTTGTCTGCACTGCCCCATGCGCCGCGCGATATGCGCGTCAACCAGCGGCTGGCGGCTCTGCATACCCGAGCTGCCCGGTTTACGGAAGCAGCGGTATGCTGCCGCAATCTGGAAAGCGTTTATCACGACGCGGGCTATCCTGAAGAGGCTACCCGTTACGGCGAACTCGCGGCAAAGTACGAGGAACGAGGCTCTGGAGTACCAGCCGAGCATCGCGCCGCCCCGGCGGAATCCAAGATCGCGATTGCGGAAGCGAGAGCCGCGAACGACCTTCGCACGAAGTGGGCTGCCGCTGACGAGCCCGCAGAGTTTGCCGTGGCTGCCGAATCACCTGATTTGACAAGCCAGGATTTCGCAGTGTCGGCGCCAGCATTCAGTGGGAATGATTCCGCTGAAGTTGCGATCCAGTCCGCCCCAGCCGCGGAGAGCGAAATCGATCTATCAGCCGAGTGGGAAGGATCTTCGGACGAGCCTGCGGATTCTGTTCCTCAGGAAGAAGCGGTCGAAGTTGCAGCAAGCCAGAAAGCTGCCAACCCGGCTGCGATTGCGGAAGCTGTGGAAGAAGTTCGCTTCTACCTATCGAATGCCATGGGCGAAGAGGCGCGTGCAGCTTACGCCAAGCTACGCGAATTACATGCGGAACCCTCGCTGCTGGCGGAACTGCGGCAAGAAATCGAGGCGGGAACGACCCAAGCAAGCCCAGTGGCCCGTCCGGTGGTCGCGGAAATTTCTGTTGAACCAGTGGAAGAGATCGATCCGGTAGAACTCCCGGTCGCGCCCACCGTTGAGATGGCTTCGATTGCCGAGCCGGAATCCGCGCCCGAGCCCACACCGAAGGTCGGAGGGCTGGACGCATTCGTCAATGACCTCGAATCCTCGCTCGGAGATGGATTCCTTCCGCAAACTCCTGCCCAGGAAGCCGTGTCCGAACCTGAACCTCAAGCTCCGGCGCATGCCGCGGCAGCCAGTGCACATCAACCCGCCGCGAAGCTGGACGAATTCGTTTCTGACCTCGAAGCTTCGCTGGGCGACGGCTTCTTGGCGGAAACTCCAGCGCCGCCAGCGGAAACCAAGCACGAAGTCCGAGCGACGAAGCCCACCAGGCCTTCGGCGGTTGCGGCGAAACCCGCTGCAAGTGAGCCGACTTTTGCCCCACCTGAGCAGATTCCAGTGGCTAAGGCAGCCGCTGCTGCGCAGGCCGGCGCTGCATCGGAAGCGGCGAGCGCGCCTGCAACTTTCACGTACCACCCCACACCGGCACGAACCCTGGCTCCGCAATCGAACGCCTCGACCCCAGCCAAAATTGATTCGAGTGCAGGAGTAGACCTCGCCGACATGTTTGGCGAGTTGAAACACGAACTTGAGGAAGACTTCTGCCAAGACCGACGAAGATCCGGAAACGCATTACAACCTGGGCGTGGCGTTCCGCGAAATGGGCTTGTTGGACGAAGCGATCGGCGAACTGCAGAAAGTCTGTCAGTCGGTCGAGCGGGCCATCCTTTCCCGAATATCATGCAGACCTACACCTGGCTGTCGCAATGCTTCCTCGACAAGGGAGTTCCGGAAGCGGCGATTCGCTGGTATGAAAAGGCGCTCAAGCTTTCGACCATCGATGCTGACACTCGCACCGCACTCCACTACGAGCTGGCATCGTCCTATGAAACTGCCGGAGACAAGGCCTCGGCTTTGCACCACTTCATGGAAGTGTATGGCAGCAATATCGATTACCGGGACGTGGCCGAGCGCATTAAGACCCTGAAGTCGTAGAATGTCCCGATGGGTCTTTTTTCTCTAACGCTGGGGACGTGCGTTGGCAAAATCCGCACCGCAATGTTTTGCAGGAGCACGCGGTGACAGCGGATCCAAGTTCACCCCAAGACAGAATTCCTCCTGGCTCTTTCGATGCGGGGTTTTCCTCGTCGAAAGGGAGCGATGCCTCCGTAGCCGTGACCTCGGTGGCGGCACCGCCTGCTCCTCGAGGGTCCCGCTACAAGGGATTCGAACTCTGGCTCCATCGCATAACGGTGCTCTTGTTTGTGTTTGTTTGCGCGGTGGTGGGCGTGCTCCTGGTAATCCTTCCCTGGAGGCCGGAATGGACGGACAATCATCTTCTGATGGCCTCCCCGGGGTTGCGGGCATTCGTCAGCAATGGCTTTGTCCGCGGCTTATGCAGCGGGTTGGGACTGCTCGATATCTGGATAGGATTCTCCGAAGCGGTTCACTATCACGAGGAAAAACGCCCCTGAGCTAAAACCCCTCCCGAACAATTTGACCGGAGCTTTGAATTCATGGAAAGACGACGCTAATATGAGTGAGAGTGATTTGAAACGCGCGCCCCTGGCGTACGAAAACGAGCAATTTCTAAATAGCCCGGATGGCCGAGTTCTGCGGATCATGTCCGAGTACGCCGAGCCACTCTCGCGTTTTCGCCGCGAGCAAATCCAGGACACCGTCGTATTTTTTGGCTCGGCACGATTTCTCAGTCGTGCAGCGGCGGAGAGGAGACTTACCGAACTGGACCAACCCAGTTCGCAGTTTTCCAGCAAGCAACTGGAAGCCAGCAGAAAACAAGCTCAGGCCGCCGTCGACATGGCGCGTTACTACGAGGATGCGCGCCGCCTGGCGTTTCTGCTCAGCAAGTGGTCCATTCAAATTCCAGCTCGCCGACGGCGCTTCGTGGTCACCACCGGAGGCGGGCCCGGCATTATGGAAGCCGCGAACCTGGGGGCGCAAGAAGCCGGGGCAAAAACTATCGGGCTGAATATAGCCCTCCCGTTTGAGCAAACGCCCAATCCATATATCACGCCGGCGCTGAATTTCGAGTTCCACTATTTCTTCATGCGCAAGTTTTGGTTCGCATACTTGTCCAAAGCTCTGGTAATTTTTCCCGGAGGCTTCGGAACGTTCGACGAACTATTCGAAATCCTTACCTTGGCTCAGACTCAAAAACTCGCCAAGAAGATCCACGTTGTAATCTATGGCAGCGAGTATTGGAATCGCCTGATTAACTTCCAGGCCATGGTAGATTCAGGGACGATTTCCCCGGAGGATCTTTCTTTATTCAAGATCGTGGACTCTCCGGAAGAAGGCTTCGAGTTTCTGCGCGACGGCCTGACCGAGCATCACCTTGGCTCGGAACCGAGGCACAAGCGCGAACGCGTACCGGAAATCGCCAAAACAAATCCCTAGGGGACTTAGCGGCAGCTGTCCCCGCCCCGCCGGAAAGCTCGACGCCAAAGCGCTGCGACAGCCATCTCCGCGATTCTCGATCAATCAGGTTTGAATTTTGCTGCTCTACTACATCACGGATCGCACCCAGTTCCCCGGCAACGAAGACGATCGCCGCCACGCGCTGCTCGCGAAGGTCAAAGAAGCTGCCACCTGCGGAATCGACTTTATTCAGCTAAGGGAAAAAGAGTTGCCCGTGCGCGAACTTGAATCTCTGGCGCACGAGGTCCGCGCCTTGATTGTGCAACCCTCTCGTCTCCTCATCAACTCACGCACAGATGTTGCTATCGCGAGCGGCGCAGATGGTGTGCACCTTCGCTCCGACGATATTGCTCCAGTCGAAGTCCGAACGATCTGGGCGGAAACGGGTTCACGCAATCGTCCCATGATCTGCGTTTCCTGTCATAAAGTTGACGAAGTTCGCCACGCCGCTTCAGACGGAGCAGACTTCGCCGTCTTTGGCCCGGTCTTCGAAAAGATCAATGACCGAGATGCTCACATCCGTTGGCCTCGAAACTCTGCGTGCGGCTTGCCAGGAAAAGATTCCAGTGCTCGCCTTAGGAGGGGTCACGATTGAAAATGCTCAAGCCTGTCTGAAGACTGGCGCAGCCGGCATCGCTGGAATCCGACTCTTTCAGAACAACCGAATCGCAGACTTAGTACGGAGACTGCGAGGCTAGCCGGTCCACTTCTTGCCCGTCTTCAGAATGTCATTGGTCAGAACGTCATTGGTCGCGCGAAAAACATGATCTCACTGCCTAAATTCATGCAAGCGAACCTTGGGGACCACCGGCACTCTGAACTTCGCAAAATCTTGTGCTAGGCTCGTTGCGTCCCATGCTGAGTTCCCTTCCATCGCCGTCAGGAGGCCCTAGAACATCGGTGGAACCACAGTTAGCCCTGATTCCAGCAGGCTGGTTTTTCATGGGATCGGATGCAGGCCAGGACAATGAGCGTCCGGTGCACCGAGTCTGGGTCGAAGCTTTTCAACTTGCACAGTACCAGGTCACGCACCAAGACTACGCCCGCTTTCTCGATGGGACGCGAAGTATTCCGCCCCTGCTGTGGAATGATCCGAATTTCAATCAGCCGGATCAGCCCGTAGTTGCTGTCTCCTGGTTCGAGGCGGTCAGATATTGCGAATGGATTAGCGAAATTTCTGGCCGCAAATATCGCCTGCCGAGCGAAGCTGAGTGGGAACGTGCAGCGCGCGGAGGAATGGAACAGCAGCTATTTCCTTGGGGCGACCGCTCCGCCAGAATCCTTGCCGGACTATGATCGGCGCTGGAAGACTGGACCTGAACCAGTGGGCCGGTATCAGCCCAACGCGTTCGGACTTTTCGACATTTGTGAGAACGTGCACGAATGGTGCAGTGACTGGTATCAGGCAAGTTATTATTCGGTTTCGCCGGAGCGGAATCCACGAGGCCCGGAGGCGAGCGAGCGCCGCGCATCCCGCGGAGGTTCATGGCGCCACCACATAAAAGTCACGAGATGCGCCGCCCGCTCCAGTATTCCCCCGGCGTTCCAGTATGCGGATTACGGATTTCGGCTGGCTTGCGATGCGCCCGGATAGAGACGGTCTCGGACTTGCTAGGCCGAAGCAAGTCTTAGCTTAAACATCACTACTGCTCAATGTTACCTGTGGGTCGACAACAGAGTTAGAATCTCGCGCAGTCCTTGGCGGATGTGCTTCAGATCGGATGCCGTTCTTTCGGGAAACGGTAACGGTTCCTGTTTTTTGTCGCTTTTGCTTTCTGCGCGCAAATGCTGGCGGGCGCCAGGGATGGTGAAACCTTCCTCATACAGAAGTCGCTTGATGTGCAGCACCGCCTCCACATCTTTGTGGCGGTACATGCGCTGGCCGGTACTGCTCTTCACCGGCTTGAGTTGCGAAAATTCCGTTTCCCAAAAGCGCAGCACATACGCTGGCAAGTCGCAGAGTTCGGCGACTTCGCCGATCCGGAAATAAAGTTTTTCTGGAATCACGACATCGGCCGCCTTGACGGGCTTCGTCGTCGCCTTGCTGCGGGAATTCGTCGGGATGCGGGATGTAGCTTGCATTGGCGGGCGGTTATTTCTCCTACTGGCGTTTCTAGCACGACCCGGCGTTCGGAACAACTGCGATTTTCATCGCCCCCGCCTTGTCTGTCCCGACGCCAAAATAAAAAACCCCTTGAGAGGTGCTTCTCTCCAGAGGCTTTTGTGAACTTCTGTGGGTTGCGAAGTTAGTGTTTCTTTTTCTTGGCAGCCTTTTTCTTTGCTGGCATGAAGTTCCTCCGTTGAACGATTTTTCCCTTGAAGGGCCCTTGATCAACATCGCCGACCCAATTGTAGTAGGCGCAACGATGCTACCCCAAGATATTGAGGATTATTGGTTTCATTGTCAATAGAATTCTTTTGCATGCTGACGCTCTTCTCAACCAACGACTCTCACCCGTGCCGTACACTTGCAACCGCCGGGGAAGGATCGGGAGCACGAAAAGAGTCTGTGACGGCGATGTCCGCCGCAGAAATCAAGATTGCGCACTTAACGAAATTCCCGCACGAGCAAACGAAAGCATTGCGACCTGATTCGAAGGAGGATTGACTAATGCGCATCATCAAGTCGTTCGGTGTACTGTCTGTCGCCAAAATAATGGGAGTGATTTACGGGACCTTGGGGCTCATCGTCATGCCGATCTTCCTGCTCTTGGGGCTCGTAGGCATGGCAGCGGGCGGGCGCAATTCGCTGTTTAGCGGAGCCGCCGGGCTCGTTTTGGCTCTCTTGTTACCTGTACTTTACGGAGGAATGGGCTTCATAATGGGTGCCATCAGCGCACTGCTTTATAATTTTTTTGCGAAATGGCTGGGCGGAATCGAAGTTCAAGTGGATGCTGAGCCGGCGCTTCGACCAGCTGCGCTGCAGACTTAATCGCATACGGAAGGCAATATTGCATGGGATCTATCGATCTTGCCACTCACTATCTTGAGGAAGCCCGCCGTCAGTTTCGTGGTCACAAACGCCTGGGCGAAGGAGCGATGTCCCAACTTACCGACGAGGAACTGTTTGCCGTCCTCGACCCCGAGTCGAATTCTGTCGCCCTGATCGTCAAGCATCTGGGCGGCAACATGCGCTCCCGTTTCACCGATTTCTTGACTACCGATGGAGAAAAACCTACCCGCCATCGCGACCAGGAATTCGAATTGAATCCCAGCGCCACAACCCGTCCCGAGGTAATGCGCTGGTGGGAGGATGGCTGGACATGCGTTTTCTCTGCCCTCGACGCTCTGAAGCCGGAAGACGTGTTGCGCACCGTTACCATCCGGGGCGAGCCGCATACGGTGCTGCAAGCCATCAACCGGCAACTGGCGCACTATGCGTATCACGTTGGGCAGATCGTGTTCCTGGCGAAACATTTGCGATCTGGCGAATGGAAAACTCTGAGCGTTCCCCGCGGCAAATCTGAGGAGTTCAACGCGAAGATGGCTGCACGGAAGCCCGGGCAGCCGTGATCTTGAGCCTGTTTTAGCCTGACGCGCCGTTACTCAGGATCCCATACGGACTTCCTTAAATGACTCCTCTGCTTTCAGTAGCGTGAAGGCTGAGTGTTAGAATGATTCGTTTTGACGTGGATTCCAGGATCATAAGGTCGCATTGATGCCCAAGAACATGATGGCGGTCGTAAAGGCGAAACCCGCGCCCGGCGCGGAGATTCGTGAAGTAAAAGTTCCCGCATTTGGACCCACCGACGTTCTGGTCAAAGTCAAAGTCGCCTCCATTTGCGGAACCGACCTTCACATTTACGAGTGGGACCGCTGGGCTCAAGGACGAATTCATCCGCCGCTTATCCCCGGGCACGAGTTCTGCGGTGAAGTTGCCGCCTACGGCGATGAAGTCACCAGCGTGAAAGAAGGCGACTTCGTTTCGGCAGAGATGCATGTGGCGTGTGGCAAATGCTTGCAATGCCGCACTGGCGAGGCGCACATTTGCCAAAACGTAAAAATCATCGGTGTGGATACCGACGGCGCCTTCGCTGAATACGTGGTCATTCCGGAATCGAATATCTGGAAGCTCGATCCGGCGATTCCGCAGGAATATGCGTCCATCCTCGATCCACTGGGCAATGCAGTTCACACCGTGCTGGCTGGCGAAATCGCCGCTAAAACCGTAGCGATCACCGGCACAGGGCCGATTGGCTTGTTCGCCATTGCCGTGGCGCGGGCCGTGGGCGCAGCTGAAGTCTTTGCGATCGAATTGAACGAGCACCGGCGGTTATTAGCCAAGAAAATGCACGCCGACTTGGCGCTCGACCCTTCGAAAGATGATGTCAAGTCCATCATCATGGACCGAACAGGCGGAGTTGGTGTCGACGTCGTGCTGGAAATGGCTGGCCATCCTGACGCCATTCGAACAGCATTCGACGTCGTGCGGCGCGGCGGACGAATCTCCCTCCTGGGTCTTACCTCTAAACCTATTTCTCTAAACTTCTCCGAAGACATCATTTTCAAGGGCATCACCATTCAGGGAATCAACGGCCGCCGCATGTACCAGACTTGGTATCAAATGACCGCGTTGTTGAAAGCCGGCAAACTCGATCTGCATCCAGTCATCACCGACCGTATCGCGATGAAGGATTTCTCCAAAGCGATGGACCGCCTGAAAACAGGGGAGGCCAGCAAAATCCTCGTCTATCCCAACGGAACGAAGTAAGGAAACAGCACTCAGCATTCAGCGGCCAGCACTCAGCCAAGAAGAATGCTTGACGATCCGCCCGGATTCATTCCGCTGCCTGTTTTCCGTTAGACGGAGATTCCCTTTACAGTGCTGAATGCTGAGTGCTGGCAGCTAATTCAGTTACAATCCAGAATTCATGCTGCGTTACTTTACGTCCGGCGAGTCTCACGGGGAAGCCCTTGTAGCTTTTCTTTCCGGGATGCCGGCTGGATTGAAAATCGATCAGGCTTTCGTGGATCGCGAACTTTGGCGGCGTCAACAAGGCTATGGCCGCGGCGGCCGAATGAAGATCGAGCGTGACACTGCTCATATCGTTGCCGGCGTACGTCACGGCCTCACGATCGGCTCGCCTATTGCTGTGATGCTGGAAAATAAAGATTGGAAAAACTGGCAGGAATCGCTTCCGGTGCAAGAAGGCGATCCCGCCAAGCACAAGCGAGTGGCTTCGCCACGACCCGGACACGCGGATCTTGCGGGCGCGTCTGAAATACAACTTCACGGACGCTCGCTATGTGCTCGAGCGAGCCTCAGCTCGTGAATCCGCGGCGCGAGTGGCGATTGGCGGTTTGGCGAAAATGCTGTTGCTTGAACTCGGAATTGAAGTTCTAAGCCATGCGGTTTCGGTGGGCAATGTTTCAATTGGGAATGCGGACATCTCATGGGAACAAATCGCGGCATTGAGTGCGCGCGAAGAAGTTCTACTTAGTTGTGCCGATGCTGACGCCGAACAGCGCATGAAAGAGGAAGTTGACCGGGCGCTCAAGACTGGAGACTCCGTCGGGGGCATTTTTGAAGTGGTCGCGCACAATGTGCCCCCAGGCTTAGGCACGTACGCGCAATGGGATGAGCGTCTGGACGCCCTGCTGGCATGCGCCGTGATGTCTTTGCAGGCGGTGAAAGCGGTGGAAATCGGCATAGGGGTTACCGCCGCCGCTTCCATGGGCTCCGCCGTACATGATGAAATAGGTTACAGCCCGTCAACCGGGTTTGCGGGATTCACTCGCGCCAGAAATAATGCAGGAGGAATTGAAGGCGGCGTTTCCAACGGAGAAGACATTCGCGTGCGTGGCTATCTCAAACCGATTTCGACATTGCGGCGTCCGCTTCAGTCGGTGGATTTTGCCACGCGCGAGCCCGTAAAAGCTGCTTACGAACGGTCGGATGTCTGTGTGGTTCCGGCGGCCGGCGTAGCTGCCGAAGCCATGGTCGCTCTGACGCTGGCCCGTTGCGCCCTGGAGAAATTCGGCGGCGACTCTCTGGGTGAGACTTTGCGTAATTTCCAAGGCTACTGCCAACAACTGAAGAATTACTGAATGATTTATCCCATCGTAAAATTTGGAAATCCGGTACTGGAAACCCCTGCGGAACCGGTCAAAGTGTTCGACAAAGACCTGCAAAAATTGGTCGCGGACATGTTCGAGTCGATGTATGAAGCGCATGGGGTCGGTTTAGCTGCGCCTCAGATCGGAATCTCGAAGCGGCTGGCCGTCATCGACGTTACGTTCAAGGAGGATCCTGACGCGCAATTAGTGTTGGCGAACCCGGAGATTCTTCATACTGAGGGCAAACATTCCCAGCCGGAAGGCTGCCTGAGCATTCCGGAATTTCGCGAGCCGGTGAGCCGCGCTCGCAAGGTAACGATTCGTGCTCAAGATGTACACGGAAAATGGTATGAGAAAACCGGCGAAGAACTGCTGGCTCGTGCCTTTCTGCACGAAATCGAACACTTAAATGGCAAGCTCTACATCAGCCACCTCAGCGCGCTTAAACGCGACCTCATGAAGCGAAAGATTCGCAAGCTGATGAAGGCGGGAGAATGGTAGGAACTGTGTAAGTTGGCAATTAAGTAATCGGAAACTTTCGACTGCGCTGGGTCTGATTCGGTCTGTGAATCCGTTGCGAGCGACAAACTTCCATCCCGTAATTCTTGCCGGAGGCCGTGGCACGCGTTTTTGGCCATTGAGCCGCAAGCGCCGCGCCAAGCAGTTGCTGGCGCTGGACGGCAAGCAGACCATGATTCAACAAACCGTGGCCCGCTTGTTGCCGCTAGCGTCCGCGAACCGTTTTCTTGTCATCACGAATGAAGATTCGCAGCGTGAAATTGCCCGCCAGGTTCCGCGGCTCAGCCGGCAGCAGATCATCGCCGAACCGGTTGCGCGAAACACAGCACCAGCCATCGGCTTGGCTGCTTTTATCCTGCTCCGAGACGATCCCGGGGCGGTGATCGGTCTATTTCCGTCGGACCACGTGGTCGGGGATCAAAAGCGCTTTCTGCAGATTTTGCAAACAGGAATCGCCATCGCCGCCGCCGGCGAAAATATCGTGGTGCTGGGAATTCATCCCACTCGCGCCGAAACCGGCTATGGCTACATCGAGGCCGGTGAGGCGATGGAAGGCGACGAATTCCTAGTCCGCCGTTTCACCGAAAAGCCCGACGCGCATCGCGCCGCTTCATTCGTCGCTGCCGGAAACTATTTCTGGAACAGCGGCGTATTTCTTTGGAGCGCGCGTACCCTGGCGAACGCCTTGCGCGAGCATCTGCCCAAGACCGCAGTTGTGCTCGAGCAAATTGCGGCGACCTTTGGAACTCGTAAGTTCGCAGATGCATTTCGGCGGCTGTATCCCAAATGTGAGAACATCAGCATCGATTACGCGGTGCTGGAACCCCGCTCCTCCAAGGGAGAGCGGAACTCCAATATCTTTTGCCTGCCAGCCAATTTCGGCTGGAATGATCTGGGGTCGTGGACTGCGTTGTACGAACATCAAGCCAGCAAGCAGCGGATACCCGGCGATAATCTGATTTCGGGTACCGGACACTTCGCCTTGAACTCAACCGGAAATTACATCCACGCCCCCGGCAAATTCGTTGCCGCCGTTGGAGTGAGTAATTTGGTCGTCGTAGAAACGGATGACGCGCTGCTCATCACCACTCGCGAACAAGCGCAAGACGTCGGCAAAGTTGTGAAGTATCTGGACGAGAAGAAATTGAATAAGTTGGTGTGAGGACCGTAGGCCAGGTAGTCGTTGGTCGTTGAGCAAACAACGATGCCATGACGAAACGCCAACGACCGAAGACCGATGACGAACGACCAAATACATGACTGCTCCCGTTAAATTCGGCACTGATGGCTGGCGAGGTATCATCGCCGACGATTTCACCTTCGAGAACGTGCGCCGTGTAGCGGGCGCGATAGCCGCCTACATCCTCAAGCACGAAGACGCACGTCGCGGAGTCATTGTCGGCTACGACACTCGTTTCGCCTCGCAACGCGCTGCTCGAATCGCATCGGAGGTCATGGCCGCGGCCGGGATTCCGGTGAAGCTCGCCACCGATTACACGCCAACACCCGCGATTTCTTTGGCTGTAAAGCAACTTGGCGCCGCTGGCGGTGTGGTCGTGACCTCGAGCCACAATCCTTGGAATTGGAATGGCGTGAAGTTCAAGGGAAAATTTGGCGGTTCGGGAACGCCAGCGATGATGAAAGCCATCGAGGACGAATTGCACGCAGGTGCGGCGCCAAGCGGCCAAGAAGCTGCCATTGAAGAGGTGGACCTGAAACGTGCATACGTCGCGACCGTCAGCAACTTCGTTGATCTCGATGCCATCGCCCGGGCGAAGTTCAAGTTTGCCGTGGATTCCATGTACGGTTCCGGACGGGGCGTGTTAAGCGGAATTTTTGCCGATCATGGGATTCAATGCGTCGCCATCCGCCAGGATTTGAATCCACTGTTTCCCGACATCAATCCCGAGCCGATTCAGCCTCACATGGCGATGCTTCAGCAGATCGTCGTAAAAGAGGCTTGCCATGCGGGCCTGGCTACCGATGGCGACGCCGACCGCGTCGGCGCGGTGGCGGAAGACGGCACCTTCGTCGACTCGCACAAGTGTTTCTGCGTTCTTTTACGATGGCTGCTCGAGCGGAAGAAGTGGTCCGGCGAAGTGGCGCGTGCCTTCAACACCACGCGCATGGCCGATCGCATTGCCGCAAAGCATGGCCGCAAACTGAACGAGGTCGCCATCGGGTTCAAGTACATGGCGGATCTGATGATGGATCGCGAGATTGTGATCGGCGGGGAAGAATCCGGCGGCATCGGTTATTCTCGCTTCCTGCCTGAGCGCGACGGCATTTTGAATTGCCTGTTGCTGGCCAATGTCATGGCGGACGAAGGCAAGCCGCTCGGACAACTCGTTGCCGACTTGCAGCGTGAGTATGGCCCGCATTATTACGGACGCCGCGATCTCCACATCTCCGAGGATGTAAAACAGAAGGCGATCCTGCGGGCGCGCTCGGACGCAACCAAGCGATTGGGCAGCTATTCCATCCTCAAGAAAGAAAACCTCGACGGGATAAAATTCTTCCTCGATGCTCCCACTAACGGCAATGGAGCCGAGGCTTGGGTTCTCTTGCGCGCGTCCGGAACAGAGCCATTACTGCGTGTGTATGCGGAGGCTGCCTCGCCGAACTTGGTGACCGAAATTCTCTCCAGCGCCGAAACATTTGTCCAGAGTTGACCTGCAGTACGGCCTCGCCTAGGTGATCGGTGATTGGTTCTGGCATTTCTTGCTCTTGCGTACAATAATCATACATAAGACATGAGTACAGCAGTCGCCATACCAACTACCCCATCGGATTCGCCTGAAACGCGGCGCTACAACCGCATTCAGCGATGGCTGGGAATCGCCGACTTCGTCCTGGGCTTGCTTCTGCTGGTCGTGTTGCTGGCCACGGGATGGAACGGAGCCCTGCGTGACCTCGCCTACCGTGCGTCCTTCCAGACTTACACCTTGGCTGTGTTCTTGTACGTCCTGATCCTCATGAGCATTGCCAAGGTCCTGGGACTGGGTTTGGACTACTACGGATTCCGTCTTGAGCACCGCTACAATCTCTCCAACCAAAAACTGCGGAGTTGGATCTGGGACCAGTGCAAGGGATTTCTGGTGGGGATGGTACTGGCGGCGGTATTGGTCGAACTGCTCTACTTCTTTATTCGCGAGTTCCCGCAAAACTGGTGGCTCATCGCATGGGCAGCATTTCTGGGTCTGTTCGTGCTGATGGCCCAACTCGCTCCTGTGGTCTTGTTCCCGATCTTCTACAAGTTCGCGCCTCTCGACGATGAAGAACTGAAAGCACGCCTAGTCGGACTGAGCGAGCGTGCGGGAACGCGCGTGCGCGGCGTCTACAAGTGGAATCTATCGGAGAAGAGCAAGAAAGCTAACGCAGCGCTGACCGGACTCGGCAGCACACGCCGAATCATTCTGGCGGACACGCTCCTCGACCACTACTCCGCCGATGAAATTGAAGCGGTGTTGGCGCACGAACTGGGCCATCACGTGCACCGGCACATTCTGAAGAGCATCGTCGTTCAGGCGGGGATCACGTTGCTGGGCTTTTGGGCTGCGAATTGGGTGCTGCACTACGCTGTGGAGCGCACGCACATGTTCGAAACCATGTCCGACTTCGCGAATTTGCCGCTGCTGGTCTTAGTTTCTACCGTGCTGTCTTTCGTGCTGCTGCCCGCTCTGAACGCCTATTCTCGCTACAACGAACGTCAGGCCGACCGCTACGCTTTTCGCAACATCGCCAGCATTGGTCCGTTCGTATCGTCGATGAACAAACTCGCCGAACAGAACCTCTCCGAGCGCACGCCTTCCCGTTGGGTGGAGTGGTTCCTGCATTCGCATCCCGCGATCTCGCGGCGTGTCGCCGCCGCTGAGGCATGGGCAAAGCAGCCATCGAACCGGTAACTCGAGTCCGGGTTGGGGGCTGAAAATCAGCCACTCAAGCTTCAACTCGGATATACTGGGCGCCGTCAACGGCCTCCCCCAAGGAGCCAAAATGGCGCTGGCACTACAAACGCGCGAATTAGGCAAGGTCACCATCATCGAATGCAGAGGGCGCATCGTTGCCGGCACCTGAAACGGAATCGTTGCACGCCCATCTGAATTGGCTGCTGCGCGACCGAAAAAACATCGTCCTGCACCTCGGCAACGTGGTTTTCATCGACAGCAGCGGGCTCGGAACCATCGTTCGCATGCTCACCAGCACTCGCCGAGTACACGGCGATCTTAAGTTATGCAACGCGCCGCAAGCCATTCACAAAGTTTTGGGCATGACGCGGCTGACCTCTTTGTTTGAAACCCACGAGACCGAGGAACACGCGGTCGCGGCGTTTTACCAGCGTAAAGCGGCCGAGCAAGTCGCGCCCGCGTGGTCGTCCGGTTGTGTGTGTGAATGAAAGTGCTGACGTGCTTGCATATCTTCGAGAATTGCTGCGGCAAGCGGGATTCGAAGTCCACACCACCAGCAGCCTGCGCGATTCGTTGATCCTCATCCGAGTGGTGAAGCCGGATTTGCTGCTGGTTGCTTCCGACATGGCGGCGTTGCCCACGGCTCAACAAGCCTTCCAGACGCTATGCGCTGGTGTACCAGTGATTGAACTGGCGAAGGATTTCTGTACGCTCGAAGCGGGCGAGGCCTCGTCCAATCTGCTTGAAAGAATCAATGCGTGCTTCCATTCGCAGAATCGGATGCCCGCGTAGCCTTTGAACTCAGCGGCCCTTTAGGATTCGTTCCACCCTCCGGAGATCGTCTTCCGTGTCCACTCCAACCGTGTCGTAAGGAGTTTCGGCTACATGAATCGGAATGCCATTTTCCAGGAAGCGTAGCTGTTCAAGCCGCTCGCTGCGTTCGAGCGATGACTCGGGCAACGCGCAGAATCGATCGAGAGCCGCTTTGCGGTAAGCGTAAAAGCCAAGATGCTTGCAGTAGCGCGGATTCGCGCCGTCACGATCGAATGGGATCGTCGCGCGGGAAAAATAGAGCGCTTTCCCGTGAGCATCAGTAACAACCTTTACTGCACTGGGATTGTTGACGTCTTCCGCCGCAGCCGGAGTCTTAAGAGTCCCCACCTGAACATTCGGGATCTTCCATAACGTTGAGCAGTGCCGCAATGTGCTCAGCCCGGGCCAGAGGTTCATCGCCTTGCACGTTGAGATAAACATCGGCCGCCACGGAATTCGAAATCTCGTGTACACGCTCGGTCCCGCTGCGATGGGCCGTCGAGGTCATGCGTGCATTCCATCCCTGCTGGCGGCAGACCTGGATGATTTCGTCGGCGTCGGTTGCAACGATAACGTCGTCCAGCAGCGAGGAAGACCGCACCGCGTTGTACACTCGCGCCAGCAGGGTCTGCCCCGAAATTTCCCGTAACATTTTGCGAGGCAACCGGGTAGAAGCCAGCCGCGCCGGAATCACCGCAATAGCTTTCATGCAAACAGTGTCAATTTTCCGCGCAGGAGTTGCAATAGAGGAAGTCGTTGCGGTCAACCCTCGTGCCCAGAGTCAGAAAGTCAAAGTCCAGTCGAGGTAAGAACGTGGGCCGAATTGCGAAAGACAAAGGCGGCGGACAAGAGAGCCCGCCGCACACAATGCGCTATTTGTTCCCTGGCTCTTCTTTCGCGAGCCTCATTTTTGCGGATTCGAGTTTCTGGGTTACCTTGGCGAGGCCGTCGGTGTCAACTTCCGCGGGAACGGTTTTGTTCCACTCGTCGACAGCGCGTTCCCAGTGGGCAGCGGCCAGTTTCAGACGGCCAGTCTTCTGATAGAGGTCGCCGAGGTGGTCCTGGACCGTCGGATCCATCCCCATATGCTGAGAGGCTTTGGTCAGGCAGTCTTCCGCGAGTTCGTATTTGCCCAACCGGAAGTAGGCCCAGCCCAGAGAATCAAGATAGGCGCCGTTGGCAGGCTCAAGTTCCACTGCCTTCTTGATCATGATCAGAGCTTCATCCAGCTTGGTTCCGCGATCGGCCAGCATGTAGCCCAGATAGTTGAGCACTGCGGCGTTCTGCGGATCTTTCGCCAGCGCCTTGCGGAAGACGTCTTCCGCCTGATCGTATTTTTTCTGCCGCTCGTAGGTCGAACCCCGCAAGAACTCCACGTAGGCCTTGTCTTCGTCTTTCACTGAGAGTTCCGCAGCTTTGCTCAGAGCTTGTTCGCTCTCCGGCCAGCGTTTCAGCCGGCTGTACATCTGCGCCAACGTGATGTAGATATCGCGGTCGTCGGGAGTGCCCTTGAGCATGGACTTGACCTGGTCGAGGCCAGCATCCGCCTGTCCCATGTCCGCAAGCTGGGCGGCGTAAACCATTTTCAATCCACGATCGTTGGGCAGCTTAAGAGTGGCTTCTTTGGCGGCGTCGGTAGCCTTTTGCCATTGTTTTGCTTCCCGGTGCGTATCGATAATTTGCTGATAGCCGCGCTCCGCATTGTCGTCCCCCAAGGCCAGCATTTTTTGGAACGTTTCTATGGCGAGCGGCTCGTTGTTGTTGTCGCGATAAACCGTTCCCAGACGCTCAAGAAATACCGCACGGTTGTTCTTTTCGCTCTGGCTATAATTGTTATCCGGCTTGTCGGTTTTCTTCAGCAGATCCTGCAGAATCGCAGCCGCCTCATCGTAACGGCCCTGGGCTTGATAAACGGCCGCCATGTTGTAAGGAACTTCCATGGAATCCTGCACCATGGATTCAGCCTTTTTCAAGTCTTCCAGTGCCAGGTCGAATTTGCCTTCTCTGCGATAAATTTCGGCCATGCGCAGGTAGGTCTGCGCATCTTCAGGGTTGGCGTCTGCGATGATTTTGTATTGCTCGAGAGCCGCGTCAGTTTGACCGTCGTTCAGCAGGTTTTGCGCCAGGCCACGAATGGCGTCAAGATTATCGCGATCCAGTTCGATCGCCTTGCGATAGGCTTCAATCGCTTTCTTGTATTCCTTCTGCTGCTCATAGGTGTAGCCCAACGCGGAATAGAGCTTCGCCGAGCGCGTGGCATCAGGAACAGAACTCAAAGTTTCAGCGGCGCGCGAAGTATCGCCTTCTTCGTTGTAAAGGTAAGCCAGCGTGGTAACGGCTTCTTCGGAATCGGGCTGCAGTTTCACCGCGATCTTGAACTCACCCTCGGCTTTTTGGAGGTCGTTGTTCAGCCGGTAGAGCCGTCCCAAAAGCAGGTGATTATCCACGCTATCAGGCTCAATCTTGATGATTTCCTGGTACTGCTCGATGGCAAGCTTCAGCACGCTGTCGGAGCCGCTGCCTCCCTGCACGTCTCCCAGCGAACGCAGATAAATACGGCCCAGCAGCTTGTGCGCTTCAAGGTTGTTCGGGTCTTTCTTCAGGATGTCCTGAGCTTCGAGCACAGCGTCGCGGATGCGCCCCGTCTTGGCATAGAGCTCAGCCAGGCCCGACGTCAGATACTCCGAACTGGGATCTGAGTCGATGGCGAGACGGTATTCCTCGATGGCTTTGGTGGCGAGATCGCTGCGGTTGTACACCGCAAACTGATCTTCATACATGTGGGCCACGGCGTAGTGATAGTAAGCCGTTGCCCGGTCCACCTTGCGCGGAACGGCCGGTTTCGAGTTGGCAGCAGGGGCGGTCGGAGCCGGGCTCTGCTGCGCCACGGCAATTGCTGTCAAACACAGGACAACGAGAGACCAGCAAATGTTTTTCATCGAAACCTTCGTCTTTCCAAACCCATGGCGATTGGATGCCAAACCGCTGCGGGCGGGTGCTCCAAATATTGTAAACCTTCGTCAACCAGCATAGCGAAAAAGCGCTTGCGGAACCGCTAAGGGCAAGATTCGGAAGTACAAGGACCTACGGAGTATTGATTTTCAGGATCACGCTAGGGTGAACGCCCGCCGAGGTTCACCGGACTCGGTGGTCCCGCGGACTTAAGCGCCCGCCGGACGATTCGCCGCTAGTGCCGGAAATGCCTTACCCCGGTGAACACCATGGCCAGGCCAAGGCGGTCAGCGGTATCGATCACTTCCTGATCCCTCACCGACCCTCCAGGCTGGATAATGGCAGTGCCGCCGACCCTGGCGATTTCCTCAACCCCGTCCGGGAAGGGAAAAAACGCGTCGGATGCCGCGACCGTACCCTTCAGCGGCAGGACGGCTTTCATGGCGCCGATTTTGCAGGAATCCACGCGGCTCATCTGCCCGGCGCCCACACCCACCGTTTGCCCGTCGCGAGCGTACACGATGGCGTTAGACTTCACATGTTTGCAAACTTTCCAGGCAAAGAGCAGGGCGCGCTTTTCCTCGGTGGTTGGCTGACGTTTGCTGACCACCTTCAGATCGCCCTCAGTGATCAGCCGAGCGTCAGCATCCTGCAACAAGATTCCCCCAGAGACATTTTTCAGCACCCATTTTTCGCGAAGGTCGTTCACTTCAACTAACCGGAGGTTCTTCTTCGCTGCAAATTTGGCCTTTGCCGCATCGTCGAACGAAGGCGCAGCGATCACTTCGAGAAACAGCTTTGCCATTTCTTCGGCGGCCTGAGCGTCTATGGGACGATTCACGCCGATAACGCCCCCGAAGGCCGATACCGGATCGCATTCCAGAGCCTTCTTGTAGGCTTCCACCAGAGTTTTGCCGGTTGCAGTCCCCGCCGGATTCGTGTGCTTGATAATCGCGCACACCGGCTCCTCAAATTCCTGCGCCAGATCCCATGCGGCTTGCAGGTCCACGATGTTGTTATAGGAAAGTTCTTTGCCTTGAATTTGGCGGCCATTGGCCACGCCTTTGCCGGAGCCGTCGGAGTACATGGCTGCTTTTTGGTGCGGGTTTTCGCCGTAGCGCAAGTCCATGACTTTGTGGAATGACAAACGCAAGGTTTGGGGAAAGCCGCCGGCTTCCTGAAACGCAAAATGACCGTTGCTGGTGACTCCTTCGAGCGTTGACGCGATCGCTGAATCGTAGGCAGCAGTGGTCGCGAAGGCCTTCTGCGCGAGTCGCCATTTGGTAGCGGACGACAATTCTCCGCCGGACTTTGCCAACTCTCCCGCGATGGCGTCATAGTCGGCCGGCGAAGTAACTACGGCGACATCGTGAAAATTCTTGGCGGCGGACCGGATCATCGAAGGCCCGCCAATATCAATATTCTCGATCAACTCCTCGAACTGCACCCCAGCTTTGGCTGCGGTCTTTTCGAAGGCATAAAGATTTACCACCACCATATCGATCGGCTGAATGCCATGCTCGGCAACTGCGGCGCGGTGGGCAGCATCTTCGCGGCGATGCAGAATGCCGCCGTGCACTTTGGGGTGCAAAGTCTTCACCCGGCCATCGAGCATCTCTGGAAATCCGGTGAGTTGGGAAATGTCCTGGACTGCGATGCCAGACTCACGCAGCAACTTCGCCGTGCCTCCAGTTGAGATAAGTTCGACGCCCAAGCCAGAAAGCTTGCGGGCGAACTCGACCAGCCCAGTTTTATCGGTCACGCTAAGAATGGCTCGCTGAATCTTCGACATCAAGTCCTCGAAATTAGGATGGCGTAACTGGAAATTCTACCAGTGAGTACAACGAAACGTGCGGGGCGGGCCCTCTTGTCCCGCGCAATTGATGTCGTACGCGCCGTCGGATTCGAGGATCGCCTCTGTCGCGATCGAGACGATGAACAGCATTCGGAAATCGCCTCTTGACAAGTTATTTTTTATACAGTACTTTCTGTTGTGACAGAACTTACAGAATATCGCGATGTCACTCTCAACTATCGAACAAAGATTCGTCTTGCACTGGGGAGAGATGGGAACCCGCTGGGGCATCAATCGCACAGTCGCCCAGGTGCACGCCTTACTGTTCCTTTCCCCGAAGCCCCTCCATGCTGAGGACGTGGCCAACACGCTCGCAGTGGCACGCTCAAACGTAAGCAACAGTTTGCGGGAGTTGCAAGGCTGGGGCATCGTTCGTGTGGTCCACGTGCTTGGGGACCGAAGGGACCATTTCGAATCCATAAAAGACGTCTGGGAAATTTTTCGCATCGTCGCAGAAGAACGGAAACGTCGCGAAATTGATCCCACCTTGCGCGTTCTCCAAGAATGCGTTGGTGAGGTGAAACAAGCTGGCACAGGCCACGTATACACGCGGGAACGGTTGGAAGAAATGCTGCAATTTCTTACCACGACGTCGGGCCTGTTTGACGAGTTGGTTCACATGCCCACCAGCGCGCTCAAAGGGATGGCCGGGCTCCGCGGGAAGCTCACGCTTGTTTTTGGCGCAGGGAAAAAGACCACCTTGAAAAAACCATGATTTCGCTCACCTCGGAGATGACGGACAGGAAGGGTCGACGCGCTCGTGGCTGGCGGCTCTTCGACGCGGAGTGCAAGTTCTGTAGCAGAATAGCTGCCTGGCTGGAAGCTCCCCTACTGCGCCGCGGCATGGCCTTATGTCCCCTACAAGATCCGCGAGTAGGGGTTCTGCTCGGTCTCTCTCGGGGGGAGCTTCGGCGCGCGATCCGCTTCGCGTCCGCAGATGGGATTCGGTATTGCGGCGCCGATGCCCTGCTGGCCGTGGCGAGCTATGGTGGGCGCGTCTGCTCGTATACGCGTCCAACCTTCCGCTGATGCTGCCCATAATGCGGGCCGGATATCAATGGGTAGCACAGCGCCGGAGGTGCAGGGCCCCGCATTGTTTGGTCGATCGGGTTGCCGGAAATGGCTTACAGAATTATTGAAGAGGGTTCATGAAAATCTCCTTCCTTGATCTTTGGCGTCCCAGCGGCACCGTAGATCGCGGGACTTACGCGCTTGTAGGCCTCTTGGGATTCGCCGTTAAGCACAACTTGGACCGCCTGATTGCAACCTACGGGTTTCATCGCCCCTGGCGATTGTTCAACTATTGGGTGCCGATACGCGAGGTGGCCCGAATCACTGCTCTACACAGCAGCGACGCTCAATTCCTCGAAACCATGGTTCTGATGTCTCTTCCATTCGTCTGGATAGGCGTGACAATGACCATGAAGCGGTTGCGAAGCGCGCAATTGCCTTCTGAGTTGGTTGTGCTGTTCTTTGTCCCGTTTCTAAACTTGTTGTTCTTCTTGCTCCTGTCCTTGTTGCCTGAACGGGACACTCCGCTGGCACACGGCGAGTGTGGCCGTTCATCTTTCGAACAGTTCATTCCGGAAAGCGCCCTAGGCAGTGCTGCGGTGTCCTTGCTGGTGACCGTTCCCTTTGGAGTTGGCCTAGTCTGGTTTGGAGTACGAGTTTTGGAAGGCTATGGCTGGGGATTGTTTGTCGCTCTGCCGTTCGCAATGGGTTTCGCGGCAGCTCTGGTCTATGGAATACGACAGCCGCGAAGCTTCGGAGGTTGCATGGGAGTTGCGTGCATTTGCTCCGCCCTTTTGGGACTGGCTCTGCTGGCGCTGGCTGTTGAGGGTGTCGTTTGCCTGATGATGGCCATGCCCATTGCGTTACCGCTAGCGGTTCTGGGAGGCGCTTGTGGGTATATGGTACAACGGCGTCGCTGGCCTCAAACGGGCGCGCAGGCGTTCCTGTCCCTATTGTTCTTGTTTGTCCCGGGCGTGCAGTGGACAGAACATGCGGTTGCCCCGCACGCTCCCATGTTTGTGGTTCGCTCCGCAATCGATGTGCAAGCCCCGCCGGAAATCGTTTGGAAGCAAGTTGTCGCCTTTAGCGAGATCCCACCGCCTCGGGAGTGGATGTTCCGAGCCGGTATTGCCTATCCCATCCGGGCTGAAATGTTGGGAAGTGGCCCGGGAGCGGAACGGCACTGCATATTCTCCACCGGCGCGTTCGTCGAGCCCATAGAAATTTGGGACGAGCCGCGGAGGCTGAAATTTTCCGTAACCTCCAACCCCGTGCCGATGGATGAATGGACTCCTTACTCCCACATCGAGCCGCCACATCTCCACGGATTCCTGGAATCGAACGGTGGACAATTTCTACTCACGCCGCTTCCCAATGGAGGGACGCGCCTTGAAGGTACAACCTGGTACCAACACCGCCTCTGGCCAGCCGCGTATTGGCGGTTGTGGTCAGATGCAATCATTCATCGGATTCACTTGCGCGTGCTGGAACATATTCGAGACAAGGCGGAAGCCATGACGTCGTGAAATGCGAAGGAGAACTTCGAGTCGCATGGCTCTTGCCAGCTGTTCTCTATGCAAAGTTCAGCGCCGATTCGATAGAATCGTAACTCCTCCGAAGGAGTGCAAGATGCGCATCGCGCGAATCCTTGTGGTTGTGGCTCTACTCGGTTATGGGTCCCTGCGTGCCGGAGCAAGATCGCAAAAAATCACCGTAACCGGCAAGCTCACGCGCGTCATGGCCATCGGCGGAGAATCCACCGGCTGGTCGATCGAGCTCGATGCCGAGTCTGCGATCGACGACAAGCAGGTCCACGCCGTCGAAATCGATTATCACAACCGCTCCAAGCTGGGAAAACTGGAAAACCAGCACGTCAAAGCCGTTGGTGAAATTTCCCGTGGCCAAGGAGTGGAGACGGGCGACAGAACGATTCTCGAACTTTCTTCGATCAAGAAAATTGCTCCGCTTCCCCCGCCTGCGACAGTGTCCTTCAGCCTCCCGGACACCGATTGGCTGCTCGAGGATTTGGCCGGCAGCGGTGTCATCGACAACATTCGGGCGACACTCAGTTTTCCCGACGCTTCCAAGGTGGCAGGCAACGGCTCTTGCAATCGCTTTTCTGGTCCTGCCCTGATCGGCGGCTCGGCGATCAAGCTCGGCCCCCTGGCCTCGACGCGAATGGCATGCCCGGAGGCCATTATGAATCAGGAGACGAAGTATCTGAATGCGCTGCAAGCGGCGGAGCGTTATGAGTGGAAGGATCCTTACTTGCTGATTTATTGCAAAGACTTCGAAAAGCCGCTGCGTTTCACGCGGACGAAAGAACCGGCGCCCGTCTCGCATTGAGGTCTAACAGGCAGTGACTGACAGAGTGGGAAGCTAGGCTTTTGCCTTCGCCTTCAGACGAACCTTGCCACCATCCATCTCGACCGTATATTCCACGCTTTCGCAGCCATGTTGTTTCCGTATCTGTTCAGTCTTCTTCTGTACGAATGACGCGAAGCTGTCTAGATTTCCCGAGACGGACTCCCCGCTTTTCTTCTTCGCATCAGTAAGAGCTTTGTACAGCTTCTCCACTTGCGCTGTTTCGGTACGGGCGTCGGAACACTGCACCGTGAGCGGTCCATCCGCGCTGGCTGTCGCAGTCGCAGCGGCCGCAGCGGCTTGCGATACCCCGTACACAGGAGGGTGAGGCGATTCGTGCCCTCCCTCAGGACGCACGCCCTGCACTGAGAGCAAAGCATCCTGTGGACGCCGGTAGCCTTCTTCGCGAATGCGACCCTTCTTGCGCCACAGGTCGCTGTATATCGCGTAGCGTTGCGCCATCTCGTTGTAGCGGAATCGCTGGTGAAAGCTCATACGTCCGCCGTCGCTGAATTTGCGCAGCAAGCTCAGCACTTTCCATTCGACATCCGTGGGCGGCTTCTTCGTTGGGTTGCTAAAGTAAACTTCGTACTCAATCTTGAGCCGCCGCAATTGCGTCTCAAGCAGAGTAAGTTCTTCGTCTATGGTCACCAGGTATCTCCAACCACAGTGTAGGGGGTAAGCCACAACGCCGACGAGGTACCCGTTGGTCACCGGAGGGATGGAACGAAAGTCACAAAGGCAGCAGTAAGCCTTTAGCACTTAGTTTGACTCCTGCAGGTTGGAAGAAAGTAAATTCTTGAGCTGAAGACCCAAAGCTACGAGGTGATCTCACTTCGCATTCGACGCCATCTTTTTGACCATCGCCAGCACCAACTTGCGGTCGCTGTCGTTGAGGCTCACGGCGTAGCGGCGAATCTGACTCAGGAAGCGGACCTCGTCATCGGAAAGTTGAGGCAATCCCTTGGCGCCGTTGGTGCGTCCGGATTCTGCGAAGAATTGTGAGAGCGGCAATTCCATCGCGCCCGCGATTTTGGCAAGCGTATCGAGCGAAGGAATGGTGTGACCGTTTTCGACGCGCGACAGATAACAGCGCAGCAGGCCGGTGCGCTTCTCGATATCGCCTTGGGACATACCTTTCCCCAGCCGATAGTTGCGAATGGTCTCGCCAATGTTCATAGAGAAAACGGCCAAATTAGTGTTCTCCGCGATGGGGAATAGTAACCACAGTAGTAACGGTTGGCAAGTGGAAATTCACAGCCCAGGAAATGGTGCAGGCAGGAATGCGGTCAGCAATCAGCTGGGGCGCGTTGCATCGACGCTGCGACTCGGCATCGTTTCATTCCGCGAGGATCAGCGAACCCAGAGTGGTGACGGCTGAGAGCTGACCCCAATTTCACTTCTTCAACGTTCCGGCAAAAAAATTCTTGGTGCGCTGCTCGGCGTCGGCTGCATCTTTGGCGCGGTAGCCTGCGGTGTTATTTGGGTTTTCAAAGCCGTGTCCGGCATCGGGATAGACAGTGATATCCACCTTCTTGCCCAATTGCTTCAGCGTGGCGGCAAATTTCTGCACATCGCCGACCGGAATCCCCTGATCCTGACCGCCGAACAAACCCAGGATGGAAGCATTTATTTTCTTCAATGAATCGGTATCGGTGGCGAGATGCCCGTAGTTGATCACCGTGGCGGTCAATGTCGGCTCCTGCAGCGCAACATCGAGAGAGTATCCGCCGCCCATGCACCAGCCAATCGAACCCAGCCGGTCGGCCTTCACGTTCGTTTGAGCTTTGAGGAACTCCACTGCAGCACGCAAGTCGCGTAGAGCACGATCTTCCGGCACACCACGCATCAGTTCGTGCGCCAGCTCCGGCGTGGTGGCCACCTTGCCGCGATAGAGATCAATCGCCAGCGTCACATACCCTTCGTCCGACAACTTCGACGCTTGATCCTTGACCCAATCGTTAAGCCCCCACCATTCATGAATCACCACAATCCCGGGAAATGGGCCTTTACCCTCGGGCGTGTACAGCACGGCTTGCACAGTCTCGTCGCCACTCTTGTAAGACACATTCTTCGACGTGGCCGCGAAAGACGACAAAGCAGAAAACACAAGCAGCATTGCGCAGAATAATTTCATAGTAACTCCTCCGTGTTCACTTGCCGCTCCGTGGTGAAGCCCTGGGTTTCCGCTTACAAATCCAACTCCATGTAGAGCGTTCCAGGCATCGGATTCACCCGATACGGCGCGATCTCGCGAAACCCAAATCGCCGGTACATCGCGACGGCGTCTTTCATCACCGGCTCGACCGTATCGAGCCGCATACGTTCATAGCCAATGTTTCGGGCTTCCGCAATGAGCGCTTCTGCCAGCGCCCGCCCCACGCCCTTGCCTCGAAATCCCGTACGCAGGTACAGCCGCTTCATCTCGCAAATTCGCTCGTCAATCTTGTGTAGGGCCCCGCACCCCACCAACTGGCCTTCAAACTCGGCCAGAAGTAAGCGGCCGTCCGGCGGGGCGTAGTCGCCCGGTAGTCCTGCGAGTTCCTGGTCGAATCCCTGAAAGCAAAGACTGAAGCCAAGCGACTTTCCATACTCGAGAAAAAGTTCGCGCGCCTGGTCGACCTGCACGGCCGACTCCACTTGCGTCAGCACCAGCCCCGAGATTTCCCGCGCTACCCCATCAGCATTCCCCCGTTCACATTCAACACGTGGCCGGTGATGTAGGAAGCTTCGTCCGAGGCGAGGAACGCAACCGAACCTGCCACATCCTCGGGCGAGCCAACGCGCCCCAGCGGAATCATCTTGATTGCGTTCTGCTTGAAATCCTCTGTGAAACTAGAGGTCATAGCGGTTTCGATGAAACCGGGAGCAACCGCGTTGCACGTGATGCTGCGCGATCCCACCTCGCGGGCGATGGCCATGGTTAATCCGATGAGGCCAGCCTTCGACGACGCGTAGTTGGCCTGTCCCGCTTGTCCCATCTGGCCAAAAACGGACGTTATGTTGATGATTCGCCCCCACCGTTGTTTGAGCATGGAGCCAATTACCTGCTGAATACACAAATACGCCGAAGTCAGATTCGTGCTCAAAACCGAGTCCCAGTCAGCGCGCTTCATGCGCATAACCAGCTGATCACGAGTGATTCCAGCATTGTTTACCAGGATGTCGATCTTGCCCAACTGTGTGAGCGCCGCCTTGAACGCGACCTTGATTTGCTCCTCGTCCGCCACGTCCATCGGAAAGGCGACAGCTTTTCCCCCGGAACCGCTGATTTCCCGGACCAATTCGTTCAACTTTTCTTGATTCCGAGCTGCGACAGCCACCGTTGCGCCTGCAGCTGCGAGCTTACTGGCACAAGCCCGGCCAATCCCTTGGGACGCGCCCGTAACCAGCGCGACCCGGCCTGAAAGGGTCATGATTTTCTCCTTAACATTGGAATCAGGATTATAGCTACAGACGTGGCAACTGTCCCAAGTAAGGAAGCGGTTTTTAACCGCAGAGGTCACGACCCTGCGCACGCCGCGGCCGTCCTCTGCGACTCCGCGGTTAAAGGCTTTCAGGCGGAAGAGGAGTTAGGGTTGGAGAGAGCGCAGGGAAGCGACGCTGGCATCGGTCACAGTGTCGGCTACGGGTTGGTAGTCCCGCTGATAAACATCCACAACAGTCCGCCCCACAATGCGCGCCCGCGCTTCCGAGTGGATGTGTACCGGGAAAGTGAAATTGCCTATGTCCGCGTAGTCCTGCACGAAATCGATTTTCTTGATGAACAACGACGGTGACTTCGCAGGTTTGCCTTCGACTCTTACCAGGCTGCCCCTGAAAGCATCCACGAAAATCCGCCCCTTGAACAAGCTAGGCCGTTTCTCCCGCGGCTTTACTTGATACACATGCACCAGCCTGCCATCGACCTCGCTTGTCCCCTTGTAAGAGAACTTGTAGTTGGCTGGGCTGATCGCATTCAGCGAAGGCTCGTCCTTCTGCACGTGGTCAACCTCAGATTGCAGCAAGCGCGTGATGATATTGGTTTTTACGAAAACATCTCCGGTGAAATGAACAGCCTTAAACGCCAGCGTATGGGGAGCGACGTAACTCTGTTGCAACTCAAATTCGCCCGACTGCGAAGTATCAGGAAGCTGCGCCCGGATCACAGTCGTAACCGAGTAGGAGGCAAGGTGAGCCGTCTGCACGATCGAGCGTCCCCGGCAAACCTGTAACGCTAGTTCAGGAGCCATGCGAGGAAGCACGGCTGGAGCGATCAGAGGCGCCGAGGTCGATACCGCTGCAGCCAACGTTGGTGATTGAGGTGGCCCTACGGCGGGAAACGGCGTCGTGCCTGCATCAGAAGCAGCGCCAGGCTTCGGAAACGTACTCTGAGCCGTCGCCCATCCCAGCAGGCACATCCATAAGACCGATAAACGTAGAAAAGGTCGCTGCATCAAATAGTTCGGAACAACTACTTTATCTGATTAGCCTGTCCAGGGGAAAGTTACATTCATTTCACGGTTGCACACCGTGGTGCTGGCCGTTCTGAGGCCGCTAAAGGCCAAGCTCCCTTGGGTCAATACGCCGAGCGCAATCAATAAGTTCCGGGCAATGGGTTCGCCGCCTCCGGAAAATCAGGCTTCGCCCAAAGCGCTTAATTCCTTAGCCCGGCGCGGAGAATCCGGACATTCGGGGATTTAGATAGAGCCAAAGAGCGGAATTCGCAGCATTGCAATGGAGGGCTGGCTCCGGGGCTTATGGGCGTTCCGGGTCGCTGGTCGGATTATTTATCCGATTTAGCTTATCCGATGAGACGTAGCTAGCTACGTCTCTACGGCCGCATCACCTCGAACACGACCCCGCAACCCTGGAAGCTGCAGTTGTCGCTGGTTCCACCTTCCAGTGTCGCGCCAAAGATTTGGCCACCCTCCATCACCAACTGCGGATACGGAAAAGCCCCGTCGGCAAAACCGGAAAATTCGTAGAGTTCGGTCACAACCCACTTGTCCATGTCGCCTTGGGACTGCTTGAGCCGGAAGATGCTGCCCGCAAAATGATCCAGCGCCTGTGTTGTGCCGAAGAGGACTTGTCCTGAGAAGAACGAAATCGACGGCATGTAACCGTAGGTGTCGCTGCTGAATTCATACAAGACCTTCTCGTTCCATTGCCCGTCCTTTGCAGCAGTCAATCGGTAGACGATTCCGCCTCCCTTTGCTCCGCCCCCTGCCGCGCCGTACAGAGCTTGGTCTGGACCAAAGATGACCCCAGAGTTGGGTTCGGTGCCGTCGTCGTGGTTTGTGAATACATGAGTTTGCGTCTCCGTCCATGCTCCGCCCTTTTTTGCCGGTGGCATAAGCTGGTATGCCGTCCCGCAACCCTCATTTGCGGTATGAGGACAGTTGTAACCACCGTGGAAAGTTGTTCCGTAGAGCGAACCCAGGGCATCAAGCACTAGCCCTCCGTTCGGCCAGGCTCCATCATGGCCGCCCGCGAAACGATGCAATACCATTTCCTTCCACGCGCCACCTTTCGTCTTCGGGGGACTCAGCCGCCACACCGTGCCGCAGTTTGGATAAACATCATCGCCACAGTTCGTACCCTTGCCACCGCCAAACAGGGTTACTCCATATAGATTGCCTGCACTATCAAATACCAATGCCCCCGAAGGAATGTAGCCGTCCTTATTGCCCTGAAAGCTGTAGAGCACGGTCTCCGTCCAAGGATCACCTTGTTTGGCTGGCGGGGTAAGCTCATATACCGTTCCGCAACCTACCGGCGATCCCAGTTGCGTGCATGGTCCAGTCCCCCCGAAACCGGTCGCTCCGTAAAGATTAGCATGGATTCTCGGACGCTACGACTTCTTGTCTGGGCCTTCTTCGCCGTCTTTTACCGCTGACTTGAAATTCTTGATCCCTTCGCCCAGCCTTTGCCTAAATCGGCCAGCTTGCTCGGGCCAAAAATAAGCAGTGCAATGGCCAGAATCAGCAGTATCTCAGGCAAACCCAATTTTCCGCCCATAGTGAACTCCTCCTTGCGGGGTTTGCTGAACGATCAGAGAATCGCGCCGAAAAACTGCGCCAATACCCCTGCAGAAATTCTAGGCCTCACAATCCGCGGAGTCAAAAGAAACCCAGAATGGTGGCCTGCCCTCTATTCCGTTGCGATGTTCTTCAGGGTGTAGACCACCCCATTGAATGAGCTGTTATAGCCAGCGCACCATACTTGAAACTTCGTGCCCACTTTCCTCTTGTCGCAGGCATCCATTTCCGCGCCGGTATTGGCGTCCAGCGACCAGGTCTTGCCGCCGTTGCGGCTGAAATACATGCCTCCGATGTTTTGCGAGTAGTTTCCGCCCGCCGCCCAGCCGAAGGTCGGTGTAAGGAACCGTATCTCGCGGATTGGCCAGGGACTATTCAGTGAGCGTCCGCTCCAGGTCTTTCCACCATTCGCGGTTTGATGCACCCAACCGGCGACATTGGGAGAGATTTCACCGCCGCCCACCCAGCCGAAAGTGTCATTCAGGAAAAATGTAGGCCCATCGAAAACCGAGTCAATTGACGGGCGGCATTTCCATTGGGTGCCGCCGTTCTTGCTGGTGCAATAGGTGATTCCGGAAGCGCGGGCGTGAAGGTTACTCAGGAGGCTAAATTGATTGCCGAACCAGCCGCCATTCGGATCGGGGACATTCTCCGTCCAATCCGATGCCTGGGCTCCGCCGTCCGTGGTGACGTGCGCGGCATTCGCGGCCTGGGTGTTCAGTCCATCCAGTACTAGCCCGTCATTCTTATTGGCAAAACGCACGCGGAATGACCAGCCGGTCGTAGTCAGAACCACGTCGTCAGTCCAAGTCTTGCCGCCATCGTGGCTCCAGCGCAGAATCCCTTCTAAGTCATTGTCATTGAATCCGGCGACGACCACATCTTTGGCCGTCAATGCCTTCACTCCGTACCAATAGTAGGGAAATTGAAGATTCATGATTTCCTTCCACGTGGCACCTCCATTCACCGTCTTCCACACTTGGCCGAGTTCAGCAGCGGCGTAGCCAATATCTGCCGACGCAAAGGAGATGTCGTGAATAACCGCTCCGGGCAGGGTCGCTTGAAGTTTCCACGGGTTCGCTTTGGGATCGACGCGATCGGCCGTGCGCACGTGGCTGGCATTCGCTTGTTGAGGGCGGTCTGCTGCCATCTCGCGGCTGGAACCGATAACCGGCACCCGTCCGGAGACGTGGTGAACTATCGCGTCGTCAGTTTGGGCAAATGCCGGAAGCACTGCAATGCAGGTGAGCGCGATCGCGAACAGAACAATCAAGCGAACTGAGGACAAAGCTTTCATGATCGGATAAGCCTCCGGGCGCGGACAGGCATCAGCGCGGATGGGATTTTAGCATGAAAGGGAGGTCAGACTGCCTCAATCAAAGCCGCCAGCAGCGCGGCGCGACGGGGGAGTTCGGAGATCAGAATTGACTCATGGGTGGCGTGCGCGCCTTCGCCAACACCGCCCAAACCATCTAACGTCGGGAATGCCGAGTCATGCGGTGAAGTTGCCGTCGGATCCTCCGCCCACCGCCGCTTCTCCCAGCGTCCACCCCAACTGCTTCGAAATTTCCGCCGCTTTTTTGTAGAGCCCAACCACCATCGGCGTGCGCTCCATGGGAGGACGATTGATGCCGCCTGTGACTGTGATTTTGCATTTACGATTGAATGGCTTCAGGGAACGCAGCTTGCGGTCGATGCCCGCCGAATCCTGCTTGCGCGCCACCCGGACATCGAGCACCGCGCTGGCGTCGGCGGGAATGACATTTACTCTCGTTCCGCCTTGCACTAGCCCTGCGTTGATCGTCAGGCCCCGTTTGATATCGATCAACTTCTGGATTGCAACAATCTGTTTCGCCAACTCCAGAATCGCGCTCTCACCCTTTTCGAAATCGAGTCCGGAGTGCGCCGCTTTTCCTGTGACCTTCAAAACGTACTCGCCAATCCCTTTGCGAGCCGTCTTCACCGCTCCTTTCGGCCCGTGAGACGGTTCCAGCACCAGCACAGCCGCGGATTTCTTCGCCAGATTTTCCGTGATCAACCGCGACGTTTCGCTACCGATTTCTTCATCTGAAACCAGCAGCACGGTGACCGGACGCGGCAGCGAGTCCTCGTGCCAGGTCCGCAGCCCCTCAATCGCATGCAGCATCAGCGCGATCCCGGACTTCATGTCGAAGCTGCCCGGGCCCCACAAGCGTCCGTCGGCCACGCGGCACGGCATGGTCGCCAATGTTCCCAGGGGATAAACCGTGTCCAAGTGCCCCAGGAGCATGACTGGCTTGACGTCGCGGGCGCCGGCAAAATCCACTTGCAGGTGATCTCCGAAATTTGAGACGCGGTGAAACTTGGCGTGGCCGCGTAGTCTTTCGAATCTGCCGGCCAGCAGCTCGCCCAGGCGATCTACGGCTTGCTTGTTATCGCTGGGAGACTCGATCTCCACTAGTTGGCGAACGGTCTGAACGATTTGCTCTTTCCGTTCCTCGAAATATTTCAAGTGCAGGGACGTCGGCGCAGAGACCTTGCTTGCAACGTCTCTCTTTTTCTTTAAAGCCTTCTTAGCCATGCGATCCTTTTTGTGGAACGGTTTCTTGCCACGCGGTACAGTATAATCTTCGCTCTTACGTTGATGAGAAACGAATGACTGACATCACCCATACCGCAACGGAAGCGCCTGCGGTCGCGAAAGTCGCTTTGGATATTAACGAGATTCAGCACCTTCTGCCGCACCGTTTCCCGTTTCTGTTGATCGACCGCGTCATCGATCTGGAGCGCAAGAAACGGATTGTGGCGATCAAGAACGTGACCATCAATGAACCATTTTTCGCTGGCCACTTTCCGAATCTGCCGGTGATGCCGGGTGTGCTCATTGTGGAAGCCATCGCCCAGGCAGGTGGCGTCCTGCTGTTCACCGAAGTGGAAGACCGCGCGAGCAAGCTCGTCTTGTTCACCGGAATTGAGCGGGCTAAGTTCCGCCGCCCGGTAATTCCCGGCGACCAGCTCCGCATTGAGGTGGAGGTGCGGGTGTGGCGCGGCAATGCAGGACGCATGGAAGGTATCGCCTACGTTGGCGACAAGCGGGCCGCCGAAGCCATTGTCAGTTGCCGCCTCGTCGATCGGGCGCGTGCAGAGCGCACCCCTTCCGAAGGCGCGACGGAGCGAGAATAGGCTCTTACACCGTGAACGCAAACCACAAACCTTTGTGCAACTTTGTGTCCTTGTGGTCAATCGGGTGAACCATAAATCTTGAACCACCTAAGGACGCAAGGGTTCACCAAGTGAAGAGATGAACGTCCATCCCACCGCCATCGTCGACCCGCGCGCTACAGTCCATGCCAGTTGCAAGATCGGCCCTTACTGCGTGATTGGGCCGGAGGTGGAGTTGGGAGAAGGATGCGATCTGGTTTCTCACGTTGTGATCGAGGGGCCGACGAAGATTGGCTCGAATAACCGCTTCTTTCCGTTTTGCTCGATTGGTATGGCGCCCCAGGATCTGACCTATGCTGGCGAACCTACGCGACTTGAAATCGGCAATCACAACGAAATTCGCGAGTTCGTGACTATCAACCGGGGCACCGTGAAGGGCGGCGGTGTGACTCGCATGGGCAGCCACATCCTGGTGATGGCCTACACGCACATCGCCCACGACTGCATCATCGGGGACCACGCTCTGCTGGCCAACGCGGCAACTTTAGGAGGCCACATTACGGTCGGTGAGTGGGCCCAGGTCGGCGCGCTTTGCCCTGTCCATCATTTCGTTCGCATCGGCGCTCACGCGTTTATTGGCGGCGGCACCACGATTACCCAGGATGTTCTTCCCTTCTCGAAAACCTCTGCCGTCCGGGATGTTCACGCTTTTGGTTTGAACGCCGTGGGACTGGATCGTCGCGGCTTCAGCAAAGAGCGGATTCGCAAACTTCAGGATGCCTACAGAGTTCTGCTCGCATCGAAGCTCAATACCTCGCAGGCTCTGGAGAAACTAAAGGCAAAATCCGATCGCGGTGAAGACGTGGATTTGCTGATTGACTTCATCGAACAGTCCGAGCGTGGAGTGATTAAGTAGAGTAGGCGCGCGTCCCCGCGCCGCACAATCTGAACACGGAGGCCCAACTCCGGTACACTGTTTTCCCATGCCTCCGAAGGAACGTCTCGGACTGATCGCCGGCAACGGCCAATTCCCGCTGCTCGTGCTCGATGCGGCGCATGCCCAGGGTCACGAGGTCGTCGTCGCTGCGATCAAAGAAGAAGCGTTCCCGGAAATCGAGTCTCACGGCGCCGCAGCCGTTCACTGGCTTTCGCTCGGCGAACTTTCCAAGTTGATCGACACTTTCAAGCGCGAAGGCGTAAGCCGCGCCATCATGGCCGGTCAGGTGAAGCACAAGCAGATTTTCTCGAGCATCCGTCCCGATTGGCGTTTGGGGAAGTTGTTGCTGTCTCTCGGCACGCGCAATACCGACTCCCTACTCGGCGCGGTGGCTAAAGTCCTCGCCGATGAAGGGATCACGGTGGAGAATTCGACCTTGTTGCTCGAACCTCTGCTGGCGAAGGCAGCCGTGCTCACCCGGCGCGAACCTTCCGATCAGGAAAAAAAGAACATCGTGTATGGACGCGACGTCGCTCGCCATATGGCGCAATACGATATCGGCCAAACCGTGGTCGTTGCCGAGGCCGCTTGTGTCGCAGTCGAGGCAATGGAAGGCACTGACGCGACCATCGAACGCGCGGGACAAATCATGGCGTCGCTGCAAGCGGGTCCGTCAACACTGAGCCGCGCGCTTACAGTTGTTAAAATCGCGAAGCCAAATCAGGACATGCGCTTCGATGTACCGGTTATTGGAGTAAGAACGATTCAAGTGATGCGTAAGGCCGGCGCCACCTGCCTGGCACTGGACGCGGGCAAGTGCTTACTGCTCGATGGCGAGAAAATCGTTATCGCCGCCGATAACGCTGAAATCGCGATCATTGCGAAAGAGGTCTAGCCTTTGCCGGTAGCTCTTCGCCGGACTGTCCGGGAGCGAGGGCGCCAATCGGCAACGGGCTGCTTCCTCAGCTCCGCGCGCACCCGAGTTAGGTCATAGGCCGTCTGAAGGTTCATCCAGAATTCGGCCGAGTTTCCGAAGTACGCCGAAAACAACAAAGCGGTTTCCGGAGTAACGCCGCGCTTCCCGCGAACCAATTCGTTGACGCGATTCTGAGGAATATTCAGGGCCGCAGCCAGCTTTGCCTGCGTCAACTCCAAGGGATCAAGGAACTCCCTCAGCAAAACCTGCCCGGGATGCGTAGCTGGTCTATGTAGCGGTAACATGCGCTCCTTAGTGGTAGTCGGTACATCGAACATCGCTGCAATTGCCATTTTCAAAACGAAAGATTAACCGGTACCGTTGATTCACGCGGATGGTGTAGAAGCCGGCCAGGTCACCGCGCAACTTCTCCAGGCGATTAGATGGAGGGACGCGAAGATCTTGTATCGACACGGCAGCGTTCATCGAGTCCAACTTGAGCTGGATGTTCTCCCACAAAGCCTGCGACAACTTCCGGGCATTCTTAGTGTGTCGTCCATGGTAGATGTCCTCTGTCACTCTATCTCCGAACGAAACAATCACGGATTTCTATTATACATGATTACCGTGTAGTCAGGTATATGCTGGTACTTTCTTTGAGTTATACTTACGAGCGGAGCAACGTATGTCAGAGACGCTACGTCTTGCCGATCAAATTCGCCGCGCCTTTGAGGGGGAAGCATGGCACGGCGACTCCCTTCTCGAGATTGTCGCCAACGTCGACGCGAAAACCGCTGCCGCTCATCCCATCAAGAATGCACATAGCATCTGGGAACTGGTTTTGCACATTGCCGCCTGGGATGACGCCGTGCGTCGTCGCATCGGTGGCGAAGTTGTAGAACTCATCGGCAAGCAGAATTTCCCGCTTGTAACCGATAGCAGCGCCGCAGCCTGGCGCAAGGCGATCGACCACGCCAAGCAAGCACACAGCGAATTGGTTAGTGCGGTTGCGGCGTTTCCAGATTCGCGGCTGCAGGAGCGGGTTCCGGGCAAGAGAGAAGAGCATCACAACTTCTTCTATATGCTCAGCGGGATCGCGCAGCACGAGATTTACCACGCAGGCCAGATCGCGTTGTTGAAGAAAGCCGCGTAACTCTACCAGGAACCCGCAACTGTCAACCGACCACCCTATCAACGTCGCTGTAGTTGGCGTAGGCGCCTTCGGACGCAACCACGCCCGCGTCTACCATCAACTTGCCAGCGAAGGTGTGGCAGTGCGACTTGTGGGAGTGGTCGACCCAGACACAACCAAGGCCGACGCAGTGGCGAGCGAATTCGGCTGCCGCAGCTTCGGCTCGGTCGAGCAACTTGTAACAACGCATAGCGAAGTCGAGGCCGCATCGGTCGCAGTACCTACAATTCGTCACCTCAGCACCGCCCAGCAACTGATGGAGGCTGGCGTAGACGTTCTGATCGAGAAACCGCTGGCCACTTCGCTGGCTGAAGCCGATGAACTCATCCATCTGGCACAGCGTCTCGGCCGCATCGGCCAAGTTGGCCATTTGGAGCGCTTTAATCCCGCGGTGCGCGCCACGCTTCCCGTGATTACGCGACCCATGTTTTTTGAGGTGCATCGCCTCAGCTTATTCACGCCGCGCTCGCTCGATGTGGATGTCGTGCTTGACTTGATGATCCACGATCTCGATATCGTGCTCTCGTTCGTGAACTCACCGGTCAAGGAAATTCGCGCGGTTGGCTTGCCCATTCTTTCAGGCAAGGTGGACATCGCGAATGTTCGACTGGAATTCGATTCTGGCTGCGTTGCCAACTTCACTGCCAGCCGAGTCTCAACCGAACGAGTGCGTAAGTTGCGATTTTTTCAGCCGAAGCAATATGTGTCGCTCGATTACGGGCGGCAGGACGTCCTGGTCTTCAGCGTTGGCGACGGCGGGAGTGACGGAAGGCCTTCTGCGAATCCCCAGATCCAGATGGCGAAGCCTCCAACTACGCAGGAAGAACCCTTGCATGCAGAGCTGAAATCGTTCCTCGAAGCGGTGCGACAGCGGTCCCGCCCCGCGGTTTCATTGGAAGACGGACGTCGCGCCCTCGCTGTCGCCCTGGATATCGTCGCGGCGATCAACGAGCATGGGCGAAGGGTCAATCTGGAACGGTTGCAGAGTTGACTCGAATGTCAAGTTTTGTAAATCAAGAACTCACCAATTGATCACTTGGGTGCGAACCCGAAGTACTCGCCCCTTCAGACCTTCGCGGATTCTCACAAAAGATGCGAAAATGAGGTTGAGCTGCACGCGCCAACAAGATTTGTCGGGGCTGATCAAGTTGTAAAGCCGCGAGTACGGGTTTCCCGCGCTTGCAACTAATCTTGGGCCGTTCGTCTCTAACCAGCAGGTAACCCGCGTTCGATGTCAACCACGCAAATCCCGCCAGCCAATCCCGCCCCTCCCGCACGACGCCCCGACGGCGGCGATTTATACGACGCGCGCTACTGGGAATCTGCCTACCGCGATATTCAGCAAGCCCCTACCTTGATCATTAAGTTGCAGGACGACTTGACGCGCTCCCGCCGCAGCGAAGCCTTCTGGATTTCGGTCGTCGTGCACATGGTGGTAATTCTGCTCATCGTCAATTCGCAAAGGCTGATGGGATTTCTCCCCCGAGGAAACGTCGTTGCGGTAAACCTCCAGCCACAAAACCAGAAGGATACAACCTTCCTCGAACTACCGCCGGATGCGCAAAAGGTGACCAAACGTCCGGACACTAACATCATTTCCGATAAAGACCGCATCGCCACATCTCACGCACCGCAAATCGATCGTCAGGAGCTGAAAAAGATTCTGGATGCTGCGCGTCCCGGTCGGCCCGGGCTCAGTGGACCTCCGGCGCCGCAACCGGGAGCGACATCGCCGGCACCCGCGCCGCAGAACGCGTCCGAGGCGTCAGCGCCACCACCGCCGGCTCCTCCGGTCACGGCGAAGCTGCAAACTCCGCCAGTGCCAAGCGTCAAAGATGTTTTTGGCAGCGGGGGAGGTATGTCTGCGGGATCCGCGATTGACCAGGCTGCCCGCGCCGCCGCCAACAACCGCGGAGGCTATGGGGGCGATGGCGGAAACTACGGGCTGGGACAAGGTAGAAAACCCACAGCAGTGACCGGGCCGCTCGAAATCCTCAGCGACACCATGGGTGTGGATTTCGGTCCTTACTTGCAGCGAGTGCTGCACGACGTTCGGCTGAACTGGTACAACCTCATTCCAGAATCGGCGCGCGCTCCCATCATGAAGAAGGGGAAAGTGACCATCGAATTTGCCATTCTGAAAGATGGCAGCGTAGGTGGGATGAAGCTGGTGTCCACTTCCGGCGACGTGGCTCTCGACCGTGGCGCCTGGGGTGGGATCACCGCATCCAGTCCCTTCCCGCCCTTACCCAGCGAATTCGGCGGTCAGTACCTTGGCCTCCGCTTTGCTTTCTACTACAACCCAGACAAAGCGGACTTGCCGTAGGCGGAGAGCGCACGACAACGCTGACAGCGGATTGCTTCTCACGACTTCTGCAGCCGGATCGATCCATCCCCCGTCCGCACAGTCAATAGATTTCCGCCGCCGTTGATCTTTCCGCGAATGTTCTTGTTTCCCAGGCGTCCCTCCACCGACACTGGAATATCCACCGTCACGTGCCCGTCACTGGTATGCAGATCCAGGTCAGCAGCAAACGTAGCGGGCAATTCGAGGTTCACGCTCCCATCGCCTGTATGCAACGTCCAACTCGACGTCATTACGGAACCGGATAGCGCGCGGGCTTCAATGCGCCCGTCGCCAGTACCGAGTTCGAGAACATCGAACCTCCCGGCCGCAGTAATGTGGCCGTCGCCGGAGCGCGCTCGTAGTGTTCCATCCACTGAGTCAATCTCCTGATGGCCATCGCCAGTTTGCAAATCCATGTCTCCCTTAAAGTGCGCAAGCGTGATCGATCCATCGCCGGTGTGTAAATTCACACGTCCTTCGCGCGGCATGTGGATCTCAATTTCAACGCGGTAGCCATGCACGTTGAAGGTGAACATGTGCACGTCGTGCGGAAAGTGGAGGTTCAACTCGACGGAGTCTCCGGACTGGTGTTCTTCGATCTTGAGACCATGCTCACCAATCTTGTAGCGCTCGGACGTCACTCGGGCTTCAATCGTATTCTGGTCCCAGGTGTCCACGCGGATATTGGCATCGCTGGTTTCCACACGTAGATCCGGCTTGCCGGTAATCGTGTAAGTCTTGGACCATTCATCGGCGTGGGCCAACGGACCGACCGCCAGACATATTCCCAACAGGACCAAAGCGCAATGTTTCATAAGCTGTCTCCTGAAGCCGAGCGGGAAGACACACATCCCCGGCGGCACTAGTTGATACGCTAAGCCAATCACAAAGTTCCCTAAAAAGGTGGGGCCCACGCGGGCGCATCCACGCTGGCTGTCGTGAGGACTCCAGGCCCTCGCAATAGCGCCTAGTACCACGTCAGGACTACAATATCCCCGTGCCTGCCTCGAGTCCAAAACGGCAGCCGGAACCGTCTCCGCCTGAACATCCCACATCCGAACGTCATCGGACCCCGCAAGTTTACACTCTCGAAGCTACCGGCCTTCTGGTGATCTCGACGTCGATCCTCATTCTGACAATTGCTCGTTACTGGCACCATATTCCCTGGAGCGCTCGCTGAGCGTGCCAGTTGATCCGCTGTTGGTGGTGGTGCTTGGTCCCACTGCCAGCGGGAAGACTGCGCTGTCCCTGGCGCTGGCGGAACACTTTCACGGCGAGGTGGTGAATTGTGATTCGGTAGCAATGTACCGCGAATTTGAGATTGGAACCGCGAAACCCAACCCGGCGGAGCGCGCTCGCGCGCCACATCATCTGCTCGATATCGTGGATCCGACCGGACACGTGACTGCAGGAGAGTATTCGCGGCTGGCACGTCAGATTCTGGTGGAAATCAAAGCGCGGGGAAACTTGCCCATCGTGGTTGGAGGAACCGGGCTTTACTTGCGCGCGCTGCTGGACGGCCTTTTTCCGGGTCCGCAGCGTTCGGAAGAACTGCGCGACCGGCTACGGCAGCGGGTGGAAGAAAATGGCGCGGGCCATCTGCATCGTGTGTTACGCCAGCTCGATTCCGATGCTGCGATGAAGATTCATGCCAATGACAATCCCAAGCTGATTCGCGCGATTGAGGTGTGCCTTTCATCGCGGCAAAAAATGAGTGCGATGTGGAAGCAGGGCCGCGATCCCCTGACCGGCTTTCGCATTTTGCGGCTGGGATTGAATCCGGACCGGCAAGTGCTCTACGCCCGCATCAATCAGCGCGCTAGCCAAATGTTTGATTCCGGCTTGGTGGAAGAGGCCAGGCAACTCCTCGACAATTACGGCGATGCGGCACGTCCACTGGATTCGCTTGGATATAAGCAGGCAGTGCAAGAGTTGCGACGGCGAACTGGACCGCAAGTTCGGCGCTAAAGGCCGCACAGCAAGCACATCGCAACTACGCCAAGCGGCAGATGACATGGTTCCGCCGCGAACCGGAGGTTCGCTGGCTGAACGGTTTTGGAGATGATCCTGCGATCCAGGGAACTGCTCTTTCGTTGGTGCAGAATTTCTTGTGAGCTTTGTAGAACCGCATGAAACGAGCCGCTGAGGATGATAAGATTTCTGGCGTTTCAGGAAGCCTTTTCGAATGGCCGGCAAATCGACCTATGTAGCTTTGCTCCGCGGGATCAATGTAAGCGGACACAAGATCGTCAAGATGGAGCAGCTTCGAGCGGCCTTTGCGACGCTTGGGTTCGCGGATGCAAAAACCTACATACAGAGTGGAAATGTAGTCTTCAAAGCGCCCACCCAAGCCAACCAGAAATTGGCGAAGAAAATTGAAGAGAAAGTGCTGCTAGAGTTCGGATTCCCGGTGCCGGTAATCGTAAAGACTGTGGAGGAGCTAACTGCAGCGATTGAGAACAATCCGTTCGCGAACGAGAAAGGCATCGACCCTTCCAGGCTGCACGTCACTTTCCTATCGCAGGCTCTAGAGAAAAACGCGCAGAAGATGCTCAATGCGATCCCCGCTGGTCCAGACCGTTTCTCCTGCTCCGGCGAAAACATTTATCTGCATTGCCCAAATGGCTACGGCGAATCGAAGCTCTCGAACAGTGCTTTCGAAAAGATTCTGTCGGTCAAGGCAACAACGCGAAATTGGAACACGGTGAACCGGTTGCTCGAAAAGATGCGGGGCTAGGTCATCTGACCGAACACCTGATCCCATGTTATCGTCGGCTCATGCTTCGACAGCGTGCCTTAGTTTTCGTAGCGGTGTGCGCCCTTGTGTGCTTCTCCTCCGCTAGGGAACAATACCAGCAACCCGGCCCCGTCCACCTTGACCGCGAAGGCGAGAAATGGGCGGAGAAGACTCTGCGTAAGCTCTCGGTGGAGGAAAAAGTTGGCCAGCTTTTCATGGTCTGGGTGCGGGCTGGATTTCTGAACGTCGACAGCCCTGACTACTTACAGCTCCGCGACAATATCGCCAAATATCATCTCGGCGGATTCACTATGACTGTTCGATGGGAGCCCCCTTTTCTCTATCGCAGCCAGCCATACGAAGCCGCTGAACTCCTCAACCGCTTGCAGCAGGAATCCAAGTTGCCGCTGCTGATCGCCGCCGATTTCGAGCGCGGGGTCACCATGCGACTGCAAGGCGCCACTGAGTTTCCTCACGCCATGGCTTTTGGGGCGGCGGGCAAAACGGAGTACGCCGAAGCTTTCGGCCGCATTACGGCGCAGGAAGCTCGCGCCGTCGGCGTGCACTGGAATTTCTTTCCCGATGCCGACGTGAATTCAAATCCTGCGAATCCCATCATCAATACGCGCTCGTTTGGCGAGGATCCTCAGCAAGTCGGGGACCTGGTCGCCGCCTACATACGCGGCGCGCGGGCCAACGGAATGATGACCACGGTCAAACACTTTCCCGGCCACGGTGACACCGCGACCGATTCGCACCTGGGAGTGGCGCAGGTTACCGGCGATCTGGCACGACTACATATTGTGGAACTTCCACCCTTTGAGAAAGCAATTGCCGCAGGAGTCGATTCCGTAATGGTGGCACACGTTTCGGTTCCCGCGCTCGATGCGGACACGAACCACGTGGCCACGACTTCACCCGCCGTTATCAACGACCTGCTAAAGAAGCAGTTGAATTTCAAGGGAATCGTGGTCACCGACGCGCTCGACATGGCTGCCCTCACACGCCTTTATAGCGGACACATCGGCCAGGCCGCGGTGGATGCTTTCAAGGCAGGCAACGATGTGCTGCTGATTCCGGCTGATCTCGACGCGTCTTACCGGGCCATGCTGGAAGCTGTGCGCAGTGGCGAAATTTCCTCGGCACAGCTCGATGCATCGGTCCTCAAAATATTGAAGGCAAAGGCCGCGATTGGCCTCCATAAAGCGCGTTTGGTAAATATCGACGCTCTATCCACCGTGGTCGGCAGGAAGGATAACCTCGCCCTTGGCCAGCAAATTGCTAATGACTCAGTCACCCTGGTCCGAGACAACGGCAAACTTCTGCCCCTGAAGGAATCGGGAACCGTTGCGCCTGGTCTTCCGTATCAGAGAGTGGAAGAGGTGCGCGATCGGTTGTTTACGATCATTTTTTCCGACGACATTCGAACGGAAGCGGGACGAACTCTGGAGCGTCAAGTGCACGAGCGGGTCGCGGATGCAAACATCATCTACGTGGACCCCCGCACCGTAGCCGCCATGTCGGATGAAATCCTGAAAGCCGTAGACAAAGCGCAATCGGTGATTGCGGCGGTGTACGAAGTCCCGGTAGCGGGAAGAATGATGAAAGGTGCAAACGGTTTGACGAATTCGGTGGGTCTATCCGAAGTCAGCAGTTCGCTGTTGCAGAAAGTACTCGATCACGCCGCGGAGAAAACGGTCCTGCTCGCCATGGGAAATCCTTATCTGGCACAGGATTTTCCTTCGGTGCAAAATTATCTTTGCACATTTTCCAACGCCTCAGTTTCGGAGGTGAGCGCGGCGAAGGCGTTGTTCGGCGAGATCGCGATTCGGGGCCGTTTGCCCGTCAGTATTCCCAAGATCGCTCAGCGCGGCGCCGGAATCGAGCGTCCCGCGTCCGTCGCCCAAGGAGGTTTTCGAGATGCCCATTCTCAGTCGAACTAGCAAGAGCCTTGGGTTGTCGCTGGCGCTGGCCCTGCTATCCGCGTGCAGCGTCAGCGTGAAAGATCACAACGGCGACGGCAACAATAAAGTCGACATCAGCACCCCGCTGGGCGGCATTCACGTCGACGAGAACGCCGACGCTCGCGACACCGGCCTGCCAGTTTATCCCGGCGCTCGACCAAAGCCGAAAACCGATGACGGCGACAAGAAAAGCGCCAACGTCAACATTTCCTCGTTCGGATTTGGCTTGAAGGTCGTCGCGCTCGAATTCCTTTCCGACGACCCTCCTGACAAAGTCATCGCCTACTACAGCGACCAGTTGAAAAAGTTTGGCGACGTTCTGCAGTGTCACGGCAGCACCAATAGTTTCAAGATCAACGACGATGTTCCCCTCTTCGGAGGAAAAAAGGGCTACGTCGTGGGAGGCAAGCTCAAGTGCGATGGCGACAACAACGGCAAGACCGTCGAATTGAAAGCTGGCACGGATGACAATCAGCACATCGTTTCCATTGACTCCGCGAGTAAAGGCTCGGACTTTGCTATCGTGTGGGTCCGAGTTCACGGCAAGGAAGGCGATATTTAGGAGGAAGTAATGTCTCGATTGACCGAAATGCGTCAGGCGATTCTGCAATATTCCGCTCAGGCTGCTGCGCTCGTCGTGATTCTGAGCTTGTCCTTTAGCGCGAGAGCCCAGCAAACCAGCAATGCCGACCAGGACAAACACCTGGATGTTCGCAGTTCGGTGGGCGATCTTCATGTGGGCAACGATGCTGACGCCCGCGAGATCGGGTTGCCGCTTTATCCGGGCGCGCGACCGAAGCATTCCGAGAAAGACAAAAGCAGCGCGAACCTCGCCATTCTGACCGAGGCCTTCGGCATGAAGTTGCTGGTTGCCAGCTACGACTCCGACGATTCCCCTAGCAAACTGATTGCTTACTATCGGGACAAGCTGAAGAAATACGGCAAGGTGCTCGAATGCCGCGCGGCGACCCGCGGGGGAGGGATCCACGTAGACTCCGACAAAGACGACTCCACCGAATCCAAAGAACTGAAGTGCGACGGCGACAATGACGGTAATGTTATCGAACTGAAAGTCGGCACGCAGGACAATCAGCACGTGGTGTCGGTCGAGGCTGCCGAAAAAGGTACCGGATCAACCTTCGCCCTGGCCTACGTACGCATGCGGGGCAAACAGGGCGATATCTAGAAATCCCGCTTTCCCGGTCCGGCGGAGCCTTGCGCTCTCACGTGCGCGCCCTTCCTTGCGCGCCGTACTTCTCTGCTGTACCTTGAAAATCGGTGGAACATTCCTGTTACAAGTGTGGCTCCAGCGTGGAAGATGGAACTCCGTTCTGCCCGCGCTGCAGCGCCCCGCAAATTCGAGTCGCTGGGCCAGAGATCGTGGTTCCGCCTGCTGCAAGCGTAGAAGTGGCGACGGAGCCATCAACACCCTACGCCATACCGCAGCCGTCCCCAGTGGAATGGCCACAATTATTGCCGTCGGCGGGGATCGCAGTTTTAGCAGCAGTTTTTCTGATCCTTCTAGGCATGCCCGCGGGATTTGGCATGGCTGCGGCTGGATTTCTCTCCGTGATGCTCTACCGCCGCCGCAACCCGGGAATTCATCTCACCCCGGGCAAGGGCGCTCGCTTGGGCGCAATCACCGGAATGCTAGGATTCGGCGCTTTGGCCGTAATCGCTGCGCTGATAACCGCTTTCCGATCCGGAAAAGAAGTTCACGACTCCCTCTTGCATGCTATTCAGCAATATGGCGCCCACAACGCTGATCCGCGCATGCAGCAGGTGCTTGACCTGTTCAACACTCCTCAAGGTTTTACCCTGATCATGATCCTCACTTTTGTCATGACCTTCATCGCCTTTCTGATTTTCTCCAGCCTGGGAGGCGCGGTTGGGGCGTTTCTGCTGTACCGCAAGGAGCGGCGCTGAGCTTCCTGGGGCCCACTCAAGGCCAACCCTTTAAAGTTGACGGAACCTGCGGGCTTCGCTAAGGTTAGAAAGAGTAGCTGTCTCCGCCGGAGGTTTTGTATGTTTGAAGGACTTTTCCAACCGATGCACCTTCTGGTCATCTTTTTCATCGCCCTGCTCGTATTTGGTCCCAAGAAACTACCGGAACTGGGCAAAGGGATCGGCGAGGGTATTCGCGCATTGAAAGAGGGCATGAAAGACGCTACCGCCGAACCCACGAAGAGCGCCGACACTGAAGTGCAGAGTAACCGCAAAGCTTAATACTTCTGCACGATCAAAGGCCGTTTCCGAGCTGCCGCTTGTAAATCCACTTCGCTCCGAAGAGTTGTCAAGGATCCTGAGGTAGGCACCAGGGTTTCCCCGATGGCAGAAATTCCGGTCCTGAGGTAAGTTAATGCCTTCGCCATTTTTGTCAGCCATTGTGTGTCAGATACCAGACCCGCGTCAGTCAAAATTCTAACTGGAGAAGTGCCATGCGTAAGATCCATTTGTGGACAGCGTTGTTAGTGTTTGCCTTTTGCTCCGCGCTTTTCGCCGACCAGATTGTTCTGAAAAACGGAGACCGGCTCACCGGAACGATCACCAAGTCTGACGACAAAACCTTGCTGATCAAGACGGAGTTTGCCGGGGACGTCACCGTGCAATGGGATGCGGTCCAGCAAATCACCTCTACGCAGCCCCTGCATGTGGCGGTAGCCGGCGGAAAAACCGTGGTCGGTCCCGTCACTACCAACGATGGCAGTCTCGCGGTCGTCACCACGAGCAGTGGGACAGTGAATGTTGCGCGTGCGGACGTAACTGCGCTGCGCAGTGACGCGGAACAAACGGCCTACGACAAATCGCTCCACCCGGCGCTCACACAGGGATGGCTGGTAGGAGCGAACGTCGGATTTGCTTTCACCGCAGGAAACAGCCAGACAGAAAACCTGGCGCTAGCCTTTACCGGCGACCGCAAGACACTGCATGACGAGATCGCACTTTATACAAACTCGGTGTATTCGACTAACAATGCTCCGGGGGCGACTCCGACTACCACAGCAAACGCAATTCAGGCCGGGGCTCGCTATTCCCGCAACCTTACCCCGCGGTTATTCGCCTACGGCGGAGCTGATTTCCAAACTGATGCATTGCAGCAATTGAATTTGCGAACTGTTTTAGGAGGCGGTCTCGGATACCATGCCATCAAGAACGACCGCACCACGCTGGATTTCCTGGCTGGCCCAAACTACACGCATGAAGTTTACGACACGGTGACCAACAGCTTTGCCGCTCTTACCCTCGGAGAAGAGTTCACCCATAAGCTGGGCGCATCAACCGTGGTGAGTGAAAAGTTCTACTTCTTTCCCAACCTCAGCGACACCGGAGAATATCGCACCAGCTTCAACCTGGGCAGCGTGACCAAGATCAGCAAGTGGCTGGGATGGCAGAATGCCTTCGGAGATATCTACGTAAGCAATCCGCCGGTCCAGCCTGCGGGCACTCCGGCGCTGAAGAAAAACGACATTATTCTGACCACCGGGCTGAACGTTACGTTGACACACTAAAAAGAAACTTGCGACAGCATGTTTCCGCAAGGCCCGCGGCGGCATCATAGAAGACCGGAGGAACCCTCATGCCTGTGGAACCGAAGCAAGTCGCGAGAGATCCGGAAGATCGCGAGATCAACGAAACCAGTCTGCCGGAAAAGAAAGACAAAATGATGGACAAGACCGTTGCCGACACATTCCCGGCCAGCGATCCGCCATCTTCACTGCCCGATCCCGACGAGGATTCATTCGCGGCGAGCGAAGCGTAAGCCGGCGGGCTTACCCACGCTACTGCCGCAATCTCTCCGCCGCGAACTCAATGGGTCCGCACAACGAGTCTCATTCCAGCGTGACCGATTTCACCAGGTTGCGCGGACGATCAACATCCAGGCCTTTGCGAACCGCCATGTAATAGGCGAACAATTGCATCGGCACGATCTCCAAAATTGGCGACAGAAGTTCGGTAGCTTGCGGAACAAAAATCGTGTGATCAGCCAGTCTGCGCATGCGCTTCATCTCCCTGCGAAGCGATCGCAATTACCCGCGCCGACTGCCGCTTGAATCCTTCAATGTTGGCGACATTTTTCTCGTATCGCAACACCGACCCTTCATCCCCGCGATCGCAAGTCGCAACAATGACCACGGGCAGATTCTCGTCGATCATCGCGTTCGGACCGTGCTTGGTTTCTCCCGTGGGATAACCCTCGGCATGCACGTAAGAAACTTCTTTTAATTTGAGCGCACCATCCATGGCGATGGGATAGTGAATGGCACGGCCAAGGAAGAGAAAATCTTCCATCGTGTGATAGCGATCCGCCAGCGCCTTGCATTCGGCTGCGCATTGCAGCGTCGTTTCCGTCTTGCCCGGAAGTTCCAGCAGTTCACGAATATGCTGCCGCACCTGCTCTTTCGTAAGTTTGCCGCGCACTTGTCCCAGATAAACCGCGAACAGAAACAAGACAGCCATTTGCGCCGTGAACGCCTTTGTGGAAGCGATGCTGATCTCCGGCCCGGCGAGGGTGTAGAGCACGCCGTCAGCTTCGCGCGCAATGGTCGAGTCCATCACATTGGAGATTGCAATGGTATGCGATCCCTTGGCCTTGGCTTCACGCTGAGCGGCAGAAGTGTCGGCGGTTTCCCCGGATTGCGTAATGACGATCGTGAGTTCGTCGCGGCAAATCAGAGGATTGCGATATTCAAACTCGCTGGCGTAATCGACGTCCACCGGCACGTTCGCCAGGTCCTGAATCATGTGCTGGCCCGCCATGCCGGCGTGGCGACTGGTCCCGGAAGCTACGATGTTGATGCGTTGCAGAGTCCGCAGCTCGTCTTCGGTAATGCGAACATCGTCGAGCCGCACTCGTCCTTCTTCAATCGAGACACGAGGCGTGATGGTGTCACGCAGGCCTTGCGGTTGCTCGAAAATCTCCTTCAGCATGTGATGGGGAAAGTTTCCCTTGTCTGCCATCTGTTCTCCTCAGCCGGTGCTAACCGCTTCCGATACTTGGCCGCGAACGATCGTGTTCCTCACTTCACCGTGAGGGCTGAGCACCACGATGTCGGCCTCGGCACCGGCTTCCAGCTTGCCGCGATTGGTCAACCCGCTCACGCGCGCCGGATTGAGCGTTGCCAATCGGAGCGATTGTTGCAGATCCCAGTGGGCGAACCGCATCACGTTGCGAACCGCGCGATCCATGGTTAAAACGCTGCCCGCTAATTTTCCGCCCGCTTCGCATCTCCCATTTTTCACTTCGACGTCGAATGTCCCCAGGCGATAACGTCCGTCGGGCATCCCCGTGGCAGAGATCGCATCGGTGATGAGCACTGCCCCCTCCGGCCCTTTGGCTTTCAGAAAAAGCTCAACCACTGCGGGATCAAGATGAATTCCATCGGCAATGATATCGGCTGAGAGCCGCGCGTCGGTGAGCACTTCGCCCAGAATCCCTGGCTCACGGTGATCAAGCGGACGCATAGCATTGAACGCGTGAGTTGCGTGGCGCGCTCCCGCTGCGACCGCCAAGCGCGCAGACTCAAGGTCAGAGTCGCTATGTCCGAGACTGACGCAGACGCCGCGCTGGGACGCCTCCGCGATCACCTCCCGCGCTCCCGGCAGCTCCGGCGCGATGGTCATGACGCGAATGTTGCCGCGCGACGCTTCCCAAAAACGAGTAAATGCCTGCACGGTCGGCAGAAGAAGATTCTCTACTGGATGGACTCCGCGCCGCGCATGACTGAGAAACGGCCCTTCCAGATGAATACCAAGCGGTTCAGCCCGCTTGCCTCGCGAACCTGGATCTCGTTTGGCGGATTCAATTGCAATTGCCAGCCGGTCCAGCGCCGACCAGGTCTGCTCCAAGGGCGCAGTGACGGTAGTGGGAAAATACGCCGTCACGCCATGCCTGGCCAGTAGCTCCTCAACCTCCGCCAAACCAGAAGGATCAGCCTCCATCACGTCGTGGCCGGCGCCGCCGTGAATGTGTATATCGACAAAGCCGGGCGCCAGCGTAGCATCGCCAAAATCGACCACGCGAATTCCCGGCGGCACTTCCCGCGTCACCCGCGAAGCCACCTCAACGATGACGCCGTCTTCCATCAGAAGCAGCGGTTGTTCCACGCGCTCCAGCGGTGTGTAGAGACAGTTTGCGGTAAGGGCAATCATCAATTAAATCGTTATTGTTAAGGGAAATTGTAGGGTTGTCCGGGCATCCTCCGCTCCGGCAATCCGAGAAAAATCACTTCCAGTTATACGATATTTCCGTCCGCCACGGTTCTTTTTTCAGGGAAAGGTCGAGGCCTCACTATGCAGTGCCCGCGTGCATCCTGTTGCGTAGACCTAAGTAAGGATGGACAAAGGCAACCTGTAGTTCTAGGAATGTGCCAAATCAAAGGCTGACACATGACCGAGGCCGGCGTCACAGGTCGTTCCTTGGCCCGACAGTTCTATTCAGCACATTTGGGCAGAACGTTGCCCGACGGCTCCCTTAGTAAAAGCGCCGAAGGCAGCGAATGTTATAATGGCAATCTGTAACAGCAATTCCGAGGCTCGCGCGAGCCGATGTTTCCTTCCAAATCCGCGCCAGCCTGCAAGTCCGTCGGGGAGTGGCTCAGCCTGGTAGAGCACCTGGTTCGGGACCAGGGGGTCGGAGGTTCAAATCCTCTCTCCCCGACCAATCTTTCTCTCACCTCTTCAATTGCTTACCCAGCTTTCGTGATCTTCGTTTTGGGTTTGTTTTTCGGTACATTCGGTGCAATTGAGACCGAAGTTGCGTTTGCGGCTTCAGTCTTGGAGACCAAAATTACAGATGAGGAATTGAGCCGAGAAAGCTGTATTTTCCTCCAGAGGTGTGACCGTATAGTCTTTCACTAGTGTTGCTTCTCCAAGTTCGCGGCAGGGCTACGCAAGACGCTCTTTCCACTAGGCTATGCTCAATTTGCAAAATGACTATTATAAAGACCAAATCCATTATGAGACGGCGCGTCAATCGCGCTCGGCCCTCGGGATTGGTCTGATTATTCATTAGATTTCCAAGTTCAGATTCGATTTCCGAGGCTCCGACAAAAGTCGGGGCCTTTTGCTTTTTACAGATGTTTTCTTGGCCGGTAGCCAAGCTGGAAAGGTACGTGACTGTTAATCACGCCATGCGCAGGTTCGAATCCTGCCCGGCCAGCCAATTTTCGAGGGAATAAAACGGCTCGCTAGTTCAGTAGGAAGAACGCGGCTCTCATAAAGCCATCGTGGATGGTTCGAATCCATCGCGAGCCACCAATGGAGGGGCGTCCGGGAGGAGCAGTGGCTTATACCCACTTCGGCGCCAGATTAGCGCGGCTAGGCAGGTTCGACTCCTGCACCCTCTACCAATTTTGTCCGCGCCGGTAGTTCAACGGACCAGAATAGTTGGCCTACACCCAACAGATGCGGGTTCAACTCCCGAACGGCGCACCAAGCAGGATTAGCTCGAAGGTCGAGCCCGCGGTCGATAACCGCGAGGCGTTGGTTCGATTCCAACATCCTGCACCATTTTGATGTTGAACATGGGGGACTGGCAGAGATGGCAGATGCACTCGCCTTTTAAGCGAGACGAAGCAGGTTCGATTCCTTCCGCGCTCACCATTTTTCAATAACTTACGCGGTGCCGCGTGCTGTTTGCGTGCTGTTAGCGAGGGCCAGGCGCGCGATCTTGGCCAACGCCTCACTTTCTTGATTGGTAATCACGTCCCTGTAAACGTTTCGGACACGGCACGGATGAGTTTGCCCGGTTAAGGATTTCTGGGCATGGCAGTTCCGAGTTCCGAGAAAAAACGTGCTAACCTTTGGCAAGGCCTGACGTCAGTATATATGGTGTCACTATATATGAGGACATCAAAATCGCCGTTCGACAAGGAACTGAAGAAGGGCAGCGCGGAGTTACTGATCCTCTCGCTGCTGGAGGCGCGGCCGCGGCATGGATACGAGATCAGCCAGCAGATCGAGAGGCTGTCTGAGGGAACGCTGACGTTCAACGTGGCGTCGTTTTATCCGCTGCTGTATCGCCTGGAGAAGCGTGGCTGGATCGAGGGTACGTGGGTGGAGAAGGAGGGCCAGCGGCGGCGGCGGTATTACAAGCTGACTGCCTCGGGCAAGGCGATGCTCAAAGAGCAGCGGCGGACGTGGGCGGAGTTCGTGACAGCGATGGCGAGGATCACTGGAGTGAAGCACGCGTAACGCGGGGCGCGGGGCGCGGGAAAAGCTAACCGAAAGGACGCCCTTCGACTTCGCTCAGGGCAGGCTACGGGGGCAAAGGAAGAGCAGCGCAGAGGACGCAGAGGTACACAAGGCCGCTCGGGTGACACGCCCTGAGGACCCACTTGGGATGACACGTGCTTACACGGTGGGGATGGCATCATGACTGATTTTCGAGAGATGGTTCGCGAGAAGGTGCGGAGTTGCAACCTCGAGCCTACGCGTGAGGCGACGATCGTGGACGAGATCTCGCAGCACATGCGCGACAAGTATGAGCTCCATCTCCGCGGCGGCATGACGGAAGCAGAGGCGGAGCGGGCGGTCACGGCGGAGCTCAACGAGCGTGATCTCGCGAAGGAGGTCCGAAACGTGGAACGGCGCTGGGTCGAGCAAGTGACGCTGGGTTCCGACAAGGGCGAAAGCTTCTGGGCGGGGGTGTTGCAGGACTTGCGCTACGGCGCGCGAGTGCTGCGGATGAATCCGGCGTTCGCAGCGGTGTGCGTGCTGTCGCTAGCGTTAGGAGTGGGAGCGAATACCGCGATCTTCCAGCTCATCGACGCAGTGCGCATGCGGACGCTGCCGGTGAAGGACCCACAAGAGTTGGCGGTCATCCGCCCAGACGTGAACGCGCGATCGGGTCGCGTACACGGATATCTGCCGCTGGTCACGAACGCGATGTGGGAGCAGATCCGGGCGCGACAACAGGGATTCACGGGCGTGTTCGCATTCGCCTACGAGAGCTTGAACCTGGCGACCGGCGGGCAAGAACGGGACGCACACGCGATGTGGGTAAGCGGAGAGTTCTTCGACGTGCTGGGAGTCCAGCCGGTCCTGGGGCGGGTGTTTCACCGGGAAGACGATCACGCCGGATGCGGAACGCCGGGCGCGGTATTGAACTACCGCTTCTGGCAGCGCGAATACGGTGGCGAGGTGAACGTCGTCGGTAAAACCGTCACCCTCGAAGGACACGCAGTCCCGATTGTCGGGGTCACGCCCGCCAGTTTTACTGGAATCACGCCCGGGCACGGATTCGATGTAGCGCTGCTCGTGTGCTCCGAGCCGGTATTCGAGCCGGCGCCGTCGCTGTACACGCTGCCGCAGGGGTGGTGGCTGGCCGTCATGGGCCGGTTGAAGCCGGGATGGACGTTGGAGAGAGCCAGCGCCCAACTAGAGTCGATCTCGGCCGGCATCATGGAGGAGACGCTCCCGCCGGCATACCAGGAGGACAACCGCAAGAAATACTTGAGCCAGAAGTTGGACGCGTATCCAGGGGCAACGGGGTTGTCGAACCTGCGACGGCAATATGAATCTCCCCTGTGGCTGCTGCTGGGAATCGCGGGGCTGGTGCTGGTCATTGCGTGCGCAAACCTGGCGAACCTGCTGCTGGCGCGGGCGAGCGCCCGGGAGAAAGAGATCGCCGTGCGATTGGCGTTGGGAGCGGCGCGCGGACGGGTGGTGCGGCAACTGCTGACGGAAAGCCTGCTCCTGGCAATAGCGGGGGCTGCGCTGGGAATTGTATTGGCGCGCGTGTTGAGCGCAGCGCTGGTCTGGTATCTGACCACGCAGTCGGGGACTATGTTCCTTGAATTAGGCATGGACTGGCGCGTGCTGGGCTTCACGGCCGGATTAGCGGTGCTGACGTGCGTCTTGTTCGGGCTAGCGCCGGCATTGAAAGCTACGAGCGCGGCGCCGGCCGCGATCGTTAGTTTGGCGGGCCGCGGGCTGACTGCGACCAGAGAACGATTCAGCCTGCGACGTGGGCTGGTGGTCATGCAAGTTTCGCTATCGCTGGTGTTGCTGGTGGGCGCGGTGCTATTCGTGCGCAGCTTGCGCAACATCCTGACGCTCGATTCCGGGTTTCAACGCGACGGCATGGTCGTGGTGGACATCGGTTACGCGGGGCTCAATCTCCCACCGGAGCAGCGAGTCGCGTTCCGCGAACTGTTGCTGGAGCGGGTACGAGCGTTGCCCGGAGTGACTGGCGCGGCCGATACGTCGATCGTACCGGTCAGGGGCTTCGGCTGGCAAAACGACGTCGTGGTGGGCGGAAAAGAAAGCGACACCTTTGTCTTGGAGTCGAACATAAGCCCCGGATACTTCCGCACCACGGGAACACCGATCCTGCTGGGGCGCGACTTTGATGAACGAGACAACCGGCAATCCCCCAAAGTAGCGATCGTGAACGAGGAGACGGCAAAAAAACTGTTTGGCGGTGACGCACTGGGAAAAACGTTCCAGATCGCTGCCGATCGGGGTGAGAAGCGGTACGACTTTCAGATCGTGGGGGTCGTCCGGAATACGAAGTACTACGATCTGCGCGAGAATTTCCAGCCGATCGCGTTTTATCCGGAAGCACAAGACGACAATCCGGATGCCGAGACGCAGATGATGGTTCGTTCCGACCTAGATCTGGTCGCGGTGATCAACGAAGTTAAGGCGGCGATCGCGCGGGTGGACAGCGGCATTTCTGTCGATTTCCATGCGTATGACCAGCAGATCATCAAAGACGGACTTTTGCGCGAGCGCCTGCTGGCTACGCTGTCGAGTTTCTTTGGCCTCCTGGCGGCAGTGCTGGCGACGGTCGGACTCTATGGGGTGATCGCGTACATGGTAGCGCGGCGGGCGAACGAGATCGGAATCCGCATGGCGCTGGGCGCGGCGCCGCGACAAATCCTGGCGATGGTGCTCAGCGAGGCGGGACGATTGCTGGCGATCGGAGTCGCTGTGGGCGTGGTGCTGACGGTCGCGGCGGGAAGGTGGGCGGCGTCGCTGCTGTTTGGACTTAAGCCGTACGATCCGAAAACGTTGGCGGCGGCGGTGGTGGGATTGGGGTTGGTAGCCGTTGCAGCGAGCGTAGTGCCGGCGCGGCGAGCGGCGAACCTGGATCCGATGGCGGCGCTGCGGGATGAATAAAACAACACCAAGTCAGAGTGACTATTGTCGATTGAAGGTCGCGCACCACCTGCGGGGTTCAAATCCTCTCTCCCCGACCAATTGTTTCAATCGATTCTAGCGTTGCAATTATGCAGATCGCTGGCCCATCCAAATGTTTGTCCACACGGACCTGAGAGCACCTCCTCGGTCTCCGGCGTTGGCCGTCGGGTCCCGGTGTGCAAATGTCTTGGTAAGGTTGGGTGGTGTACCCAAAGGCGAGCCTCGGCAACAAAACGCCCTCGCTCACACTCAGTCGATTCCTGACTCTCAAATGGACACGGGCTGCGCAAGCATGGCGGACAAACTTCGGATTGCGCTGAGTTTGGAAGCGCAACTGACGCAACAGAGCTCGCAACCCCGCCAAGGCTTCGAGACGTTCCGCGCAAACGACCTCATCTTCTAGTCACATTACGATAGTGTCTTCATGCAGGCTGAAAACCTCATCCAGTCTCGTAGACTAGTCCCATCGTCTCCACTACTGCCCGCGGGCAAGAAAGTATCATCCGGCGCTTAGAAGGCAATCGGAAACTGAGATGTCAGTCACGCCATCGCGCAGCCTGCTCGTTCGTCACGCCGTTCTTTGTTGTTTATTTGCCATATGTTACTACCTTCTGAACCGTCCTGAAGTCATCCTCATTTCCAAGCTGGGATCGGTTGCATGGTATCCCGCCACGGGCCTGGTGCTGGCACTTCTGCTGGGCATCAACCCTTGGTACGCGGTATTGGTCACGATCTGCGAATCGGTCACCGGTCGACTGATTTACCACCAACCGATCACCAGTTTCGGCGAAACCATCGGCGCTGTGGGTACAGCCGCTTGTTATGCGATGGCAGCATCTCTCCTGCGAGGCCCGCTGAAGATTGATCTCGGACTGCGGCGTCGCCGAGACGTTGCTTTGTATGTGCTTGTGACCACGACAGCGGCGGTGCTGTCCACATTGAGCGGCACGATTTGTCTGCTTGCAGACCGCGCGATTCTATGGCATGAATTTTGGCCCTCGGCCTTCGTTTGGTTCATCGGTGACGAGATTGGATTGCTGGGAGTGGCGCCGTTTCTCCTTATTCATGTTCTCCCATGGGGCAGAGCGCGATTGTTTCCTTCGGCCCCAGAAAACGGCCAGGCAACCGAGCAACTTCCACATCAAACAATTGGGCGCAACCTGGCGGCCCTGGCAGAAGGTGTGGGTCAAGCAGTTAGCATAGTCGCGGCTCTCTGGGTCATGTTCGGCCCTCCGCTGGGTCCTCAGCATTTGTTCTACCTGGGCTTTGTTCCCATCATCTGGATCGCGATGCGACAGGGAATACGGCGGGTGGTGGCCGCGCTTCTGACGATGAATTTTGGCGTGGTCATGGCCGTGCTCGTTTTTCCTCCCACGCCTGTTGTTTTGAGTAAAGTCGGATTGTTCATGCTGGTGCTCTCCGCTGTGGGTCTAATCGTCGGTTCCGCGGTCACCGAACGACACCGCATGTCTCTGGACCTACAGGAGCGCACGGCCTATCTGAACTCATTGTTGGAAAACACCCCACTCGGAATTGCTGTCTTTGACCGCGAAGGCCGCGTCGAATTGACCAATCCCGCCCTTGGCAAGCTCTTTCTTTACGAGCAGAGTGAATTTGCCGGAAACAATCTCGACCGCCTGCTGTCGACGGGTGATGAATCTGGCCCTTCGGTATCGGTGACGGCGCTTGCCTTGGCCGGCGAGACTCTTCACGAAACGGTGAAGCGACGCCGCAAAGACGGAACCATTCTGGATATCGAGCTGCACGCCGTCCCTCTTGCGGTTAACGGAGACGTTCGAGGGGCTTACATGCTCTACAAAGACATCTCCGAGCAGATCAAGGCGGCGGGTGCTGAGCGGCTGCACGCGGAATCGCTAGGCCAGCTTGTATCGGAACTGGAACTACGCACTCAGCAAATGGCTTTGCTGAACGAAATGGGCGGCCTGCTGGAGTGTTGCGCAACCACACAGGAGGCTAGCGCCGTAGTATCGCGCTCAGTTCAGAAGCTATTTCCCGAAGCTTCTTCGGGAACGCTCTACCTGTTCCGTTCGTCTCGAAATCTTGTTGAAACCGCCGTCTCATGGTCTTCGTCTTCTGCGAGCCTGTCGGAAGCGCAGTTCGCGCCTGACGATTGTTGGGCACTACGCCGTGGTCAAAGCCACTGGAGCATATGTCGAAATGGCGACATTCACTGTCCTCACTTGGCAGCGGGGTCTGGCGCCGAATGTCTGTGTGTGCCGATGGTGGCACAGGGGGACACACTTGGT
>CAVYSX010000016.1:0-99968 GCA_963771285.1 uncultured Acidobacteriota bacterium
TCGTATTATTCATACATACCACTTCATAGCTGTAATGGTTTGCCCAACCGCTTTCTGTACGTGACGTTCAACGGATCCCAACCGCAAAGTGCGCTGAGGACCCGCGGAAGGCGCTGAGAAAAGCGGAAACATCATGGCCAAGAAACTTAGCACGCTGTCTTAATCTTCGGCCTCCGGTCGCAGGCGTGCCGCTTTACCGGTGGCTTTACGATGAATTGCGCACAGCGATTCTTGCCGGCCATTTGCGGCCAGGAGCACGGCTTCCCGCGACTCGCGATTTGGCGATTCAATACGGACTGTCACGCCCCACCATTGTTTCTGCCTTCGACCAACTGCACTCGGAGGGTTACGTCGAAGGCTGCGTGGGTTCCGGTACCTACGTCAGCGCGACACTTCCTGACGAAATGTTACAGGCGCCGCGAACTCAATCGACCGCGCCGGCAACACGACGCAAGATTGTACTCTCGCGCTATGCCCGCCGATTGCAGCCTCTGCCCCATCGCGAGTCGGGAGCGGCCCGAGCCTTTCGAGCCAGCCAGCCGGCCCTCGACGCATTCCCCATGAGCCTTTGGGCAAAGGTTGCGGTGCGGCGCCTGCGTCGCGCTTCGACGCAACTGCTGGCCGGAGGCGAGTCGCTTGGGTATCGTCCCTTGCGTGAGGCGGTGGCTGAGTATCTGAACACATCTCGCGGAGTGAAGTGTACGGCGGATCAGGTGCTGATTATTTCTGGCGTGCAACAGGCACTGGATCGCGCCGCACACTTGCTTTTAAATCCGGGCGATGCCGTGTGGATGGAAGAGCCCGGCTATCCGGGAGCAGCGGCAGCGTTTCGGGCGGTCGGGGCGAAAATCGTCCCCGTGCAGGTCGATTCCGAAGGATTCAATCTGGAAGCGAGGCTGAAGCATTTGCATCGCATGCGCACACTCCGTCCGCGGCTGATTTATGTAACTCCAGCGCACCAGTTCCCCCTCGGCATGACCATGACTTTGCGTCGAAGATTGTCGCTTTTGGAATGGGCGCGGCGTTCGCGAACCATTATTTTCGAGGACGACTATGACAGCGAGTACCGCTACGCGGGACGCCCGATTCCGGCGCTGCAAGGTTTGGTCGCGCTGCCGTCGTCATTTTCGCGGGTAGTTTTACAGACGTTCTGTTCCCGGCGCTGCGGCTCGCGTATCTCGTAGTCCCCGAGGACATGGTCGACATTTTTGCCGCGGCCGAATCGGTGAGCACGCATCATCCGCCGCTGATCGATCAGGCAATTCTTTGCGACTTCATCCGCGAAGGACACTTTGCACGCCACGTGCGGCGAATGCGGGAACTGTACGCCGAACGATTGTCGGTGTTGCTCAGCTCGGCCCGCGAACGGCTGGACGGATTGCTTGAGATTCCTCCGGTTGAAGCAGGCCTGCGAACCGTTGGGTGGCTGCAAGGCGGACGATCCGCCGAGAGTGCGGCAGTGATGGCGAGTGAACACAATGTTGAAGTCGTCCCACTAGGCCGATACGCGTGGGGCCGGGCACGCGGCGAAGGATTGGTGCTCGGCTTCGCCGCGGTGGACGCGCGCGAAATTCGCCGAGGCATTGAGCAACTGGGACAAGCGCTGGAAAAGTTGCGCTGAATGCATTCCGACAAAAAAACCCGCCGGATCAAATTATCCGGCGGGTGGGAGCAACTCAGGCGACATGCACCATTAGCCGTCGTGAATACAGCCGAAACTACAACTACTTCATGCTCATTTGCGAACTAAAGAAGAGAAAGAAGTTCGACGGGACTTCGATCGCCTCTTTCTTCTGCTCAGCCAGCTTCAACTCTTTGACGGAAGTGATACCTCTGCTGCCGTCTTGAGGCGGCCAATCGCTCTGTTTCAGGACTAGCGTGGGGATGACCTGCCACCAAATCGCGGGAACATCACTGTCCGTTGTGATAACGACGTGGCTGTGATTCGGAGTTGGCAGAAATATGTTGGCGGTTGGAGGAGGAATTAACCCTAGAGCCGCCAGCGCGGGTCCAAGATCAAGACGAGAGGCGTGCATGGTGCACGTGCCCGGCTGCGCTCTAGGGTCGGGACACTGGGTGTAGACGGCGGGCTTTGCCTTGAAGGCTTCAGGAATCGCTCCGAAAAGCTGGATCAACGTATTGCCGAGCGCCGGGCCGCAGAGAGTTCCCTTCACTACGTCTTTGCAGGAAATGGCGTCTTTGGGATTCTTATCGTTGTCGGTGGAAAACATGGGAACCAAGACATAAATGGGCTCGGTTGTTTTCTGCGGATTGCCCACGATCCCCGGCGGGTTGATCGAAGGTTGGGTTCCAACAACGCAGATCGGAGTCTGCAGTTCTCCGGGATCGCTGCCAGCCTTGATCTTGTTGTAGTTGAGGTCGTTCCTGGGCTGGTCGACGCAATCGAAATTCTGCGTGTAGGTGAAATCAAGCACTTTGCCGCCGCCAAAACCTTCCGTCTGGTTAGATTTGAGTTGAGTTTGCGCGAATACGGTTCCTGCGATTAGAGCGAAGGCTAACAGCGGCATTAGCCGGATTATGGTTTTCTTCAATGTTTCCTCCACGTCGATATATCGACCGTTATTGGTAGTACGCTCGAGCGGGCAGATTGGATGTTGGACGACGAGAAAAAGAAGTCTGTGAAGTTGAGCGTTCGAGAGCTTGGACTTAGCCCTCATGTCCACGTTAAGGCTTCAGATGTTTGGCAAACATGCGGTCCGGATCGATTGCAATGAACGTTCCCCGGCTGCGGGCGAGAACTTCGTTTTTCTGATTGAGAATCTCCGCCTGATTAATGTGCCGGCGACCGCGAACGTGTACTTCGCGCGACTCTACCCGCAAAGGTTGGTTCAATGGAACCGGCTTGAGATAGTCGACAGTCATCTGCGAGGTCAGAGCGATCACGTGGCGCAGCTTATTGACCTTGCCCATACCTTCGTCAAGGATAGTGGCAATAATTCCGCCGTGAGCGTGTCCCGGTGGCCCGGTGTAGCGCTTGGTTAACCGGAAGCGGGAGACGAAGCCATTGAGTTTCTCGTCGTACACAAACTTCAGGCGCATGCCGTCGGGATTATTTTTGCCGCAGCCAAAGCAATGGTTCTTCTGCATGCGGACGTAACGGGTGTCGTGACCTTGCGCGGGCGCATTCTTGGGCATGGTTGGAAAAGCTTAAACCACAAAGGACACCGAGGTACACCGAGGACACGTCACATTCCACGGACTCCTGCGGGCGGGCGCGGAACAGGTTCCCGAATCGGTTCCTTCCACAACAAGTGCTTGCGCAGTTCGCTGATGCCTGTGATAGACTGCGGGGCCAACCGAAAATTTGTTTTTTGCGCGGCTTTCATGATGAAAAACCCACGACCTCGGGAGGTCTCGTAGATGGGCCTCGCTCTGCTTGCCCTGATCTGGCTGATCACCTTCGTCAGCACCTACTTCTTTGCGGCAAAAACCTGGTGGCTGCCGCACGGCGCTTCCACCTCAACCCAGTGGATTGACCATCAATTTGCCATAACTTACTTGATCATGGGGATTGTGTTTGTGGCGGCGCAAGGTGCTCTGGGGCTGTTTGTGTGGCAGTATCGCGACCGAGCGGGCGCCGGCAAAGTGACTTACTCCCACGGCAACACGACCATGGAAGTGGTGTGGACGACGCTTACCGCCATCCTCTTTATAGGATTGAATCTGATGGGGAGTCCGATCTGGGCCGCGGAGCGATTTGCCCCGGCGCAGTCTGACTCCGTGCCGGTGGAAGTTACGGGGATGCAGTTCGCCTGGTACTTTCGCTATCCCGGACTGGACGAAAGTTTGGACGGACCGAACCCAAACTGATGGACCCTTCGGCGGGAAACGAGGCGGCGATCGGGCTCGACACTTCCGATCCGGCTTCAAAAGATGATGTGGTCACTGGGACGATGTATCTCCCTGTGAACCGCCAGGTGGATCTCAGCTTGCGCGCCGTGGATGTGATTGACAGCTTCTTCGTTCCGCAGATGCGCTTTAAGCAGGACGCCGTTCCGGGACTGATTATCCATATGCACTTCACGCCCACGGAGATTGGCGAATACGAGATTGCCTGCGCCGAACTTTGCGGCCTGGGGCATTACAAGATGCATGGCATGTTGCACGTTGTGAGCCAGGAAGACTTTGACAAGTGGGTAGCGACGCGGGAGGCAGACAAACAATAATGGCAACCACGGCTACAATTCACGCACACGCGGCCCCAGAGGGCTTTATACGGAAATACATCTTCAGCCTGGACCACAAGGTGATCGGGTTGCAGTATTACTTTCTCGCTCTGGTGGCTGTGTTCGTCGGGATGTTTCTCTCGCTGCTGATGCGCGTCCACATGATCTGGCCTACGGCGGTTTTGCCGCTGGTTGGTCAGATCCAGCCTGAAACCTACTTGCAGTTGCTGACCATGCACGGGACGATCATGGTGTTCTTCGTGCTGACCACGGCGCCGCAAGGCGGATTCGGCAATTACTTTTTGCCGATTCAAATCGGCGCTCCGGATATGGCCTTCCCCGTCCTCAACATGCTTTCGTTCTGGACGACGTTTTTGGCCTTCATGGTGATTCTTGCAGCCTTCTTCGTAACCGGTGGTGCTCCGTTGCACGGCTGGACGGGATACGCCCCACTGAGCGCTCTTACAAATTCCGGCCCAGGCGAACAGTTGGGCGCCGATTTATGGATCACCAGTATTGCCCTTTTCTGCATCGCCTCTCTGATGGGTGCGCTGAACTTCATCACGACTACGCTGGACCTTCGCGCTAAAGGCATGACCATGATGCGCTTGCCGCTCACGGTCTGGGCGTGGTTCGTGACGGCGGTACTGGGATTGCTCGCGTTCGGTGTGCTGCTCTCGGCTGGGATTCTGCTGTTGCTCGATCGCAACCTGGGCACCAGCTTTTACGTTCCGCTAGTCGTGGTAAACGGTCAGGTCATGGGCCACCGCGGCGGTTCTCCGCTATTGTGGCAACATCTTTTTTGGTTCTTCGGGCACCCGGAGGTTTACATCGCGATTCTGCCCGGCATGGGCGTCGCGTCGCAATTGCTTTCGACGTTCTCGCGTAAACCGATTTTCGGCTACAAAGCTATGGTCTACGCGATCATGGCCATCGGCTTTTTGGGATTCATGGTTTGGGGCCATCACATGTTCATGAGCGGCATGAGCCCTTATTCGGCTTTTGCCTTCTCGCTGATGACCATGGCGATCGGCGTCCCCTCAGCGATCAAGACGTTCAACTGGCTGGGCACGATTCATGGCGGACGAGTTCGCTTCCAGACTCCGATGCTTTACGCCATCGGCTTCGTATCGCTTTTCGTTTCGGGCGGATTGAGCGGGCCCTTCCTGGCGCAACCGGTACTCGACATTCCACTCCATGACACCGCGTTCGTTGTCGGCCATTTCCACTTGATTATGGGTGTGGCTGCAATCTTCGGCATGTTCGCGGGAACTTATTATTGGTTCCCAAAAATGTTTGGCCGCATGATGAATGAGACTTGGGGACGGATCCACTTCTTCATCACTCTGGCTGGCACCTATTGCATTTTCATGCCGATGCATTATCTCGGAATGGCCGGGCAGCCGCGCCGTTACTCGCAGTTCACGGAGTTGAACTACCTGCACCAGTTGATGCCGTTGAACACGTTCATCACTTACGCGGCGGTGATCACCATCGCGGCCCAGTTCATCTTCCTGTTCAATCTGTTCTGGAGCATGTTTAAGGGACCCAAGGCGACCGACAATCCCTGGGAGTCAACCACTCTGGAATGGACAACAGCAACGCCGCCTCCGCACGACAATTTTGGCGGACATACGCCGGTGGTTTATCACGGGCCGTATGAATACAGCGTGCCGGGCGCGGCTAAGGATTTCATTATGCAAACCGATCCGGCAACGGTGGCGTCACACTAAAGCCGCGGGCGAGGGCGTCCCGCGCTAGATGTAGCATATGGCAACTTTCAGTAGTCCAGTCACGATTCATGTGCCCGAGGCCGGCAAGGGCGGAGGCGGAGTGCGTCCACCTGCATTCGGGGGCGGTGGAGGGGACGATCGCGGCGACGGCTCTCCCGACTACGGGCAGCGGTTGCGACGGGTTCGGCTGGGACTAGCCGTAGGGCTAGCCTCGGTCACCATGATTTTCGTTTCCATGACCAGCGCCTATATCTTTCGCCGCGGATTGCCTACGCTCGACGCAGCCACTAACACCTACGTTCATGACTGGATCCCGGTCGATCTTCCGATCTCACTGCTGCTGCTAAACACTTTGCTGTTGCTTGTAAGCAGCATCACGGCGGAACTCGCCCGCAGGCAGATCAAGCGGCAAGCTGCGCTGGCTCCGGTGCGGTCGATCCCGGGCGTTTCTCTGGGCGAAGGCAAGAGTGTTCCGTGGCTGGGCATCACGATGGTACTCGGCGGCGGCTTCCTCATTGGGCAGTGGATGGCTTGGCGTGAACTGGCGGATCGCGGATTTTATTTGTCCACGAGCGCAAGCAGTTCATTCGTTTACCTGCTCACGGCGACACACGGTGTCCATTTAGCCGGGGGCATTCTGGTTTTGCTTTACGCGGCGATCGTTTCGCTGCTCAATAAGCCGATCGAGTCGCGGCGCATTGTTGTGGACGTGACCGCCTGGTATTGGCACTTCATGTTCTTTTTGTGGCTCTACATTTTTGCGCTGTTGTGGTTTGTGCGGTAAATAAGAGGCGGAAGAATATCCGCGCCACATGATTCCACACTAACTAAGGAGATCCTGACCATGTCTGATGTCGCGGTGCATCACGGAGCGGCTGCCGGTGTCTACGAGCCGTCTCTGTTTGGCACCTATTCGAAGAAAATCGGGATGTGGCTGTTCCTGCTCTCCGATTCACTGACCTTCGGAGCGTTGCTCTACGCTTACACCTATGGCCGTGTTTCGACCCCCAATTGGCCGACGCCGTTTCACTCCGAGAGCATCCGCAACGCGACCATGATGACCGCGTTCCTGCTCACCAGCTCTTTGACCATGGTTTTCGCAGTACGAGCAGCGGTTCAGGGAAACGCCAAGAACCAGCGCGCCTGGCTGCTCGCGACCATGGCCTGCGGCATAGGGTTCGTTATTCTCCACGGACGTGAATGGAGTAACTTGATTTCCGAAGGCTTGACCCTTCCCTTCTTCCCGGTGCCGCCTGGCGAACCCGGTAACGCTGAGTTTGTGAATGTGTCGAAGACGGTACCGCAATTTGCAGCGACGTTCTTTGGGCTGACCGGCATGCACATGCTGCACGTCACTCTGGGCGTTGTTTACCTCGGAGTTGTGGCCCTGCGAAAAACATTCATTCCCATCTTGCTGGGATTGTGGCTGGTCGCGTGGCTGGGAACGCCCGCCTACAGCCCGTTTCACTACGGCGCGCATGTGCTGCTGCTGGCCGCGATTGTTTGCACAATCATCCTGTGGCTGAAGCCGAAAGTCTACGATGCGTCCGACGTTGAAGTCGCAGGCCTTTACTGGCACTTCGTCGATTTGGTTTGGATGTTCATCTTCCCGCTGGTTTATTTGATGTCGACCAAAATTGTTTAAACCATCCAGGAGCGAGTTCGAATGAATGACGCAACTCAGTTAGCGCTTGAGCAGCGAGCCGCCGAAGAACAGCGCCACCACAATAAGGGACAGTTCCTTTGGGTCTGGGCCGCTCTGCTGGTGATGACCGGCATCGAGGTCTACCTCGCTTACCAGAACATGGAACCCATTCGCATGCTCAGTATCCTGATGGGACTTTCGCTGCTGAAGGCCGGGCTCATCATCGGCTATTTCATGCACTTGAAATTCGAAGTCTCGTCCATGAAGTGGGTGACCATGAGTTCGCTGGTGTTTTGCCTGGCGATGATGCTGGTGTTCTTGCCGGACGCTTTTCGCATCTTGCAATTGGGAGTGCGATGAAGCAGCGATTATTCATGGCCGGATTGCTGGCGCTATTGTGGGTCGGGCCTGCGTTTGGCCAGAGTTGTGCCATGTGCTATAGCACCGTCAAAGCTCTGAACAAAGACGGACAGCGCGCCATTAACCGTGGAATCTTGGTTCTGCTGGCTCCTCCCGTAGGCTTCATGACGATTGGTGTGGGCTTGGCGTTGCGCTACGGCAAGAAACGCGATGAAGAGTCCGACGCGGCAATCGACGAAAATCTCTAACGCGGATTTTCTTAGTGGCCCCAGGTGTTAAGAGCAATTTTCAGAAAGACTGCGTGAACTCCCCACTAACCATTTTTTTTGACGTTGGAAACACTCTTCTCTTCCCTGGTGCCGGGATTTTCGCGCCCCTTCACGAGAGAAAGCTCACTCCGAGCCGCGACCTGTGGCATGCGATCGAACGTCGCACCAAGCGAGAGTTTGATTCGGCCATGCGCGACGGCGCAAATCCCGTTTTCTGGCAAATTTTTTACACACACCTTTTGCAGGAGCTTGATGCTCAGGACGACCCATTGCGCGAAGCTCTGGTCAATGCCACACACCTCTCGGCCAATTGGAACCATATCGTGCCCGGAACTCGCGAGATTCTAGAGCGGCTCGGGCAGCGCTTTCAGCTGGCGGTAATCTCCAACGCAGACGGGAAAGTCGCGGGAGTCCTAGAACGATCAGGAATTGCCGACTGCTTCATTGCCGTAACAGATTCCGGGGTAGTCGGGTGCGAAAAGCCGCATCCCGCGATCTTCGAAACGGCATTGGAGGGCCTGGGTATTGCCCCCGATCGGAGCCTGTACGTTGGCGACATTTTGTCCGTTGACTATCTCGGCGCGACTGGGGCAGGAATGCAATCCGTGCTCCTCGACGTGTGCGGAGCATATCGCGAGTCTGAGCTGCCGCGAGTGCAGTCTCTCGAAGAGCTAGAGTATGGCATCGAAATGCTGACCAAGTAACCCCATGGTCTTGCTTCAATGAAACGCTATTACAGTGAAATGATTTGATGGTCAACGCAGTCCGGTTGAATGGCGTCGCGCAGAAGCCGCAACAGATCCCGTCCCTGACGAGCAACAAAATACACTCCAGCAACTTCGCGTTCCTGCAGTGTTTTGTTGGGATACAACGCATTGCTGAGCAGATCGGCGTGACGGCTCAACACCTCAGTCTGGCGCAGCTCAGCGCGTGCTGCCTTGGCGCGAAGCTGGCTGAGCTGGTATTGCATCTTGGACGCCGCGTTAGTGGCCGAATCGACAAGCGTGGGATCCAACTGACGCAATCCGTCGCGAACTGCGGCCAGTGATTTTTCCAGCGAGGCTTCCGCCTGATCGAAAACCGCTTGCAACTCCCCAGGCAGTGCGCGCGAGGCCATACGCTCGCGAAGCGCTTCCGGCCCCGGGAATAAATCGGACAACCGCAGCTCGTATTTTTCCAGCAGGCTCTGAGGTTTGGCCTCAACAATCGTCGCCGAGAAACGCGGGACGATGGGAGTTATTCTTCCTAACAGCGCCTGGTACACCACGCCTACCTGCGCGAAGTACGCCACTTCGGACGAGCCCCCTGCATAGGCAATCGTGGGAAGCAGAAAATCCTGAACCACCGGCCGCAACAATACGTTGGCGCTGAAATTCTGCGGCGAGGCCTCGATGCGACCCAGCAAGTCAGTCTGGGAGATTCGCTCTTGTCCAATCACAAACTCGGCGCCGCCGTTGCCATTGGCGTGTCGGTGCACCGGAAGACGGGTCCCATTTTGCAACGCAAACAACAGCGTCGACGAAGGTGTCACTTTGACCTGCTGATGGTAACCCGCCGCTTCCAAAGCCTTGCCGCGGGCCATCAAAGCGGCATCGAATTCACGGTTGCGTTCAATCGCGGCGCGATAAATGGGAGTCGCAATCTGTTGAAATTCCGGATCGGCGCCATCCATCAGGATGACACCCAAGTCCGCGAACAATCGCGCGAACAGCTTGCCAAACGCACTTCCGAAAGTTTCGCCGGGGCGATACGACTCGCGTAACATATCCGCGACATCGGACACTCCCAGCAACACGACAGCAGCTTCCACCACCGGAATAATTTCTTCTCCGAAGGTTATTGTCCCCACCGGAGCATCCAAATGGCCTCGCGTCGGCGAACTCAATCGTTGCAACGACCCGTCTGTTCCCGGAAGCGCAACCTCTCGAACTTCCTCGAGGTCGTGATCGGTGGTAGCCAGCCAGAAAACGGGCACGCAATCTCTGCCTGCCAGCGTCGCCTCCTCGGCGAGTTTCACCGCGGTAAGCGCCTTCAAAATCGTGTATAGCGGCCCGCCGAACAGTCCCACCTGTTGGCCTGTGACCATCGCCGAGGAGCCTGCCCGCAACCGCGCAATATTCTCCAGCGCCTTGGTCGACGCGCCGAAAGCCTGATTCTGGCGTTCTAAAACATCACAAACTCTCCGACGCCTCTCCGGGCTGTAGTTCGTGCCCGGTGTTTCGTCTTTACACCATTGTTTGAAATATGCCGTTCGGGGATAAAACTCTTGAAGTCTAGGATGGTCGTACAGAAAGTCGGTGAAAAGGCGGGCAGTGTGCGGAATTTGATGGAAAGGCAGACACTCCGACTTCACCGGCAACACTCCTGACTGAATTGGACGGAAAAAGTCATTTAAGGTCAACACCCCTAGTCGCACAACACTAGCGTCTTAAATGAGATGTCGCAGACAGCATCGGGATGCAAAGATAGTTCCGATCCGTGTATCGTGATCTCAACTTACGGAACACTCTTCGAGACCGCCCCGAGGATTTATCCCTGTCATCAATTACGCAGCGGCCAGATCGCTCCTTGATTGAGTTTACTCGCCCGCCCAGTCGTGAGTAGACCAACGGCATTGAGAACGTCATCACCCTGGAATCAAAGCACGTCGGAGTCGATACCTGCGATAAATTGGATGCCGGGAACGTGCTTGCCGATCAAGTCGCTGTCGTTGGTCAGGAACAGGTCGGTGCGGGCTTGCGCAGCACATGCAAGGTGGATCGCATCGGCTGACGACACTCCATTAACCGCACAAATCTCCGCGTAGCGCTCGGCGGTCTCGAGCGTGAACGGAATGACTTCTACAAACGAAGACCGGAACACATCGCGGTATTTCTGTGGAGGTTGCTAATCGGGCCGGTGCCCAGAGGTTGTGCGCGAGAAGGTCACGCTTCGTGTATTGCGTCATATGAGCACACTCCATCATCTAACCAAGGGTATTTGACTTCCGGCTAGGCGACCCCTAGTCTGGAGGTGGTTCTTTACAGGCCATTCCCACCAGTGGGGGCGTCACGGCTTCGACGGAGATGCTTGCGGCCAGGAGGCATGCCGGGGTGCATACACCCGCAATCGCGTGCAAAATGATAATTGCCAATCAACAAATGGCATACGCAGCCTAACTAGTTTAGGCAGCCGTTCTCCGCAGCTTCGCCCTTGGGCTGCGAGCGAACGTCACACAGAGGGCTGCTCTTTCCGTCTACGTCTGGGGCGGAAGGCTAAGATCTCAGGCTAGCAGTCGGCGTTTCTTGTCCGTTCTGAGCGACGACCGCGAACGTCCCAGGGTAATGCCTGGGGCATGAACTGGAATAAGCATGTAGGCTCCTGACCAGTAACATTTTCGGACGCGGGTTCGACTCCCGCCGCCTCCACCAATCATTTACGCCTCGTTTCCCGCAAACAAGCTGGCATAGTCCGGCATGCGGCCCGTCAGCGCAACCGCAGATTTTCTAGATTCAATCGGGGTCGCGCCCATTTGTGATTGCCGCTATGAGCGCACAAAGTTCGGGAACAAACTGCGCTTGCAGATCGACGCAGCTGAGGCCATGCGCCGCGCTCACCGCATTGACGACGCGGGAAAACTCATCCCAACGGTCCGGCAATTTGCCGCCGCCTGCTCGAAAACCATCGGAAAAATGCGGTTCGCGGCACGGCCGTGATTTCTTTTCATAACATATGAATCGAGCTGCATCCCACAACGGCGAGCCAGAAAACGCCGACTCCCAATCCAAAACGCCGACCACACGCCAGCGCCCATCTTTCCGCCGCAGAATCGTATTTCGATTGTTGAAATCGCCGTGAACGAGGCTGTTGACCTTGTTCAAAGAGGCAAGTTCGGCCCGCCAAACAGACAGGAAATTCGACAACTCGTCTATTCCACGCGCGCCTAAGCGGGTACGGAGGGTGGGCGAGCTTAGAAATTCGTCGACGGCGGCGTAGGGAGAGGATGACAGGGCGTTCGGAACGGGGACATTTCGCAGACTGGAAAGCGCCTCGCCCATGGAAAAAGCGGCCTGAGATATATCTTCAGGGCTCCCGCTTTTCTTCAATTCCTGAAATGTCGTTCCCTCGATATAGGGGTACAAAACGTATGGGCCGATGCCCTCTTTTCCCGTTTCGTCCGCGTAAATTATCTCCGGCACAGGCAACACCGTTCTGGCGGCAGCGAGGAGATCGATTTCTTTCTTGCATGCTGCATGGTGAACGTAGATTCGCAAGACGACTGGCGATGCTTCCGGGTAGAAGCGAATCAGAAGATTTACGTTGCTGCAGCCACCCTGTAACTGTTCAAAAGACTTGATGGTGCTGCCAGGAAAGGCAGGAGCGAAGAAGTTCCGTGAGCCGGACTATCGAGAGCGACTCCACTAAAGATCGACGGCGCTCCCGCACTTCTGTGCTCACGAAGGTCTTATCGCACGGCCCACCTCTAGGCGCAAGCAGAGTCGGCGCGGGGGAAATCCCGTCCAGAAATCCACAGGCTCGTCCACAGATTCGCTCTTCTTTCTCCCGTAAAGACCCGATTTGCAAAGCATCAGCACTTTTGGCAACATTTTTTTGGTTCTTCCCTGGCATGTTCTTCAATTTCAAATCATGGCGCGATCAGTTCGAGGAGGCGAGGACGGAGAAGAACCCCAATCGCATCGGTGATCTCCTTGATGAGATCGTAACTGCCTACAGAATGACTTTGCACACCCAAGATGACTTCATCCGGATCGCTTTGGAGTAACTGCGAATTGGGTGTTCCTTCCCTTCTCTGCTCAACCATCAAATTGGATGGAACACCCGGCTTTTCACAGATAATGCTGCCTCAATCTTTCTTGTCAGATTGATCGCCCACCCGGTTCTGATCCGTAATCCAGTTTACTTCCCAGGTCTTGCCACCATCGTCAGAGAAAGACTGTTCGAAGTGGGGCGTATTCGTCGTGGTATTCGTCCAAATAAATCGGACGAAGATGCTTTTACCATTCAGGGTGTCCTGGGCATAGAACTCGCCGCGGCCCTCTTTGAATTCGCCGATCTGGGGCGGAACTATGGTGCCGTCCTTGCTGTTCGCCCAATACAGGTTCCACTGGTGAGTTTGCGGATTGTACGTACGCAGGGTCAGGCCTTCGATGTGGCCGGCGGAGCCATCGGTCTCGAACTCCTCGATCTGGGAGCGCCCATCCCAAACTTTACGCGTCACTGAAGTACCGTCAAATTCGACCCAGGTCGTCGATCCGGTCAAGGGATGCAAGCGGCGCTTCAAGTGAATTTTCCAGCTGCCTAACTCGAAGTCGAAATCGTGTTGACCGTCGCGCTCGACGGCTGGACTCTGGGCTTCGGGCTTGGCTTGGTTTGAATTCGTTTGTGCCAGCATTTGTGGCGGAACGCACAGCAAAGCAATCAACAACATTTGGGTCTTAACTCGCTGCCTGAGTTGCATCGTCTTCCTCCGTTGGGGTTTAGTGTTTCCTGGCAAACCTCGCTGCTAGCCATAAACCTGCGTCGGCAGGTCAACCTAACGGTTGCCAGCAGTCAATTGTTGTTCTTCGCGGATAGACTTTAGAGGAGTTTGCGGGATAGCTCTTTTCCTGTAAAAGGTTGTAAATTCGGCCAACTGGCAGTTGTGCTGATCGAGTGACGCGATCTGTGTTAATAAAATATCTCATGACTTCCGTACGAATGGATAAGTGGCTTTGGGCCGCGAGGTTTTTCAAGACGCGATCGCTGGCTGCGCGATCTTGTGAACTGGGGAGGATAAAGTCCAATGGGCAACTCGCCAAGGCGGCGCGCGAAGTTCGGATCGGCGATCAGCTGCAGGTCAGCAACGATGGTGGCGAGTTTCAAGTCGAAGTCCTGTTACTCAGCGAGGTGCGCGGACCAGCCTCGGTTGCTCAGACTATGTATCGCGAAACCGAAGAGAGCCGCGAATTGCGTCAGAAAGTAGCTGCGGAACGGAAAGCGATGCATCAGTTCGAGGCGCTACCAGAGGGAAGGCCGTCTAAACGCAATCGTCGCGAAATCATTCGGTTGCGCGGCAGAAGTTAAGCAATTACATTCAGCGCGCATCCCTACAAATATCGCTCGCGAATGATATTGCCATGGTGAGTCAGGTGTCCGGCGATTGTGTAGGCCAGAGCACGCACGGTGAAGCGATTGTCGCTGGCGATGCCGCTGCGCGTCCACGCCTCCGGCTGCAAATTGCGGAAAAGTGAAACGGTGGCCAGCCGCACGCGGCGGAATTCCTCTACATGGGTCGCCCACGCGATCTGGTCGGCTGCCGCATTCGTCACGGCGATATTCTGATCGAAACTGGGCATGGCAGTGTCGAAGCCGCGGGCGAACCAGAAAGCGCGAAAAGAAAACACCCTCTCGGCGTCGTTGAGATGGCTCAATACCTCTCGGATGCTCCACTTGTCGGGCGCATAACGGTGCAGGGATGTCTGTTCCGAAATTCCCGAGAAGAATGCCGCGTATTCCGGCAGTTGATTCTCAAGGGTGGCGATCACATCGTCGCCGATAACCTTGTCAATGTAGTTGAAGTAGTAAGGAGCCGCTTCGGTGGCCTGCGGACGTGCACTCATGAGGCCAATTTAGCACAGAGTAGCCCGGTACCGCTTACTTCGCCTTCGCGAAATCTTCCACGGCAAACATCTGTCCGTTGCGTTCCACAATCCCGATTCCGACGGAATCCATATCGGTGTCGAGAATATTGGAGCGATGCAATGGGGACTTCATGAAGCTCTGGTGGATGGTCGCCGCGTTCGGGCCCTCATCGACATTTTCTGAGAGCCATGTGTAGTGAACTCCAGCGGTTCGGGCGCGGGAAGCGAGGTTTGGCTCGCCGGGAAATTGATGCGACATTGCGCCCTGCTCCGCCATGCGCTGCGCATGCTTGCGGGCGGCGTCTGCCAATGCGTCGTCCCAGCGCAAGGTTCCCAATCCGTGGGCCTTGCGCTCCTGATTCACGGAATTAAACAACGAGCGTTCGGCATCCGCAGTTCTCTGCAGTGCAAATGCGCTGAGAGAAATGAGAACCATCCAACTAGCCAGCACCAGAAAGCGATCGGCAACACGCATGAAAATCTCCCCTGGACAATCTAACCCGTCTGAGAGCGTTTCTACTCGATTTATGATTTCGATGCGCTTACCGGAGTAACAAGGATTTAGTCCAAGCCCAGTTCTTTTGCCAGAGCGTTCCACTTGGCATCGACTAATGCTTGGGTCTTTTCGTCCATCAGGATTTCATCCGGCCAGGGCCGATCGAAGCCTTCCGTCGACCACTTCCGCGTAGCGTCAACACCCATCTTTGACCCGTAATTAGGCAGGCGGGATGCGTGATCCAGAGAATCCACCGGCCCGAGCGTGAATTGAATGTCGCGTTCGGGGTCGATGTGGTTCAGAACCTTGAGGGTGACCTCGCCGAGGTCCTGCACATTAACGTCTTCATCAACAACGAGAATGCATTTCGTGAACATCGCCTGTCCCAGGGACCAGATGGCATTCATCACCTTGCGCGCCTGTCCGGGATACGACTTCCGAATGGAGACGATCATCAAGTTATGGAAAACTCCTTCCACCGGCAGGTTGATATCCACAACTTCCGGAACAGTTAGCTTCATCAGAGGAAGGAAAATGCGTTCCACCGCCTTGCCCATCCATCCATCCTCCATGGGAGGTTTGCCGACGATGGTGGTCGAATAAATCGGATTCTTGCGGTGAGTGATGCAAGAAACGTGAAACACAGGGTAGAGATCTTCCAACGAATAGTACCCGGTGTGATCGCCAAAAGGCCCTTCGGTTCGTAGCTCATCGAGATGCACGTGGCCTTCGAGGATGATTTCTGCGCTCGCGGGAACTTCGAGATCGACGGTTTCGCACTTTACGAGTTCAACCGGTTTTTGGCGAAGGAATCCGGCGATCAAATATTCTTCGACGTCGGGCGGCGCGGGGACGATGGCGGAAAACGTGATCGCCGGGTCGGTGCCGATGGCTACGGCGACTTCCATTTTGCCGCCAGGGCGCGGACCCTCGGCAAGCACGGAACCCCCGGACGACCGAGCCATAATGTCTACGGCGGCGCGGGTGGACTCGGAGGAGCGTGCTTCGCTCGCCTGCGCAGCCGAGGGAGACTGTCCACTGGTGACGGGTTGCCGCTCGCCGAAGTGATTCTCTGTAGTGTTCAGCGCCTACTTTTTGGCGCTGCCAGTGCATTCCAGTTGTGTGTTGATCAAAGACCTGCATTCTGTACATTCCGACGTTGCGTTTGCCGGTCTTGGGGTCGCGGGTGACTACACAGGGCAGAGTAATAAACCGGCCGGCGTCTTTCGGCCAGCATTGCAGAATGGGGAAATCGTCGAGTGAGAAATTGTCGCGCCGAATGACTTCTTTGCAGGGGCCGGTAGAAACTGTTTTCGGAAAGAATTTTCCCATCTCGGCGAGCATGGGCAGCATTTTTACTTTGTCGAGGAAGCCTTGCGGGGACTTCACGTCGATGAACTGGCGAATACGGTCAGCTACTTCGTCGAGCTTGCCGACTTCGAGCGCAAGGTTCATACGGCGGGCGGAGCCAAATTGATTGATGAGCACTTGCGCATCGGGATGGCCTTTGATGTTTTGAAAAAGAAGGGCTGGACCTCCGGGGGCGTCGGTTCGCGCGTGATTCTTACTTACCCGGTCAGTGATCTCGGCGATCTCCAGGATAGGATCCACTTCCGTACGGATTTTCTTCAGTTCGCCGGCGCGGTCGAGCGCGGCGATCCAATCACGTAAATCTTCGTAGGCCAAGCAACCCTCCGATGGGAAACGCGATTATAAAGCAGGATTTCACCAAAAACGCTTCCAAACCATTGATGTGAATTGAGAGTTGGCTGCCAAGCATTCCGTAACGACCCCGGCCGCTAATAACTTCTCAATCGCCGGCGCAATACTTGCCGCGCGCAGACTTTGTCTTTGCCTTTACAAAGTTTTACCGTCCTTCGCCGCAACCTATTCCGCCGCGCCGGGGTTCTCACCAATGCAACGAACATCTTTTGCTACTTCTAACAATAGATACGCGGCGACTCGCCGCTATAGTGAACAATTTTGACATTTCGTTCCATGTGCGTTGTGGTCTGCGTGGCCCTGCTCGTAGCGTCGCTTGCGATCGGGCGCCACAGGAACGTTCAAGCCAATCAGGATGCGAAGGCCACTCTCTCGGTGCAGGTCAACGTGGTCAACGTGTTCGCCACCGTGCGCGACAAAAAAGGCAAAGTCGCCAGCGGCCTGACCAAGGATGACTTCACGTTGACGGAAGACGGGCGCGCGCAAGACATTCACTATTTTGCCCAGGATACGAATCTCCCTCTCACCATCGGCCTGCTTGTAGACACGAGTCTTAGCCAGCGACGGGTACTGGATCAGGAACGCAGCGCGAGCCGCGCATTCCTCGATCGGATGGTTCGTGAGGATCAGGACAAAGCTTTCATTCTGCACTTCGACCGGGAAGTAGAACTGCTGCAAGATCTCACACCGTCGCACCAGAAACTTGAAGACGCACTGGCGTTGCTAACGACTCCGCAGGATGCGCAGCCCTCCGGCGGAAATGCGCCCGCCGACCCGAATCAAGGTCGTGGAGGGCGTGGCTCCGGTGGAAGTTATCACAATGGCGGGGGAACGCTGCTGTACGACGCAGTCTATCTCGCCTCGAATGAGTTGATGAAGAAGCAGACTGGACGCAAGGCGTTGATCATCCTCTCCGATGGAGTGGATCGTGGCAGCAAGGAAACGCTGGAGTATGCCATGGAAAGCGCGCAGCGCGCCGACACCATCGTCTATTCCGTTTTGTTCAAGGATGACGAAGCTTATGGCGGTGGTGGCACCCGAGTGGGATTCGGCCTTCCTGGAATGGGCGGAGGAATGGGGCGCCACGGCGGTCGCAGTGGATACCCGCAGGAGAGCCGCCCTGACGGCAAGAAAGTGCTCGAGCAGATGTCCAAGGAAACCGGCGGACGCCTTTTCGAGGTTTCCCGGAAACTGCCGGTCGATCAAATCTATACTCAGATCGAGGAAGAATTACGGTCACAATACAGCCTTGGCTACACTCCTGCACGGGCGGAAGGCACTGCTGCTGGATACCACAAGATCCAAGTCAGCACTAAGAACAAAGACCTCGTGGTACAGGCGCGAGATGGATATTATTTCGATGCTGGACAGTCAAACGATAGTCATTGATCGCCTGATCGAGATCCCCGTTCCAACTCTGCAATTTGGGCGATGAACCTCTTGGAATCGAACTTGCGGCCTGTGCTGGCCAGCGACATGTAGCGAATTTTGCCAAACACCGAACGGTCGGACCAGGCGCGGTCGTGTTTGCCTACGATCGCCCAGGCGATGCCGGCATAACCGTTGGGATCCCGCCCATCGAGTTCATACCGGTCATTGAGCATGACTGCACGCTGGAATGCAAGCGCGATGGACGGACTCCATTCCAGAATTTTCTTCGCCCAGTACATGCGCAGGTAGTTGTGCATCCATCCCGTCAGGACCATCTGCTTCTGTGCGGCATTCCATAGCGAGTCGTGCGTCTCCGCGTCCTCGAGCTGCTGCTCGCTGTAGATGACCGGCCGATGGTCATCGCGGTGCTCGACCAATGAGCGGTCTGCCCACGGTTCGCGGCACTCCATCGAGTCGTAAAGAGGATTGAAGCGAACGAAATTAACCGAGAGTTCGCGGCGCACGATGAGTTGCTCAAGAAACGCTTGTTTAGCCGGCTGGGGCGCCTCGGCTTTCTGGACTGCCAGCGCGACGGTATGCGGACCAATATGCCCGAAGTGCAAATAGGGTGATAGTTGGCTGGTGCCGTCCGTTTCTGGATGATTGCGTTGGACGGGATAGCCGCTAAGTTTTTGGCGAACGAATGCTTTCAGGGTTTGCAATGCACGTTCGCTTCCGCCTTTCCAGCCGTTGACTTGTTGCGCCGAGCGATCGAGGGTCCAGCCGCGCAGAAAGTCTACATCGCTGCCCAAAGAATGAAGACGGGAAGGAGGATGCCATGGCACACGTGCTTTGGGATTGGCTGGCTGGATCAAGAATTCAGGCAATAGTCGATGAATGCGCGGGCGAATGGTTCGCGCTCCGTATTGTTCGCGCAGCAGAAGTTTGGAGGGGACGATCACGTCGGAGTCGATCGTCCAGAAAGGAATACCAATCCGGCGGGTCACTGTTTCCCGCCATTGCTCCGGCTCGCGCAGTGGATTTTCGTCCCCAATCAGGATTGAGGCGCGCACTTCTTCGCAAAACTTCAACAGGTTGTGATCTGGATAAGGGCGTAACACAAAACCGACGCGGCGACGCTCCAGACCTTTAGCGATGTCAGGTATGCCCTCAGCGAGAAAGGCATAATGACGCAAGTTGGCGTGCGGATAGAACGGTACAGGCGCGAAGAAAGCTACCACCGGCTTACCCAGTTCATTGGCGACCTGCACGGCCACATTCAGAGCAAGGTTGTCCGTCGCGCGCTGCGACCGCTGCATCCAATAAACCACGCAGGCTCCGTCTGGATCGGGCGACCCGGCTTTGCGCACCGTGACTCGGGGATCTTCACTAAGCTTGTGGAGAATGCGCATTCGGAACGGAGAGCGTCGCGATTCGCTATGTTGGGTTATTGTCGCATGATGTGACAATTCTCTGACTTCCCCCGCGCCTTTTTCCTATATGCTGAGCGCAGAGGATCAGCCTTTGAAACGACGAGTTGTGATTACCGGAATGGGTGTGGTGAGTCCCAATGGCGTAGGCAACGCCGCTTTCGCCGAGGGTATCCTGCAAGGACGTAGTGGTGTCCGCCGCATCTCACGGTTCGATTCGGCGGAGATCCCAGTTCAGATCGCGGGCGAGGTTCCTGATTTCGATGAACTGGCGTGGGTGGAAAAACGCGATCGCAAACATGTATCGCGGGTATTGCCCTTAGCTCTGGCTGCCGCTACCGAAGCATTGGCCGATGCGGGAATCGATCCCTCTTCCCTTCCCCTAGAGGAGCGGCGACGCTTTGGCGTAATCATGGGTTCCGGAGGCGGCTCGCAGGAATTTACGGAAGAGCAGTACCGTCTTTTTTTTCATCAGCAGTACAAGCAGATGAGTTTGTTCTGCGTGCCGACCGGGGTAATGGGTTCGCTTTCCAGTGAGTTGAACGTACGCTTCGGCTTGCGCGGCGCGAGCCATATCGTCACGACCGGGTGTACTTCCTCGACGGACGCATTTGGGTATTGTTTGCGGCAGATTCAGTCGGGACGGCTCGACATGGTGCTGAGCGGCGGAGCGGATGCGCCCATCGCTTTGGGAATCATCAAAGGATTTATTTTGATGAAAATCCTTACCGATTCATGGAATCAGGCTCCACAGCGGGGATCGCGGCCGTTCTCAGTCGATCGCGATGGATTTGTGCTGGCGGAAGGGGCCTGGATGTTCATCCTCGAAGAATACGAACACGCGCGGGCGCGCGGCGCGAAGATGCTAGCCGAGATTCGCGGATATGGTTCGACTTGCGAAGCGTTTCATCGCGTCCGCTTGCAGGAGTGCGGCGAGGAGCCGGCGCGGGCGATTGGCCTGGCGATGCGAGAGGCAGGAATTGCGCCACAGAATGTGGACTACGTGAATCTGCATGGGACTTCGACGCAGTTAAACGACCGCATCGAGACTCGAGCTTTGAAACTGGTTCTGGGCGAACAGGCGCGGGCGGTCCCAATGTCGGCATTGAAGTCGCAGATCGGGCATCCTCAGGGAGCGTGCGGCGCGGCGGGTGTGGCGGCCACAATTGTAGCGATGCGGAGTGGACATATTCCTCCCACCATCAACCTGGAGACTCCCGATCCCGAATGTGATCTCGACTATGTGCCCCAGGCCGGAAGGAAGAAAGCGATTGAACATGCGATTTGCAATTGCATTGCTTTTGGGTCCAAGAATTCGGCTCTCGTGCTGCGGAATTGTGCTTAGCTGCGAAGGTCAAAGGCTTTAACCACAGGGGACAGAGTCACACAGAGGAACCACGCTGGCTGCGAAGGTCAACCTTTACCCACAGAGGCACAGAGGTACACAGAGGAAATCTAAATATTTCTGTTCAGTCTTGCAGTAGATGTACGACCGTGCTTTCAACTTTCGGCCAAGCGTTGGAGTGCGGATCGATGAGGTCGAAATGGCCTGCGGTTGAAATTTCCAGGTAGTGCACATCCTCGCCGCTCTTCTTTTTCTTTTCCGCATAGCCCCGGCTGAAATTGCATGGAACGACATCGTCGGCTGCGCCGTGGATAAGCCATTGAGTCGTTGCATGTTCGATATTGAGTTCCATGGGATCGGCTTCGCGGTAGTGTTCGGGCACGTCTTTCGGTTTGCCGCCTAGAAATTCGACGACTGCATCGTTGCTGAGATGCTGTTCGAGCGCTTGCTGCAGATCGACGACTCCGGCCAGTGAGAGTACTCGTTTGAGCGATGGCTCATGGGCGGCCAGGCAGAGCGCGAGTTGTCCCCCGGCAGAGTGTCCCATTACCAAGATTTTTCCGGCATCGAGGTTGTAGCGCTTCGCGATTTGGGGAAGGTAGCGGTAGGCGTTCCGAATATCTTCAAATGTTGGGGGCCAGCCTCCGCCCGGATTACCGACCCGCCGGTATTCTATGTTCCAGGTGGCGTAGCCCTTCGCAGTGAGAGCCGCACAGAGATGTCCGGCGTGGGCGAGATCGTATTTTGCGCGCCAGAACCCGCCGTGAATGTTCATGGCTACCGGAAATGGGCCCTTGGTCTTGGGCAGGCGAATCTCGGCAAACTGATTGGGGTCGGCGCCATAGGGCACGCGGGCGTCAGCGGGCGGCGGCGGAAGCGTGAGAATGTCTTCGGACATAACCCTCAAGTCACTGGGAGCGATAACCGATCGGTCGCCAGCATCTGCGCCTAGATCGCTGCTTCAGGAATCAGTTCGACGATCAGGCCGTGTCCCCAACCGTACTTTTGCTTGCTCAATTCTGCTATCGCTTCGTGCAAATCAGACTCGGTCTCGCGCGAAACCGGTCGGGCTTGGGCCGGAAATCTGTTACCCGCAATTCGGACCCGCACGTGGGGATTCGCATGTACGTTCTGCACCCATTGCGAGGTTGGGTATTCGGCAATCACAAAGAAGCGTCCGTCGCGATGAGTAAACCATATCTCGATTTCGCGGGGTTGGCCGCTTTTGCGTCCCCGCGTGGTGAGATAAAGATACTTCTCGCGATCGAAGCTATTGTCCTTTAAGCTTGAGCTTGGATTTATTTTGTTCAAGGAATTCGCGAAGTTTTTCCGCTTCATCGAGCAGGCGCGTCCATTGTTCGTAGTACAGCGTGACCGGAAAGCGGCCGAGGCCATACACGCTCACTCCGCCTTTTTCGCTGACGCGGAATTCCATGCTGGCGGTGCGGCGCGGGCCTTGCTTTTCCAGTTCAGCAAGCCGTGCCTTTAGCTCTTCATAGGTTGGTTCAGCCATTGTTCACCTCGATACGATGTCAACAACTCATGATAGGGATTGTGGAGAGATTCGTCGAGTCGGTTCCTACTTAGTCGATAAATGATTTCATGCAGAATACGCTGCCGCCGGATTTTTCGAATTCTGACGTGTCCAGCAATACTGGCATCAGGTTTTCCTGAGCCAGGATTCCGCGAAGGTTGTCGGTCATTCGCGGCGTGATGAAGCGCCCATTCACCACGATTCCGTTGCCCATGAATTGCCGCGATTCGTCTTGCGTAAGCTGGTGGACCCGTTTCCAACTTCGGCGAAGCATCTGCAAGGAGTCCGCGGAGAACGCACCCGGGTAGAGCAAAACAGCGTCATTGTTAAGCGGACAAAAACAAGTGTCGAGGTGATAACAGTGTTCGTCGGCAAGTTGGAGGGGGACAACGGGAAATCCCATTTCCCGCATGGCAATGGCAAATTTCTCGACGCCGCTGTGGGTGGAGCGAAAGCCATAGGCTGCCCAAATGCGTGAGTGATCCGGATGCCACAGCAAGTCTCCATGGCCTTCGAGATACTCTCCATTTAGGTCGACATCGATGATTTTGTAGCCGCGCTGCCGGAACCACTCGACAAAGAACGCTACTTCGTCCTGACGCGAGGGATAGCGCATACGGCTGGGGACGATGAATTTCCCAATTTGGTCGATGCCGGCCGACAAACATCTGGTTGGCGGCAAAGACCATATCGTCGAGGTTCGGAACCGGGTCGATCAGTTCCACTTTGACGTCCGCGTCTTCCAGCGCCCGCCGCAGGCCTTCCCATTGCTGCTGTGCCTTAACCAAGTCGATCGCGCTTCCCATGTACGGATTCTTGGCCTCGCGGACATCGAAGAATGTGGGCGGACACATTAAGGCGGTCTTTGACATGCTCCGATGATATCTGCCCAGCGGGGATGGTTCCAGCATCTCACGACACCTGCTGCCGAAGGCACGTCGCTGCAGACTGCCGACAGGCAGCCCTCTTGAGGAATCGGACAGTGATGGAAATGGAAGTGATGGATACACAATGTCTTTTTTAATTTTCCGGTTAAAACAGTTCGGTTAGTGGCGTGCATGCGCACACGCACGCCGTTTGCGAAAACACTGGCGGAGGTATCGCGTGCTGCATAAATGCGCTAGTCCCGACTGCGATGTTCCATTTCGAAAACTGAGCGAGGGAAGGTTATACCTCCTGGAGACGGATCCTGGCGGTTGTAAGGAGTCCAAGCTTGCCAGTTGGAGAGGCCAGCCCACGCGCCGCGTCGAATACTACTGGCTGTGCGATGCATGCGCCATCGTCTTGACCCTGTTTTATGAGAAGGGTCGGGGCGTGGTGACAGTTGCCCGGAGTAGCGGAGCAAGGATGCCTCCAGCGCCTGAAGCACGAACCAGAGGCCTCCGCCGTTCTGCGGTTGGTCGAAGTGGATAAACCGCCCGAGGAAGGAAAATCCGAGTGAATCTGAGCGAGCACGGGAAACAGCAGTGCACCATCTGCGGGGAATACAAGCTGGCTGGGCAAGTCTGGTTGCTGGTTGCCGAAAGCCACTGCGAAGACAAATTGAAGGTTCTCCAGTGGCACGACGAGCTAGCCAGGCGGCACGGGATGTATGCCGCCTGCTGCCCAGCGCACGTGCAGGAACTGGTTGTGCACTGGATGACCACCGGGAGCCTGGACTATCCGTTCGCGACCGTCGGGGTCAAGCTGGGACGCGGGAAGCTGCGATTGGGATCACGGTTCACCGCACTGGAAGATGCGGACACCCGGGGTGCGCGCCAACTGGGGGAATTGGCGGTAGACCGCGAAAGCGTGGGACGGGCAATCCGCGAAAACCCCGAGTCGCTACAGCTCATACTGGACGAATTAGCCAGCGCTTTGGAGCGGGAAACGACGGGTAATCCAGCCAGAATGGAATCGGCGGACGCTTTGTCCTACGGCTTTCCCCGGCAGATCTGACCTGGAGCATCTTCACGCTATCCAATTTTTCTTCCAGGTGCGCCAGTCACTGCTCACCGCGTTCACCATTTCTTTGGCGGCGGAGAATAGCCAGTTCGATTTCAGCCGGTCGAGGTGCCGCCGAATATCTTTGCGCGCGTCTACAGTTCCCAAATGAATGTTGGAGGTTTCCCACCCCATTGCGTAAAGCAGGCGAAGTTCATCGCGGCTGCCGGGCAGGACGCTCAGCTCAATGCGTGAGCAATGCGGGGACAGGCGGCGCACCACCCAGCGGCCAAGCAGGCGCACAAACGGGTCGGGATCGCGAACGGCGCGGCCGATAATTGCCTGATACAGGATCTCGGCGGGCTCTTTTCCTCCCCTAGCCCAATAAACCGAAGATGGAACCAGCGCTTTGGCTTCGCGGGCAACTCTAGCGCCGTGACACTGCGCGATCGCAACCAGGCGGACGTGCCCCAAACTCCCCAATCCGGCGACGCGCCGAACTGTGCGGTAGCTGAGGTCGGGCTCGGGCATCAATTGTTCCAAGGCTCTTTTGGCGCTGCCCGAAATCTTGCCCTGCACCTTCGGGAGGCTATCCATTTTTTGCCAGAAATGAGCGGCATCACGCAAAACGCCGGTCGCCATCTGACGCAACCACCGGTGTTCTTCTTCGAGTACAAATGGACGTCCACCTTGCACAATAGACTCCCGGTAACCATCCAGGATTTCAGAGCAGGCAGTCTTCGGTTTTAGTTCCAGATGTCCTGCGCCGATGGCAAACAGCGCGCTGGCGGCCAGGCGAACCAGATCGTTGGTATAGGGAATAATCGCGGCTTCGTCAAAGTCATTCACTCCCCACACGAGGCGGCCCTCGATGTCACGCCACGTGCCAAAGTTCTCGACGTGCAGATCGCCCACGCCCAGAACGCTCGGAGCTTTGGCGAGATCGGGGCAGACGTCAGGCCAGATCTGTATCCAGCGGTAGAAAGTGGCGCGCAAGAAAGGAAAGACAGCTTCTACCATGCGCTGGTGCTTGAGGCGTAGATCGGGCTTAACCAAGGAGGTATGGCTGCCGAGCCATTCCTCAAAATGATGGGTGGCTTTGACAATGTTCACTTGCGTCCGGTTGGAGACGATAGAACCGAAGCCCTTGAATGTCAACCGACGACTAGGCCGCCCGGCCAATCCACCACAGAACTCTGGCCACGATCCGCCATCCGTTGGCAGCCAGTGCGATCGATTCGTACTCTCGATTTTCCGGGACTAAGACTTCGGTATGGTCAAAACGCTGGAGCCGCGATATGGCCAGCCCTTGTTCCTTGTGGGCAACCACTACGATCTGGCCATAAAGTTTGAGACGGCTGCCATGAGAAGTATCCACGGCCACGATATAACCATCGTGAATCAAGGGCATCATCGAACGGCCGCGCACTCGCAAGCAGCTGGTATGAGCGGGATTGGGGCACCAGTCGCCGAGGCGCAGCCAGCATGGATTCGGGATTAGCTTGGTCGAGCGCAGTAGCCGGATCGCCCTTTCCCCCATGGGTTGCAACCGTCACGGGCAGGACCGGAATTGCGACCAATTCACCTCGTCCCTTCCCATGTTTTCCGATCCCGGCCTGAACGACCTGCATATCGGGCAGCCGGTACTTGCGCAGTCGCGAACGCACATCCGGCAAGACGCGCATCAAGTCGTCACTGTGCAGTCCAGCGCGTCCCCAGAAGTACCAGCATTCCGGATCACCGGTCAGATTTCCCAGCAGGATGTAGATGTTGGCGGGTGGTTCCTGCACTCCTCGCTCCCATCGCGAAACGGACATGGCGGAAGCGTTGAGCAGTTTAGCCCATCTCCGACTGGCTCATTTGAAGATGGCGGCGAAGGGCAACGATGCGCGTAGCCCATTCGTGTTTTTCGGCCTTTCTTGTGTTGCTCATGCTACGCTGCTACACTTAACCTAGCCGATCTAACAATTATGTTAGTTGGCACTATCGTTGTCAAGGTGCACGAAAGGTTGTCATGTACGGTGACAATGCTAGCACAGATTCGGAGCCGACAATGCAATCCCCCCAGGCGCTTTACCGCGGACTGTACATAAGAATTGCCAAGAAACTCAGCGTCGATCCTTCCTACGTGAGTCGAGTCGCTCGCGGAGAGCGACATTCCCGCAGCGTCGAAGACGCCCTGCAGCAGGAATTGCAGAGCATCAATAAGCGGCTGGGCCGCGGGGCATCGGCTGCCAAAAAAGTCGCAGGTACAGGAAGTGCCCCTAACCGGCTGAAGACGCTCACCCGGCGACATCGCAGCCACGTTCGAAAGCAATGGCTACGCCACAGCCAGGCAGATCCGAATCTGAGGAAGATCAAGATCGCTCCGCAGAAGCGCACAGCGCCGATCCTTCCTGTCGTTGACGAAGCCTTGAGGGCCATGCGGCTCAGTGTCAAAGAAATGGCCACTGTTCCGATGAAAGCCGCGCAACGGCATGGACGGCTGCGGCAAGCTCAGGGTTTTTCTCCGTCCGAATTGATTGAAGAATATAACCTGGTTCGGCGCTGCGTCTTCGGTTTGGCCGAGGAGCACTTGCCGCAGATGGACGCGCGCCTCCTGTTGCACGACCTCACACAATTCGGAGAGGCTCTCGACTTACAATCACAGCGCGCCATCGAAAACTACTTCAACCAGGCTTAATCTCTGCCCTTCAAGATGGCAGGCGGCCGAGCAGCGCCCCAGCCTTACGAAACCACGGCCGCTCCCGGCGGCGCAAGTATCCCGGCATGGTTGGCTTCTTGTCCAAAATTCGCTGTGCCCATTCCCGTGCCATGGCATTGCGCTGCTGCGACGCCAGGAAACAAGCATAGTTGTAATAGGTTTCTGACGAGGTCGAGATTTTCGTGACTTCACGGAACAAAGCATCGGCTTTTTCTGGCTGCCCGGTGTTGGCGTAGGCGTGGGCTAGCAGAGCGGGGGCACGATGAAAGTCGTATTGTGGATCCTGCGACACGACGCGCTCCAGATCAGGAACTGCTGTGGAAAAATCTGCCATAAATGTCGCGGCCATGCCTCGCCGATAGAACGGGTCGAGCGAGTCCGTGCGGGAAGAGATGGCCTTGTCATAACACTGCCGCGCCCGCCGGTAGTTTTCTTCCTCCAAATACAGGTCGGCCAATTCCTCGTAGTTTCCCGCGGAAGGATTGTCCAAAATCGCGGCTTCAAGTTCGTGGATCCGCCGACGCCGGGGAAAGACCTTGAACGACTGGCGGGCGAGACCGGCGTCGGGGATCACTTCTGCGGCAATGTAAATTAAGGCTCCGAGACCGCCAAAGAAAATAATGATCCATAGCCAATACCCATCCGGACGGCGGCGGATGAAGTGGACAATCGCCACTGCCTGGAGAATCAGTCCCCACGGAAAAAATAGGAAGATTAAAGATCCCATGCGTTTTACCGGACTATAGCATGGGGCAGCTGTGCGGCTGATACACGGGTTTTCCGTCCGCGCAAAAATATTTGCTTATGACGATTCCAAGCAAAACTTTACAGACACTTTACGCAAGATTCGGCCGACCGAGCGTCTAAGGGTATGAGCATTGTCGAATCGGAGACCTGGCGGATTGAGTGCTAACGCTGCCTCTGGGTTCATAAGGAGTTCCTGTCATGAAGCAAAAACGAACGATCTTCTATGTAGATGACAATCCGAAATCACGACGACTGCTGGCCGCCATCCTGGAGGATTTCGGTTTTGCGGTCATTGCGGCAAGTGGTCCGCTTGAGGCGGTAGAAATAGCCAGGAATATTTCGTTTGATCTCGCTCTATTGGACTATCAGATGCCCCTAATGTCGGGTGCGCAGCTCGCGGAGGCGATCAAGAACATCGTTCCGGGTGCGCCGGTGGTCATGATTTCCGGCTTTGCGGCCGTTTCAACAGAAGAACTCGATCACGTCGATGCCTATCACGGCAAGGGCACTACTCTGCAAGAATTACTCGGAACGATTCAGAGGCTGCTCTCTGCAAATGCCGTGACAGGCGGCCAGGTAGGTCAGCAGACATCGAAGAAACTCGCAAGGGCCAACTGTGGTCGATCTCGACCTAATGGTCGACTCGATGGGCAGGTGGGCGGATGATAGAATCTTATGTGCTGAGACTTCCCATCCGCCTGCTGGCCATTGATATCGACGGTACCCTACTCAACCCCCAATTTCGGATTTCAGATGTGGATATGGCGGCATTGCGTCGCGTTCACCAAGAAGGCGTTGAAGTTGTCCTGGCGACTGGACGGCGCCATATGTTTGCGCTCGGCATTGCCCAGCAACTTGGGTTCGATCTCTGGCTGATCAGCTCTAATGGTGCCATTACTCGCTCGCTTTCCGGGGAGACCTTTCACCGCGATCTGTTGCCCGCGGAAACCTGCCGCAAACTGTGCGTCGAGATGCGTGAATTTCGCGGCAACACAGTGTTGACTTTCGATCTCGAAGGCAAGGGGGCGGTGGTGCTGGAGCACATGCGCGACTTGACCGAGAGCATTCAGCGCTGGCTGGAAAAGAACCTGCAATACATCGACTTTGTTATCCCCCTCGAAAACTCGCTGGAAACGGACCCGGTGCAGGCGATGTTTTGCGGCAGGATTGAGCGAATGGTTCAGGTCCGTACCATGTTGAGGGATCGCGGTTTGGAGAAAGACATTACGGTCCTGCGCACGGAATACCCGGGCCGCGACTTGTCGATTGTGGATGTCCTGAACCAGGGCTGCTCCAAAGGCCATGCGCTGGAGCGATGGGCCAATTATCGCGGCATACCCCGCGAACAGGTCATGGCCATTGGTGATAACTACAATGACATCGAAATGCTTGCCTTCGCGGGTCAGCCATTTATCATGGGGAATGCCTCCGAAGAGCTGCTTGGAAAGGGCTGGACAGTGACCCTGCCCAACGATCAGCACGGAGTGGCTGCAGCAATTGAGCAGGTGCTGGGAGTACGCGTCGGAGTCTAGGACGCCGCAAGGTGACGTTAAGCCGTCGTTCATTTTTATATGAAGTTGTCAGCTCAACTCGCTCTTCTCATTAGTTTGCTGGGAACATCGCTGATTGCGCCCGCGGCAGACTTTGCGGTCTTGCGCAACGGTTTCTCCATTCGTCATGAGCGGCGCGAGGTGGTGGGATCGGTCACTCGTCTCTATCTGGAGGCCGGCAATAACGGGTACGTGGATGTTCCGACCGATGAGATTGACCGCTTCGACAAAGACCTGTCGACTCCGAAGGTCGGACTAACGCCGCCCAGTCCGCGGGAGATGAAAGAAGTGATCGATACCGTTAGCAGCCGCCACCACTTGGATCCCGATCTGATCAAGAGTGTGATTCACGCCGAAAGCGGATTTAATCCGAATGCCGTATCGCATAAGGGAGCGCAGGGCTTAATGCAGTTGATGCCGCAGACTGCGTCGCAATTGGGAGTCGCAAACGCATTCGATCCCGGAGCCAATGTGGAAGGCGGCACACGCTACTTGCGAGAATTGTTGGAGCGCTACAACTTCGATTTGATTAAAGCGCTTGCCGCTTACAATGCCGGGCCGCAGCGTGTGGACCAATATCATGGCGTGCCCCCGTATTACGAAACTCGTGTTTACGTCGCGCGCGTGGTTCGCGACTTCAACCGCAAGAAACTGGCGGAACAGAAAGCCGCGGCCAGAACGAAATCGACTTACGCAAAAGCCCATCCCGTCGCGTCGGTAAAGCCAGTCGTATTTCCACAAGGCGCCGAAACAGCTCCTCGTTAGCCGGTATTCAGGCTCGTCGCGTTGACCCCTACGTGTTGGTCGTTTACCTTGGCAGCAGGAGAAATTCTTGAAGCAATCATGCAGGCGGAGCCTCGCGATCGGGCGTCCCCGGTAAATGGGAAAGAAACGCAGCTTCGTTCTCGCACTGGTCGCGGCCATTCTTGTTGTCCTCATCTACATGCAGTTCCGCACCTGGAAGGACTTCGACTGGCCCACGTTCTGGAGCCAGTGGCGACAGGTCAACCCGCTTTACATTCTGTATGCCATCGGGTTGATCTACATCACTTACTTTTTGCGGGCATTGCGCTGGAAGATCTTCCTGCGTCCGGTGCGCAAAGGCGCGTCAACACTGGATCTCGTTTCCCCGACTTTCATAGGATTCACGGGTCTGGCATTGCTGGGACGCCCCGGCGAACTGATTCGCCCCTACCTGATTGCGCGCCGCACCAATCTGACTTTCTCCTCGCAGATGGCGGCGTGGGCGGTGGAGCGCATCTTCGATATCGGCGGTTTCACCGTGCTGATGGTACTTGCCATTTTTCTTCCCACTGACCTGCGATTCCTGCCGAACCCGGTGATCTATCCCCGGCTTCGAATCGCTGGTTTCTTACTGGTTGCTTTAGTGGCGGGGCTGGCGCTGGCGGCTGTGGTGGTCGCAAAGTACGGAGAAATAGTGGCGACATGGATCGAGAATCGGTTCGTACACCTCGCGTCCAATCTGGGCCATCGGGTGGCGCGGAAGCTACGCGAATTTCACGGTGGACTGGACACCATTCACAGTCTGGGGTCATTCCTGCAACTGTCTGGCGTGTCCATCCTGATGTGGCTACTGATTGCGATTGCGTATCGCGAAGTCACACACTCGTACGGAGCGGCACTCGACCACATGACAGTGTCGAAAGTCTTGCTTCTCATGGGGTCGAGCATTCTCGGCTCACTCATCCAATTACCCGGCGTGGGCGGCGGTTCGCAGTTGGCTACGATCTCAGCGTTACAGCATATTTTCAACGCATCGCACGAACTGGCTGCCAGCTGTGGGATTTTGCTATGGCTGGTCACGTTTGTCTCGGTAGTTCCGGTCGGCTTGCTGTTGGCTCATCGCGAACGGCTTTCGCTGCGTAAGCTATCCGCGGAGAGTGAGCACGAAGAAGAGATTGCAGTTCCCTCCTCACCCCCTGGTTGATCAACGCAAATACCCTTCGTATCGGTCTAAAGATTGTCCCAAACGATTTCGTGCCCCTGAGCCATCGTTCTGGATTCCCCACGTCGGAGGGGAGCGTCGGCAGCCCAGACTCTTCTGCGTAACCTGTTACAATCACAGGTTCATTCCCAAGCGCCATGAAGTGTCCTTTTTGCGGGTTCGCAAATGACAAAGTGGTGGATTCGCGCGAGAGTAAAGAAGCCGACTCCATCCGCCGCCGCCGCGAGTGCCTGAAGTGTGGCAAGCGCTTCACGACCTATGAGCGCATCGACGAAATTCCCTACATGGTGGTCAAGAAAGATGGCCGTCGGGAAAAATTTGATCGCCAAAAAGTGCTGAATGGCTTGCTCAGGGCCTGCGAGAAGCGTCCGGTTCCGATTGGCAAGCTCGAGCAGATTGTGAACGAAGCCGAGAGTTTCGTAATCGAGTCGGCGGAGCGCGAACGCAAAACCAGCGAAGTCGGCGAGTTGATCATGAACCGGCTGAGGCGCTACGACAAAGTTGCGTATGTGCGCTTTGCCTCGGTTTATCTCGACTTCAAAGATGTGCAAGAGTTCATGACCGAATTGAAAGATTTGCTCAAAACAAAAGAACCAGAAGGGCGCACCAAGGGCGTAGTCAAAGAATAAGAGGCCCTAATATTGCAGGACAACTGGGCCACGTAGCTTAAATTTTATGTCTTATAAGATCACTCTCATTCCCGGCGACGGCATCGGCCCCGAAGTAACCCAGGCCACCGTGCGCATCCTGGAAGCCACGGGCCTGAAGTTCGAGTGGGAAACGTTCATGGCGGGGGCCGAAGCCTTCGAGAAATATCACGAATACATTCCCAAGGAACTGACCGAGTCGATCGAGCGCACGCACGTCGGCCTCAAAGGCCCGGTGACAACACCGGTCGGCGGCGGTTTCGCCAGCATCAACGTTGCATTGCGGCAGAAGTTCGAACTCTATGCCAATTTTCGGCCTATCCGCAATCTGCCTCACATTCCCACCCGCTATCCTGACGTCGATCTTATTATTGTGCGGGAGAACACCGAGAGCCTGTATTCCGGCATTGAGCATGAAGTCGTTCCCGGCGTGGTGGAGAGCATAAAAATCATCACCGAGAAAGCTTCCACCCGTATTGCTCGCTTTGCTTTTGAATACGCGCGCAAGAACCATCGCAAAAAGATCCACGCCATTCACAAAGCCAACATCATGAAGCTGTCGGACGGGCTCTTCCTGCGCTGTGCCCGCACTGTGGCGAAGGACTATCCCGAAATCACCTACGGCGAGCACATCGTCGACAACACCTGCATGCAACTGGTGATGAATCCTTATCAGTACGACATGCTGGTCATGGAAAATCTTTACGGAGATATCATTTCCGACTTGTGTGCGGCGTTTGTGGGTGGCTTGGGATTTGTGCCCAGCGCCAATCTCGGCGACCACTGCGCCATCTTCGAAGCGGTGCATGGTTCAGCGCCCGACATTGCTGGCAAGAATTTGGCGAACCCGACGGCCCTGCTGCGCTCAGCATTGTTGATGCTGCGTCACATCGGCGAACATGATGCGGCGCTGAAGATTCGCAACGGGCTGGAGAAGGTCTACCGTTCTCGTGACAAACTAACGCGCGACGTGGGCGGCAAAGCCGGCACATCCGAGTTCGCGGATTTCGTCATCGAAGCTATGGAGTCCGCGCCCGAAGCGGAATCAACGACACACGCATCGTCTCCGCGAGCTATCTAGGCGCATCTTTTCGCTTAAGGGAGGATCCATGTCACTCCTGTTCCGAAAATTCTTTCTGGTCGCCGCCGCCATCTGCTTAATCCCCCTGCCGACCCGTGCGCAGAATTTCAAGGTCACACTGCTGGGCACGGGCAACCCGCGTCCGGTGATGTCTCGCTTCGGCCCCAGCATTCTGGTGGAGGCAGGAAAAGAAAAACTAGTCTTCGACTGCGGCCGTGGCGCTACCCAACGACTGTATCAACTCAAGATTCCCTTCCCCGAAATCACTGGGCTCTTTCTCACGCATCTGCATTCCGACCACACCGTCGGCATTCCTGACCTGTGGCTCACGGGCTGGGTCATGGGCCGCACTACGCCGCTTCTCGTCTGGGGCCCCGAAGGCACAAAGGCAATGATGCAGCACCTGCAAGAGGCCTACGCCTTCGATATCCACATCCGCCGCGACGTTGACACAAAGCTGCCGGGCGCAGGAGCGGAAGTAATCGCAAAGGACATCCAAGAGGGCGTCGTGTACAACAACGGAGGGGTCAAAGTAACAGCCTTCCTGGTGGATCATGCCGAGATCAAACCAGCCTTCGGCTATCGCATCGACTACGACGGCCACTCCGTCACCTTGTCCGGCGATACTCGCCCATCGGACAACCTGATCAAGTTCGCTCAAGGAACCGACGTTCTGATCCACGAGGTGCTCGACCCGGAAGCCTTCGGGCCTGCTGCCAGTGCGGATTCGCCTGAGCAAAGAAAGAAAATCATCGAGCACCACACCACGCCTTCGCAAGCCGGCCTTATCTTTACGCAGGTGAAACCCAAGCTCGCGGTGTATTCCCACATCGTACCGCCCGATGTGCCCGACGTGATTCCACACACCCGAAAAACGTATTCCGGCCCGCTCGAACTCGGCGAAGATTTGATGAGCATTGAAATTGGGGACACCGTTATGGTACATCGTGCGAACGAAATAGTTACTCTTCAGCTAAAACGCGTTGACTTAACCTTCTTCGATTGAGTACCATCCTTTGTTCTCAAGGAATCTGGGGAATGCCAACTACAACACGGCGTGTGGGGGTAGTTCTGTTCCAGCTTGGCGGACCTGACACGCTGGAGGCGATCGAACCATTCCTTTTTAATTTGTTTTGCGATCCCGATATCATTGACTTCCCTTTCGCCCGCATCGGCCGTAAGCCTCTTGCCAAACTGATCTCAAGTACACGCGCTAGAAAAGTTCAACACCACTACGCAACCATCGGTGGAGGCTCTCCTATACGGCGATTTACCGAGCAGCAGGCACGAGCTTTGCAGGTCAAACTGAGAAAGTCAGGCATGGACGCGCACTGCTTCGTCGCCATGCGTTACTGGCATCCCTTTACTGCCGAGGCCGTGGAGCAACTGCGTGCAGCGGATTGTGATGAAGTGGTTCTTCTTCCGCTTTATCCTCATTATTCGAGCACGACTACGGGAAGCAGCCTCAACGAGTGGCAACGGCGCTTTCGAGCAGATGTCCCCGTGCATTCGATCGATGAGTTCTATCGCCACGATTTTTATTTGCAGGCGGTCATGGAAAAGATCGAAGAAGCGTTGGCACGTTTTGATCATCCAGAAAATCCAGAAATCGTTTTCAGCGCCCACAGTGTCCCGGTCGCAGTGATTGAAAAAGGCGATCCCTATCAGCGCCAAATAGAAGAGACCGTGGAACTGCTCATGGCACGCGGCGGATGGCCGAATCACTACCGGGTCTGCTATCAAAGCAAAGTCGGCGCGAGCAAATGGCTGCAGCCGTCTCTGCACACAGCATTGCGTGATCTTGCGTCCGAGAACCGCCTCGAAGTCTGCATCGTCCCCATTTCGTTCGTTTCCGATCACGTGGAGACGCTGGCGGAGATCGATCATGAAGCCCGCGAAGAAGCGGCGCATCTCGGCATCCAGCGGTTTGAAATGACCGCGGGCTTGAACGATTCGCCGACATTTATCGCCGCATTGGCGGATTTAGTCGAGACGGCGATCGGTGCCACCAGAACCAGAGAGCCCGAGTTGATGGCTGCAGCAGCGGATTGAAAGTGAGAGAATTAGAATATTGCGTTCGGCGAAGCTAAAGAAGAAGGGGTGAGGACGGATGGCAGAAGGCATTCTGGGACACCTTCCACCGTGGCCGAGGAAGGCGCTGAATAATTCGGTCATCGGAATGGAGCAGGCTTATCGCCAGCGCAAAGGTCTGCCCTTGCTCAGTGACGCGGATATCGAAGCGCTGAAGGCCGGTCAGCCGATGTCTTGGGAGAGCGGCGATGGCGCGCCTGCCCCGCCGCCCGCAGCCCCCGTGGCCGCTGCACCTGCTGCCGTAACCGCTGCGCCGGTTGCCGTCAGTGGTGGTGCTATTTCAGAAGAAGTCGCTAAGTGGGTCGCCGAAGGCCGAAAGTGGAGCAAGTCCACCATCGCTGCCGAACAAGCGCGACGCGGCCGCAAAGGTTTGCCTGCGCTGAACAATGCAGAAATGTCCGCCCTGCTCGGCGAGGAAGTTGCAGCAACGCCGGCCGCAGTTGCCCCGGCTGCAACTTCAGCTTCCGCTGCTCCGTCTGCTCCCAGACCTGCGGCGCCAGCTCCCGTAGTTGCATCCGCAACCGCCACAGTGTCCCGCGGGGCTGAATCCAGCAGATATGTCGGCACACCTGCCGTCGGAACTTCGCGAGCAGCTGCTGCCGGCGGAGTCGCATCCATCGGCCCGGAAGACAGCGAAGTCAATCAACAGCGGCGACGCCTGGTGTGGTGCACCGTGGCCGCGTTTCTGACGGCGTGGTTCCTGGCGTTTTTCCGATTCTTTCTGCCACGCACTTTGTTCGAGCCCGCAACCAGTTTTAAGATTGGCTATCCCGAAGAATACGGCCTGGGCGTCGACACAAAGTTTCAACAGAAATATCGCATCTGGGTAGATCGCACGCCCGACCGCATTTTCGTAATCTATGCGCGCTGCACGCACCTGGGATGCACGCCCGATTGGAAGCCCAGCGAGAACAAATTCAAGTGTCCATGCCACGGCAGCGGGTACGACAGCGAAGGTGTGAACTTCGAAGGCCCCGCGCCGCGCCCCATGGATCGTGCACACGTAGAAGTCGCACCCGATGGCCAGATTCTGGTAGACGTCTCGAAACTGTATCAGTGGCCTAAAGGCCAGCCGACCCAGTTCAACGACGATGGAGCATTCCTGCGCGCCTAGAACAACTAGAGACAGGTCTCAGCCCTGTCCATCGAGCGAAGCGAGAAAGTTTGTACGAAGTTAAATAGAGGAACCAATGCCTGAAGAGAATGGAAACGGCAAGAACCGCGTAGGCCTGCTGGAGCGGATGAAGGCTGGCGTCAAGGAAGACGTCCAGTCGCTCAAAACCGACATGCCGGCCAAGGCGAAAGAGCAGATCGAGGGATTGAAAGATCCCACGAAGACGCAAGTCTTCACTTCGATCTTCCGCCACAAGCACGATGACACGCCGCGCAATCGCGCGCTGGGCGTGCTGTCGAACGTGTTTCTGCACCTGCATCCGGCGAAAATCAATCGCGACGCCGTCCGCTACAGCTACACCTGGGGCATGGGCGGTATCACGTTCTATTTATTTATCGTGCTCACCTTCACCGGCGTGCTGCTGATGTTCTACTACCATCCCAGCAAAGTGCAGGCTTTCCGCGACGTTCTTTACCTTGAGCACGACGTTCCATTCGGCAAGCTACTGCGCAATATGCACCGCTGGGCCGCCCACTTGATGGTGATCGCCGTCTGGCTCCATATGTTCCGGGTGTTCCTGACCGGTTCCTACAAGAAGCCGCGCGAGTTCAACTGGAACATCGGCGTGCTGTTGCTGGTATTCACGCTGCTGCTTTCATTCACCGGGTACCTGCTTCCCGACGATCAGCTGGGATTCTGGGCAGTGACGGTGGGCACAAACATGGCGCGCGCCACGCCGCTGTTGGGCCACGAGGGTCCCTTCGGAAAAATGTTGGGCATGACCCCTTATAACGATGTGCGATTCGGATTGCTGGGCGGCTCGATCGTGGACGCGAATGCGTTGCTGCGCTCTTACATCTGGCACTGCATCGGCATTCCGATTGTGGCTTCAGTCTTGATGATCGTGCATTTCTGGCGCGTAAGAAAAGACGGCGGGATTTCCGGCCCAGCGCCAGTGATGCTGACCGCAGAAGCCGATAAGCGCCGCGGCGCATAGGTTGCACGGTTGACGTAGCAATCTACGCCTCTATGGCTGTGATACGGGATTTTGATGTGCGCGGTAGAGGCGTTGCGTGCAACGTCTCCGTTTGAGGAGATTCTATGGATTGGCGACAACTTTGGGAGATCTGTTCCGCGCCTGACAACGTTCCTATCGTCGGCCTGATCCCGCTATTGGTCTTCTATATCTATCTGGCGTGGAAGCAGGCCAAGGCAAACGACGATCTCATCGGCGACCTCGAAACCAATCCTGCGATGGCGAAAACTCACCATCGCAAGAGTTGGCCGTTCCGGCCGGGCTGGCAAAAAGAGATTCATGTCTGGCCCTTCCTGCTGCGCATTGAATTTCTCGCCGCTATTATTGTCACTATCATTTTGATGGTCTGGTCGATCACCCTGAGTGCTCCGCTCGAAGAGCCCTCCAATCCGAACTTGACCATGAATCCTGCAAAAGCGCCCTGGTACTTTCTCGGCTTGCAGGAAATGCTGGTGTACTTCGACCCCTGGATCGCCGGCGTAGTCATGCCGACGCTCATCATCGTCGGCCTCATGGTGATTCCCTACATCGACACCAACCCGCTGGGCAGCGGCTACTACACGTGGAAGCAGCGCAAGTTTGCCATCGGGACCTTCATGTTTGGCTTCGTCATTCTCTGGGTCGCGATGATCATTATTGGAACGTTCATTCGCGGACCGGGATGGCAATGGTTCTGGCCGGGACAGACATGGGATCACAACCGCTTGATTTACGAAGTGAACCGCGACTTGCCCGATTTGTTCGCCATTACTTCCAATCTTGGGAAGGCCATCTTTGGAGCGGTTGTCGTAGGAGGCTATTACCTGGCGGGAGGATTCTTGGTACATGCGCTCTTCCGGCGCTACAACCCGAAAGATTACAAGCGGATGAGCCTGCTGCAGTATTCCATCATGATGTTTTTCTGGCTGACCATGGTGGGGCTGCCGTTGAAGATGCTGCTGCGGCTCGCGTTCAACATTAAGTACGTGTGGATTACACCGTGGTTCAACGTGTAAAGCGGTCGTCGGCCCAACGCGGCCTTCTGATCGACTGACACCAACGACTGACGACGAACGACCAACGACTAGCGAAATCAAAGGGAGCAACTGGTGGCCGAACAACCAATCCCCGAGCAAGACCCGGTAGTTACAAAGTCGTACACGATGTATTACGTCGTCTCCATGGTGCTGCTCATGGCGACGTTGTTCTGGGCCTTGTGGGACGAGGCTTACGGACAACGCCCGTGGAAGGCCTTCCAGAACGAATGGAAGGATCGCTACACCGCTCTCCTGACCAAGACCAAGCCCGCATCTGAGAAGGCAGTAAAAACCGCCGAAGACAATCCTGAATATCAGAAGCTGGAGCAGGCCTACCAGCAAGCTGACGCCGCTGCCAAACCGCGCCGCGATGAACTCCAGAAAAAGATTATGGACATCAGCGCGAAGATCCTGGCGGTGCAGAACATCTTTACGGACAAGCGCGCCTATGCGAACTCGCTGAATTACCAGATCGAGACCGAAACCGTTGCCTCGAGCAAAGAGAGCAAAAAGAAGGAACTTGAGGAATACAAGAAAGAGTTGTGGACCGTCGAGTATCCGGACGGCAGCAAGGAAAAGTACGACTTCCGCCACCTCGAAGAAAAATACAACGAACTCAAAGACGAGCGGACTTTGATGAACGCGGAATTGGGCGAGGTACTCAAGCCCGTAACCGCTGCCAGCATCAAGCTGTCCCAATATCTTTCCGAGAACATGGTGGATCTCACGCCCACCCAGATCGACGGCCTCGAAAAGAAGACCAAAGATTGGGACCCTAAGATTGTCCAGGTTAACGTGGCGAGCGCCAACATCGTGGATCGCTGCGAGTCCTGCCACATGGGAATTCGTGAACCGCTGAAAATCACGGCCGCTTCGATGACGCCCAAGGGCGAAAAGAAGCCCGACGAATATGCTCTCGCATTCGTCAGCCACCCCGAGCCGGGCCTGCTGAAGACGCACGATCCCGATGTATTTGGCTGCTCTCCCTGCCATCAAGGCAATGGCCGCGCCACGACTAGCGTCGAAAAGGCGCACGGAAATTACGAGCACTGGCTGTGGCCGCTGTTCCCCAAGCAGAACGTCGAGGCTGGATGCCAGACCTGTCACGCTGCCGACATGGTGCTGGTGAGCGGCGATGTGGGCGCAACCATCAGTGAGGGCAAGGACCTGTTCCGTCAGAAAGGCTGCATGGGGTGCCATCGCTATGAAGGCTACGACAAGGAACCAGAAGATCTGAATACCTTCAGCCAGCACATCAAGCAACTGGAGCAACAGAAGAAAGACAACGTCAAGCAGGCCGCCTACCTGATGAAGCAGGCAGACTCTGCCGAAAGCAACGACGAAGCGAATCGCCTGAACGATCAAGCTATCGCGCTTAAGGTCAGCAACAGCAAAGCCGACGGACAAATCCAGCAGCTCGATTTCCAACTGCACAGCGTGATGCAGGACATGAAAAAGATTGGGCCGAACTTGAAGGACATCCGTCTCAAGCTGAACAAGAATTGGATTCCGGTGTGGCTGAAGAAGCCGACAGACTTCCGGCCCACGACCAAAATGCCGAATTTCCGCCTGACCGATCATCAGATCCAGGCGATCTCGGCGTATCTGTGGCAGTCAGCATTGACGGATCCCTTACCCAAGCAGAACACTGGCAACGCGGAGCACGGCAAAGAACTCTTCGAAACCCGCGGCTGCATGGCTTGCCATTCCATCGGGGAAGGCGATCAGATGCAGGGCGGCACGTTCGCGGCAAATCTATCCCGCGAAGGCGAAAAAGCGAATTTCGATTACCTGGTGCGCTGGATACACAACGCCCGTCAGCGTACCCGACCTTATTGCCCGTACGAAAAGAAAGACATCGGACCGGAGGATTACGCCAAGAAAGGCTTGCCTTACCAATTCGACTTGCAGCATAGCCAATGCCCGAACGACGGCCACGAACTGCAAGTCCAGAACATGACGGTGATGCCTAGCCTGCGCCTCGCTCCCGAAGACGCGCAGGACATTGCATCCTTCCTCATGACGCAGAAGAAACAGGAACCGACTGCTTACGCTTCTGCAACTTTCATGGACGATCCTGCGCTGAAAGAAGAAGGCAAGCGCTGGATCCGCCACTACGGCTGCTCTGGCTGCCATGAAATCTCCGGCATGGAAGACGAAGGCCGCATCGGCACCGAACTAACCTTCGAAGGCAGCAAGCCGATCGAGCGCCTGGACTTCGCACTCTTCACCGAAATCGCACAGCGCGGCGGCAAGAACGCCGAGCCGATTAAGAATCCTGAAGACTTGGCCCGGCTGCCCGAGGGCCCCGCAAAAGACGTTTGGTACGACCATAAAGGTTTCTTCGAGCACAAACTCGCCGAGCCCAACATCTATGATCAGGGCAAGATCAAGACCGAGACCGAAGCTCTGCGCATGCCCAATCTCCATCTGACCGCAGAACAGATTCGTGCTCTGACCACCTTCCTTCTCGGCAGCGAAGAGAGTTCCCTTCCCGCCGAATATCAATATCGTCCCGGCGATGCCCGCAAAGATATTCAAGACGGATGGTGGGTCGTCAAGAAATACAACTGCATGGGATGCCATCAATTCATCCCAGGGCAGAAGACCATCATGATGGGCCTGCCGCAATACCGCGAGAACCCGGAGCAGTTGCCTCCGAAACTGTTGACCGAAGGAGCTCGCGTCGATCCCGAGTGGTTGCGGAAATTCCTGTCGAATCCTTCGCTCAGCGAAACCGACACGAACCGCAACGGCGTACGTCCCTATTTGAAAGTTCGCATGCCTACGTTCTCGTTCTCGGACAGTGAACTGCGCAAACTGGTGCGCTTCTTCCAGGCACTATCGCAGCAACCCATGCCGTACATTCCGGAGCAGGTTCCGACTCTGACGGCAAAAGAAAACGAGATGGCACGCAGCTTGTTCTCGAGCACAGCCGCGCCATGTCTCAAGTGCCACGCCACCGGTGACCCGGCACATGACAAAAACGCAACTGCTCCGAACTTCCTGCTGGCGAAGGAACGGCTGAAGCCAGATTGGGCGGAACGCTGGGTGCTGGATCCACAGGCGATCAGTCCGGGCACTTCCATGCCATCAGGACTGTTTCGGCGCGAAAATAATCAATGGGTATTTGCCGGCCCAACGCCGTCGTCGTTCCAGGGCTACGAGAAAGATCATTCCAAGCTACTGGTCGACTATATTTTCCAGCTGACGCCGGAAGAGCAGCGCCGAGTTGCATCCTCCATGGGACGAAACGTTTCAACCCTAGTTCCGAAAAAGACCAAGCAATCGGCCTCATCAGCGCAGCGACCGGCAGCGGCCGGAGGATCGCGTTAGAATAATCATTTCGTAGCGACGCTGATCTAGCTGGCTGGTGTTTGAGAGTCACGGCCAGGCGCCGACGGCAAGGATTTGAACTGTTCTAAATTTGCTTTCAAAATACTAATGAAAGGGCGACATCATGAATAGCAACAAAACCTGGGCAGCAATGCTCGGATTACTCTGCCTGCTGGGGATTTCCATCCTGGCAGGTTGCAACAAGAAGGAAGAATCAACCGAGGCGCAGCCTTCGGCGCCTGCGGCAGCGCAGCCCGCGGCCGCAGCTGCCACTCCCATTGATCCCTCTACTGTGGCCAGCATAAGCGGCACGGTGAAACTTGACGGCGCCGCTCCCAAAGCCGCCAAGATCGACATGAGCCAGGACGCAGCCTGCAAGGGCGCCAACACCGCCGAAACCATCGTCGCCGATGGCGGCAACCTCGCCAACGTTTTCGTATATGTGAAAGATGGCCTTGGCGATCGCACCTTCGATGTTCCCAAAGAAGCCGTCACCATCGACCAGCAAGGCTGCAAGTATCATCCGCACGTGCTGGGCGTGATGACCGGTCAGAACATCGACATCAAGAACGACGACCAGACCACACACAACATTCACCCCACGCCCGCCAGCAACCGCGAGTGGAACGAATCGCAACCGCCCGCAGCCGCGCCGATTGAGAAGAGTTTCGCCCGCGAAGAAATCATGCTGCCGGTAAAGTGCAACCAACATCCCTGGATGCGTATGTACATCAACGTGGTGAAGAGCCCGTTCTACGCCGTCACCGGACCCGATGGCAAATATGAAATCAAAGGCCTGCCCCCGGGAGACTACACGCTCGCATTCGTGCAGGAAAAGCTGGGCGAGCAAACTCAAAAAGTCACTGTTGCGGCCAAAGATAGCAAGACTGTGGACCAAAGCTTCAAGCAGTAGGCGAAACTCGGCGTGTGGGGACGGGCGCCTCGCCCGTCCTGCCACGCTCACTTGTAACTTCCCCAAGGAGCGAGATTCTGAAGTTCCTCGCCACACCCTACAATCGCGCCCACCACGGCTTTGCTGTCTTTGTGGCCTGCGCTACTTTCATCCTGATCATCGCCGGCGCCCTCGTCACCAGCAACGACGCTGGACTTTCCATTCCCGACTGGCCGACTTCTTTCGGCTCGTTCACAGTCCCGCCGCTGCGCGGCGGAATTCGTTTCGAGTGGAGTCATCGCGCAATTGCCGGCTCCATCGTGCTGCTCACCATTTCGATCGCCGCGTGGACGTGGCTTGTAGAACGCCGTCGGTGGATGAAATGGTTAGGCCTCGCAGCCCTGGTCACCGTCATCACGCAAGCCATTCTCGGCGGACTCACCGTCTTGCTGCTTCAACCACCCTGGGTCTCCGCCGCCCACGCCACGGTCGCCCAGACATTTTTTTGCATTGCTGTGACCATCGCAGTTTTCACCGGTCGCCGCTGGGTAGAAGAAGTTCCGCAAATTGAGATCGATCGCCACCATCCCAGTCTGGTTACGCTGACCTTGTTATCCATCTTCGTCCTCTACGTTCAACTGATTCTCGGAGCCATGTTTCGCCATCATGGCATGAGCTGGTGGCCGCACGTGGCCAACGCCGCCATTGTCGCTTTCGTTTTAACCTGGACGGCAATTCGCGCGCTGTCGCAATATTGGAAAATCGAAGCAGTACGCCGGCCAGCAATCCTGCTGGTCTCGCTGATGATCGCGCAACTCTGCCTGGGCTTCGCCGCATTCGTCACCCGCATAGCGTGGGGTCGCGACGCCGTTCAACCCGAACTGCCTATGGTGATTTCGACCGTCGCACACGTGGCCATGGGAGCGCTATTGCTGGCCACAGCCGTGATTCTCGCCATTCAAGTCTGGCGTCACGTCCCAGTGTCCTTTGAGGATCGCGTCTCTGACAGATCGCGAAAACCGGTCGCAGCGTGATCGCCGCTGAACCCAGTCTCATCGTAGAATAGCCTGTGACCTCCAAGACACCATACGCGGTGACCGTTCCTGAATCTGATCTGGTCACTGACGCCGCGGTAATTTCGGTGCAGGACGTTGTCCATCGCTACGGCGACCGCGCCGCCCTCAACGGCGTCTCATTCGACGTCAGGCCTGCTGAACTGTTCGGACTTCTGGGACCGAACGGCAGCGGCAAGACTACGCTGTTTCGCATTCTCTCCACATTGATGATCCCCACCGGCGGCCGCGCCCAGATCATGGGCTTCGACGTAGCCCGCGATCCCAACGGCCTGCGCCGTCACATCGGCGTCGTCTTTCAGGCCCAAAGCATCGACGTCAAGCTCACCGCCGCCGAGAACCTGTGGCATCAAGGACATCTCTACGGCCTGCGCGGATCGACGCTGAAGTCGCGCATCGCAGAAATGTTAGGCCGTGTCGGGCTGTCTGATCGTGCCAGCGAAAAAGCTGAGACGTTCTCGGGAGGCATGCAGCGCCGCCTTGAGCTGGCGAAAGGTCTGCTCCATCACCCGTCGGTTCTCTTGCTCGATGAACCCACAACCGGACTCGATCCCGGCGCCCGTCGCGATCTGTGGCAGTATCTCGCTCTGCTGCGTGATGAAGAAAAAGTCACAGTGATCGTTACCACGCACCTCATGGAAGAAGCCGAGCGCTGCGACCGGCTGGCAATTCTGAATGAAGGAAAAGTGGTGGCTCTCGGAACCCCCGACGAACTCAAGCATGAAATCGGCGGAGACGTAATCCTGCTGGACTCCAAAGAGCCGGGCTCGCTGGCCGAAGGTATTCGCGCTCGCTTCCAACTCGACGCTCAGGTACTCCACGGACAGGTTCGAATCGAACGCGAAAACGGACATCGCTTCATTACCGATGTGGTTGAAGCATTCCCCGGCGAAATCGAAGCTATCTCTGTCAGCAAGCCGACGCTGGAAGATGTGTTCATCCGCCGCACCGGCCACCGCTTCTGGGCGGACGGCCAAGAGCGAACTTAGTAGAACAAGAGCGATCGTAGTAGAAAAGGAGACGCGCAAATCTATGATGCTAGCGCTTTCAGTAGTGCTCGGACTCGTCCCGCTCCTCGGAGTAGCTTGGATCGTCTTGCGAGCATCTGTCACCACGGTGGACGGCCTTTTCATGAGCCTCATTCTGCTCACCCTCTCCGGTATTCTTTTTCTGAACGCGTACCTTGACCTGCGCGCCCGCAAGAAGAAAGCCGCGTCCGGCGCAAGGAAGGCATAATTTGGCAACGCCTAGCAGAACAATACCCCCGCAATTCGCCCCTGCATCGAGCGGCTTAGTGCTGCCCGCTTTCACCCTCTGGTGGCGTGAAATCGTTCGCTTCTATCGCCAGCGTTCACGCGTGGTAGGCGTCATCGCTTCCCCGCTCTTGTTCTGGCTGGTCATCGGTTCAGGTTTCGGCACCTCGTTTCGTGCGGGCAGCGCCCCCGGACAGCAGCATTACCTCGATTATTTCTACCCCGGCGCGCTGATCATGATCGTGTTGTTCACCTCGATTTTCACCATGATGTCGGTGATTGAAGATCGCAAGGAAGGTTTTCTGCTCTCGGTCATGGTCGCGCCCGTGCCGCGCGCAGCAATCGTTCTAGGAAAAGTGCTGGGAGGCACCACACTTTCCGCAATTCAAGGCCTGATTTTTCTGGCCTTCGCGCCATTCGTCGGCGTGCACATGGGCGTCGTTGATTTTCTTCTGATCGTATTGGTGGTCTTTCTGGTGGCCTTTGCGCTGACCTCGCTGGGATTCGCCATCGCTTGGCCCATGGATTCCACGCAAGCCTTTCACGCCATCATCAATCTTTTCCTGATCCCTCTGTGGCTTCTCTCTGGCTCCCTGTTTCCTTTGTCTGGAGCATCGGGCTGGCTGCGACTCCTGATGCGCTTGAATCCCCTGACCTACGGCGTCGAAGCTCTGCGCGGCCTGCTCTATCCGGAAAGCCCCACGGTGATGCCGCTACCCGAGTCGCTGGCAGCGTTGGGATTGTTTACGCTTTTCATGTTTGGACTGTGCTTTTACCGCGTAAGCCGCCGCACAACCAGGCCCGCAGCGTGATGCAAGTTCCCCCACAATTCGCAATGTTCCCCGCGATCGATGCTACTTTGAACGGGACAAGCGCGGTTCTACTGTTTATTGGCCGAGGCTTCATTAAGCAAGGGCGTATGGCGGCCCATCGCGCAATGATGATCGCAGCGCTGATTTCATCCAGTGTTTTCCTCGCTTGCTATCTTTACTACCACTGGCATGTCGGCTCGATACATTTTCAGGGGCAAGGCTGGTCGCGGCCCGTCTATTTCACCATTCTGATTTCGCACACAATACTGGCCGCCGCAATTGTCCCGCTCATCATCATTACGCTAAGCCGCGCACTGCGAGAGCGCTACGACCGTCATAGGCGCATAGCCCGCTGGACATACCCGTTGTGGATGTACGTATCAATAACCGGAGTGATCGTTTATTTCATGCTCTATCATTTGTTTGCCGTATAGAAATGCTGTTACCCCAGAGGCACAGAGCCACGGAGAAATCGCTTGGGTTTTCACTACCCGCAAGTAGCTTATCAGAACAGTAAGAAGAGAAAGAAGATTTTCTCTGTGACTCTGCGTCTCTGTGTCTCTGTGGTGAAATGGTTTTCCCATGTCAATTGTCAGACTAAAAATCGATGTCTCCGGCACGACTGGCGACGAAGCCTGGCGCGAACTTAAACAATTCGACCAGATTCAGAGCGCTGATTTCGGCCCGCAGTTCGGCAGTGGCGGGCGTTGCAATCATCCGCTCAACGCGCCGCACAATAAAGGCGAATGGATCGGAGCCGAAATCCACCTTCAGACACCGCTTCTAGCCCAATACGCGGTCTCGCACTACCTGGAGCAGGATCGCGTGCTGGACGCGGATGTCGTGGAGTAGATCTGCGTTTCTTTGCGTTCTCCGCAAACTCTGTGGCGAAAGGCTTTTGACCTAAGCGGTCTGCTAATATTTCGGTCATCTTATGTCAGCACTCCCCGAAGCAACGGCGTCCACCGAAGCCCCTAAGCCCAAGCCGCGTATGTCTACGCGCAATCGGATTCTGTTTTTCTTCACCGCGTGGCTCATCGTCCTTATGCCGTTTCTGTTCTGGTGGAACACCTGGTTTGGCCGCCAGCTTTCTGCGCAGCAGTTAACCGAGTATCTGCAAGACGAAAAGAAGCCCCGCCACATCCAACAAGCCCTCGTGCAAATCGGCGAACGCATTGACCGTCACGATCCCGCAGTATCCCAGTGGTATGGAGATCTGGTGCGCCTCGCCACGCATCCCGTCGAAGAAGTCCGCAATACCGACGCCTGGGTTATGGGCCAGGACGCCACCAGCAAAGAAGCTTCCAGCGCGGGATTCCACGAGGCTCTACTCAAGATGCTGACTGATCCGTCGCTCACGGTCCGGGGCAACGCCGCATTGTCACTAGTGCGCTTTGGCGACGCAACCGGAAGGCCGCAGATATTAGAACTCCTGCAATCCGCCAAAGTGTCCGCGCCGCAATCCGGAAAAGTAATCGACACCAGCTCCGTCGGCACTACGATCCATCAGGGCGGAATCGTCGCCAAGTTAGAAGATGCCGGACAGACGGTCGATGTACGCTCCCCCATCACCGGCCGCTTGCGGACCCTGTTCGTACAAACCGGCCAAGCTCTATCTGCAGGAACTCAAATCGCAACAATCGATCCCAGCACCGAACAACTTTGGGAAGCCCTGCGCGCACTCTATCTGGTTGGCCAACCGGGAGACCTGGTCGCAATCACTCCCTACGAGCGAAATCTGCCCGAAATTCCCGATCACATCCGACAACAAGCCACCGAAACCGAAAAGGCCATCCGGACGAGAACGAAATAGAAGATGGAGAGGAACGCGAACCGACGGACCGCAGATTTACCTGAATGCTGAACACTCCACGGTGAAATCATGCCTCAAACCATCGGCTACGTCGCCCTGGTCGTCCACGACTATGACGAAGCCATCGCATACTTTACCCAACGCCTGGGATTCACTCTGATCGAGGACTCTGAAGCCACAGATCGCCTGGGCAACGAAAAAAGATGGGTGCTGGTCAGTCCACCCGGATCGGGCGGCACGAACCTGCTTCTCGCGCGCGCCTCCACTCCGGCGGAGACGGCCTGCATTGGCAATCAAACCGGAGGCCGTGTTTTTCTCTTTCTCCACACCGACGACTTCTGGCGCGATTACCACGAAATGCAATCAAGGGGTGTGAAGTTCAGAGAGGAGCCGCGCCAGGAACCATACGGCACGGTAGCAGTCTTCGAGGACCTATATGGCAATAAATGGGATCTGCTGGAGCTCAAGAAAAGGTGAAGGTGAGGAGCTGGAAGCGAGAAACTAAATCGGCATCGCTCCAACTTCTTTTTCCACATCCACCGTATCCACCATTACAATCGCATCCCACGGGCAGCCGTCGAGGAAGCATCCGTCGGGTCCTTTGCTGAGGCACTTCTTGCAGCCGATACAGAGGATGGGGTCGACCTGAATCCGGCCGAACGGCGGATGATCTTCATCGGGAACCCAGAACATGCAATCTTCTACCGGGCAATATTCCACGCAAGCTGGCGAGCCCGCGCACCCGGTACAGCATTCGGTGATTACTGCCAACTCCTTTGGTTTCTTCTTGCGAGGAGTCAACAGCCCCTTGGACTTGGGCTCAAACTTCAACTCGTCAGGAACCAAGCCAACCGGTCTCTCGAATCCCGATTCAGCGGACATGGCCACAATTATACCTTAACCGCCAAAACTGTCCGGACAGACGAACCCTCCGAACCTCAAGGCACCAACGCCCGCCACGATGACAGCGAAACCTAATGCCGTTTTGGTCCACTTGCGCCATGTTTGCATGCTTTGCGGTAAAAGGCTCTCCAGTTTCTGATATATTTGCCTTCCAGCCACCATCATTCAAAGGAGCCGCCCCATGGCAGGAAAGAGCGTAAACAAAGTCATTCTCATCGGAAATCTCGGCAAGGATCCCGAGGTAAAGTACACGCCAGCGGGCATGCCGGTCGCCAAGTTTTCCCTGGCCACCAATGAACGATTCAAAGACAAAGAAGGCCAATGGCAAGACCGCACCGAGTGGCACAACATCGTGGCCTTCCAACGCCTGGCAGAAATCGTTGGCGAATATTTGAAAAAAGGTGGGAAGTGCTTTATCGAAGGCAGCCTGCGCACCAGCTCTTGGGATGACAAAGAAACCGGGCAGAAGAAGTATAAGACGGAAATTATTGCCAACGATCTCGTGCTGCTCAGCGGACGCGGTGAAGGGGCTGGGGATGATTCGGGCGGGCGCTCGCGGGGCGCCGCGGCTGGCGGAAACAATTTCGATCAGCGCGCGCAAGAATCAGAACCGGTTCCTGCCTCCTCCCCGATCAGCGACGAAGATATTCCGTTCTGATCGGGGTCGGAGTTGATATCACCCTGCGAGCTTTAAGCGGCCCGCGCGCGTAGTGGACTCTCGCCCAAGCTTGCGGCCGCCTTGCGAACCGCAAGTGTCATCATCAGGCGGGTCATGCCGGTCATAATCATGCTCACGCCCACGAGCGTGCCGATGACCCACAGCGAACCGATGGGCCAGCGGTTCCAGATCATGAAACCCAAAATCAGAGTCACGACTCCGTCGAACAGCATCCACGACGAACCGCCAGTCTTGCGGGTGGAAGCGTAAGCCACCACATCCGCCGCGCCCTCAGCGAAGAAGAAAATTCCCAATACCAGAGTCAGGCCCGCAGCTCCCAGACCCGGACGAGCAATCAGGTAGAACCCGGCCGCAAGATAGAAAACTGCGACCAAAAGCTTCCACGTAATGTGGCCAATCCCCTTGGACTGAAATGCGTGAATCAATTGCGCAAACCCGTCGAACATGACCAGCCAACCAATCACAATGACGACTCCGATTGACGTTGCCATAGGCAACGTGATGGCGAGGACCCCGAACAAGATCAATACGATCGCCATCACCAGCGAGACTCGCGAGGCGCTCTTCAATCCACTCTCTAGTGCATTCATGGCTTCCTCCTTAGTCGATAATTCGTTGTGGAATGATCAGTGCAAAGGTTTGCGCACGGATCTTTTCAGCCGACAGTCTCTAGCGAACCCAAACCAATGTCAACCGTTTAAAACGCGGCTTCGAACTTTCGGCGTCCGATCCAACGACTTCAGACCGTTGTGGAGCACCGATGGGGAACTGACGGAAGATCGGTGGGTGACATGGTTGCTGACTCAAAATCGTTACAATGTTCCAGGAGCTCTTCTATGACATCTCTAGCAAGCAAGACCTGCGTTCCCTGCCGCGGCGGGGTGCCTCCGATTAAAGGTAAAGAACTTGAGGCGCTGCATTCACAAGTGCCGCAGTGGAACGTCGTGAACGAACACCACATCACCCGCTCTTTCGCATTTCCTGATTTCAAGCAGGCGCTGGATTTTGTGAATCGCGTGGGCGCGGTTGCGGAGGCGCAGGGGCATCATCCGGATATTCTGCTCGCCTGGGGCAAAGCAGAAATTACGATGTGGACCCACAAGATCGATGGTCTGACGGAGAGCGATTTCATCATGGCTGCCAAGATTGACAGCCTGATTTAGCAACGTAGCGCTCGGGAGACGTAGTTAGCTACGTCTCTTCCCATTCATTTCATCCCAATTTCCTCTAATCCTTCCTGCGCGAACCCCGGCAAGCAGCTCGCAAATACAACCTCTTTTTGCTTGGGCGCAACTTATTCGCGAGGCTCGGGTTCAACACACCCAGCGGTGCGCTCTTGCGCCATGTCTTAGCGGCGGTAGTTGCCTCGCCGCCGACGGCCATATTGCCACAAAAATAAACACCTGTTCTGGCCAAGCTGACAGTTGCGGAGGATCATACGTGCAGGGTCATACGGGCGGAAAGCAAACTTCCAGGCTCACACTCTTACTGACGTGGTTGATTTTTGCCGTTACGGCGGTTGCGCAAACGCCCCCGCCTCCTTCATTCATTGCGAAAGCCGATTTCTTCGTCGGCCAAACGCCGAACGGCGTGGCTGTCGCTGACCTGAATGGAGACGGAATACCTGATGCGGTTGTTTCAAACCGCGGTTCCAACAATGTTTCCGTGCTGCTGGGTAACGGCGATGGCACTCTGCAGGCAGCCGTGAATTATGCGGTTGGCACGAGTCCGTCCGCGGTACAAATTGGAGACTTTAACGGCGACGGCAAGTTGGACTTGATCGTCACCAATCAAGAATCCAGTTCGATCTCTGTGCTGTTGGGAAATGGCGATGGGACTTTCCAGGCTCAGAAGACCACCAATCTCCCGTCCGGGTCGTATCCCAGCGCGTTTGCGGTAGGAGATTTCAACGACGACAAGAATCTGGACATCGGCGTGCTGATCTCTGTCCCCGCCCAGGGCACTTATGCAATCGCAGTGTTGCTCGGTAACGGAGACGGAAGCTTTCAGGCTCCGGTCAATTACAGTTCAGGGGCACAACCCAGTGCCATCCAAACTGGTGACTTCAATGGCGACGGCAAGACGGACCTGGTCACGCTGAACTTTGACAATGGGGGCCAAATTTCTGTCTATCCGGGCAACGGAGATGGAACTTTTCAGTCCGCGGTCAACACTCTGGTGACCGCCGCTTTCTCCACCATGGTGGTGGCTGACTTCAACCGGGACGGCTTCGCCGATGTTGCAGTGCAAGGCTTCATTTTGCTTGGCAATGGCGACGGCACTTTTCAAACGCCAACGCCCAGCGTTCTTGGACCGGTGTCTGCAGCGGGCGATTTTAATGGCGACGGGATTATCGATCTCGCATCATCGAATGGCAATACGACTACAGTGTGGCTCGGAACCGGTGGTGGCGACTTCAAGCAGTCATCCAGTTTCACTGCTGCAGGGCAGGCGCTGGCAGTGGGTGATTTCAGTCAGGACGGCAAGCTCGACCTGATTTCTGTCGGATTGGCAGGTGGAGGCGGAAATCTGGGGATTGCATCCGTAGCTTTGGGTCGAGGCGACGGGACATTCCTGGTCAGCAGCTCGATTCCCGTCAAGATACCGGGCGAAGTGGGTACACCCATTTTTTTAACTTCTGCTGACTTCAACGGCGACAGCAAGCCTGATATCGCAGCTCTGGTTCAAGTCCGCAACGACTTGGATGTCGTTGCCATCCTGCCCGGGGATGGAAACGGAGTTTTTCAGCCAGCAATTCTTACCAGAATCCATACGACATCCGCGGTCTCGATAACGGCAGCAGACTTGAATAAGGACGGCAAACTCGACCTGGTGGTTGCCGACTCGGATGGCAATTTCATTGTGCTTCTCGGTAAAGGAGATGGAACATTCGAGCCCGAAGTGGATTATCCAGGCGGGGGCGGAGCGGTGGTGGTGGCAGACTTCAATCAGGATGGGAACCTCGACATCGCGGCCGCCAATGTCAACACAAAAAGTGTGTTGGTCAGCTTAGGCAATGGCGATGGAACGTTCGGCGCTGCCGCGAGCATTTCAGTCGGTAATCCCGCAACTGCTCTTGTCGTCGCTGACTTCAATCAGGACGGTGCACGTCGATCTCGCCGTAGCTGCGGGCTCTGCGGCGGTGGTGCTCCTCGGGAACGGAAATGGGACTTTTCAAGCGCCCCTCACTTTACCGATTACTTCAACGGCCAATTCCATTGCCACGGGCGTATTTACAGGAAATGGAACTGCCGATCTAGCGGTTCTCAGTACTTGTATCTCAAGCACCAACTGTTCCTTCGGCATGGTGAGCATATCTCCTGGGCAATGGCAATGGCACGTTCCAGAATCCGGCAGTTGTCAATGTCGGTTACCAGCCATCGCGCTATTTCAGTGAACGATCTTAATGGCGACGGCAAGGCAGATATCTCGACGTTAAATGCCGGGGGCAACGACGTCTCGATTCTGGTGGGAAACGGTGACGGAACTTTCCAGCCACCGGCAAATTTCGGGACCGATGCCATCGTTGGAAAATACACGACGGCAGATTTCAGCAGCGACGGCGCTTTCGACATCGCGGTCGCAACCGGTCCCGGCGTTTCGTTTCTCTTCAACCGCGTGCCAGGTGCCTCCGCGGTCTTGTCGACCGACACGCTCGCGTTTGGAAGCCAGGTAGTAAATCTTCCGCTTGCAGCTCCGCCGGTTACGCTCAGCAATCTCGGCCGCTCTGCCCTTGCCATCAGCAGCATTAAGGTAACGGGACCACAGAACGGTGACTTCAGCGAAACTGACACCTGTGGAACCAGTCTGCCCGCGGGAGACGATTGCCTCATCAGCGTTTCCTTTACGCCGTTGGGCGCGGGAACACGAAGCGCGACGCTCGCCATCACGGACAGTGCAACATCCAGTCCGCAGACGATTGCACTCTCGGGCACAGGATTGGCCGGAACGCTGAATTTCCAAGTCGCAACCGGGAGTTCCAACTCGGAGACGGTCGCCGCCGGAAAAAACGTGGTTTACCTGCTCTCCATCGGAGGCGGGGGCGTTGCGGGTAGCGCTACTCTAGCCTGCACAGGTGCGCCCGCTGGCGCCACTTGTTCCGTCCCGGCCACTACGAATGTCAGCGCCTCGCAACCCAGCATCGTAACCGTAAATGTGACCACCACTTCGCGGACCACGACTGCTCTTGCTCACGGCAGCGGCATGTCATGGATGTGGGCGATGGGGATTGTCGGGTTGTGCCTACTGCCGGGTTCTGCGGGGTCGCAGCGAGGACGGCGTTCGGCCGCGGCTCTATTGCGCAGCTGGCCGCTGCTATTGCTGGTGTTTCTTGCGTCCTGCGGCGGTGGTAGCAGCAGTAACAGTAGCAGTACGACCGGTCCGCAGACCAATCCCAATGGCACTCCGGCGGGAACTTACACTCTGACGGTAACTGCGACGGTGGGATCGATCCAGCAAACTGTGCCGCTCACTTTGAGCGTGGAGTAGTTCATGGGGACGATCCTCAGGCGCGGGGACAGTGCCGCACCTGAGAATTAGCGAGCTAGGTCTCTACGGTCGCCGCTACTTCTTTTCTCCATGGGCGGATGGCCCAGGCCCACAGAGCGGCCGGCAACAGCATCACTGCGCCGGTTGCGGTTGCGACTTCCCTGGTCGAAGCTCCCCAATCCAGGAACAATCCGCACAGGTACGCTCCAATGGCGATGGTCAGCATGGAGAGACCAAGATCGGCGGCGAACACTCGCCCGCGAAAACGATCTTCCGTCTGCAGCTGTAAGAGCGTTGTCGAGAACACCCAGATCGTCGACCCTCCGCAGTGAGCAAAGATGACGAATAGACACGCGGTCCACACCGAGCCCGACCAACCGAGCGCGGCATAGCCGATAGCGGTCACCACATAACCGAACCACACGCCTAGCCTGAGCCGGCGCTCGGAATGCCCTGCCCACCTCGCCGACAACAGCGGCCCAATCAACGCACCCAGGCCTCTTGCACCCAGCAGCAGGCTCATTCCCAGCATGCCCGCGCGTTGCGAATCTATTCCGTGCCAGCGCAATGGGAATGCTCGCTGACCCATCACGGTGAACAAGACCCAGCTGGGCCCAATCATGAGTTCACCCGCTTTCGCGAAAACCGTGGCCAGCAATTGGCGATTGGCGCGAATGTATCTCACACCTTCGAGAATCGGGGATTGATCCCATAAATCACGGAAGCGGAACCGTGACGCCGCTTGCGCATGAGGCTCGTCGAACCGCATCCCCCGAATCAGCAATGCCGACGCCAGGAACGACACCGCATTGAGAAGGAATACCGCGTCGCGTCCTAACAAAGCCGCCACCAATCCACCCACCGACGCTCCCACCAGAAGATTCATGGACCAGGTGGCAGACGATAACGAGTTGGCGACAATCACGTCTTCGCGATCGGTGATATTAGGAATCACCGCGTTTCGCGCAGGCTCAAAGAACGCGGCCAACAACGTCTCCAGCAGCAGAAGTGGATAGATCAGCCACACCATGGATCGCGAGCGCACCAGCAGCATGGAGAAAACGATCACCATCCGTCCAATATCCGCTGCGATCATGACGTGCTTGCGGCGCAAACGATCGTTTACCACGCCGGACATGGGCCCGATAAAAGTCTGCGGCAAAACCTGCAATACCAAAGCCAGCGCAACCGAACTCGCTCGTCCGGTAAATTGCAACAACAAGCTGTAAATGGCGAGGGTGTAAAACCAGTCGCCGATCTCGCTCACAATTTGCGCGCCCCACAAACGTCTGAAATTCCGGTTCTGCCGCAGCAGACGAAGATATGCGGACAGGGAAATCGACGTGACTTCGCGTTCGGGTTGCGGTTCCATGGCGAATGGATACTGTAAACGGTTGGGTTAGAGTGGGGCAAAGGGTGTTAGTTCGTTGGCTCGTCGGCCAATCGCGGAATCTGCATTTGATCATGGATTGGACGACCAACGACAAACGGCCAACGACTATAATCGTCCCATGCTCGATGAACTCGATTTCCGCAAACGTGCGGACACAGCTCTTGAATCTCTCAAACAAAGATTGATCACCGCGGAAGAATCTGCCGACTTTGAAGTGGAAGATCAATCGGGCGCGCTCCACATTTCTTTCGATGATGGCACGCGTTTCGTTATCTCTCCCAACGCTCCCGTGCGGCAGATATGGATTTCAGCGCTTGCCACCAGCTTCAAGCTGGACTGGTCGGATGCCGAGAAGGATTTCGTCTTGCAGAAAACCGCGGAGGGTTTGAAGCCGTTGGTCGCTCGGTTAATTAACCAGCAGTTGGGAGAAGACGCGGTCAACCTGAACTGAGCGGAGCGAGGACGCCCGCGCCTACACCGACGAACTTGTCTTCTAGTTTCTTCTTCAAGTGCTGGGCGATCTGCTGACCGTGAAAGCGCCCGTTCTCGATGAAGATTTCGTTAGTCCGCGAGCCCGCCACTATGACACCCGCCACATAAATCCCAGGCACATTACTTTCCAGCGTCTGGGGATCGCATACCGGTCGGAATTGGTCGGACGAAAGCTCGATTCCCATGGAGCGCAAGAAGTCGTAGTCCGGCCGATAACCCGTTAAGGCGAATACAAAGTCATTTTTCAACCGCACCAAGCCCTCGGGCGAATTGAGGATCACGTGATCCGCAGCGATTTCCTCCACCGTGCTGCTGAAGTACGCCTTGATTTCGCCATTCTTGATGCGATTCTCTATGTCAGGAAGAATCCAATACTTCACGTGGTTGTGCAGCTTAGGCTTGCGATGCACCAGCGTGACCCGCGCTCCATGACGCCACAAATCAAGAGCCGAGATCGCTGCTGAGTTCTTACCGCCGATTACCAGAACATCGTTGTCAAAGTACGGATGCGGCTCGTGGTAGTAGTGAAAGACTTTTGACAGGTCCTCACCCGGAATATTCATCAGGTTCGGCAGGTCGTAGTAACCGGTGGCCACAATCAATTTGCGGGTTTGATAGTCGTAGATGCGATGCAGGCGATCGCTGGTGGCCACATGAAATTCGCCATCCCGCCCATTCACCGTCTTCACCCACTGATATTGCGAAATTGGCAGGCGATAGTGCTCCGCGACCTTACGGTAATACTCCAGCGCCTCCTGTCGATTGGGCTTCTGGTTCGCGGTGCTAAAGGGAATGTCGCCAATCTCGAGCAGTTCCGGCGTCGTAAAGAAAGTCATGTTGGCCGGATAGTTGAAAATGGAATTGACGACGCATCCTTTGTCGATGACTACGACTTTGAAGCCGGCTTTTTGAGCTTCGATACCGCAGGCGAGGCCAGTAGGCCCGGCGCCAATCACCAGCACATCGACCTGCGTGCTGGGATGAGACTCCATTTGCGCGCGTGGAAGAGTGTCGGGAATCTGAAGATCCGATTGGGAAGTCTTCGTCTGCAAAATAGGAATCCTGGGCCAGCTAGATCTGCGCCGTAGTCTGTGAAGTTAACGATTCTAGCAGATGAATGTAGGCGTGGGCGTCCTGCCGGTGCTCCGAGGCTTCACAACGCGCCAAGACAAACGGTGCAATCTTGCGCGATAATCGAGACTCATGGATCGAGCATCACAAGCGGCGAATTCCATCACAACGCAACCGCCGGATCAACTCTGGCCGGCTTTGCCGTTGGCGGAGTGGGAGGACACTTTCCACACCTTGCATTTGTGGACGCAAATCGTGGGAAAGATTCGGCTCGGACTGGCGCCGCCGCAGAACCATTGGTGGAATGTAGCTTTGTACGTAAGCCACTGCGGCCTGACTACTTCACCGATTCCCTATCGGGGTACGACGTTTGAGCTTCAGTTCAACTTTATCGACCATCAGTTGGAGCTTTATTTGTCGGGAGGGACGAAGCACCGGCTTACGTTTTCGTCAAAGTCCGTCGCTGCTTTCTATCGCGAATTGTTTTCGTTGCTTCATAACGCAGGCATCGACGTCACAATCAATCCCAAGCCACAAGAAATTCCATCGCCGATTCGTTTCGATGAAGATGAAACGCATGCGTCCTACGATCCCGAATATGCGCGACGATTGTGGCGCATTCTGTTGTCGACCGACGAAGTATTGAAAGAGTTTCGCGCAGGCTTTATCGGCAAATCGAGTCCTTCCCATTTTTTTTGGGGTAGCTTTGATCTCTGTTGCACGCGCTTTAGCGGGCGCCGCGCGCCGCCGCGGAAGGGCGCGATTACCTCGGAAGCCTATTCCCACGAATGCAGCAGTGTCGGCTGGTGGCCGGGTGGCGGCGAATTCAAAGGGCCGGCTTTCTATGCCTACATGGCGCCTGAGCCGGCTGGTTGTGGCGGTGAACAAATCCAACCGGCCGCAGGGTATTATCACAACACACTTCACGAGTTCGTGCTGATGTACGATGACGTGCGGCGGACGAAATCTCCGCACAACGAGATTCTGGAATTTGCGCGCACCTCCTATGAAGCGGGAGCCAATCTTGCCGGGTGGGACCGGGCAGCGCTCGAAAGGGGACCAAAGTCTTGAAAGCCAATGGAGAAAATTGTAGTCACTTGGATCAAATCAAGGTCGAGCACACCTCCAAGCATGTGTGCGAAGAATGTGTGAAGATGGGCGACACCTGGGTGCATCTGCGGCTTTGCATGATTTGCGGGAAGGTCGGTTGCTGCGATTCCTCCAAGAACAAGCATGCGACCAAGCATTTCCACGCGACTTCACATCCGCTAATACGGTCCATCGAGCCCGGAGAACGCTGGGTCTGGTGTTATGTGGACGAGGTTTCTCCCGGCGAAGTCGCGAAGTAAATCCGGCTTGCGGCGTTCCTCAAGCTGTCGAGGTCCAGGGCTGCGGTTGATATAATCTCCGGTTACTTCATATCTCACTTCAATCAGGATCGCTAAATGCCACACAGCGCAGAACCGGGCGTTCCCATGCGTACCGAATCCGACAGCATGGGGCAAATCGAGGTCCCAGCGAACGTCTACTGGGGCGCGCAAACCCAGCGGTCCCTGCTGCATTTCAACATTGGCCGTGACACCATGCCGCCGGAGCTTATCCGCGCTTTTGGTGTTCTGAAGAAAGCCTGCGCGCTCGTGAATCAGGATCTCGGCAAACTGCCTTCCGACAAAGCTCAACTCGTTGTGCGGGCCGCGGATGAAGTGATCGCCGGAAAACTTAACGACCAATTCCCGCTCCGCATCTGGCAGACCGGCAGCGGCACCCAGACGAATATGAACGTCAACGAGGTCATCTCCAACCGCGCCATCGAACTGGCAGGCGGGGTGATGGGCTCGAAGAAACCAATTCATCCTAACGACGACGTGAACATGTCGCAGTCGTCAAATGACACTTTTCCCGCTGCCATGCACATCGCGGCGGCGGAGCGAGTCAGCCGGACTTTGATTCCCGCCGTCAAGAGCGTTCATGACGCCATCGCAGCAAAAGCGAAAGAGTTTCATGACGTCGTAAAAATTGGTCGCACCCACCTGCAGGACGCTGTGCCATTAACCTTCGGACAAGAGTTTGGCGGCTGGGCCAGTCTTTTGGAGCGCGACATCGAACGCCTGAAGCAGGTTCTTGGAGGCCTCTACGATCTTGCCATTGGTGGAACGGCGGTCGGCACCGGACTCAACGCTCATCCCGAATTCGCCGAGCGCGCCGCGAAGAAGATCGCAGAACTGACAGGTCTTCCCTTCCGCTCGCATGGCAACAAGTTCGCCGCGCTCTCCGCCCACGATGAAATTATCTTCGCGCAAGGCGCGCTAGAGACTCTAGCCGCATCGCTAATGAAGATTTCGAACGATATCCGCTGGCTTGCTTCTGGTCCGCGCTGCGGCTTGGGTGAGTTGACGATTCCGGAGAATGAACCCGGTTCTTCCATCATGCCAGGCAAAGTAAATCCCACGCAGTGCGAAGCCATGACGATGGTATGCGTGCAGGTTCACGGCGCCACTGCCGCCGTGGGGTTTGCCGGCTCGCAAGGCAATTTCGAGTTGAACGTGTTCAAGCCGGTGATCATTTACAACTTCCTGCATTCGGTCACCCTAATCGCGGACGCCTGCCACGGCTACGTCGAGTACATGATCAATGGCATCGAAGTCGATAAAGCCAAAGTCGATTGGTACGTGAAGAACTCGCTGATGCTGGTGACCGCGTTGGCGCCAAAAGTTGGATACGACAAAGCCGCACAGATCGCGCACACCGCCCACGTAGACCGCAGCAGCCTGCTGGAAGCCGCGCTGAAGTTGGGATATCTTACCGCCGAGGAGTTTCATCTACTGATGAAACCCGAAAGGATGACGCGGCCCTAGCAACGACTCAGGTGCGAAACAGCCGCCTCAGCTGTCCCACTGGCTCTCGTCACTCCGCTTCCACGGGAGACAATGCTTCCGCTCTGGGTTTTCCCGATTGCGCCGGAGTAGTCGCGATCGCAATCACGCTCACCAGGATCAGCAATGTACCTAACAAGGTTCGCGGACCCACAGCTTCGTTCCCAAAGAAATATCCAACCGCCACTGCGACTACGGGATTCACGTATGCATACGTCCCAACTTTGGTTGGCGACTCGTAATGAAGCAGCCACAGGTAGGCTGTAAACGCGATGATGGATCCGGCGATGATCAAATACAACAACGCGAACCACGCGCCGCGCGAGATCGCCTGGAAGTGAAATCCCTTGAACTCACCCGAGATTGCGGACAGCACCAGCAATTGCAATCCCCCCGCACTCATCTGTGCCGCAGAACTCATGGGCTTGGAGGCGGGAAGGGTCAGCTTGCGGCTCAGAATCGTCGCCGCCGACCAGCAAACCGCAGCCACCACAATTGCCAGCGCGCCCCAACGATCAACTGGGACTTCTCCTAACGATACCGAGTGATTGACGAGTACGATCACTCCGCCAACTCCGATCAGCAGCGCTGTGCCCAGGCGGGGGGTGAGCCGTTGCGTGCGAAGAAACATAATCTCGAAGAGTGCTATGAAGACCGGAATCGTAGCCAGAACTACGGCGGTAATTCCTGACGGCACGCGTTGTTCCGCCCAGAATATGCACCCGTAATCGATGAGAAAAATCAGGGTGCCCATCAGGCAAGCCGACGCCCACTCCCGACTCGTGGGCGCGGCCGTTCCTTTTAGCCGCATCCAAACGTATAGAAATATTCCCGCCGCCGAGAATCGCATCGCCGCCAGCAGAAACGGCGGGACTTCTCGAACTCCCACCCGGATCGCGAGAAACGTCGATCCCCATACAAAATAAATAATGGAAAATGCCAGCAGAATCTTCCACGTGGGCGGACGGGCAGCGCTGTCCATAATTTTCTCTCAGCCGGGAGAAACTGCGTCGGCAAGTCATAGATGCGGGTCTGCCTCATTTCGCACCAGGCAGGCGTGATGAAATATTTTTATGACTCCGAACACTTTTTGCTTTAGCGCGAATTTAGCGGAGGGATGCAACGGGTCTGCCAAAACTAAGACCGCTCAAGCGTGCGGATTGCTCCGGCGCAACCGCTGTACTGGCAATCATGACGCGAAAGTGTTCTCCCATGCCCGCGGGAGTAACCAGATGCTTCAACTGGAGCGCAACTTTCGCACGCTCCTGCGGCAGTCGGCATTCCTCGAAGGCGTCCGCGAACTGATTGGCTTCGCCGATGCCCAGCAGGAACTGGGATTGGGTCAGGAGGGGCTCGACCCGCATTCCATGGCCCTCGGCACCATTCTCTAGGGCGCTGAAATTGACGTGCGCAGTGATGTCCTGTCCACCCGGCGCTTCATACGGGTTAACGCCGACGGAGTGCTGACGCAGAGACGTAACTGTACCGCGATGACGCCCGGCCAGTTGTTCGTCGCGCCTGTAGCCATAATCGATGGCGATGAAGAACCCTTGTTGGATGTCAGCGGCGATCTCGCTCATGTAGCTCTGCGAGCGAAGCGCCACTTCGACACGCTCCCCCGGCTCGGGATGCAGACTGTAGCGATCGAGAAATGAAAGCTCTTCGGCAGACGACGGCACCCAGGTTTCGATAAAGCGACCGCCATCGACGTCAATGCGCAGAGATCCTTCCGAACTGAGCACCTCCACTGGCAGTGCATCGAAGAATTCATTGGCAAAGACAATTACGGGCACGTCTCTTCTAACGTAGCTTCCTGTGTCTCCTTCGCCAGAAAGCCCCCCGTCAGAAAGACACGCTTTGCCAGTTTCAAAATGCCGGCTCAACGTCGCCTGCAAGCGGTGGCGGAGAGCGGGCGAACTCTCTACCAGCGAGTAGTGGAGCGCGTTGAAGAACTCAGGGAATTTCTTCTCCGACCAGTCCAGCACATCCTGAGCAAACAATCCCCGACCCGGCCCGAATTCTCGAATTTCAATTTGCTTCGGCGATCCCAGCGTGCGCCACATTTCCTCAAATTGCCGTGCCAGCAGTCGCCCGAAGACCGCATGGATATCGCTCGAAGTATAGAAATCACCCGCCTTGCCGAACTGCTCGGCATTGCGCGAATAGTATCCAAGCTCGGGGTCATACAGGCACAATTCCATGTAGCGAGAGAATGGTATCGGCCCGTGCTCGTGGATCTCCTGCTCAATTTTCTGGCGGAGAGTCACAAGCCTTCCCTCTGGCGCTCGGCCAGGCTTTGAGGCGTCCGCGTAAACATCTCGACCAGATAATCATGCAGGCAGTCGAAAAGTTGTCGCTGGAAACTCCACTCAAATTGCGGGTGGTCGAGGTCGCGCGGATGAAAGTCGAAGTAATACGTATGCACGGGCGCTACCGGGTTCTTGAATTGAATGATCATCTCAACCGCCTCCCCCTTGGCGCGTGCAGAAAATTCCATCAGGGGATGCTCATAAAGACGTAGTTGGGTCAATACGCGGTCAAGCCTCGCCTCGCTTGCAGTGGACACGATCTGATTGTAAAGCAGCCTGGGACTACAGATTTGCGGGATGGGCCGTTGCCGCCGTCATCCGACTCGAGCCACTCGTCCGTTCCTGGTGTAGTTTTAACATCTATTTACAACCTGCTATCCCAGAGTTCGCGGTTCCGTCTAAACGGTCGTTTCCCGTGTTCAGAAGTCAATTGTCCAGGAGTCAATCGTTCAGAAGTGAATTGTTCAGAAGTCCAGTGTCAGAAGTTCAGTGTTCAGAAGCCCATGGTTCAGAAATCCGGAGACTGCTCCGGGAAAATTAAATGCGGAGGTCTTCTTATGCTCCAGAAACATGCTATCGCCGCCGTTCTACTCGCGGGCCTATCGTTCGATAATTCCTTCTGCTCAGGCACAGTCCGCACTCTTGGACTTGCCACGAGACAGCCAGCACGCCACCGTAATGCAGCGCGTTGGAATCACCGACGTCACCATCAACTATCATCGCCCACAGGTCAAAGGGCGTCAGATTTGGGGCAAAGTGGTACCGTACGGCGAAGTGTGGCGCGCCGGAGCCAACGAGAACACCACCATCACTTTCAGCGATCCCGTTACCATTGAAGGCCAGCCGCTCGCCAAGGGAATCTACGGACTTCATCTCCTCCCCACCGAGGGTGATTGGACCGTGATTTTCTCCAAGGTCCATACCGCTTGGGGTAGCTTCACCTATAAGCAGGACGAAGACGCCCTTCGGGTGACGGTCAAACCGCAACCCTCGGAAGTCCATGAAGTTTTGACTTACGATTTCGACGACGTGAAAGCCGACTCCGCCGTGGCCACGCTTCGCTGGGAGAAACTTGCGATCCCGTTCAAGATCGGCGTGAATGTTCATGACATCGTGGTTGCCAGCCTGCCTAACCAATTGCAGGGTTTGCCGCAATATACCTGGGAAGGCTGGGACGACGCAGCGACCTACCTGCTCACCAATAAGTTCGCGCTGGAGGATGCGCTTAAATACGAAGAAATTTCCATCAAGACTGAACCGCGCTTCGATAATTTTATGACCAAAGCGCAGATTCTTGACGCCATGGGCCGCAAGAGCGACGCCGAGCAGGCTCGCGCTCAAGGGCTGCAAAGGGCAACAGCAGCGCAACTTTACGCATGGGGACGGCAGCTTCAGGGCGAGGGTAAGCAGGACCAGGCATTCGACTTCTTTCGTCAGGCGGTGAAGAAGGATCCCAACGACTGGGTCACTCACGACGGAACCGCGCGAATCTATTCGGCGAAGGGCGATTTCGACAACGCCCTCAAAGAAGCCAAGCTCGTGGTTGCGGGGGCGCCTGACAACCAGAAGATATTTTTCGAGCCTACGGTGAAGAAGCTAGAGGCCAAGCAGGACATCAATAAGAAGTGATCTGCGGCTCTGCTTCGTTCTTTATCTGGTCGCAGCTTCAATTTGAACAACTGGTGTGGTTGATGCGGAAATTGCATCAACCACACTCCATCTCATTGCGGACTAACGCATGTATTTCGCGAAAAATAGTCTTTCGGGATCGATAGTCGGACTGCTGCTTTGCTCCATGCCTCTGCTGGCCAAGGATGCATGCGATCTGCCACCGCTCGCAGGTCAACACAAAGATATCGCCACCGTTCAACATCTTGAGGATGAATGGACGCTTGCCTTCCTTCGGGGCGACACCGATCTGGAGCGCTGCCTCTTATCTCCTGACTTCACGGAGATCATGCGAACAGGAGAAGTAAAGTTCCTCTCTGATGAACTGGAGCTAGCCGCGAAGAATCGAGGGAAGAACCTGGCTATTCCAAACTTGCCGAAGGCAACAATCCTTTTGCATGGCGACGTTGCGGTTGCCTACGGAATCTCGACGTCGGGCAAGATACGCTACTCCGATTCGTACTTCTGGAGCAATGGCGCATGGCACGTATTCTTTGCGCAACAGACCCAACTTGAAAATAACTCGGGGAACGCTCGACGCCCTGGCAATCATTAGTCGCCAGCCGTGGCAACTGGCACCTTCTCATTCGCGGACTTCACTTCGGGATATTCGTACACACCGCGTCCCGCTTTTCGCCCTACGCGCCCGGCTTTCACGTACTGCACCAGGAGAGGCGCAGGGCGATACTTTTCTCCCAAACTCTTGTGCAGATATTCCAAAATCGAAAGCCGCGTATCCAATCCCACCAGATCGACGAGTTCAAACGGGCCCATGGGATGGTTCAACCCCAACTTTAAGGCTTTATCGATATCCTGCGCCGAAGCAATGCCTTCCTGAAGCATGTAAAACGCTTCATTCCCGATCATCGCGTTGATCCGGCTGGTAATAAAACCCGGCGATTCTTTAATTGACGACAACTTCTTTTCCCATCCGCCGACCCACTTCCGCGGCGGTCGCGACGGTGTCTTCATCGGTTTCGAGTGCGCGCACAACTTCAAGCAGCTTCATCTTGTGTACCGGATTGAAGAAATGCATCCCGATACATTTTTTAGCCCGATAAGTCACGCTGGCAATCTCGGTCACGCTGAGCGAAGAAGTATTCGAGGCGAGAATGCATCCCGGCCGGCAAATCTTATCGAGCAGAGTAAAGATTTCAATCTTCGACTCCATCTCCTCCGGCACAGCTTCAATCACCATATCGGCTTCGCGCGCAGCTTCTTCGACTCCGCCTGCGTATTCCAGACGGGCAAAGGCTGCTTTGGCATCTTCGGCGGAGACTTTCCCTAGCTCAACCGCCTTATCCAGATTGCCCCGTATCTCGGTCTCGGCCCGGCGCAACGCGTTAGGCAACAGGTCTTCGAGAATGGTGCGATAGCCGCCCAAAGCTGCCACATGAGCAATGCCTCTGCCCATGGTGCCTGCCCCAATTACCGCTATGGTTTTGACTTGCGCCACTACGGCCGCCCCTTCTCCACTTGCGCCACCAGTGCATTGAGGTTTGTGCCGGCGGCACGCAGGCTGTCAGCCAGGCGCTTGCGCTCTTCGTTCTCCATCGCTGGCACGAATGCGCCGATGCGGCGCAATGTGGTCGTGATGTCGTCCACGTAGTTGATCAGCCGAATAAGTTCTCCAGAGGTTCCCATATGATTTCCGCTCCTGTCGTCCCTCAGTCGAAGCCTTGAGGACGAAACTCCATTTTCAACGGTGCGAAGAAATTAGTAAAGGCACGACTGGGTGCGCAGACCCAAACCAGCAAACTCAACGGAGAACTGGAACGGCCAGCCCATTTCTCGATGGCCCGCGCAATCGGCGCCTGGCCACGATCGACTCTGAGCAGAAAATCCTTGCTCGGACAGCGCCCTGCGCGCAGGATGGTAGTTCCATGCTCCGCGACAAGAACCTGATTCCACTTTCCCGCCAGCACCAACACGCGCTGGCCCTGTGTGTGCGCATCGATCGAGCCACGCGATCCGGAAAAGTTGACGCGGAGACGTGGCAAGCTGAGATTCAGCAGATCGTCGAACAGGAAATTGCCATTCACTTTGCGGCAGAGGAAAAAGAACTGTTTCCCAGAGCTGCGCAACACTCGTCACTACAAGCGCTGGTGGAAGAACTCCGTATTGAACACGCTGAACTACGCGATCCTGTTTGCGCAAGCCGGCGCCCGCAGCCTTGGGTTGCACGAATTGCAAAGCTTCGCCGAAAAACTGGCCCAGCACATCCGCAAAGAAGAACGCCAACTCTTCGAACAGATGCAACAACTAATGCCCCCACAAGAACTAGCAGTCCTCGGCGCGGCCTTGGAAGAAGCCTTGAAAGACGCAACTCAAGCCTGTGCTATTCCGAAACGCCCCTGAGAAAGTAGCTTCCCCGCCTCCGGCGGCGAGCACCGGCTGTATCTAAACCAAATCCTCGACCTTTAACTTATTCTCGCCACCCTTCCAGGAATCGCGGAATTGAGTCTCCACAAACCCGGCATCGTAGTTGCGCGACTGCGCCTTCAAGGCTTCTTGCAGCCCAAAAAGAGAACGTGGGTTCCGCGGATTCCGATCCAGGTCCGCGCGAAACACTTTTTCCGCCGCGGGCGCATCGCCATTCATAAGCAGCACTCCTCCCAACGATTCTCGGACGGGAAAGAACCAATCCGGAGGCTCTCCGTATTTCAACGTGTCTTGAATCCCAACCGCCGCGGTCAGCAACGCAATTGCTTGTGTCGTGTCCTTCCGAGCCAGAGCAATCTTGGCGCCCAATACGTCCTCGGAAATCTTCATGATGTCCTTCGCCTTGTTATTAATCGGCATAGCAAACACCACATCGGGCGGCGTATTCTGCTCCGCTTCAGAAACGATCTTGTACTCCGCTTCCGCTTCGCTCAGCTTGCCAGTACCCGCCAGTGCCATCCCCCGCGCGAAATGCCAGAAGCCCGTGGTGATCTTCAGTTCAGGATCGGGTTGAGGCATAGCCAGAATTTCTCCCCACTTGTGAAAGCGAACCGCCACCGCCATCGGAATCGTCATGAAGCCTTCGAGCGGTGGCATCTCCTTCACATGCGGTGACACATTCGCCACCAGCAACTCTGCGTTCTTCTTCGCTTCCGGGTAATTGCCATTCATGCTGGCGCACATCGCGATGAAATGAAGATTGTGGCTGTAATACATCATCGGGTAGATGCCCTGCGCGCCACTCGCCTTGATATACGCGCGATCCACTTCGGCCGCTTCTTCGTTGGTCTTTACCGCTGCGTCGTAGTCGCCAGTGCGAATGTAAACATGCGCCGGCATATGCACGATGTGTCCCGCACCCGGCGCCAGTGATGCCAATTTGTTCGCGCCTGCCAACGCCCGCTCAGGATTCGCCGAAGCTTCCGTGGCATGAATGTAGTAATGAATCGCTCCCAGATGGTTTGGATCTCGGCGAATCACAGACTCCAGAGTCGCAACAATTTCCTCGGTCCCCGCCTCCGGACTGCCATCAACATGCCACAATCCCCAGGGATGCAGGTTCATCCCCGCCTCCGCAAACAAAGTCGCCGCATCCAGATCGTCGGGAAACTGCTTCACGACTTCCCGCATGGCATCGTGATAATCCTCGGCCGCCTTCTTCCGATCCGCCTTTGGGTCCGCTGGAAACCGCTTTGCCATCGCCTGAATGTAAGCTTGCTCGCTCTTCGAAGCATCTGCCGAAAGATCAACCGCCTTCTGGATCGCCATATGCGCCTGCATAAAGCGCTCATCGCTGGCGGGATCGTTGTAGTTCGGCCCCACCGCTTCCGCCACTCCCCAATACGCAATGGCAAGTTTCGGATCTAGCTCCGCCGCCCGCTGAAACGAGCGCGCCGCTTCGTCGTGATTGAAGGCATAGATGAAACGCAGCCCTTGATCGAAAAATTGCTGCGCTTCCGGATTCTTCGTAGAAACCGGATGGTGAAGATTGCCCAGCCCGGTCACCAGAGTCGCCGGTTTCATCTGGCTGTGTGCCGCATGATCCTGAGCGATCAATGGCATACCCAACAACAGTGTTACAAAAATAAATACGCGATATCGCATACAAATTCCTCCTTCCGAGTTAGGGGTCAGGAGTGCTGCCGTTCATGTCGCCCCAATAATCGCCAGCTTAGTCCAAACTCACCGGGGAGGCAACGACCAGTCATTGAAAGAGTACGGTGGAAAAGCAAGCTGAGCAGCCGTGAATTCCCCTGTGTCCCCTGTGCCCTCTGTGGTTGAGCCTTCCTGCCCGCCCAACGTTGAATCCAGAAAGCACCACGCTTCATCTAGCAGCTATGACCTATTCCGTAAACCCTTTCCCGCTGGCAGATTATTCCGAAGGTCTGACCCAGCCCTCGCAGACGCCCCCCCCGAACGACACCACATTGCTAGACGCGTACTCGCAAGCGGTCGTCGGCGCTACGGAAAAAATCAGCGCGTCCGTGGTCAAGATCGACGTCACTCAATCTACTCGCGGCCGCTCCGGCGAACCCCGCGAACGTCAAGGCGGCGGTTCAGGATTCGTCTTCACGCCCGACGGCCTCATTCTCACCAACAGCCACGTGGTACACGGAGCCGCGCGCATCGCCGTCTCTTTCGCCGACGGCGGCCACTTCCCTGCCCACACCCTCGGCGACGACCCCTCCACCGACCTCGCCGTGATCCGCGTTGATTTGCCAACCAATGACGCGCCGCATCTCATTGCCGCGCCCCTCGGAGACTCGCGAAGCCTGCGCGTTGGCCAATTGGCCATCGCCATCGGCAACCCTTACGGCTTTCAGTACACCGTCACCGCCGGCGTGGTCAGCGCCTTAGGACGGTCGCTGCGCTCCTACTCCGGCAGACTCATCGAAGATGTCATTCAAACCGACGCATCGCTCAACCCGGGAAACTCCGGCGGCCCGCTCGTAACCTCCGATGGCCGAGTCATCGGCGTGAACACCGCAACCATTATGGGCGCGCAAGGTTTGTGCTTCGCTATCGGGATCAACACCGCGAAATTTGTAGCCTCACGCTTGCTGCGCGATGGGCGCATTCGCCGCAGCTATATCGGCGTCGAAGCGCAGACCGCGCCGCTCCATCGCCGCCTCGTAAGGTTCTATGATCTCGCCAGCTGAGAGTGGAGTGATCGTGGTCTCCGTTACTGCCGGCAGCCCGGCGCAGAAAGCCGGGGTGCGGGAAGGCGATGTCATCGTCGCCCTCGATGGCCAGCTGGTCGCCGGCGTGGATGATTTGCATCGCTTGCTTACCGATGCCCGCGTCGGCTCCGTAAGCGCGCTGACCATTCTTCGTCATACTGAAAAACTCACGCTGCAAGTCGCGCCGGAGGAAACACCGAGCTCGTAAATCAGCTCAGCTCGCTGGATCGACCAAGCAACTTCACCAGAATATCCCCGCAACCTGGGGTCTCCTTCCGTGTCATTGCGCCGGACTTCGCTGCTGTGGTAGCGTCTTGAAACAGCAGAGGTTAGCTTGCGAGCAACTATTCCCGCCGGGCTCGACCGCGAGGAAACGGAAGTTTACTTGGGTCTTGACCCGAAGCGGCTCCCAAAACACATCGCCATCATCATGGACGGCAACGGACGCTGGGCGCGACGCCGCCACCTGCCCCGCATCGCCGGACATCGTGCCGGCGTGTCCTCCGTGCGCTCCACAGTCGAAACTGCTTCGAGCATCGGCATTCCCGCGCTAACCCTCTATGCGTTCTCCGAGGAGAACTGGAAGAAGCGCCCTGCCAGCGAAGTGCACTTCCTCATGGGCCTGCTCTGCCGCTATCTCAAAGCCGAAGTTCCCACCCTCAATAAGAACAACGTACGCCTGGAATATATCGGACGGAAGCACGAACTTCCGCCCTCCGTGCAAGAAAAAATGCAGTGGGCGCGGGAGGCCACTGCGCAAAACACTGGCATGGTACTGACGCTGGCGCTAAATTACAGCGCGCGCACGGAGATAGTGGACGCTTTCCGCTCCATGGTCGACGCCGCCGCGCGCAATGGCGGATTGAATCATTTGGCCATCGACGAGGACGAAGTTTCACGCCATCTCTACACCCGCAACTTGCCCGATCCGGACCTGGTGATTCGCACCAGCGGAGAAATGCGCCTCAGCAATTTTCTTCTGTGGCAGCTCGCCTATGCGGAGATCTACGTAACCCCCACGCTCTGGCCTGAATTTCGTGGCGTACATTTGCTCGAAGGAATCGCGGAATATCAGAAGCGCGAGCGCCGCTACGGCGGCCTCGCAGACGGCGCCGCAGAAACCCAAACAGCGTCCACTCACCGCTCCGGCGCTCGTCGAGCCAGCCCCCACGCTCCACACCCTCATAAAACGGTCAGGAGCTGAAGCTCTTGCAACTACTCAAGCGAATCCTCACCGCTGTGGTGCTGATTCCTGTTGTTTTGGCATTGGTGCTGCGTGCGCCAGTGCCGGTGTTGGCACTGGTAGCAGCTCTGGTCGCGCTGCTCACCGTACAAGAGCTGCTCAACCTGGCTGAAGCCTACGGCATCCGGCCCATGCGCTGGCCAACCTATGTTTTCGTCGGTCTATTCTTCTTGCTCCTCGCAGTCAAACCCGGCAATGACAAGCCGCTGCTCTCTACTGCGATCTTTATTTACACCGCCGGCTTTTCCGCAGCCCTGGCTCCCTTCGTTTTTCTGACGATAGCCATGCGGCGCGAGAACCTGGCCAGCGGATTTCCCGCAGCAATGGTTTCGACGTTCTCCTTTGCCTACGTGGCTCTTCCGCTCGGATTCTTGGTGCAGTTGCGCGAACAGTGGTCGGGAGCATTCTTGCTCCTGTATTTGCTGCTGCTGGTTTGGGCGGGAGACATTTTCGCGTACTTCGTGGGACGCTCCCTCGGTCGTCATCTCATGTCACCGCGAATCAGTCCCAAGAAAACCTGGGAAGGAGCTTTAGCGTCCTTGCTGGCAAGCCTGGTCGTGGGAATGCTCCTGTACAACTACGCGTTGCCCATCAGCACCGCGTTGTTGAATGCGCATCTAATAGACCGTCGCGATGGATTTTTCGCCTTGCAGAAACCGCCGCTATGGCCAACGCTCTTGCTTTCCGCGGCAATCAACGTGGCCGCGCAATTAGGAGATCTGGTCGAGTCCCTAATCAAACGCGGTGCCGACGTCAAAGATTCAGGCACGATCCTACCCGGCCACGGAGGCATGCTGGACCGCATCGATGCCCTCCTCTTCGCCGCTCCGGTACTGTGGTACTACGCCGCCTGGCGGGTAATGCAATAGGCAATTCTCGCCCCAGCGCATAAATGCAAAAGCCGGCCTCTGTGTAACCCCGTGACCCCTGTGGTTAACGCCTTCTGCTTTTAATAAACGAATCCTAGGTTTCCCAATCAAAAAGTGTCCAAGCTCCAAAGCCTTCCCCTGTGTAACCCTGTGACCCCTGTGGTTAACGCCTTCTGCTGCCGGTTCCATTGTCCAAACACGCCGCCGACGTAAAGCATCACGGAGGCATATCAGATCCCATTGACGCCCAACTCTTTGCCGCCCAAGCGCTGTGGTACTATGCGGCTTGGCAGGTTTGCATAGGCATTTTTTGCCAAATGCAAAGCCTTCCTCTGTGTAACCCCGTGTCCCCTGTGGTTGACGCCTTCTGCGCTGAATGAAACGCATTTCCATCCTGGGTTCTACCGGTTCCATCGGCCGCAGCACGCTGAGCGTGTTGGAATCCTATCCTGATCGATTTCAGATTGTAGCTCTCGCCGCAGGCCAAAACGTCGATGCGGCATTCGAGCAAGCGCAACGCTGGCGACCCCGCTTAATCTCGGTAGCCTCCGAAAAAGATGCGGTGACTCTCCGCGCTCGCTTAAGCGCCGTCGGGGTTCCCGGTGTCGAAGTAGCCCACGGATCGCATGGAAATGTTCGCGTCGCTATACATCCACTCGCCGACTTCGTAGTCAGTGCCATTGTCGGCGTAGCCGGACTGGAAGCCACCTACGAAGCGGTACGCGCCGGCAAGACGATTGGCCTCGCCAACAAAGAATGCATGGTCGCGGCCGGCGAATTGATTACCGCCGAGGCCCGGCGACAAGGCAAACCACTGTTACCCATCGACAGTGAGCACAACGCAATCCATCAATGCCTGCGCGGCGGCCGCATGGACGAGGTCCGGCAAATTTGGCTCACCGCCTCCGGCGGCCCATTTCTTCATACTCCCCAGTCGCAATTTTCTGCGATTACTGTGGAGCAAGCACTGAATCACCCCACTTGGAAAATGGGACGCCGCATCACCATTGATTCCGCCACCCTGATGAACAAGGGCTTTGAAGTCATAGAGGCTTGTCGTTTGTTCAATTTGCCGCCCAGTCAGGTGAAAGTCATCGTCCATCCCCAATCGACCATCCATTCCATGGTCGAATTTGTGGATGGCAGCATACTTGCTCAATTCTCCGTGACCGACATGCGGCTCCCCATTCTTTACGCCCTCACCTACCCGGAACGCATTGCATCGGATATGCGCTTCCCGGTCATGGACTTACGACATCTCGATTTCATCCCACCCGACATGGAAAAATTTACCTGTCTGCGGCTGGCTTACGAAGCGGCGGAAGCCGGAGGCGCTAAAACTGTTGCCCTGAACGCCGCTGATGAAGTCGCCGTCGCCGCATTTCTCGACGGCTGTATCCGGTTCGATGAGATTCCTGACATAATTAATAAGGTGCTCGCTGAAACTGCTACCGGGAAATTTGAATCTATACATAAAGTGCTTGAAGCCGACGCGGCCGCCCGCCGGGTCGCCCAGCAGAAGATAGACCAATTGGGTGATCGCCGGTCGTCGCAGTCGGCTTCGTCCACTTCACGAGGGGATTGATCGAACTTATATGTCGGGATTTTTGATCGCAGTGCTTTCTGTTGGCGTGGTTCTGGGATTCATGATTTTGATTCATGAATTCGGCCACTACGCAGTTGCCAAGTTGCTGGGTGTGCGCGTCGAAGTTTTCTCCATTGGTTTTGGCAAACGCCTTTTGGGTTTCACCAAGGGCGACACCGACTACCGCATCAGCGCCATCCCGCTCGGCGGCTACGTCAAAATGAGCGGCGAGAATCCCATGGACGAGCGCACCGGCGATCCCGGCGAGTTTCTCTCGCACCCGCGCTGGCATCGCTTCCTGATCGCCATCGCCGGCCCCTCGATGAACATTCTGCTGGCTATCGGCCTGCTTACCTTCGTCTACATGGTGCACTACGAATATCCGGCTGTATTCGATGAGCCCGCCGTCATCGGATGGGTTCTGTCCGACACTCCGGCGGCAAAAGCTGGAATTCAGATCGGCGATCGCATCGCCCGCATCGATGGGATCGAGAATCCCACTTGGAAACAAGTCGACCCGAAAGAAGCCCTAAGCCCCAATCAGCCTCTCGACATCACTATCGAACGCGACGGCAAGTTCTATAACAAGACCATCGTGCCGGAAGCTTACGGAATAAATCAGATGGGTTCCGCCGGCTGGGTTGCCAAAGAGCCCAGCGTTACCGTCACCGATCTCGAAGAAGGCTTGCCCGCCGCAAAAGCTGGAATGAAAATCGGAGATCAAATCGTCACCGTTGACGGTCAACCCATCCCCGCACTCCAGGCGATGATCGAAACCCTAAAACGCACCCAGGGCCGGCCGATCGAGATTACCGTCCTGCGGGATGGACAGCAGAAATCATTCACCGTACAACCCGTGCTCTCGGATATCCCCGGCCAGCAGGAAAAACGCTATCGTGTGGGCATCGGCTCCACCATAATGAAAGTTAGTTCTCTCCCGTTGGCTGCAGCATTCCGTAGATCTGTCGAGCAGAACAAAGAAGGTTCCCTGCTGATTCTGGAACTCGTCCAGAAGATGATTCAGCGGAAAATTTCCATTCGCACCATCGAAGGTCCCATCGGGATTGGCCGCGCTGCCGGCGAAGCCGCCACCGAAAAAGGCTGGACCCCGCTGATGGCTCTCACCGCCGCGATCAGCCTGAACCTCGGCATCTTCAACTTGCTTCCCATTCCCATCCTCGACGGCGGCGTAATCCTGCTGCTTTTCGTCGAAAGCGTGATGGGCCGCGACATCAGCCTGCAAATCAAAGAACGCATCTACCAGGCCGCCTTCGTCTTCCTCGTTTTGTTCGCAGTCATGGTCATCTACAACGACCTGGCCAAAACTCTGCCCGGAATGATGCAGCGCCTGCCGTAATATCAATGTCTCGCGGGCGCCTCTCCCGTGCCGGAGTGGCAGCATTTCCTCGGTGCGCGGCATTTAGTGCGTAGTTGCTTCGACTTCCTTATTGAGATACAATGTATCTCAGGGGAGACCATGCCCACCACCGAGATGGTCCACGTCCGCATCGATAAGCGGATCAAGTCGAAAGCCGCGAAAACCCTGGCCAGCATGGGCCTCTCCGTTTCCGACGCGGTCCGCGTCCTGCTGACGCGAGTCGCCGTGGAAAAGGCCCTCCCCTTCGACGTGAAAGTGCCGAATGCCGCAACCGCCGCAGCAATGCGGGAAGCTCGCACTGGTAAACTGCCGTCGTTTCGCAGTGTCCCCGACCTGATGGCCGACTTGAATGCGGACGATTGAGCGCACTAATATTTTCAAGCGCGATTTCAAGCGGGAACAAGCCGGACAGCACAAACGCGACCTCGATGCGCTCGTATCGATTGCGGTCTCGCTTTTGGCAGAAGACAAACCCTTGCCGGAGAAGAACCGCGATCACCCTCTAGGGGGCGAGTGGCGAGACCACGGCGAATGCCATCTCAAACCTGACCTGCTTCTGATTTACCGCAAGCCCAATTCCCAGGTATTGCAACTTGTCCGACTCGGTTCCCACAGCGAACTCTTCGGCTAGCTCGCACTTCTTACTTCCAGGTAAATGGTCTAAACTAGAGTAAACATGGCCAACATTCATCGCAGAAAAGCCCTGACTTGCTCCATCAACGGCGTCCGCGTCGGCTCCGACGCACCCGTAGTGGTCCAGTCCATGACGAATACCGACACCGCGGACATTGCTTCCACTGTCCTGCAGGTCGCGGCGCTGGCGCGCGCCGGCTCCGAACTGGTTCGCGTCACCGTCAACAACGAAGAAGCCGCCGCCGCCGTCGCTCCCATCGTCGATCAGCTGGCAAAGCAAGGCATCCACGTCCCCATCATCGGCGACTTCCATTACAACGGGCACCAGTTGCTTAAGAAGTATCCGGAGTGTGCTCGGGCTTTGGCTAAGTATCGGATTAATCCGGGGAATGTTGGGATTGGGCGCAAGGACGATTCTAACTTTCGTACGATGATTGAAGTTGCGGCGGAGAATCAGAAGCCGGTGCGCATCGGGGTGAACTGGGGTTCGCTTGACCAATCTCTGCTCACGCGCATGATGGACGAGAACTCCCGCCTCGACGAACCTAAAGACGCTCGCGAAGTTACGATGGAAGCGATGGTGGTGAGCGCGCTGAACTCCGCCGAGCTGGCGGAAAAGAGCGGCCTGCGTCCCGATCAGATCATCCTCAGCGCGAAAGTCAGCGGGGTGCAGGATTTGATCGACGTGTATCGCGCCCTCGCCGCGCGTTGCAGTTATCCGCTCCATCTGGGGCTGACGGAAGCCGGCATGGGAGCAAAAGGCATTGTGGCTTCGAGCGCCGCCCTCGGAGTGCTGTTGCAGGAAGGTATCGGCGACACCATTCGGGTTTCGCTCACTCCTGCCCCCGGAGGCGATCGCAGCGAAGAAGTCCGCGTCGCCCAGCAGATTCTGCAGTCGCTAGGCATTCGCCATTTCACGCCGCAAGTCACGGCCTGCCCGGGATGCGGCCGCACCACCAGCACCTTCTTCCAGGAAATGGCGGAGCAGATTCAGTCCTACCTGCGCGAGCAAATGCCCACATGGAAAGATCGCCACACCGGCGTGGAAGAGATGAAAGTCGCCGTCATGGGATGCGTGGTCAACGGCCCCGGCGAGTCGAAACACGCCAGCCTGGGCATTTCCCTTCCCGGCACCTTCGAAGAACCCAAAGCCCCGGTCTACGTCGATGGCCGCCTGTTCACCACACTCAAAGGCGACCACATCGTCGCAGAGTTCATCAAGATTCTGGATGAGTACGTGGAAAGCCACTACGCCGCGAAAGAAGCGGTAGCCGCGCATTGATGCCGGGAAGATCGGCTATGGCTTGGGGCGTGAATTGAAAGCTGGTCATCTCCCCTGGGTTTGGTTGGACCAGTTGCGCTTAAATGCTGCGGGCCGGGAGCGCGCGTCCTCGCTCTCGAACAACTCGCCGCGTTCTGCGGCGGCATACCCCTCCTCGACCTTGGATGCGATCTCAGCGCGGTTCTGTGCCAGCCATGCTTCTTGCTCGTGCAGCATCGAGACCGCACACTCCACAAACTCGTCGACCGTTTGATAGGGTCCGCGCTGAACATCTTGCTTGATCAAATCCGCAAGCTCAGGTCGAAGGTGGATCTCCATAATGGCTTATTCTATCGCAGGTCGCGGGCAGTTCGTATCTTCAAAAAACCAACGGCATGCCCTGAACAGTTAGGTAATGGCAGCCTTGGGCCCAGCGGACCGCCTGGTCCACCAAGTGCCAGCAATAAAACACGCAAGCGTCGGGATAATCGCCTGCGTCAAAATCCCGATGTAGTCAGATGTGCGCGGAGGTTCGTGCCATCCGTGGGTCAGTGTCCGCCATGCGTGCATTCCCTCGCTGTATAGGCACAGGGCTGCAAGTACACCTACCCACGCTAACGGTTTTTCCGATTCGATCACCCCGACCAACATGATCGCCGCGAGAGCTGCAAACAGGTCGTAGGGCAATCCCTCCCATAGCCACATCATCGCCATGCCCACATCTCCCGTGAACGTCATACCAATGTGCATTACGGCGATGAGAACTAGGAGCCAGAATGCCAACATTCTTGAAAATGTCCACAGGCCAATGACGACGAGCGCATTTCTGACAGTCAGCTTGCTCATGCACTAATGCTAAACATCGCAAACCGGGCATCCAAGTTACGTCGGGCACCGCGCCGCTAACGAAGCTAGGCCGCAGCGCTCATTGAGGGGTCTTGAGGAATGCGGCGACAGACGGAAGTGTCCAGTATTGCTTGTTGTGCCTTTCTTGTTTGTCCAACTGATGCAGATAACTGGCGTCAGTTTCGCCTGTCCCCACATTTCTGCCCAGATCTGGATGCAGCCACCGCCAGCCGCACCATCCAACAGACGAACCAACCCATGCTCACGCTGACCGACAAAGCCCGCGCTGGGCCTGGAATTGACTTGAATTCTCGTGCCTAACGGCTATGATAGATGGCGCCCGTGGGGGGCTAATGGTAATGCAATCAGTACGAAGTGGGGGCGCGTTTTCCCGGAAACCTCTGTTGGCCGCCAGTGCCGCTTTGGCCTTAGTGGCCATGTTCCTGCCAGTGGTAGTTTCAGCCCAGTCGAAGCCCTCCTACAGTTTCGCGACGCTCTACACCTTCACCGGGCCTGACGGAGCAAATCCTACAGCAGGGGTTATCTTTGACCCGAGCGGAAACCTCTACGGGACGACTTTGCACGGCGGAGCCAGCAAACATTGGGGAGCCGTGTTCGAGGTGGACACCAGCGGTAAAGAGACGGTGCTGCACAGCTTCCGCTCCGGCCAATGGGGTTATTATCCCGGAGCTGGCCTGACCCTTGACTCGTCGGGCAACCTCTATGGCGCCACGGATGGGGACTCCAGCAATGCAGGCACAGTGTTCAGGCTGAACAGTGCGGGCAAGCAGAACGTGTTGCACCAGTTCGTTGGGAGCGACGGAGCTGCGCCTAGCGGACTGATTCGTGACAAAGTGGGCAATCTCTATGGCACGACCGGCACGCATGGTCCTGATAATTTCGGAACGATTTTTGAGGTGAGCACGAGCGGCGCACTTACGACCCGCTACAGCTTCACCGGCGGCGTGGACGGCGGGTCTCCCATAGCTGGGGTCATTCGCGACTCGGCGGGCAACCTGTACGGCACTACGGGGATGGGCGGCGTCAGCGGCGGTGGAACCGTATTCAAGCTCGATAAGGCCGGCCATTTCACCGTGCTTTACAGCTTCACCGGAGGAACCGATGGCGGAGAACCTGCGGGACTCATCCGCGACCACGCGGGAAATCTCATTGGCACTACCGTTCACGGCGGAGACCTCGGTTGCGGTTCTGGAAGTGGATGCGGAACCATATTCGAGGTGGATACTACCGGCAAGGAAACCGTGTTACACAGCTTCACGGGCGGCGCTGACGGGGGATACAACCTGGCGGGCGGCGGTTTGGTCTTTGACTACGCGGAAAATATTTACGGCACCACCGAGATCGGCGGTGCTTCAGCTGGCGGAACCCTGTTCAAGCTTCATGCAACCGGAAAGTTCGCGACGATTTACAACTTCACTGGCAATGCCGACGGAAAAACTCCCTACGGCTTGAGTCGGGATAAGCTGGGCTTTCTCTACGGCACCACTGAATACGGGGGCGACCCAAAGTGCATGTGCGGAACCGTATTCAAGATGCATCCTGACTGACGATCACCTTTCAAGAATAAGCTCGGGAATGCGGTAGTGGTGCCATTTGAATCCACAGCTTGACAGCTTTTTAAAAGTCCGATGAATAGCAGGTCAATCAGAAATAGCTGGATGGCCGTGGCCTGCCTGTTAGCACTCGCCCTGTCTTGTCTCTCTATTTCTAAAGCTGTCTCGTATGGATTGGTTAAAAGGCCGACCATAGCCGATTTAGAATCTAGGGACGAAGTACAGCATTCAAGAGATAAAGATTTCGTATGGTTATTGATCTTCACTGGGTTAGTGTTTGCAGGCGTGCTAATGGAAGGGCCGGAACTGGCAGTCGAGATTGTCGATTTATTTACACGCAAATCGAGTGAACATAGAAACCTGCTAGTTCCTTCTATAGATCGAAAAGAAATAAAAGAACACAGTGGATTAAAAGTATTTGCGACCGTGGGCTGGCTGCTAATCCTAATCGGGGTATGTGGGGAAGGAATAATGGAAGGCGTAATGTCTCCCAAGGAAAGTGCGATCAAAACTTTTGATGATGCGCTTGTTAGAAGTGCACTTGAAAGAGCAGGAGTGGTAGAGAAAAAAGCGGATGCGCTAGATTCACGATTAGCAAATGCAAGCAACCAACTAGATGAGATTGAAAAGCAAGTTCGTATCCAAGGCCCCCGAGCACAAATACTGGAGGACAATAAGACCACCTTTATCGCCGCTCTAAAATCATTTGCCGGACAGCGTGTGACTGTCATTAAGTGTGGGAATACGATACAGGCAGAACCGGAGAGATTAGAACAACTCTTGCTTACTTTTCTCGGCATCGTCCCAAAGGTCAAGCCAAATGCTGGGTGGACAGTTAACTCTCCCGGATATAGCGTCTGGCATATGTGCATTACAGGCGCATCTGCTGTAGGTGGCAATCTCGTGATAACGTCCGCAACTGCAAGTGGACGCGTTAAATCCGCCGCCAAGGCACTATCCGATGTGCTCAATAAGATGAATATAAGCACAGTGAAGACTGAAGCCAATGATGACCTGAAGTCTAAGGCTTTTTTCGACGCCACGATCGGGGCAGATTCGCCATGGTCTCTAGCAGCTAACGACCCAAGCCAAGTTTTTCTTTTGGTTGGTACTAATCCAATGTTTGACTTGTCTGGCTGGCACAAGCAACACAAAGCAGCCACTACGCCGTAGCCTGCGGGCGCGAAACGGCACCAGTACCCAAATTGCGCGCCTGGTTTGAGGAACGCAAGGTCCTTCGACTCCGTGGCCGTTTCGCTTCGCGAAGCGGCTACTGCGCTCAGGATGACAAGGCTTGAAATAATACGAAGACGGCGGAAGTGTCCCCGAATTGCTTGTTGTGCCTTTCTTGTTTGTCCGGCAGGTGCGATAACTGGGGTCAGTTCCGTCTGGCTCCGCATTTCCTCTTCTTTTAGGTTCCACACGCATTCGTTGTCCACGGTGTTGCCTCCCACTTCTAGCGCAAAGAACGCGCTAGAAATGGGGCACCCGTCGGTTGGGTGGTGCATGCGAAGTCGGAGAATGGGTTGGGTTAGGTTGCCCGTCTGATTTGTCGGGAGAATTCCCTGAGGGATTCGTGGTGGGTTTGGGGAGCTGCCTCGACTTCGCTCGGGATTTCGGCGCGCGGCTCGGACGCCGCGCAAACGCCTCAACTTCGACTCCGTAGCCTTTTCGCATCGCGAAGCGCCTACTGGGCTCAGGATTACATTTTGTTGTGATCACGATTTGAGGAAGTTTTCTCACTCCAGCAGATACCAGGCTTCTCGGTATTGGTCGAAATGGCCTTGGCGGGTGCTTCGGCTGGGGTAGAGGCGGATGCTGGGGTGGGAGAGCAGGGCTTGGATGGGGATCACGAACCAGGCGTTTTCGGGGGAGACGTAGGCGACGAGGAAGTCGATCTCGCTGGCGGTGTAGGGGACGCGTTGGCCATTTCTTTTTCTGCGGGAATTCAGTGGGTAGCCGCCGTGGACCAAGTTGCTGGTGGACTTTACTTGAATTTTCCGGAAATGGCGGCGGTGGTAGACGATGAAGTCGTAGGGTTCGCTGTCTCCGTTTGGCTTGGCGACGGCGAGGCCGAGGCTGGCGGCTTTGTGGATGAAGGCGAGTTCGGCGAGTTCTCCGCGCTTTTTGCCGTTGCGGGTGGCGTGTTTTTGTTTTCGGGCGAAGTCTCGCTGCCGGGATTGGATGGATTTTGGGCGCATAGTTTTCGGGTGCGGGTTGAATAAGTTGGGTGGCTCGTGGGCTTCCGAGCAGCGTGGATTAGAACTCCTCTTTCGCCCCTTCGGGGCTGGTCCGTTTCCTGTTCCCCCCACGGCTTGCGCCGTGGGCTGCATTCTTACGCCGCTCCGCGGCTAAATCTGGCGACGCCTCTGCGGTCAAATCTGGTGCCGCTCCGCGGCTAAAATCTTACGCCGCTTCGCGGCTAAATCTGACGCAGCCTCGCGGCTAAATCTGGCTTCTCCGCGGCCAACTACGACGCTGCCTCGCGGCTAAGAACGTTAGGCTCCGTTCCGCCTTGTCGCCTAAGTTCTCGTTCTCACGGGCGATACTCACTCGAGCAGGCACCAGGCCTCACGGTATTTTTCGTAGCGGCCGGGGTGGGCGGATCGGCGGGGAAACAATTGCAGAGTCTTGTGGGGTGTGAAGGCTTGGACGGGAATCACGAACCAGGCATCCTCGGGGACGACGTGGGCTACAAGGAAATCGATTTCGTCGGCGGTATAGGGGATGGCGTGGCCGTTGCTTTTGGTGTGCGCGCTTAGCTGATACGCGCCGTATTGCAGAGAACTTGAGGACCTAACCTGAACTCTCCAGAAGTGGCGATGGGAGTGGACGATGAAATCGAAACGGTCGCTGTCGCCGTAAGGTTTAGCGACGGCGAATCCCATACTCGCGGCCTTGTATACGAAGGCCAGTTCGGATAGTTCTCCACGCTTCTTGGGATGGACGCGAGTCGCGCTGCCGCTCTTGCTTCTTTTCGAAAGCCCGCCGCCGTGCGGCATTAGCTTTTGGCCATAAAAAAAGGCGCCAGTTTTGCCGGCGCCTTATCCTTCCTTTAAGTTGTCGATGTCGTTGCGAGCACGGCCCCGGGCGGGCCGTCGTTGTTGCGATAGGTCGAAATTCCAATAAAAAAGGCGCGGGAGTGAGATCCCGCGCCTGATTTACTATCTATATATAGAATAGCAGATCCAGCGGGAAAGTACGCCATGAAATGGGACTTTATCTTCCCTTGCGAATGAATGTTTTGCGGGGAAATGGGGGGCTTGACCCCCTTGACAAGATTTTTGTCTCGAAATGCGAATGGCGGGAGATTCGAGTGGAGGTGCCGATTGGTGGGCAGGGTGCCGGCCCGGCGGCAGCGCTAGGATGACGTCGAGAGCAGCGGCAATCCGTCGTCATCTCCAGGCAGCGGGTCGGCGATGCTTTTTAGTTCGGGATAGTGCGCCAATAATGTGTCCGTGGCGTGCACCCGCTTGCCGCTCAGCATGTGTTTCAGCTGCAGGGCGTTCACTCCCGCTTTGCCTTCGAAGTGATTGTTGGCGACTACGTAGGTGACTTCGGCCTTTTGCGCGATGCGCTCGATTTTCGCTTTCCATCCCGTGAGTTCGGCATCGTTGTATAGATAGTTGTAGCGGTCCGCGCCTTTCTCGGCTTCGAACCACTGATCGTAGTTGCGGCCGTGCAGCCGCACGTATCCGACGGGCGAAGTCACGTGCTCGGTTGCCTCCAGCGATCGGCCGATGAGCGGTTGATCGATGTTACAGAACGCCACGTTTCTTTCGGTGAAGTAGCGGAGGGTTTCAGGGTTGTCCCATGTGTCATGGCGGACTTCCACCACGCGGGGGAATTCGATGAAAAGCCGCAGCAGCGACTCGAGATACTCGCGGTTCAAGGACGAGTTCTTGAAGGACACGGGAAACTGAATCAGCAGAGCGCCCAGCTTGCCGGTCGAAGCGAGAGCGTCCAGTCCTTCGCGGGCCAGCCGCTCGTCTTCGTCATTGGGCTTGATGGTGGCTGCCGAGGTGGGTTCCATCACCGCGATGGGAGAGTGGGTAAACGACCGGTGCAATTTCGCCGTGAACACGAATCGGGGATTCACCACGCCCGCTTTGCGGGCCCAAAGCTTGGCTAGCTCGGGCTTGATGTGGCCGTAAAACGAAGTGTTGATTTCGACGACATCGAAACACTGCGCCAGAAATTCCAGGGGATGTTGCTTGCGCCGCCGCATTCCTGAAGGATAGAAGGTTCCCTCCCAGTCTTTGTAACTCCATCCTGCAGTGCCCACACGGATTTGCGGGGAAGATTCCATGAAATGCTCGCAAGCTTGGAGGTTAGCACAGCGAATTCGGTGGGTGTTTTTTCGCGCCTGCTCCAGCGCCTGCTCCAGCGCCGACTCAAGCGCATACTCGAGCACTTACTCAAGCACTAGGGTGACCCAATAAACGCCGTTGGGATAAGTGTTTGAACGCCCGTAGCAGGTTCCGACCGAGAAAGTATGTACAGTTCGCTCTTCGATGGCCTTGGAGACGGCATCGGGCAAAGCTTCAGGCAGTGCGGTCGTGTAACGGAGAATGTAAGCGCCGCGGGGCGTGGAAGCCTTCAACGAATCAGCGCGTGCCATGGCGCAGGCAGATTCCTGGGTGGCGTCACTATCCGTCCAGTGCAGCGCGGGTAGGCCAGCCTCGCGGCGGGCGCGAGCGATGCTCCCACTCACCAGGCCACCAGCCTGCCGCGGCGGATACGCCGGTAAACTGTGTCCGAAATCCTGGGCCACATATAAAACCGCACCCACCCGCACCACGCCGAAGCCGGCAACGTTGTAGGCGGGGTTTAATAAGTTTTCGCGGTGCGGCGGCGAATGCATTAATCCTTGATGCGCCTGCTCCACGCTGGTTGCGTAGGCAACATTTTCTCCTGCCTGATCCAGATGCAAAGCGCAAGTCGCGGCCAATCGTTGTGTGAGAGAGGGCTCACCCGAAAACTGATGAGAAAGTTGCTGCTGCGCCGCCATCGCGGAAGCATGGACGCGCGCCGCCTGGGTCAAGCCTTCATCCATCTGCAGCGGCGCGATCGCAGATTGCGCTCGCGCCTGATTCGCCAGATCAAGAAGCTCGCGCTCTGCCTGCGCATCATAGGGCGACGAATCATTAGAGGAGGACTGCTGCCGGGCCGAGGTATTCAACACTTTGGCCTGCGCCGGTTTCGCGTCCTTTTCGGGAGCCGCGCCACCAACCAGCAACACTGCAAGCCAAGCTATTGGGACCCGAAACATGTTTTCTCTTGCCCACGTTCAGGACCCGGGAGTTCCTACTTTGCCGCTTTGTTTCTTAGACCATACCCTCTAGAATTGTTCGAAGCACGTTACAGCGGAGAGATTGCCACTTGACCTTCTTCTCGTTCCTACTCGGCCTGATTCTCGTCGTCAACATGGTACTTCTGGTACTGGTGTTTCTTGGGTTGCGACGGGGGTTTGGATCTTTGGGGCAACTTGAGGCAATAAAACAACTTGCGGAGCAGACGGAGGCCCTGTACCAGGGTTTATCGACGCAGTTTTCTGCCGCCACGACGGACATGGCCACCCGTCTGGAGCAGACCAAAGGTGCGCTTGGCCTACAAGTCGCAGACCGGTTGGGCGAGGGCTTCTCGGCCATTCGTTCCACTGTCGAAGTCCAGATGAAAGCCGGACGCAGTGAGCAGTCCGAAGGACTGGCCGCCGCCCGCACCGAGCTGACCAATTCGCTGGCGCTGACGACGTCGCAACTGAAATCCGAGTTCGATGGCCTGAATCAGAAAAATTCTCAAAGCCTCGACTCGATTCGTGACCGCGTAGACGCGCGCTTGCTTGCCATTACCGACCAGGTCCAGCAGAAACTCGACCAAAACATTAAAGAAGGTTTTGCCCAGTTCGAAAAAGTGCAGCAGCACTTGAAGGCAGCGGAAGAACAACTGCGCGAAGTCGGCGCCCTCGGACACTCCATCAACGACTTGAACAATCTTCTGAAGCTGCCGCATCTGCGCGGTCAGTTTGGGGAAGCCAGCCTGGAACGCCTGCTGGCGGATTTTCTTCCCGCGAACATGTTCGAGATGCAACCATCGCTGCCGGACGGTGGCCGTCCCGACGCCATCATCCAGTTCCCCGACCGGCGTCTTCCCATCGACGCCAAGTTTCCTCGCGAATCGGTGCTGGCGTTATTTGAGAGCAACGTCGAATCGGAAATCGAAGACGCGCGCCGCGAGTTGGTGCGAGTTATGAAGGCGGAAGCCAAGCGCATCAAGGCCTACATCCAGCCTGAACATGGAACCACCGACATCGCGCTGATGTACTTGCCCAGCGAGACTCTCTACATGGAAGTGATTCGCAATCGCGAACTTGCCGACTGGCTCAACCTGCAACATGTGTTTCCGGTCTCGCCCAACAGTTTGCTGATGACGCTGCAAACCATCGCGCTGGTGCACAAGTGGTACGAAGTCGCCAGCCGCTTCGAGAAGAGCCGCGTGGAATTGTCGAAGGCGCAGAAGTCATTCGATTACTTCCAAAGCCAGTTCGAAAATGTCGGCAAGAATTTGAACAAAGCGCAAGAGGCGTTCGAGACCGCGCAACGGCATCTGAAGACCTACCGAGGCCGTGTGACCGTGCTGAGCGGCCAGGAGCAACTGGATCTGGACGCCGCCAACGCCGCCACCAAAGCAGAAGAAACCCCGCTACCCCTGCTAGACAAAGCCAGCGCGTAAAGACAGGAGGAGCGGAGGTCGAGCGAAACCCGCCCCCGATCGGGTTTGCGCCACCGCTGGACGGCGTAATCGGCTACACGTCCGCCCGTTGGAAAGAAACGCAAGGATCGGGGCACCGGGCAAGAGACAACTTCTGCATTTGTATCCGAGATACGGAATCGGGTTTGATCCGTCTGCTCGAACGGGGACGGAAATAGAAGTTGAGATAAACATCGGCGATGCCAGCCGCAAGGCCGCGTGAGTTACGCACCCGCCGCGAAAGCAAATTTTAGATGACTGTTTAAGACAGTTAGAGTGTCGAGAAATCTTGATTCCACTCATTGCCCCCTGGGTCGTCCAATTCCCAATGACGGTGATGTGGAGTGTTTACCTCACGAGCTCAAACTCCCCTGGCTCCCATGTCTTGTCAAACCACGGCTGTAACGGCCCATAAAGACGCAAAAGGACGTTCCACCCTTTGCCAGGCACCGTCTGCACCCAGTTGGCTTCGTGCCCGGTTGGTGCCGCAGGGCCGAACCACACATCGACCGACGTATCGGGGTTCACGACGATGCCCTTTTTCTGGCTACCGATGCTGGGGAACTGCTCGATCAGTCTGAAGCATGGGAGCGGGTTTGATTGTCATAGACAACGAACGACCAGAAATCCTTCGCGGGGATGTTGGGCGGCAGGTGAATCTTGTAAGTCTTACTGCCATCCAGTGGCTTGCCTTCGGAGTCAACGAACGCGGCGGCATATTGCGAGCCGATGCCCACCATCTTCATCGCCATGGCGGGGGTGATGCCCGTGGCATAGTAATGAAACATAGTTCGTGCGTCGAGATTGCGCACGCCGGGCTGGGACAAGAACTCATAGCCCCGCCGCGAAGGTTGTGACCCACGCGCTGTTCGGATAGTAGTACGCTTCCTTCATTCGGGTGCGGAAGAGAATGGCACGGGAGGTGGCGTTCCCCACCACTGCCGCTTCGGTTAGGATTTTTTTCATCCGTGCGTCGGGGGCAAAGGGCTTGCCCTTCTCTATACCGATGGAGGCAAACAATCCCAGCCGCTCTGGATCAAGCGCTTCGCTGGGTTCCTCCTGTACGACCTCGTTCAGCTCTTCAAAGTAGGTAAAGTCATTGGCGTGAACCGTATTCAGCTCGACGCCGGAGCCGTTGATGAATTTTGTCTCGGGGGGGTTCTTCGCCTGCGCGAGCGGATAGATGCGCAAGTTTTTCCTGATGCTCTCGACCCCGGGTTTAAGATCGCCGTTCACCTTGAATCCACGGCCCATGAGCCAGAGGTTATAAGTGCGCGAGCGGGCGACAAAGTAACCCTGCGGCACTTCGCCGTTGTAGTCCGGCGGAAGTATGAGATACTTGCCGCCCTGACCTTTGTCACGACCGGCGTTGCCAATATCGGTGACATACTGAAACCAAGAGTCATCCAGGAACGCGAGTACCTTGGGAGGCGCTTCAAGCACCAAGGGGCCGTCCTTCAAGTTTAGCCAGGTGCTGAAATAGACGGAATCGGTATTTCCAGTGAGAAATAGCGATTTGGAGTCCGGAAGATTCTCGAATATCAAAATGGTTCCATTGATAACGCCCAGCTTCTCGAAACCTGTGCGCATGCCGACTAGCGACGTACCAGGCATTCCGCTCATGAATGCCTGCACCCCACGCGTGAAGTCCAGGTTGTCATAGACCTTCTGAACGGTGGCATCGTCGGGAAAGCCGTCCCTGAAATTCAGAGTGCCAATACGTGTGTCTACGGAGTCAGGGGTGGTAATGGACGGCGGAATGGGCGTCGTCATCTTCATCTTCGGAGGGTTCTGCGCATGGGCCGTGGCTCCTCCGTGATAAGTGATTGCGGCAACGAAATAAGCAGCCAACACACCCTTGGCGAGTGACATTCCAATCTTATTACATACGCACGCCTTTGCTCTCCTTTTAGTCTGGTCGTTTTTCTCTTTTGCTTTGGCCTCGGAAGACAAAATGAGTTGCGAGCATAGGACGTGTTTTGATGTTTGGGCACTGGTAGAAGTCACAGTTGTTGCGGGGATAGCGAGTCGGTAGCGACGAATCGTCAGATTGTTGACGTAACATCCCCATCACACTTATTAACGGCGGGCTGGGAAGCTTAACAGACAAGGATATAGGTTTGGGGTGCCCCGTTCCTTGCGTTTTCTGCAAGGGGCGGGTGCCAGGGGCATCACGATCTGTCGGGTCGGATCACGGGCGGCGGGCCGGGAGCTCATGCAGCCAGCGTCGGGATTGTGTCTTGTCCTCGGCCCACGGATGGATGGCACAAATCAAAGTTAACTTCTGCGCGGAGAAAAAAGCCGTGACCGCCGACTTCGTCATTCCCACCTTAACAAAAAAACGCGGAGGCGGGGCGAGCGCTGCCCCGATCAGGTTCGCGCCTCCGGCAATGCGACGCCAGTGTTGGTGATGTGATTTGGCGGCGGGGTCGAAGGTTGAGTTCACGCTAATCCAGCAGCGAAGTGGTAATCTGATGCGCACCCTCCCCTTGCAAAAGCGCAAGGAACGGGGCACCCGGCGTGTCTTTCACGCTCATTGCGGACTACTTTCGTCCGAACTTCTGTCCGGCAACTGGATCGTTGAATCTTCATTGAGGTCGCTGACTATTCGGAGGGGCACCCGGCTATTGGGCTACTTCAAATACCACGCCGAAAATGCGTCTGTCCTTATACGCAAAACTCCCACCCCACATCGTCGTGCCGTACAAGTTACCGGCGCTGTCTAGAACCAGATTGCACATCGGGAATTTGCCGTTGACAATGTCCTTAAAGGTGTAAAGCAAAGTCTCCTTCCAATGCCCTCCCATCGTCGGCGTGAACTTGAACACCGTTCCTGAACTGCCTTGCTTGCCACCCATGTACGTTGTTCCATAGAGATTCCCGGCTCCATCAAATACGATCCCATAGTTTGGGCGAATTCCGTCAGGAGGATGGGCATAGAATGCGTGGATCACTTTCTCCGTCCAGAGTCCTCCCGCTTCTTTCACCAACTCGAAGATCGTACCGTCGTCGGCCGGGCCACCCAGAGCGGTAGTGCCATACAGATTCCCGGCACCGTCAAAGACTAGATTTCCGAGCGGGTAGTCCCCATTCTTAATCTTGGAGGTGTCATTGAAGGTGTGCAAGACTTTCTCCGTCCAGACTCCACCAGAGTTGACCAATTCGAATACCGAACCAAAATTCTTGTTACTATCCCCCACTGTTGTCCCGTAGAGATTCCCCATCGCATCAAGAACCAAGCTGCCCGAGAGTCCTCTCCCATCATTACCCTTGCCAAAGGAATGCAGTATCGTCTCCTTCCAGCCGCTCATCACGGGACTCAACTCGAACACGGTGCCGAACTTGTACGCTCCGCCAAAGCTTGTTGTGCCGTAAATATTGCCAACTGAGTCGAAGATCAGGCTGGCACGTGGGCCACCACCGTCGTTGCCCTTGCCAAAATGATGCAGCACCATTTCGTGCCATGTACCGTTCGACTGCGGCGACAACTCGAATACAACACCGTTGTTATATGTGCCGCCTTGCACGGTGGTGCCATATAAATTACCGGCACCATCTAAGACCAGACAGCGTAGGGTGAGACACCGTCGTCGCCAACAAAGGCATGCAGCAGGGTCTCAGTCCATTGTCCATTCGATCCGGGCGTGAGTTCAAAGACGGTGCCACAGCCAGAAGAGCCACAGAGCCCTCCAGAATTGCCTCCGCCGTAGGTCGTGCCATATAGATTACCGGCGGAATCAAAGATCAAGCCGGACATAGGCATTGCCCCATCGGTGCCATCGAAGCTGTGAAGGACGGTCTCTTGCCCCAGCGCTGCGATTGATAGAAGGAGGAATAACAAGGAAACTAAAGTGCAGACGTTCACTTTCATGGCCAGTTCTCCAAGGACAAGTGCTGCGACTGTGACACGAGCAGCGGGAGTTGTCAATTCTAGGCCCCGTCCGGGACTCGGAGTGGCATTCTCTGACAAAAGCGGCTGGATTGGCGGGCCTGCGCTTCCATAATCTGCGTCACACATTCGTCACACATATGGTGGAGCTAGGAGTGCCGTTGGGCGTGATCCAAACCTTCGTGGGGCATTTGAGCGCGCGCATGGTACGACACTATACCCATATCTCTAGCGGTGCGGCCCGGAAGGCTGTTGAACTGCTGGATCAGTGACTCGATCTTGACTCCAACCGTTTCAGAGGAAAGGGTCTATCACGCCTGAGTTGTGGGAGTTTTTGTGGGATTTGGCAGAAGGCTATCCGATGACCTACCGCAACCCGTTGAATTGCGTGGTGAGCGCGGATGGACTCGAACCATCGACCCATGCCTTAAAAGGGCATTGCTCTGCCAACTGAGCTACGCGCCCACGCAATTTCAATTTAACACATCAAAGCTGGACGTAGATGTCTCGAGGCGGAGTCCCGCTCAAGAGCTGGAAAGGTGCGACCACCCGTTGGCAGGCTCCCTTCGCAGCTTTCACCAAGAAGTGATCGTTGGGGGCGCCCAAGATTCCCATCACTATTCTTTGTGATTGAGTTGAGCCTCGAGTTCGTCGAGCTGACGTTTGATGCGTCGCATGAGCGCCTGGTAAGGCTCGGGCTTGGTCATATCGATGCCGACCTCTTTTAACATCGGATAAGTACGATCATAGTCGCTGCGCCCGAGGAGTTCGTCGACGACCTTGCGACCCAGATCGTTTTGTCCCGGCTTGGCTTCCACGACCTGAGCGGCCATGGCCAGGGCTGGCGGCCAAAACTGATATTCGTACGATGCAAAAAGAATGGCATTCGTCGTCCACTCCGTGGCATAGACCTCGTCCACCGCTTGCTTCTGATCCGCACCGTAATACTGGCGAAGAATATCAAGGTAGATTTGCGAGATTTGCGCGCCCGTTGGGGTCTTCCCTTCGATGATGAGCTGCTGCACTTTCTCATCCAGTTCAGCCCATACCACATATTGAAAGTAGCGAAGCAAATCGAAGTCCAGCGCCCTCACCAGGAAAGCAATTTTTTCCTGGCGGTCGCGTGCCTGGGCTGCGAGATAGTCATCGTGCAGCATGTCACCAGCGTAGATCACTCCGTTTCCGTAAATGCCGGCATCATCCCAGTTCTCGGGAGCGCGGTCCTGGGGAATATCGGCATCCGACATCATCAAGGTCACACCGCCGGTGAAATCCTGTGAGCTGGCGTAGTCCGACCTGTAGCTCATGACGAAGTAAGGTGCAATCCCTCCGACAGGCGGATAGATGCCGAATGACTGCGCTTTTTCCGGCCACGGGGGAAGGTGCATCCACTTTTGCTGGAGACGTTCGCGCAACCTCTGTTGATAAGCGGGGCCAAAAGGAGCTGATGCCTCGACTGCGATTTTCATGGCGTCGGTAATGGGAAACCGACGATCAATCTTGGGCGGATCAAGTCCCAGATCGGCGTAGGACACGCGATCGATTCCGATCGAACGATTCCGCGCTCGCATGTACCGCTGCAACAAAGCAACGTTGTCGCGGGCCACTTCGATCATGGTGTGGTAGCTGCCTTCCGGCATGCCGTCGTGTAAATACCAGATCGCATCCATGCCATCTTTGAACTTACGCTGCCGGGCAATGGTCAGGTTGGCTTCGATTCGTCGCGTGTAAAGCCCTCCATAAACTCCCTGCAGTGACTGCATCTTCTGAAGTAAAAGTTCAAAGGCTTTGACTTGCCCTGCTCCCGAAAATTCGGTCAAGACAGCATTCAGAGTGACGGAGACTTCTTTCCCATCCGCATTTCTTAACTTCGGCCAGCCCAGGTCGGCGTGATTCAGGGCCCTCCACGTCTGTGACGATCCTTGAGGCCATCGGGCCATGCTACTGACAATGGCCTCCTCATCGGTTGAGAGTGTGTGCGGAGCTTCAAGAAAAATCCGCAAAAGCCGGACGCGGTGTTTGGCCAGCCGTGGTTCGCTGCGCAACCACTCCATGACGCGAGCTTCGCCGATGGACAATACATCCTGCGGCAGAAAAGTCACCGCCGCTTCGACCTGCGCACGTAGCGACGAACCTATGTCGAATTGCATGTTCGCAGTTTCTGAAGAATCCACCGCAGAAACCAGCTCGCCGTAGATGGCCATCTTTCCGCCGCGGGTGCGGAGATCGGCGACCACATCCATTTCGTCCGCCAGCGCCTTCGCACTTTGTCCACCGGTGCCTTTGACGCGGGCGATGGTCGTAATCCCGTGCAGAACATAATCACGCTCGGCGTCCCATGCGGCGCGATCTCGATACAGGGTGGATAGATCCCATACGTAACCGTCGACCTCGGGATCGTCCAACGACGGCGCGTGCGAAGCGTCTTGAGGACGTGCGTAGGTAGCTAGAAATAAGAAGAGGAAAAGTAGTCTCCAGAAAGGAAAATAAAGATGTCGACGATTCATGCCAGCGACATGCTAGACGGGGCACATCTTGTCTGCAAGGGGCTATGGGACGAAACGAGACTGCGCAGTGCCGAGTTGTACGTCTGGAGCAACTATTCAGTGCAGCCTAATTTTGCTATTTCGGGATGCAAAGCGATTGGCACCTCGCGTCGTCCCCGAATTAATCTTTCGCCAAGAACTGAAATTGCTCCTTGGTCAAGGGGACGACACTCAGTCTTCCCTGCCGAACCAGGGCGAGTCAGCGAAGATCTTGTTCGCTTTAACCTCGGCCAGCGTGACAGGCTTGGCCAGCGCCTTCCCTGCTTTGATTTTTACTTGCGGATTCTTCGCATCCGACGTGTCCACGGAAACTACGCTGGCCGTGCCCACCGCACTTTTGCGATCGCCGGTTTCATAGATCACGAGGCGATCATCGGGCTTCATGGCGCGCAGGTTCTTCAGTGCAACGGGATTGGTGACGCCGTCCCACACCGTGTTCTGGTCGCGTTCGAGATTGGCGAAGGAATATGCCGTAGGCTCGGTCTTTAATAGGTAGTCCATAGTAAGTAGTCCGTGAAAAGTAGTCCCTGCAAAAACCTTGATTGCAGTGTTCGCGTCCGTAATCTTAATGCACTGCGCTACTGAGGTTTTGCCGCGTCCGGCGGCGGGGCGGGCTTGTTCTCCTTGTCGCCCGAATGGTCGTCGTAAATGGAATACTGCCCTCCCGGACGCTTCAGCTTTATGGTGACGTCGAGCGTTGGCTGCTCCACATCGAAATCTTCTCCCGTAGTTTGAAAACCCGTCGCCAGAACCTGCACTCTCAGCTTTCCGTAGGGTGCGCCTTCAAAACTGCACTTGCCGTCGGCGTCGGTCTTGAGTTCAATTCCGCCACGCTCCTGCTTATCATTCTTCCCCACCGAGTGCACGACCACGGCGGCATTCCGCACCGGTTTGCCGTTGTAGTCTCGCACCACCACGAAATTCAGGACGGCCGAAGGGCCCGTGTCCTTGCCCGCTCGGGCCCGCGGAGCAACCATCAGGGAAACCAGAGCAATCAAAATCATAGCTCGTGTCATAGCTCCTAATTCTAAGCGCGGGGACGGTCGCATGTCATCGCTTTCAGGAAAATCGCTGCGTAGAATCGCCACCCAGAAACCAGCCTTAGGAAACCTATGAATTCATTTGATCCCCAGTCCCCACTTCGCAAGTCCGGCGCAGTGCCAGCGATTCTATGGGGAGGCTTGCTCTGCGGCGTTCTCGACATCACCGCCGCCTTCGTGATCTATGGCCGCTTCGGGGCGGCCCCCGTCCCGCTGCTGCAAGGCATCGCCGCTGGACTCCTCGGCCCGAGTGCGCGGCAAGGCGGACTGGCAACCGCGGCTCTCGGTCTGTTCTGTCACTTTGTCATCGCCTTTTCGGCGGCAACCGCCTACGTTCTGGCGAGCCGTCGCCTGCGATTTCTGTTGCAACATTTCATTGCCTCGGGCGTTCTGTACGGTGTGGGCGTCTACTTCTTCATGAATCGCATTGTGGTGCCGCTCTCGGCGGCCCGCAAATATCCATTCTCATTCGAGATGATGGTGATCGGCCTAGTCATACATATTTTCTGCGTAGGACTTCCAATTGCAATCATGACGCGACGCTACACAAGAATTTGATCTGCTCGCTAAAACCGCCTGCCACGGGAAACGCCGGCCGATGAAATACTACATGGGCTTCGAAGTCGGGGTCTTGATGCTGATCGTCGGCCTCGCGGTGATCATCGTCGCCATTCGCCACTTCATCGATCGAATGTAACGCAGGGCGCGTTGCTCAACCATAGCGCTACGAATGGCCACATCCTCGACTTGCACTCACAAAGAACCGTTAAACACTCTCCCCGATGCATTCATCCCTAATCGCTGGGATTGCGTCCCCTGGGCTAATATGATCGCGCGACAATTTGTTTTCAACTCGCCGCTGGTATCGGCCGCTCGTGTTGTTCGTACTGGCCGCTCGTATTCGCCGTTCGTATATTTATATTGAAGACCGCTGCAATCAAGACTGCATTTCGAATCTCGAAGTTGGGGGGGATCATGTTGAAGGAACAACTCGCGCACGCGAAAGCTTACTTGGTGGTGATATTACTTTCTTGCGGTACACTCTTGGCAGCCGGACCGGCTCGCGTCCCGCAGGCGGTTGCGGACGACGGCTCGGCTGTCGTTCAGCCGCTGGACGCGGCGCCTCCCGCCGGCTTGGTCACCATCTATAACAACCTTGGCCCGAAGGGCGATGTCTACGATTCCAAGCTGGCTTGGGCGATTTTCGGACCCGACACTGGCCTGGGAGAATTCCAATGGATTGCCGGCCACTTCGTCCCCAAGGCCAACTCCACCATTACGAAAATCAAAATTCCCATTGGTTGGGACGGCCCCGGCTTCGGCCATAACGGCGTCACGCTGGCCATTTTCACCGACGGTGGATTCAAACCCGGAAAACTGATTCACGAATGGGTATTGACCAATCTCTTCACTTGGGACGAAACCTGCTGTGACATCGACATCGTGAATGACAAGGCCGGAGTTGCCGTCCAGGCGGGAACGCGTTACTGGGTAGTCGCAAAAACCGGATCCGCCACCACACAGACCACCGACGTGTGGGCCTACACCTGGAATCACCAGATGGGTTTCATCGCCTACAACCTCGGCAAAGGCTGGAAATACTATCCCAAACAAGTCATCCCAGCATTCGCACTCTACGGAACAACGCCATAAAATTTGGCGATCGCGTAGCGCGGGCCGGGCGGACAGGCGCATGTCACAGTGAATGGCAAGGACAAGAAGTTCGGTCCTCAATTCATCCCCACGGAGAACATGCTCCACGACCAGCATACCGTAACAGACGCCACCAGCGGCTTGAGCGGTTCGGGTATGAACCAAAGGGAGACGCAAATCGAGTTCGCCCTCGCCCTTGCCCTGTTGGGCGACAACAAAGGCATCGCTATGCTGCAGAAAGCATGCGACGACACTCACACGCCGGCGCATCTCAGAATGTACGCCGCTAAGTACATCCTAGACACGAAGAACGGAGGCTGCCTGTCGACGGTGGAAAACTTCCTGTTGTCCGCGCCCGATTTGGGCTCGCGACAGCTGGCTTTCTCGGAGATAACACGCTTCCAGCACGTCTCCGACGCCGATGCTCAGAAGATCTTTGCCGCTCTCGTAACATCGCTGAGGGATGCGGAGCCGCAAATCAGAACGGGCGCTAGCGGTGCGCTAGCTGAACTCGGAAACCAGTCGGCGGTTCCTGAGCTACAGAAAGCTATAGCCGCCGAAAACGGCGATGCTGTCCGTTCGTCGATGCATAGCGACCTGCGGAAGCTGCAGGAAAAGGTACCCTGAGTTGAGCGCACATTCTCGGCGGAGGGCTGGGCGGGTGACCCTATACGCCGCCGGGATGCTCAGCACCTACGCTTACGAAGAACGTAACCGCGCGACAGTTCGCTTGGGTTACAAATGGGCCGCTGTCGAATGTCTGTTCGGCTACATACGGCTATAAATACCAGATCGTGTACACCCCTTATACACACCCGGATGACGATGTGGTCCCCTCCGGCATCGGCCTGACAGGAACGAAGGTCAACGAGATAGTAACCCCGCAGACTGGCGGGACAGTTTGCACTAGTTACGTTGACACCAGCGATGGGGCTCTGGATGCGAATAGCCAGTTTTCCGACCAAGTTGAGTTATGCTGCAACAGCCCAATTCCTGCATGCGACAAGAAAATACACGCAGACATACACCATTGCTCAGTCCCCCCCCCCACCACTCCAGTTAGGTCGAACGTTTTAGAGTTTACCAACAACCCGCCGCTCGGATACACGAACCAAGGACCGACAAAATGAGGCACCCAATCGGCATACCCCAGTTGCTTTCTCTGATCATGCTTCTTGCAGCGAGCGTACCCAGCATGACAGCTCAAACCGCAGATCGGACAGAAGGGTTGTTGGACGAAAGAGTGCCGAGATTTGAGATGCAGGACAGCACGCTTTTCGGCGGCGTTGCTAAGCTGAGCGCAGAACCCTCCCAGCTTTCCTTTGCCTTCGAATTCATTCTCACGGCGCACACCCACAACTCCTTGGCCCCTGAAACGCGGTTCAGCCTCCATCTCGAAAACAGAACCATCCGCGAGCTCCTGAACACCCTGTGCAGCTTCGATGATCGCTATACTTGGACCCGCGACGGAACCACAGTCAACGTGCACCCGAAAGAGACGGTCAACGACCCTTCTTACCTGATGAACCGCAAACTCCCGAAGCTTGAGTTCAGGGGAATTGCATCCGCAGATGACGCGCTGTTCGCAGCCGTGAAACAATTGCCTCTCCCCTTCGAGCAGATTGCAGTTGCGCAAGCGGGGGCAACATATCGTATCCCGCACCATGGGACGCTAAGTTCGCAAATCTTACTCTAAGGCAGGCGCTCAACTTGATAGCTCGGAATATATCCCTGCGGGGAGGGTGGGTCCTGAGCGGGTCGCGTGAGTTCAGAACTGTCGGCTTTCATAACCAGCGAATACACGAGAGTCAACCTGAATCGGAGTGAATCCCGGTGATTTCGGCGTTTAAGGCAACGCGCTTGTTCGGATCCGATTGATTCTCACGTCGTCACCGATATCGGTCAGAACGAATATGCTGGAATGGACGAGTGCGGGCGTCACCTACGCCTAGCGAAGGCCCAACACCATGAGGACACATAAGCTATTCATCTGCACGATATTAGTCTTGGCTGCTTCCCTGTTCGGCCAAACTCGAAGCAACAGTTCGCGGGACGGAGATAACCGAAAGCTGCCGGTCGATGTCATCGTTGAACATTTCGATCTCACGGATGCAATTTTCCCGGACGGCGTGTCGGAACTGAGCTTAAAAGGGATTGCGGGCCTGCACTTGGGCCTGGAGGAGATCATTCGGGACAGGATTCAGGATGATCAAAGGTCTCAGAGCCCCCACTTCTCATTGCATTTGGAAGGTAAATCTGTCAGAGAAATACTCAACAAGCTCTGCGAATTTGACGCCCGCTATACATGGTCGGAGGATATGGCTACTATCAACGTCTATCCGCGGGGAATTGTTGCAGACAGGTCATATTTGCTGAATTTGTGGATGGACAAGATAGTCGTCAACGATATTCCCGATCCCGACCAGGCGCTCACGCCACTCTCGAAGAAATTCCCAGAGCAGCAGATCGGCTACGCTGGTCCTGGCCTCGGCCTGAACTCTTACGCCCAGCTTTGGACGACGGGTTTCGAACAGTTGACGGTTCGGCAGTTCATCAATAGGCTCGCGGAGCATATGGGGTCGCAAACGTCTTGGATATGGTATGGGGGTAAGCAAGAGCGCCTCTTCACGTTCATGATCGGCGGGTTTCGCAACGCCCAGGTCAAAGAATAAGTTGGAAAACCAGGTAAACCGAAACTGGAAAACCGGGGACGGACGGGACGTACCCCATTTTAGACAGAACCAACACAAAGCGAAAAGGTCCCGCTCTCGGGCTGGCCCGTCCTAACCCTCTAAACAACTCTTCGGGGTGCCCCGTTCAAGCTCCGCTTGGGCGGGGATGTTCAGTTGTCACAGACACCTTCCCCACCGGCAACTAAGCTCGTCCCATGCCTTGGGGACTCAAACACTTTCAACAATCCGGGCAGTTGCACTACTTGACCTTCAGTTGTTATCACCGTCGGCAAAACTTCGCGACTCCGCATTCCCGCGAATGCTTCGAATCCTCACTGGAACGCGTGCGCCAGTCCTACGGACTGTGCGTGTACGGCTACGTCGTGATGCCCGAACACGTGCACTTGCTGGTCAACGAACCGGATCGAGGCTGCTTAGCACAGATGCTGCAGTCGCTGAAGCAGTCCGTAGCACGCACCCTCGCTCTGCGAGCAGCGGATTCATTCTGGCAAGCACGGTACTACGACTTCAACGTGTGGGGCGAACGCAAATTTGTGGAAAAGCTGCGCTACATTCATCGCAACCCAGTCGTACGCGGATTGGTGGAGCGGCCCGAAGATTGGAAATGGAGCAGCTTCCGTCACTACCTCACCGGCGCAGACGGAGTCGTCGAGATCGAATCCCAATGGACAGCACGGCGCCGAGAAAAACTGGGAATCATACCAACAGCTCGCGTTCGCAAAGGCCCCGCCCAAGCGAAGCTTGAACGGGGCACCCCAAAGAGTAAGTAAAAGGTTTAGGCCGGGCCAGCCACCGACCATGCTGAATCCCAAGATTTTCCTGCGCAATGCTGGCCCATCAACTGCCATGGTCTCACCAGGCGTGAATTGGCTCAATGCCAGCAATTCGGGAACATCGCCCCTGCCGCGGATTACGCTACTGCCGGGACAGATGAGAATCCTGAATCTGGCAGACTTCCAGAAAACCAGACAGATTCCCGCCGAGGCATTGTGGGCCACGGTAACCCTTGGCTTCACGGGACGAAGTGGGGATTTGGTCGCCGTAGCTATGAGCTATGACAAGACCAGCCGCTACGGATTGCAGACGCCGTTCACTGAGGGCACCAACCACTTGTTCAAAGGCAGCATGTGGCATGTGGACGGCACCCACAACACGATTATCACGACGGGAAACGGAGGCACGGAGCCGACACGGGCGCAAGTCACGCTGTTTTACAATGGGGGTCAGAGCAAGTATCGGGTGGAGAAGTCATTGTCTCCGGGCCAACAAATCTGGCTGAATGTCGGTGATCTTCTGCGCAACCAGGTTCCCGACTCCGACGGCAAGACCGTTCCTCCAGATGTAATGTCTGGCTCCTACGAATTGCGTGATTTGGATCACGAAGTTCTCGGATTGCTGTACGAAGGCAAGCTGGTCGTGGACAAAACATACGGACACGCTTCCTACGGCTGTGGTCACTGTTGCGGGTATAGCAGCGGACGGTTGTTCCTGACGCCATTCGGCGGCCCCCCGAATATCGACAAGCAGAATACCTACCAAGCCTACAACGCCTGCACGTCCCGCTATGACGACTTCGACTACGCTTTCAGTCCGTACAGCTCCAACACGGGAGTGGCGACTCTGTCAGCGGGCCTAAGTTTACATACCGTGGCGGTTGGGGGAGCCACTACCTCGGGGAAAAATACTGTGCCGTACGGTATCTCCGGCGGCTGTCCCAATGTGGATATGCCGGACGATCAAGGCGTCTCGGTAAAGCCGACGGTTACGGTCTCAGGTCCGACGAACATCCCAATGCTCAAGACGGGTACAACGGGTCCCGACAGCATTACCGTCACAGCAACCGGCAATCCAACCGGCGGGACGTATTCGTGGGCCGCCTTGAGCGGCGGGCCGAACATCAAAATCCTTAACGCCACTTCTCAGAGCGCCATTCTCCAGTCCGTCGCCGTTGGCACCTATACAGTGCAGGTAACGTACACGCTCAACAACCAACCCGGGACCGCCACTACTGTGGGAAAGGTACAGCAACCCGGCAGTCTGGCAGTGATCACTAACACGACACCACAATGGACCTGCTCTAATCTTCCGGGAAGTTACATTACTGAGGAGCGGCTGATCCAGTATCAGGTCTTGGACACCTCAGCGGTTCCTATCCCGGTTACTGGGATGAACTAACTGAGACCCTGAACGAAATCTCAAATACATGTAACGTTCATCCAACTCCAACGGTCGACGCGAAGTCGGGATCAAACGGTTACTTCCCGGGGCCGGACACCCTGCAATTATGTTCGCCTGTCTGCCTGCCAGCGGATGGCAACGGCAATCCAACCGGTAGCTGCACGCTGAATTAGCCCAAACCTGGAGCGTAAACGGTTTCACTGTAAAAAGCGACGCCCCAATATTCACATGTCCCGGTCCACCGACAGGAGCACCATAGATGCCGCGATTATGTTGGTTTAGGATTGTTACCTTGCTTGTGGCCTGCGGGAGTTCCATTTCCGGACCCCCCCAGATCACTGCTCACTACCCATCGCCCCAGTACGGTCAGCCGCCAGCAGATCTGGCCAACGCTCTAGTCCAGATGGCACGAGCATCTCACGTGCCAATCATCGCAGAGTTGGTATGGCCGCTGCCTGAGATCCCCAATGCTGAAGGCACACCGTTCACCCCGGATAGGCTAAACGCTCTTGTTAAGCAAGCGCCTGGATACGAGTGGAAGATGGAGGGCAAAGCCGTTCATTTCTACAACAAGAAACTGCTGCAGGCGGAATTCAATTTTCTGAATCTCAAGTTTCCACGTTTCGCAGTCCCTGCAAATCTCTCCGACCTTAAGCTCCAGTTCCGGGGGCAGGCAATTGGGCTTTTGGAAGGTTACACAGGAGCGGGATACGCAACAACGGGCTTTGGGAATCCTCTATTGGAGAAAGAAAAGCTAAAGCAGGGCATCCTGGAGAATGTCACTCCTCTTGAGGTATTGATTCATCTGGCGAACGAGAGCCCCACCTTCTATACCGTACTGGTGTTCCCAAGCGAAGAACCAACTGTGACTGAAGTGGAGAAACGATTAGTGTGGCAGTGGGGAAGTCTCGACGAGAAACTGGCCCCATTATACGTTCAGCCGCCACCCGCCGAGCCTCGCTAAGAAAATTGGGCGGACACCTACAATTCGGGGCGGGAAACCGGTGACCACACGGGACGCACCCCAAGTTGGGCCCGAACCAACACAAAGCAAAAAAGGCGGGC